>JAYVZP010000063.1:0-28844 GCA_043783275.1 Rhodanobacteraceae bacterium
GTTCCCGAATGAATCACCACCCGTGGGCCAATCACGCACGATGCCCCGATCCTCACCCCCGGGCCTAGGTAAGCTCCCGCGCCAATCTCGCATTCCAACCCAATCTTTGCGCTCTCATCGATCTCCGCTCTGGCGTGAACACCGCCAGATCCCCGCGTATCGAACCACCTCCGATACACCTGCGCAAACGCCGTCCGAGGATCCCGCACCGCCATCAACCGGGCATCCGTTCCAACCTCTCCCAGACCCTCAACAGGAACCAGAATCAGCCCCGCCGAAGACGCCAGCGCCCCCACCAGGTTCGCCCGGTCCGCCGCAAACACAACCGCATCCGGCGATGCATCCGGAGTCCCCGACACCCGCGTGATCTCCCGCTCTCCCCACGGTGTCGGCTCCGCACCCAGCAATGCCGCAATCTCGCTTACCTTCACCGCGCGTCGTTGCATCAATACACTCCCGCCTCGCCCGAAGGCCTGGTCTTCCATCGCCGATGCATCCACAGCCACTGCTCCGGAGTCTCCCGAATATATTGCTCAATCGTTGCCGTAAAGCGCGCCGTATTCTCTGCAACATCGGCCGTAAAGTCACCGCTCCGCGTCAGTTCCATCTGCTCTCCAAACCGCAGGACGTACCGCGAGCTCTCTCCGTCTCGCACCAGAAACCCGGGTAAAACCGCCGCACCCGTCTTCAGCGCCACCTTTGCCAACCCCGAAGCGGTACAAGCCTCTGCCCCAAAAAACGGTACGAAGAGCCCCTGCGGCGGAGTCATATTCGTGTCCATCAAAATCCCTACCGTCTCCCCCGCCCGCATTGCAGAGATCAGCCCTCGCGCGAAGTCATCTTTATGGATCACCCGATTCCCATGCAGGCAACGAAGCCGATTCACAAACTCGTCGACCAGCGGGTTATCGAGACGCCGAATCACCAATCCCATCGGATAGCCCACCAGCGAGTGATAGAAGCTTGAAAGCTCCCACGCGCCGAGGTGCCCGGTCAGCACCAGCACGCCTTTGCCCGTTGCCTGGGCGGCCAGGAAGTGGTCCAGCCCCTCATACCGTATGAACTCTCCCGCCTCCTCCGCCCGATATCCGTCCATCAGGCAAAACTCCGCCAGCAAATAGCCCAGGTTGCGATAAACCTCCCGCAACGTCTGTTCCCGTCGCAGTTCTGACCACTCGGGATAGGCCAGACGAAGATTTGTCACGCCCACGCCACGCAGACGCCCCAGAGCTACAAAGGCAATCCAGCCAATCGCCGCGCCAACTGCCCGGGCGACTCGTCGCGGAAGCGCTCCAAGAGCCGTTACCAGCAGCCAGACAGCGGTTAATTCCAGTCGATCCCGCCAAGAGGGCCTTCGTTCATCGGGATGGAGCCGTTCAGAGGTCAAGCCACAAGTCTATCGTCTCTTAGACGACACCTGTGTCACGCAGCACAAAGGGCGGCCATTGGCCGCCCTTCAAGTTTAAAAACTGCTGCGATTACTGGTCAGCCTTCGCGATGACAAAAAACTTGGCGACTGTCCGGACAAACGGCAAAGCGGCAGCAGGAGTCGCGGTAGAACCCTGCAGAACCGTCACATAGGGAACGTTCGCACCGTACATCGTGCGTGTATCGTCCTCGTTTTGCGAAAGCACCGTGCCATCCAGATCGATCCCTGCAAACAAACCCTTTGAGCGCGAGTAGGTCAGGAACTGCGCATTCAGCTTCCAGTCCGTCCCAGCCTGTGCATTACGCCCTACCGGGCCAGCCGAAGCAGCGGCGTCGCCACCGATCTTAAACTTGTTCTTCAACATATCCTGCAAACCTTCCTGGTTCATTGCCACCAGTACGAGGTCGGTCGACTGTCCACCAATCTGGAATCCGAAGCTGCCGCCCGTAAGCTGAACAAACACCGGAGCGCTCCAACCCTTCGGGGTGCGGCAAGTAGCAACGCCCTGGCCGTACTGAGCGCCCACGAGAAATGCAGCCTTCTTATAGCTTGGGACTACGACGACGCAGGATGCGCCCGCCAGAATGCTCTGCGGAATGCCTTTGTCGGGCGTCGACATAATTTCGTTGACTACATTCTTGGCGCTTTGCAGACGCGCATTCAGCTTCGCCTTATCGCCTTCCGCAAATGACGCCTGAGTAGAACCCGCCAAGACGACCGCTGTGGTCAAAACTGCTGCAATTCGCTTCATTTGTAGATCCTCCGTAGTGACATGCTCGAAAGCTCCGCAAACTCGGGCAACACCCAGGTTCAAGTGATCCATCGACACGCTCTTCCATTGTATGGGATGGTGTTGACCATAACTGGGTTGCACACGACACGATTTACCCAATCTTGAAGAGTGGATGGAGGCGGAACAAAAAATGGGGGCCGCGAACGTCTCTGGAAACTATCCCCAGCACGTCGCAACCCCACTCTCCCAGGTCTATGTTGCTTTTCGATCATCCTGTAAATCTAAAGTAACCACAACAGTACTAAGGTATATAGACTTAAGTAAGTTACTCATCGCCGACCCACCGCATCGCCATCGCCCGAACGCTTAGCGCAGTCCGATTATCCACTCCCGCCTTGCGCATCATGCGCCCCAGGTGCGCCTTTACAGTCCCCTCGTCAACCTGCAAAACGCGTGCAAGTTCCCGGTTGGAGTGACCCAAAACCAGCAACTTAAGCACTTCCAACTCACGTGGCGTAAAACGTATTGCCTCTTCAGCCGGCCGGGAGTGCCGGCGATCCGCATCCTCCAACAAGCGTGCCAGTACCTTGCGCGGGGCCCAGACCGAGCCATCCCGAACAATCTCAATCGCCATCCGCAACTCGGATTCAGCGGCCGAGTAGCTGACATATCCCTTGGCCCCAGCCGCGATAATCCGCTCGACATGCTCCGGGTCCGTAGGCGAGCCAATCACAATCAATCGAATCAGCGGACGCAGGCGACGGAAAGATGCCAGCAATTCAAACAAATGGTCGGTCGCTGAAGAGTCGATCAAAATCAACTCCAGCGCAGCAGCGCGCAGAGGATGGAGTCCCGACAGCAGAACCACTTCGCATTCGCTTCCATCCGCCAGGACCGTCTGGAAACCCGCCAATCGCAGCGGATCGGTCACCACCAGCCCAACCTGCCGCAGCGCCCCCTGCTCGATCCCCTGCGTCAATGGTGCCTTCCTTTACAGCTTGGGCAGAACGATGCCTTGCTGGTTCTGATACTTGCCCTTGCGATCCGCATAGCTCACTTCGCAGACTTCGTCAGACTGGAAGAAAAGAATCTGGCAAAGTCCTTCATTGGCGTAGATGCGCGCCGGCAGAGGCGTTGTGTTCGAGATCTCGAGCGTCACGAAGCCCTGCCATTCGGGCTCAAACGGCGTCACATTCACAATGATCCCGCATCGCGCATAGGTCGATTTGCCCACGCAGATCGTCAGGACATCACGCGGAATCTTGAAATACTCAATCGAGCGCGCTAACGCAAACGAGTTCGGCGGAACGATCACGCTCGGAGCCTGCACCGTAACAAACGAGCGCTCATCGAAAGCTTTTGGATCGATGATCGCGCTGTTCACATTCGTGAAAATCTTGAATTCATCCGAAACTCGCAGATCGTATCCATAAGACGACAGTCCATAGGAGATAACCCCATCCTTCACCTGCTTCTCGCTGAACGGAGCAATCATTTCGTGTTTCGTCGCCTGTTCGCGAATCCAGCGGTCGCTCTTGATCGACATCGTTTCATTCCCTTTCGTGACTTAGGTAACTTCAAAGGCCCGACACTTCAGAACCGTCGTCATACCAAAAAGAACGGCAATTGTGCTATCCCCTGAGGATACCGCATTGACATTCACGCACCCTCTTTCTAACATTACGAAGTCCCGCACCGTGTCGGCTGCAGTTGCGGAAAAACAGGTACAAAACGAAGTAACGATGGGGGCATGCTTTGATCAAACAGGATCTGATTCAACGGGTCGTAGAACGAACCGGGCTTGTCCGGACCAAGGCTGAAGCTGCCGTTGACGCTATCTTCGAGTCCATGAAACAAAGTCTCGTTGAAGGAGACCGCATCGAACTCCGAGGATTCGGCGTCTTCACCGTAAAGCCACGCAAGACCGGCGTTGGCCGCAATCCACGCACAGGCGCTGAGGTTTCCATCGCCCCCGGCAAAGCAATTCGATTCAAACCCGGAAAAGACCTCCACGTCCTCGACTAGCCCGTGCGTTCAAACGTCAATCGAACCGGCCTGACCCACGGACAACAAGAGTGGATCCCGCAGGAAAGCGCACAGGCCAAGATGTCCTCACCCAGCCTTCTCACCCATCCAACGTCTCTGCTTCCAGTCCGCGAGTCAGCGCTGCAGCGCCTGGGCGTGCCCTTCGCCCTCTTCCTCATCACCATGTTCTCGACTACCGCAATGGGCATGCGGTACATGTACAACTTTCATCTAGGCCTCGGTCCCCTCGACACCGACGCCGATGTCCTTCCCTACACGTGGGTCCTCCACAACCTCCCTTCCCTCCGCACCGGCCTGCCCTTCTCCGTCACGCTCATCGGCATTCTGCTCGCGCATGAGTTCGGCCACTACTTCGCCTGCCGAGCCTGCGGAGTTCGTTCCACCCTGCCTTATCTCCTGCCGGCCCCGTCGCTGAGCGGAACCTTCGGCGCCATCATCCGCCTCAACTCCCGCGTCCCCACCCGATCCGCCCTCATCGTCATCGGTGCCTCAGGCCCCATCGCCGGCTTCCTCGTCGCCATCGTCGCCACGGCTTTGGGCCTCTCCTGGTCCAGCTACGCCGCCACCCCCACCATCCACCACATCCAGGCTCCCTTTGCCATCACCGCAATCCATTCCATGCTGCGCTCCGCAACCCATGGCTCTCTTCCCGCCCTCCCCCTCGTCGTCCCACACCCCGTCCTCGTCGCCAGTTGGATAGGCATGCTCATCACCGCGCTCAACCTCATCCCTGCCGGCCAACTTGATGGCGGCCACATCCTGTACGCCTTCTCACCCCGCGCCCACCGCATCGGCTCACGCCTTGTCACCATCCTGATGTTCGTTCTGGGAATCGTCAGTTGGGCCGGCTGGATCTTCTGGGGCGTCATCCTGCTCCTCCCCGCCATGCGCCACCCCACCGTCCAGCAGCCCGAAGGCATCGAAGCTCGCCACTACGTCATGGGCGTAGTCTGCCTCGGCATCCTGCTACTCGCGGGCACCTTAGAACCGTTCACCGGCTACAGCTTGATTGACATCCTGTGCGACCTCTTCGACTAACCCAAACTTCTCTTGAGTGTCAGGTCGGTGCCCTCTTTTGTTGTCATGCATCAGCGCAGCAGCGCAGTCTGCGGTCGCCCTCTGACTACATCAGCGACACGGCATCCACATCCACCACTAGATTCCTTCGCGGAATCTCCGCTGCCGCGACAAATCCCAGCATCGCCTGCAGGCAGTCCGAAAGCGCCCCACGCCGCTCTGCCTTCAAAATAAAGTGAAAACGATATATCCGTTTCAGCTTCACAATCGGCGCCGCCGCCGGCCCCAGCACCCGCACTCCCACTGGCTTCGCCTTCTCGAACCACCGCCCTAGCTGCGCCGCCCACCCCGCCGCCTCTTCCATCTTCTCGCTCTGAATCACGATATTCGCAAGCACCGAAAACGGGGGATAGTGAAGATTCCGCCTGAACTGCATCTCCTTTGCAACGAATCCCCTGTAGTCGTGGGCCTGCGCAAACTTCACCGCGTAGTGGTCGCCATGGTACGTCTGGACCAGCACCTTACCCGGTAGCTCGCCCCGACCCGCGCGCCCGGATACCTGTGTCAGCAATTGAAATACCCGCTCCGCCGCCCGAAAATCCGGCATCCCCAACGCATGGTCCGCCCCCACAACTCCTACCAGCGTCACTCCATGAATGTCATGCCCTTTGGCAATCATCTGCGTCCCTACCAGCAGGTTAATCTCCCCGCCATGCAGCCTCGCCAGCAGCCGTTCCATGTCGTGCCGCCCACGCACCGTATCCCGATCCATCCGCCCAATGCGCGCATCCGGAAACAGTTCTGTCAGCTTCTCCTCCCCCTGCTGCGATCCCGCACCCAAAAAGTAAAGATGCTCGCTCTGGCACTTCGGACAAGCCGTCGGCACTCCTCGCCGAAACCCGCAGTAGTGGCATTCCAGCCGTTGCCCCGGCTGCGCCAGCCCGTCGGACGACTCCGGCACCGCCTTGTGGTATGTCATTGCAATCGCACAGTTCTCGCACTCCACCTTCTCCCCACAGCTCCGGCAGATGACAGTAAAGCTATACCCACGCCGATTCAGCAGCAGAATCACCTGCTCTCCGCGATCCAGCGCCGCCCGCGTCTCTTCTACCAATCGCCGGCTGAACAGCTCTTCCTTGCCCACCGCCTTGAACTCCGCCCGCATATCCACAAGCTCAACCACCGGCAACGCACGCGCATTCACACGGTGCAGCATCTCTACCAGCACATACCGCCCCCGCTCCGCATTCGCCCAGCTCTCCAGCGAAGGCGTCGCCGATCCCAGCACCACCGTCGCCCCTGCCAGCTTCGCCCGCATCACCGCCACGTCGCGCCCGTGGTAGCGCGGATTCTCCTCCTGCTTGTAGCTCGAATCATGCTCTTCATCCACAATTACGAGCCCCAGCTCCACCATCGGCGCAAACACCGCAGACCTCGTTCCCACCACAATCCGCGCGTCACCCCGCCGAATCCTGTGCCACTGCTCCGCTCTCTCATCCGGCGTCAGCCCGCTGTGCAGCAGCGCCACCTCTGCCCCAAACGCCGCGAACATCTGCCCCGCCATCGCCGGCGTCAGCCCAATCTCAGGCACCAGAAGCAGCGCACTCTTCCCCGCTGCCAGCGCCCGCCGCATGGCCGCAAAATAGACTGCCGTCTTCCCGGACCCCGTCACCCCATATAACAAATGCGGGCGGAACCCACCCTTCGCCATCGCCGCAGCAATCGTCCCAACCGCTTCCATCTGTTCTTCATTCAGTGCGTGCTCATGCGCATGCTTCTTCCCCGCCGCCCCCACGCCCCCAAGCGCAAACTCTTCCGGCTCTTCTTCAATCTTCACCAGCCCCCGCTTCACCAGCGACCCCAGCGAAGCCTCCGGCACGCCCGCCTTTACCAACCTCACCTTCAAATCCCGAACCTGCAGCCTGCCCCCCACCGAAGCCAGCTCCGCCATCACCGCCAACTGGTTCTCATTCAGCCTGGGCAACCGCCCCCGCCCACTGACCAGATCACCCAGATTCTCCTCATCCAGAGGAAATTCATCTCCACCCAAAATATTGTCATCCTGGGCGGAGTCAGTCCCGCCCTTTGCGACGGACGGAGTCGAAGGTTCTGCGTCTCCACCCAAAGCAGGACTCGCCCCCGCCAACACCGCCACCTTCACCACCCGCCGAGCATCCCGCTCCTCCGCCAGTGCCTCCCTCACCAGCCACTTCTTCTTCACCATCCCCTCAAGCAGCCCCCGCCCAGCTCCCGTTGCCGACCTTAGCGCCCCCGCCTTCGCCGTCTCGCCACCCTCCAGATAATTCAGAACCTTGTACTCCCGATCCTGCTCCTCTGCCGTCAGCTTCGACCGCCTCGACGACCCCTTCGCCGCGCCTTCGTACAGCACCTTCCGCCCCTGCTCCGCAATCTTGTAAACGAACTGACGCTTCACCTCAGCGGCCAGCGGCAGCATCCCACGAATCACCTCACCCAGCGGCGCGCAATAGTACCCCGCAATCCACCCCGCCAGCTTCATCTGCTCCTCACTCAGCAGAGCCCCAACATCCATCACCGTCTGAACAGGCTTAACCTCAATCCCCTCGGCCGGCGCATCCCCATGCACCCGCATCACGACGCCCATCAGCCGCTGGCCCCCAAACGGCACCAGCACCCGCGCCCCCACCGCTGGCACCGCACCATTCACAGCATAGGTAAAAAGCCGATCCAGAGGCACCGGCAAAGCAACATCACAAAAAAGACTCACCACCCTAGGTTAGCCTGTGCAAGCGCGCCATCCACCGCAAATCCACCCGGAGCACGCTGCGAGCGCCAAAGTCACCCCCATAACAACGCGGGGCCAACAACCTGGGTAAACCCTGCAATACTCCGAAGGGCCGACAGCCCTACCCATAAACCTTGCGTCACGCACCTGCGAGCAAACGAACCACCCCTACCCCCGCACTGGCCCCTTCAACCCCATCGCACCCATCACCATCTGCAGATCCTTCCACGCCTCACCCTTTTGCCGAGGATCCCGCAACAAGAACGCCGGATGATACGTAATCACCGCCTTAGCCCCGCGCACATCATGCCACTGCCCGCGCAGGCTCGCAAGCGACTGCTTCACTCCCAGCAGGTACATGGCCGCCGTAGCGCCCAGCGCCACAACATATTCAGGCTGCACCACATCCATCTGCCGCACCAGAAACTGTGAGCAGGTCGATGCCTCCACAAACTCCGGAGCCCGATTAGCCGGCGGTCGGCACTTCACAATATTCGCGATATAAACCTGGTCACGCCGCAGCCCCATCGCCTGGATCATGTTCGTCAGCAACTGCCCTGACTTGCCCACAAAGGGCAATCCCTGCTCATCTTCATCCGCCCCCGGGCCTTCCCCCACAAACATCAACCGAGCCTTGGGATCGCCGTCGCCAAACACAATCGTGTGCCGGCCCGCATACGCGAGCGGACACCGCGTGCAATCGCCGATATCCTTGCGAATCGCCTCCAGCGCAGCACCACGCTCCTCCGAAGCCACACGAACCAACGGCAGAGGCGCAAGATCATTGAACGAAATTAACTTCGGAATATCGGACTCCATCGTCGCCGCTGAAAGCGGCACCGGCTCGGACGCATGCTCAACCTGAGTTTGTGAAAAGCTGAGAGCAGGAGAGCTGAGAACAGAAGCGACCCCAGCACTTGCAGCAACCGCCGGTTCTACGACCTCAACTTCAGCCGCCAGCGCAGCTTCATCCACCGTCTCAACAAGCCCCATCGGCTCGCCGTTCCGATAAAAATCGTACACACCCATATCCCGAAAGTATTCGAGGTAGGCACGCAACTGAGCTTGAGCCTGGTTCGCAACCGCCATGCTCCCAGCTTACTAGAACCATCGCACAGGCGAATATCGACGAACGCCAATAGCAGTGCATTCGAGGCACCACACATCAGCGTCCGTCTCGCGGCTAATTCCCGTCGCGAATTTCCAGCGGATGCTCTGCCGTCGGCTCCACCAGCCGTTTCGGCAGCACAAAGCCTACGAAGCCGGCCTTGATCTCATCCTGCGCCACCCGGCAGGCCTTGATCGACTTCGAGTCAGACAACGGAGGAGCGCCAGACTGAAGTTGACGCGCACGACGAGCAGCGACCTTGACCAAGCTGTATTTGTTCATCAACAGATTGCCTGCATCCATGGAATACACCCTCGGTTAGATTGTTTATTTACTCAACACTATCGCACCGCACAATTTTCCACAATGCAAATCAAGACCCAGTGGAGGCACAGAGGTGCAACTTCAGGCTCCTATCGCCTGCCGGTCGAAGCTCCCCAAAGCCGTCATCAAGCGCGCGGAACTCGCATTCGTACGACAGCTTTCAGCCAGCGCAGTCACCCCATCGCCAACGCCACGCTCCGTCAGTACGATAGCCCGCAACTCTGCCACCGCCACGTCCAGCACGTCGTTCACAATCGCATACCGGTAATCCCCAATGCGATCGAGTTCCTTCTGCGCCTCTTGCAGCCGCCGCTCAATCACAGCCTCAGAAGTCATATGCTCAGCTTCGCTGCGTTGCCGCAGACGCATCTGCAGCACCTGCGGACTCGGCGGCATAATAAAGATCGATACAGCCCCAGGCTCCTTACCCAAAATCTGCAAAGCTCCCTGCACGTCAATATCGAGCAGCAGGTCTTTACCCGCCACCCGTGCATGCTCCAACGCACTCCGAGCCGTGCCATAGTAGTTGCCAAAGACCTCGGCCCACTCCAGAAACTCATCGGCTGCCATCATGTGTTCGAACTGTTCGCGCGTCGTAAAGTGATACTCGCGCCCGTCTTCCTCGCTCCCTCGCGGCAACCGCGTCGTATACGAGATCGAAAACTCCAGCCCTTCGACCAGCGTGCGCAACTGGCTCACCAGCGTGGACTTGCCGGACCCCGAGGGCGCCGAAATAATAAAGAGAATGCCTGCCATAGTGTCTCGTCAGTGTACCCGTTACTCCAGATTCTGAACCTGCTCCCGCGCTCGCTCCAACTCCACCTTTACCGCCAACCCAATCTGCGTAAGCCGCAGGCCACCATCCCCGGCATTCGCGCCCGTCTTTGAAAGCATCGTGTTCGCCTCGCGATTCAACTCCTGCAACAGAAAATCGAGCTGCCTTCCCACCTCGCCGCCGCCATCCAGAATCTCGACGAAGCGCTCGATATGCGTCCGCAGCCTCACCAGTTCCTCTTCCACATCGCTGCGAGCCGCAAGCAGCGCAGCCTCGGTCAACAGGCGGTCCTGGCTCACATCCGTCCCGCTCAGCAGCTCCTTGATCCTCGTCGAAAGCTTCGCCAACTCCGCCGCCGCAACGCCAACTCGCAGCGTACGAGCTTCATCGGCAAGTGCCGCAACCCGCGTCATTGCTGCACGAAGCTCCACCACCAGGGATGCCCCTTCAAGCTGCCGCGCAACCTGGAAGCGTTCCACCAGCACCTTCGTCGCGGCCAGCACCGCCTCTTCCATCTCCGGCACATCCAGCGAAACCAAAGTAGTTGAAACCACACCCGGCATCTTTAACAGTCCATTCAAATCCGGATCCTGCGCTACACCCAGCTTCTCCGCAGCGCGACGAAACGCCTGCACATACGCCTCAAGCAACTTGTGATCCACCTCCACCACAGATGTCGCAGAGGCCTTCTCCAGAAGCAGCGTAAGCTCCACATGACCACGCCGCACACTCGCCTTCACAACCTTGCGCAGCGGCGCTTCAAGCGCATCCAGCGCAGCCGGCAGCCGCACCGAAAGATCAAGATGCCGATGGTTCACCGACTTGATCGAAAGATTAAACGAACGCCCTCCGGCCAGCGCTCCATCCACGCTCGCAAAGCCTGTCATCGATACGACTACGCTCATGACGTTCCCTCCAACTGCGCCACCGCCAAAACCTCGGCTGGCTCGGCTCCAAACTGTAGATCGTGCAATCGACGATAGGTCCCGGAGTTGGCGAGCAGCTCTTCATGCGTTCCCACCTCCGTAATCTGGCCCGCCTCCAGCACCACAATCCGTGTCGCACGCCGCACCGTCGAAAGTCGATGCGCGATCACAAACGATGTACGCCCTTGCATCAAATTACCCAGCGCCGCCTGCACAAACGCCTCGCTCTCCGTATCGAGCGCACTCGTCGCCTCATCCAGAATCAGAATCGGAGCATTCTTCAAAATCGCGCGGGCAATCGCAAGCCGCTGCCGCTCTCCGCCGCTCAAACGTACACCCTTCTCGCCGATGAGTGTGTCGTATCCCTGCGGCATGCGCAGAATAAACTCATGCGCCAACGCCATCTGCGCCGCCTCCTGCACCCGCTTCAGCGGCACATCGGGCTGGCCGTATGCAATGTTGTTCCGCACCGTGTCGTTGAACAGCACGGTCTCCTGCGTCACCTTGCCGATCTGCGCCCGCAGCGAAGCGATCGTGACATCGCGAAGATCGTTTCCATCAATCAGAATGCGCCCGCCCGTCACGTCAAAGAATCGCGGAATCAAATTCACCAGCGAGCTCTTCCCCGCGCCACTAGGCCCAACCAGCGCAATCACCTCACCGCGCTTCACCTTCAGCGAGATGCCCTTCAACACCTCACGCACCTTGCCCTCGTGGACCTCGCCATCGTCCTGGTAGCCAAAGACCACGTCCTCAAAGCAAATCGAATCGCGGAAGCCCTTGACCACCAGCGCCTTCTTCTTTTCCACGACGTCATCTTGCGCGTCCATGAACTTGAAGATCTCTTCGCTCGCCCCCAGCGCCTGCTGAAAGCTGTTGTAGAACAACGCAAATTTCCGCACCGGATCATAAAGCGTAAACGTCGCAAACAAAAACGCGATGAACGAACCTTCCGTCATCTGGTGCGCCTTGATGCGGTCGCGTCCAAGCAGCAGCAGCAGCGCAATCCCCGTCGCGCCAATCGCATCCATCAGCGGCGAGCTGATCGCCTGCACACTCACTGATTTCAAATTGGCCGAGAACAGTCTCCGCGCCGCCCGCCGAAACCGATTCATCTCCCAAAGCTCCATCCCAAACGCCTTGACGATGCCATTGCCCGTAATCGTCTCGTGAAGAATGTTCTGAATCTCCGCCAGCTTGTCCTGCCCTTTGCGCGTCGTCTGCCGCACCCTCCGGCCAATCCTGCGCGCCGACGAGATCACCACCGGCACAAACAGCAGCAGCACCCACGCCAGCTTGCCCCCGTTCAGCACCACCACGCCCGCCATGAAGACGAACGTAAAAAACTGTTGCATGAAGTCGCCGAGCACACTCGACATCGCCGTCTGCACACGCTCAACATCGTTGATCAACGTCGACAGCAACGTGCCCGTCGTGTGTTTCTGAAAGAACGCCACCGACCGCCGCAGCACCGCGTTGTACAGGTCATTCCGCAGGTCGGTAATCATCCCGAAGCCCGCGTAGTTCACCAGGTAAGTTCCAAAATAATCGCATAGCGACTTCACCAGCGCCGATGCAATCAACGCATACGCAATCACCGTCCAGGCATTATGAAAGTGGCTCGGCACCAGGAAGTGCAGATTCAGCACATGCGACGTATACGGAATTGGAAAAATCAGCAGATCGCTTGCCGGCGCATCCGGCCTGAGCACCTTGTCAAAGATCGGCTTGACCAGCAGCACACGAAACGCTGCCATGGCCCCCACCATCGCCATCAGCACCACGGACCCAAGCGAAAACAGCAAGTAGGGTCGCAGGTATGCCAGTAACCGCCCTATCCGCCTCAATCCTTCACCACGCCTTGTTGATCCGGTTGCACGCCCTCACCATTCTAATGCCGCACGGCAGACTGCTCACGTTCGACTCTGCAAAGACCCGTTTCCACACTGCGCATCAGGATTTTCGTGCTGCTCCGACATCCATCGGTCCATCATCGTCCCAACGCAGCGCGCACCGCACAAATGCTTCACGCCCGGTGTATGAGCCGGCTCTGTCTGCCACGCCAACAATTTGAATATCTTTCGGTCCCCCGCGCTTCCGTTGCCGGACGAGCACTCCAGCCAGATCAACCACCACTGCTCCTTTGCACCCTTCTTGGTCCCACACACGTCGCACTCATAATTCTCGCTCAACGACATAGATGCCCTCACAATCAATCATGCTACTTCAGCCGTTCTCTACCGTGGCATATCCCGATGCGTAGCCTTCACCCGATACCCCACACCCTCCAGACGCCGCTTCATCTCTTCCGCGATAAACACGCTCCGGTGCTGTCCTCCCGTGCAGCCAAACGCAACCGTCAGATAGCTCTTGCCTTCCTTGATGTAGTGCGGCAGAAGGAACTTCAGCAAGTCCGTCGTCTTCTCCAAAAACTCCTCCGTCTGGCTGAAGCTCTGCACGTATTGCGCGACCTTCGGATGCTTCCCCGTCAACTCTCGGAACTCCGGCACAAAGTGCGGATTCGGCAGAAAACGCACATCGAACACCAGGTCCGCATCGGTCGGAACTCCGTTCTTGAACCCGAAGCTCATCGAGGCAATCGTCAGGTTGCGTTCCGCCTCGCCTCGTTCTTCAAACTGCGCGTTGATGTGCGCCCGTAGCTCATGCACGTTAAACTTCGTCGTCTCCAGAATGATGTCGGCGACGTTTCGCACCGGATCGAGCCGCTTGCGTTCCGCCTTGATAGAGTCGACGACAGTCTTTTCGCGGCCCATCGGATGCGGCCTGCGCGTCTCCGAGAATCGCCGCACCAGCGCATCTTCGCTGGCCTCCAGAAACACTACGCGCGTCGCCAATACCTTGCGAACCTTTTTTAAAATCGCCGGAAAACGCTCCAGACGAATCCCTTCCCGCACATCGATAACCAGTGCCGCCCGGTCGATCTCCGTCGATTGCCGTACGAGGTCCGCAAACCGCGGGATCAATTCCAGCGGCAGGTTATCGACCGAGTAATACCCCAGATCCTCAAACGCCTTCAGCGCAGACGCCTTGCCGGCTCCACTCATCCCCGTCAGGATCACCAGTTCGCCGTGCGGCCCACCGCTCTCCAATGCCGCGGCCTTACGAGGTTCCATCCCAACCGTGGCGGCATGCTTCGCAGCCAGTTTCTTTCCTTTGTCCTTCTTCGCAATCTTCTTCGCGGCCTTCTTCGCTGGCATGGAGAAATCCTACACCGCTGCAGTCCGAAGAACTTGAAGCGCAAGAGAAAAGCACCCCGTATTGGGGTGCCCTCCCGTCTTTTCGCAAGATTCTAAACGACGTCTTACAGGGTCGAAACCACCTCAATCAAAGGCTCGGCAGAGTTCGGCTTTGCGTGCCGCTCCACGGTCATCTTCCGCTCCTTGTGCTTGATCGCCTGTTGCTCGATCTTCTTCAAAGCATCATGTAGCGCCACCATCATGTCCGTGCCCTCGCACGTCGCCACCAGGTTGTCAGAAGCAGTTTTGAGTGTGATTTCAGCGATCTGCCGGTACTTATCTTCCGACAAAATCACGTGTGCCCCCACAGTTCTGCCGATGATCTTGTCAATCCTCAACAATTCCGTCTCTGCCAGGTTTTTCAGTTTGGGGTAAATCGGTGTATTCCGTCCGGTAAATTCAACGTTCATTCATTCACCTCACGTTCTTGGATGCTAAAGTCCGCGTTCGAGTAACCACAGAACTCTAACGCACTCGACGTTGGTGTGTACTGGGAATCTGCAAATCTTCCCGATATTTTGCGACTGTACGCCGGGTTACGTTGATCCCTTGCGTCTTCAACTCCGCCGCCAGGTGATCGTCGGTCAACGGTTTCCGCGGGTCTTCTTCTTCGATCAGCTTCTTGACCTTCCGCTTCAGCAGCACCAGGGGCAGGTCACCGCCCTCCGGACCGTTGACGCCTTCGGAGAAGAAAAAACGAAGCTCATACACACCCTGTGCCGTGTGAACATACTTGTTTGCAACAGCCCGGCTCACGGTGGATGGGTGGACACCAATCTCTTCAGCCACCTCCTTGATCATCATCGGCTTCAGCGACTGCTCGCCGCGCTCCAGAAACTCCGTCTGGCGCCGCACAATCGCCTCGCACGTCCGGACAATCGTATTCTTTCGCTGCTCGATATTCCGCAGCAACTGGATCGCGCTCTTGTAGCGCTCCTTCACATACTCGCGGACTTCCTTCTCCGTCTGCTTCTCGCGCATCATGCGCCGATAGCCCTGGTTCAACCGTAATGTAGGCATATCTTCTTCATTCATCAGTACAACGTACCCATCATCGCGCTTCACAAAAGCCACATCCGGCTCAATCAAACGCGTCTCGCTCACGTTGTAGCGCTGACCCGGCCTGGGATCCAGCGTACGGATAAATTCAACTGCCGCCTGAACTTCCTCCGCCGTGCGTCCGCAGCTTTTCGTCAGCTCACGCATGTCCTTCTTCTGCAGCAAAATCAGGCAGCTTTCAACAATGTGCGCCGCAATCTGGAAGACATCATCCTTACGCCCGTTTGCGTGGTGCGCCTCGTGGACCACGTCTCCATAGTCGGCATCCAGGTCCGCAATCGACCTCTGCCCGCGCTCCGCCTCGGCCTTTGCATCCGATGCAGTCGCCCGACGCAAGACCAGGACCGCATCGCGTCTCTGTCCTTCAATTTGAATCAACAGGCACTCGCGAAGATCTCGCGCAGTCACGCCCGGCGGATCCAGTTGCTGCATCAGCTTGCGCGTGTATCTTACGGTGTGTTGAGCTTCCTTGATCGCCGGGTCAACGACCGGCGTGGCGCACGCGGCCACGCTATCCAGCACACCACCGTCCGACAACTCGCACGGACCATCCAGCGCCCTGGGCGTGCGGCTCTTCAACGCACGATCGAACGGAATGGGCTCCGGCCGCAACATGGCTTTGAACGCTGCAATCAGCGCTTCAGCGAGTTCTTCATCGGTCGCGGTAAGGTAGCCATTGGCATCCAGATTGCCAACAATCAGCTCTGCGGCAGCCCGCACTTCAGGCACCAGCGTCAACGACCCCAACTGCCACAACAGGTGATCGCTCAGAGTGCTGGGCTGCGATAAAAAATGCTCAAACGAGGGCTTGTCGTACTCTTCAAAGTTCGACGCCGTCTTGAAGCCCGGATCAAGATAATCCTGAAAGTAACTCCCAAAGTCGATCTCGTCGAACGGGTCTTTTTCTTCGCGGACGTTCTCGGCCGCAACCTCTTCCGCCGAGCGCTCGCGATCACCCTCAACACCGGTTCGTTCGTCCAGTGACGTCCCAGATTCTTCCAGTTCTTCAAGCACCGGATTCTCAATCATCTCGGAGTTGATCATGTCCTTCAACTCAAGCTTGTTCAGCGCCAGCACGCTGACCATCTGAACCAGGCCGGGAGTCAGGACCTGCCGTTGGGAGACTTTCAGATTGAGTTTCGGTTGAAGAAGCACTTGTTCCCTCGATACGCTTGCAGCGGGTCTTTAAACTTTTCGTAGACATCTACAAAAAAACAATAGTGAGTTGGCTTGCAGAGAGTCTACACCGCCTCAAACGTTCGTGCTGTCCGCTGTCCACGCAGCTTTTCAGCGTTCCTGAATTATAGTTTGCCCGTCTATGGTTCACGCTCCGACCATTCCAGCGTGCCGCCGACACGGTACTACCCCAAAAATGTCAATCCATTGAAAACTTTTCTCCCAGGTAAATCCGTTTGACCTCCGGATCGCGCCCTAACTCCCCCGGAGTGCCAGCTTTGAAAATTTTTCCCTCGTTAATGATGTACGCCCGGTCCGTGACGCTCAACGTCTCACGAACATTGTGGTCCGTAATCAATACTCCAATGCCCCTTGCCTTCAACTGAAAAATAATCTCCTGCAAGTCCAGTACTGCAATCGGATCGATTCCCGAGAACGGCTCGTCCAACAAAATGAAAGCCGGTTCAATCGCAAGGCAGCGCGCAATCTCAACTCGGCGACGCTCTCCACCGCTCAACGCATAGCCCTGCGTCTTGCGCACATGCCCCAGATTCAACTGCTCCACCAGCATCTCCGTCCGCGTGCGACGAAGCTCCCAGCTCATCTGCTGCGCTTCAAGCACCGCCAGAATATTCTCTTCAACCGTGAGCTTGCGGAAGACGCTCGGCTCCTGCGGAAGGTAACTGATGCCATGCCTGCGTGCCCGCAGATACATCGGTAGCCGCGTGATGTCGATATCGTCCACCAGCACTCGTCCTGCATCAGGCCGCACCAGGCCTACAATCATGTAGAAAGTCGTCGTCTTGCCCGCGCCGTTTGGCCCCAGCAGCCCAACGACTTCACCCTGCGTAATGTCGAGCGAAACTCCGCGAACAACCTCCCGCTCGTTATAAGCCTTCCCAATCGCTTCCGTCCGTAAAACCCGCATCTACTCCCTCACCCGTGTCTCGGAGCGGACGCGTCCGTGCTCATCCCCACCTGAAATCACGACGCTATCATCCCCACCGGTGAACCGCAATGACGCACCCGTTACCGTGCCTCGCGCCTCATCCACAATCATCGGCGGAGTTGCCTTCGTTCCCGTCAGCAAGTAACTCTCGTCGGCTGCCGTGTAGACGATCTTCTCGCCGCTGGCCCTGCGCCCTGGCTCCTCAAGCTGCACATTGCCCTGCCCGATCACGCGATCCACACGACCCCCCATAAAGCCCTGTGCCGCAGCGTTTGAAGCGCTCGTCGCAGCCGTCAGAAAGACCGTTGCCTCGTCCGCCCACAGCGTTCCATCTCTCTCTTCCACGCGGACACGACCACGAAACTCAACCTGGCGCGACGCATCTTTGTATGTCATCTCATGACTCGTCACCCGCACGGCTCCACCCTTATTCTTGCCACTCTTCGCGTTGGAGGCGTCGCCACCTGCAAGCACCGCCTTGACCAAAGCAACATCCGTACCGTGTGCCACGACTGTCCGCTTGTTGCGGTCGAAGTCCAGCACCGGCGCCTCCACCTGCGACCCACCCTGCCACATTCTCGCCATGGTTCCAGCGGCCGCCGTAAACTCTGTCACGCCCGTCGACTGATGTGCCACTGCCCGCCCCGCCAAAACGTGTATCGGCTCTGATTGCCCGTTGGTCTGCACATAGGTCACCCGAACATTACCATCCGCCGTGCCTTCGCCCGATGCGCGATTCATTTGCACCTTGTCCGCCAGCAACGTGCTGCCGCTGTCGGAAAGCTGCACCCCGCCCGTCATCGTCACGCGATCCGCATCCGCGTCATACACAGCTTCATCGCCACGAGCGTGCTCCGCCTCCTTCTCCGCAGCCTTCCCTCCTTTCTTCACGCCTTCACGCAAAACCTCCACGCCGCCTCGCTGCGTTGCCCGCGCAAGCTGCATAGGACCCTTCGCACCCTGCGTAAAGTCCACTGCCAGCGTATCTCCCGTGCTCGTCTCTTTCAAACTCACCAGGCCCTTGCCATCCGTCGAAATCCGCTCCACCAGCGTCTTGCCCGTGCCATCGAGACCCGTAAGCCCATTTCCCCCAAACCTTCCAATCAACACATTTGATCGAAGGCTGAGCGTCGTCCTGCCGGCATCGCCCGCCCTGCTGTCCACCGTCTGAAACCTCGCCCCATTGCCACCGGAAGCCACGGCTCCGCGCAGAACCAGCTTCTGCCTGCCACCCCCGCTCAACACAAATTCCACCTTCTCTGCGTTCAACTGACGCTCACTGACTCCCGCCTTGTCATTCATCGCAACAGCCTCGGTCAACACCGCGCGCACCGGTCTGCCCTCCCCATCAAAGCTCACGCGAGCATCCCCTGCCTGTCCCGTCTCACGCTTGCCATCCTCATCATTCACAAACCTGACCCCGCCAGACAAATGTCCTTCACGCGGCTGTCCATTCGCATTCAGTGCCATATCCAAGCGCTCGGCAGACACCGTGCCACGTCCGTCATCCACAAGCATCACGCGCCCCCGCGCTTCGATCGCATCCGGCATCCCACTCGTCGCCACATGCACCACCGCATGCTCTGCCTTCATCGTCTGCGCCCCCGCATCACCGGCGGAAACAAACTTCGGTGTGTCAAGCAGCACCATCTCCGTCTCCCGATCCATCTCCGCCCGCGAAGCCGTCAACACCATCGGCCGTTCGCTGCCCGCCGCGCCCCGCAACCCACTCACCTTCACCGCAGACTTCAGCAACAACACCCCACTCGCCGCGTCATACGACGCCCCCACTGCATTGCCCGTCAGCCCATTGGCCTCAAACTCGATCCCCTCATCCGTCCCCACAGACCGTTCTTTCTGCATGAACACCAACCCGCTCGTCTTCACGTGAATCATCTGCGCGCTGCCGTCCGTCTTATCCTCACCCGGCCCCGAGGGCGCTGACAAATCGATGAACGCCTCTCCAATCGCACGCAGTACGCCCGCCTTCTGGTCGTACTCAAACTCACTGCCGTGGATACGATCCGCCCGATCTTCCTTACGGCCGTACAGCACGATCCCCACATCGTGCAACGTAATTTTTCCATCCTTGCGCGAGATCGCTTTCGATGCGTGCACCGTAAAAATCGTCTTGCCTCTCGACGATTGCGAATACGTAAAGTTGTCAGTCTCCTGCGTGATATTGATGCCCAACCGACCCGGCAGGCCGATCAGGAACTTCTGCGCCCTGTAGTGTGCATACCCAATAAACCCCACCACCACAGCCACTAGCAGCAGCCCCCCCGCCACCAGCACCATCCTGAGCGCGCGTGTCGTTACAGTCATCAGTCGCTTTCGTCTTCCCTATCAGAACCCGCGCCCGCCGATCGTGAACCCGGCACCGACTTGCGCAGCAACAACCGCATCGACCGTTGCAAATTCGCCGGCGTGATGATCCCCACAACCTGCTCGCCATCCAGCACCGGCACCAGTTGCGACGACGGCCCAGCCTGCCCCGTCACCCGCGCCAGCGTCTCCACCAGTGAGTCCTCCGGCGCCGCAGTCTGAAACTTCCGCGCCATGATTCCCTGCACATAGCCGTTACCCGAAACCTCCAGCGCCTGCAGTATCTCCGCCCGTCCCACAGCCCCAACCATGTTTCCCGCACGCACCACCGGAAACACATCCTGCAGCGTATGACGAGCCTGCACCACCGCATCCTCAAGCGTCGCAGAAGCGCTCAGAATCGAGTACTCGACCAGCATCACGTCGCGCACCCGCACAGTCTCTGCACTCTCTTCAATCAGCAGTCCCTGCCTCTCCACCTGAGCACCCAGCAGGATACCAAGGCCCAGAATAATGGCCCACCAGTTCGTCGAAATCAAGCCAAACGTAATCAGCCCCAGCGCTATGATCGGGCCCACGCCTGTGAACGTCTTCATCGCCGAAGCCTGTCCCGCACTCGGTCTTGAACGCATTACCTCACCCTGCACCACGCGCCCTGCATCCAGCGGCCAGGCCGGCAACAAATTCACCGCGGCCAGTAATAGGTTCACCCACACAAACGCACGCAGCAGATGATCCGGACCAACCCAGTGCATGCCCACCAGATCCACCCCTGGCGCCACCGTCAAAATCAAACCCGCAACCGTCAGCCCAAACACCAGGCTCGTCAGCGGCCCCACCAGCGCCATGATCCGCTGCACCCTGGGCTCGCCCATCCGCTTCACAGACTCAGTCGAGCCATAGCCGAGCACGCCGCCCGTAGGGAGCAGCAAAATGCTCCTCACCTCAATCGAAAACCACGCCGCAGCCAGCGCCCTTGCAGTCTCCCGCACCAGGACCGCCACCAGCACCAGCACCCAAAGGATGACGCCGCGTCCCGTCGAACGCCCTTGGTAGGAGGCCCAGCCTACAAAAAAGAACAACAAAAACAGGAAGAACGAGTGCAGACGCACCTGAACTCCGAAGACTCTACCGATCGGAAGCGACCACCCAAGCATCCCTCCATTGTATGCGCGACAAGAGCCTCGTCAGTCGAAGTACCATCAACCCATGCGCGTCATCGCCGGAACCTATGGATCTCGTCTCCTCGTTTCACCCCCCGGCACCTCCACCCGCCCCACCAGCGACCGCCTCCGCGAAACCCTCTTCAACATCATCGCCCCGCGTCTCCCCGGCTGTAACTTTGTCGATCTCTACAGCGGCACCGGCGCCGTCGGCATCGAGGCCATCAGTCGCGGCGCAGCCCGAGTCTGGTTCGCAGAAAACGGCGCACCCGCCCTCAAGTCTCTCCGCGCCAATCTCGCCGCGCTCAAAATCACCAGCGGCTACACCCTTGAAGACCGCGGCGTGCCCCAGCTTCTGCAAAAGCTTCAGGGCCCCATCCACATCGTGTTCATCGACCCACCCTACGAGAGTGAACCCGACTACACCCAGACCCTCGGCTTCCTCGGCAGCCCCACCGGCCGCAAAATCCTCGCTCCCAACGCCCTCGTCATAGCCGAGCACGCCACCAAAGCCAAATTCAAACTATCCACCCGCTACGGCGCCCTCAACGAGACCCGCCAATACAAACAGGGCGACGCCTCCCTCAGCTTCTACGCCCTCGCTACCGAGTAAGTTCATTCTCCGTAAACGCCGAGGTAAGCTCCGAATCTCTTACTCCCGCGTCTCCCGAAATCCACCCCCCGTGTGCCTGCCCGTCCCGAGATCCACCGCAAATTCAACATCCTTATCCGCCATCAAATCCCACCCAAACCCGCGGATCGTTCCCTCCTCCACTGCCGTCACCCGAACCCCCTCCCAGGACAACCGCCCCGTCTCCCACGCAATCCCGTTCACCCCCCAGGCAATCATCTTTTGAAACCCCACAAACACCAGCAACCCCGCCGCCTGCAACACCGAAACCACCGGCTTCAACTCCACCAGCACAGGTCTTTCGGGATGCAGCGTATCCGCCACATACGCATACCCCCCCGCCACCGCGCAGAGCTCATCCTCCCGCGGACACCCATAAACCCCTGTAGGCATCGACGAATCCTTGAAGCCCAGCGCGCAAGTCACAAGGTAGCTCCCACCCTCTCGCGGCCGCACCATCAACTGCAACGCCCCCCGGGCCAGCGCGTCTTCCTCCCCCGCAATCTGCATCGGCCACGTGTACTGCCGCACCGGCGCAATCATCGGCGCAGTCTTCAGCACCTCCACCGTCCAGCTTCGTGCAAACTCAACCATGTGCTGCCACCAACGCCTGTGCGATATCCTCCAGCAAATCCTCGACATCCTCACAGCCCGCGCTGAAGCGGATGAACCCCGGCGGAACATTGTCATGTCCCCACCGAGCCCGCCGCTCCGCAGACGTCGTAATCCCCCCAAAACTCGTAGCCTCTGTCACCAATTTCGCCGCCCGCAAGAACTTCTCCGCCTCGTCCTTCCCCGCCAGCGTAAAGCCCAGCACCGGACCGAAGAATTGCATCTGCGCCTTCGCAATCGCGTGCCCCGGATGCAGACTGAGACCCGGATACCTAACCTCTGTCACCTCGTCACGCTCGTCCAAAAACTTGGCAATGCGAAGCGCATTGTCTGAACTGCGCTCCAGCCGCAGCGGCAAAGTGGCCAGCGAACGCAACGCCAGCCAGGCCTCCATCGGCCCCGGAATCCCCCCCGTCAACGTCCTCTGCCGGTCGATTTTGCTCAGAAGCAAAGCATCTGTGACCGCCACATGCCCCAGCAACAAATCGCTATGCCCGCACATCGACTTCGAATCCGAACAAACAGAAATATCCGCCCCCAGTTCGAGCGGCTTCTGCCCCAATGGCGTCGACGTCGTATTATCGACCGCCACCAGCGCCCCCGCTGCGTGCGCCACCTCTGCCGCCCGGACGATATCCGTGACCTCCAGCAAAGGATTGCTCGGCGTCTCCAGCCAGACCAGCTTGGCCCCCTCAACCTGTGTCGGATCGATGAAATCCTTACACGCAATCAATCGAAGCCGAACCCCCATCGGCACAAAAAGCTCCTGCACCAGTTGCCTCGCCGTAAAGTAAGCATCAGCGGGCATCACCACCGTATCTCCCGGCTTCAGCAGCGCCCCAAACACCGCAGCCACCGCCGCAATGCCCGACGCAAACGTCCTCACCCCAACCTCTGCATGGCCTTCCAGCCCCGCAATCGCATGCTCCAACTCCGTCCACGTCGGATTATGCGAACGCCCATAGCTGTAGGCCACCCCCGCCGGATCGCCCGACACATGAAACGGCGAAGCAAACACCGGACCCGCGTGCAGCGGCCCACCCTCCACCGCCTCCACTAAAGTCGCCTGAATCAACCGCGTGCTCTCTCTCATAATCTCTCCCGGAATTCCACATACCCCGAAGTCACAGCTTATAACCCGTCTCTAGCTCCGGAAATGCTCCCACCCGCCAGCCTTCATCGTCTTCCCCTGAAACCTGATCAGACTCCCCCCCACCACTCGCCCGATGCAAGTCATTTCCACCCCCCCGATCGTCCGCGGCACCTTCACCCCCGCCCGAGCCGCGAACAGCAACTCATAGTCCTCCCCACCGCTCAGCCCCTGGTCAAGCGAAGCCCCATCTGCCAGCGGCACCTCCCCCAACTCCGCACCCACGCCTGAAGCACTGCACAAATGCCCCAGATCCGTCGACAAACCATCACTCAAATCTATGCAGGCGGACGCGATCCCACGCCGCACCAACGCCAGCCCCACCTCCACCCGAGGTTGCGGAAACGTATGTGGATGCCCTTCTTCCGCCCGCCGCGGACACCTCTTCCCCGCAGCCAGCGCAGCCAGTTCCACCGTCGCCCCACCTAATTTCCCCGTCACATAAAGCCTCTCTCCTACCCGAGCCCCGGACCGCAGCAACGCCTTCCGCCGCTTCACCGCACCCGTCACCACCACATCCATGACAATCTCTTCGCCCGTCACCTGTGCTGTATCTCCTCCCGCAAGCTCCACCCCATGCTTCTCCGCCAACGCGCTAAATCCCGCCATAAACCGATCCACCCACTTCAACTCGTAACCAGCCGGCAATCCCATCGACAAAAATGCAGCCACCGGCTTCGCCCCCATCGCCGCCACATCCGACAATCCCCGCGCCAGACACCGATGTCCCACCGATTCCGCCGAATGCCAGTCCAGCCGAAAGTGTCTCCCTTCTAGGCTAAAATCCGTCGTAACCACCATCTCGCATCCTGCCGGAACCCGCAAAACAGCGCAATCGTCGCCAATTCCCACCCGTACCGCAGCGTTTCGGCCCGGCCCAGACGCCCGAATCCGCTCAATTAAAGTCACTTCCCCCAACCTCGCAGACGCCATCACACCCCCTCTGATCAACCGCTTTTCCGATCTCCAGCTTAGTCTGTCCTTGCCCCAGGGTAATGATCTTGGTACCCTAAGAGGGTTGCGAATGAGAGATTGCCAATCGCGAATGCCAATTGGCAATCTTCATTGCAAAGAATTTACCTGCCAGAAAGTCGGGACCGCGTCAGTTTGATTACGAAAAAACGCTTCTACATTCTTTTCGTCAGTCGCGACGCCGACGGCAACCTCAACAAGGTTCCCGTCCCTCTGCACTACGCCTACATCTTCATCGCTGCGGCCATCATCGGGCTCTTTACCATCACCGGTCTCGCCGGCTCCTACTCCCGCATGCTCATCAAAACGGCTCGATTCAATCAACTCCGTCACGATCACGACTCGCTGCAAAAAGACTACGCCCACCTCGAAAAGCAAGCCCACGAGAAGGACGTCCAGGCCGCCTCACTCGGCTCCCTCGCAACGGAGGTCTCTGCCCTCTACGGCCTCACCGCCGGGAAGATCAGCAACATCCACGTCCCCACCCGTGGCAAGAGCAACGCTAAAGACGTAGTCCTCGCAGCCGGCTCAGCCCCGCTCAAGGACACGCCCGCCACCTTCAACAACGACACCTACTACAAATCAGTTGACGCCTTCTACGCCCTCCGCGCCACCGCCATGACCGGTGACGCCACCCGTATCCTGGCTGGCCCCTCCGCCGTCGGCCGCATGGCCAACCCTCTCATGCCCGGTCACAACGTAGTCGGCCTCGGCCCCGATTTCACCGCCGGCCCCACCCTCTGGCCCATTGACGGCGAAGTGACCTCCTCATTCGGCGAGCGCGAAGACCCCATCCTCGGCAACGGGGAAGGTGAGTTCCATCCCGGCATCGACATCCGCGGCGCCCTCGGCACCCCCATCCACGCCACCGCCGACGGCATCGTCACCAACGCCGGCATGGTCAACGGCTACGGACGCTTCGTCGCCATCGACCACGGCCGCGGCCTCGTCACCGGCTACGGACACATGAGCGGCTTTGCCGTCACCGTCGGTCAGACCGTCACTCGCGGACAGGTCATCGGTTACGTCGGCCACTCCGGCCGCACTACTGGCAACCACGTCCACTACGAAGTCCGCATCCACAACACCCCCGTAAACCCCCACAAATACCTCCGCACCACCCTCGCCGAATTCGGCACCTCCTCCATCCCCACCCTCTAGGCCGCCAGGCTGTGAGCTGACAACTCACAGTTTCAGCTCCATCATTCACCCCATGAATCCCCCCACCCTCCCCTCCGTCTAAAATAGGAAGGACGAGGGCCCACTCATGAAGCGCATCCGATACACCAAATTCACCGGCGATCTCGCTTCTTCCTTCGGCCTCGAAGACCTCATGCAGGCCCTCTCCGACTTCCTTCTCGACTCCGGCTTCGACGACCCCCTCTCCCGCTTCCAGTCCCTCGACGGCGAGCAGACCATGGAGAACCTCCGCGAGGCCATCAAACAGGCTCTCGAGTCCGGCGATCTCTTCGACGAAGAAGCCCAGGAAAAATTTGACGAGCTCTCCGCCGATCAGGTAGAAAAGTTGGTCGACCAGATCATCCAGAAGATGCAGGACCAGAACTTCATTAACGCCGAAGAGCCGACCGAAGGAAAAGGCGAAGCCGGCGACGGCGACGGCTCAGCCCGCTTTGAAGTTACCGATAAAGCCATGGACTTCCTCGGCTACAAAGCTCTCCGCGAGCTCCTGGGCCCTCTCGGCAAGTCCTCTCTCGGCCGCCACGATACCCGCCACGAAGCCGCCGGCGTCGAAACCAACGGCTCCTCCAAGCAGTACGAGTTCGGCGACACCCTCAACCTCGACATCACCGCCACCCTCTCCAACGTCTTCGCCCGCGAAGGCACCGACTTCAACCGCCACGGCGGCCGCCTCAACCTCGAGTACTCCGACCTGCAGGTCCAGCAAGCCGACTACCAGTCCTCCTGCGCCACCGTCGTCCTTCTCGACTGCTCCCACTCCATGATCCTCTACGGCGAAGACCGTTTCACCCCTGCCAAGCGCGTTGCCATGGCACTCGGCCACCTCATCCGCACCCAGTTCCCCGGCGATACCGTAGACCTCGTCCTCTTCCATGACACCGCCGAGCACATCCCCATGGGTCAGCTCCCGCGCGTCAAAGTCGGCCCTCACTACACCAACACCCGCGAAGGCCTTCGCGTCGCCCAGCGCATCCTCCAGCGCAGCAACAAGGACATGAAGCAGATCGTCATGATCACCGACGGCAAGCCCTCCGCCCTTACCCTCCCCGACGGCCGCATCTACAAAAACGCCTTCGGCCTCGACCCCCTCGTCATCTCGGAGACCCTCGAAGAAGTAAGCCGCTGCAAGCGTAGCAACATCATGATCAACACCTTCATGCTGGCGTCCGACTTCCAGCTGGTCCAGTTCGTCCAGCAAGTCAGCCAGATGTGCCGCGGCAAAGCCTACTTCACCACCCCCGAGACCTTGGGCAGCTACCTCCTCATGGACTTCATGTCCCGCCGCATGAAGACCATCCACTAACACCGACCAGACGCCTGTCCGCAGCCTCAGGGGCCCATCGCACGCCTTCACCGCCATATCCAGGCGTTCGAGAGCGTGCGATGGCACCTTGGGCGAATTTCCGGATCCCTGTCCTGAATCGATTGGCCGAACAACGTACGGAACTTCGTACAGCGCGACTTCCGCTTACCAACTGCACCTATCGTCATTTGCTCGACATCCGAGTATTTCAAACACGCGACCCCGCCCCAGAGCCGACCTGCCAAAGCCTCCGCACTGCACAGTGGGCTGGTGTCATCTGATAACTTCAGTTTGGGGTGCAGTCATGTCAGATACAGCGTTAGAGATCGGCCAACTCTCAGCGGGGCTTGGAGAGAAGCGCTACGGTGTCGTTGAATTTTCAGTTCAGGGTCAGCCTTACAAGCTTCCTCTATGGCTGATCAACGGAGATAAGTCGGGTCCAACCCTTGTTGTGACGGGCGGGGTACACGGCGCCGAATACGCAAGCATCGCAGCAGCGCTTGACCTTGGGCAATCACTCGATCCAAAGGGCCTGTGCGGACGGGTCATCGTGGTGCCGGTGGTTAACCTGCCTGGCTTTGCTGCTCGCTCCATCTACGTCTGTCCTCTCGACGGGAAGAATCCCAATCGGGTCTTCCCCGGCGACGCAGGCGGGACTGGGTCCGAGCAGATTGCGGACTGGGTCTTCCGCAACGTCATCTCTCAGGCCGACTATTACGTCGATCTGCATGGCGGCGATTTGATTGAGGCACTCCTCCCGTTCACCATCTTCTTCCGCTCCGGCAACGAGCAGGTCGACGCGACCTCGCTTGAGATTGCGAAGATCTTTGGGATTCACTACCTGGTCGCCAGTGAATCTCCCGGATCTACCATCGCCGCCGCCTCCCAGGCCGGTATTCCCTCCATCCTCACCGAATCCGGTGGGCAGGGCATCTGGACGGCGGAACAGGTTGCCGACCATACCAACGGACTCCAGCGCCTGATGCGGTATCTCAAAATGATCCCGGGCGCCCCACTGGAGCCAACTCCGTTCACGCTGCTGGAGCAGTTTTTCTGGCTACGCAGTGACCATGAGGGCTTTTGGTATCCACAGCTATCGGTGGGAGAGACAATTGGTGCCGGTCAGGAAGTCGGATCCATCAAGGATTGGGAAGGGAACGTGCTGCAGACGGCCCTCAGTCCCGGCACGGGTACAGTACTCTTCGTGGTTTCATCGTTGGCGATCCATCAGAACGACCCTCTCTTCGCCCTGGGCGCCTGAATCGGGAGAGGCGCTGGAAGACTCATTGGAAACAGCGGCCGTACAGACCACCGCGAGGAGAGGTCGGAGCATGGCTTGACAACCCGCCTCTCTCAAAAGACACGTGCAGCACCCACAAGGCTCGGACCGGTCCAGACCTTCAATAGTCAAGTCCGGACCTAACTTGAATCCTTTGAAGACTTTAGGACTTAGGGGGTACCTTAGGGGGGATACGAGGAAATGCAAGAAATCGAGGCAAAACCTGCACGCCCAACTCGCTCCATCCGCTATCATCGAATACCATGCCGCATGACGTCCAGAACACCCTGAAGAACGGCGCAACTCTCACCGACGCAGCTCTAGAGCGCCTGCTTCCCCACACCGATACACCGCCCCACTCCATCCACCGCGCGATGCGCCACAGCACCTTCGCCGGCGGTAAGCGCCTCCGCCCCATCCTCGCGCTCGAAGCCGCCCGCATGATCGCCGGTCCCGCCCTTGACGAGCAGGCCGCAGCAGAGCTTGGCGCAGCGCTGGAGATGCTTCACACCTACTCCCTTATCCACGACGACCTCCCCGCCCTCGACAACGACGACCTCCGCCGCGGCAAGCCCACCTGCCACGTCGTCTTCGGCGAAGCCACCGCCATCCTGGCCGGCGACGCCCTCCAGACCCTCGCCTTCCA
>JAYVZP010000064.1:0-11989 GCA_043783275.1 Rhodanobacteraceae bacterium
TTGGTGACGATTGAATCCAGTGGCAACTATGTGTATGCGCCGGGCAAGATGGTGGCGCTGCTGGGAGTTGAAGGACTGGTTGTAGTCGAGACGGAAGACGCTCTGTTGATTACGACGCGGGAGCGATCGCAGGATGTGAGCAAGATTGTAAGGACGCTGCATGCGGGCATGGGGCGGGAAGAACTTATTTAGGCAGTGGTCAGGAGCTAGTCGTTTGGTGGTCAGCTCACGGGCGATTTGCGATAGGAGAGTGGTAACGGATGAGTGCAATCAAGTTTGGGACGGATGGATGGCGGGGGATTATTGCCGATGATTTTACTTATGCCAATGTGCGGGTGGCGGCACGGGCCATTGCGCACTATGTGATCAAGGACGAGGATGCGAGCAAGGGGGTTTGCATCGGGTGGGATACGCGGTTTGGGTCAAAGAAGTTTGCAGGATTGGTGGCAGAGGTGCTGTCGGAGGCGGGGATCCCGGTGCAGCTTGCAGGTGGAGTGACGCCTACGCCGGCGCTCAGCTTTGCGGTGCGGGGTCGTGGGGCCGCGGGTGGCGTGATGATTACGAGCAGCCATAACCCTGCTGAGTGGAACGGGGTCAAGTACAAGGCAAGCTATGGTGGGTCGGGCAAACCTTCCATCATTGCAAAGATCGAGACGTTTCTGGACGAGCCGATTGAGCTTGCAGCGAAGCCCGCAAAGATCGAAGTGGTGGATTTCAATCCGGAGTATGTTGCGGCGATTGAGAAGTTTGTGGATCTGGCGGCGATCAAGGCCTCGGGGTACAGGTTTTTGATCGACGTGATGTATGGGGCGGGCAGTGGGGTGGTTGCTGGGATCTTTACGCGAGCGGGGATTCCGTTTGTGGAGATGCGAGGGGAGTTCAACCCGGCGTTTCCGGGGATCAATCCGGAGCCGATTTTGCCGCATATTGCGGAGACGCAGAAACGTGTGATCGCAGAGAAGTGCGATGCGGCGTTTGTGACAGATGGAGATGCGGACAGGATTGGGGCGGTTGACGAGAATGGGAATGTGGTCGACGCGCACAAGATTTTTGCGATTCTGCTGAAGTGGTTGTTGGAGCGGAAGAGATGGCCGGGTGAGGTGACCCGGGCGTTCAACACGACCAAGATGCTGGACCGGATTGCGGCGAAGCATGGGCGCAAGCTGCATGAGCATGGCATCGGATTCAAGTATGTGTGCGACCTGATGCTGACCGAGGATATTTTGATCGGCGGCGAAGAGTCGGGTGGGGTCGGGATTTCCAGACATCTTCCGGAGCGGGACGGTTTGTTGAACAGCCTGCTGCTTGCGAACGTGATGGCGGATGAGAAAAAGACGCTGGGTGAGTTGGTGGCTTCGCTGCAGGAGGAGTTTGGCGAGCATCAGTATGGCCGGGTGGATATGCATATCGATGATGCGTTGAAGCAGTCGGCGATCAAGCGGGCCGGGGCGATGGTGGTGGGTGGGGAGTTCGCAGGGATGAAGATTCTGAAGGTGGAGACGCTGGATGGGATCAAGTTTTTTCTTGAGAATCCGGTGTGCCTGGGGAAGGCACATGCGGCAGAGACCTGGTTGCTGCTGCGTGCCAGTGGGACGGAGCCTTTGCTGCGGGTTTATTGCGAGAGCTGTTCGGTGGAGAGTGTGGAGTCTGTGCTGAGGGTGGCGCAGGGATTTGTAATGGCTGGGTAACTACATTTACCGGTTGGAATGCGTCATTTTGTGGGTGCCCTGAAGGTGCAAGTAAGCGGCTGGACGCAGGTTGGAAACCAAGTCGAAATAGAGGCATCAAAGCACTCAAATGTTCCTTTGGAGATTTACGTGATCGTTGAATGTAAGGGTTTGTTGTTTGATATGGATGGGGTATTGATTAGCTCGATTGCGAGCGTGAACCGGTGCTGGCGGCGGTGGGCGGCGCACTATGGAGTTCCGGATGCGGAAAATGTCGAGATTGCGCATGGAACTCGTGCGGTTGAGATTATGAAGGGATTTCGTCCGGACTTTACCAAGGAACAGTATGTTGAAGGGCTCCGGGTGATCGAGGATATGGAAATTGCCGATACCGCGGATTTGAAGGTGCTTCCCGGGGTGAGGGAGTTGCTGGCTTCGTTGCCTTCGGAGCGTTGGACGATTGTTACTTCGGCGACACGGAGGTTGTTGCTGGGGCGTTTGAAGGCGGCGAATCTGCCGTTTCCGGATGAGTTGATCGCGGCAGATGATGTGGTCAATGGCAAGCCACATCCGGAGCCGTACATGAAGGGTGCGGCGATGCTCGGATTCACTCCGGCAGAGTGCGTGGTGGTGGAGGATGCTCCGACCGGGGTGGGTTCAGGCCACGCTGCGGGAAGCCGGGTGCTTGGTGTGTTGGGAACGCACAAGGCTGAAGAGCTTTATGGGGCGGGGGCAAGCTTTGTGGTGGGATCGTTGACGGGTATGGTTGTTGCAAAGGATGCGAGTGGGTTGCGGCTGGAGTTTGAGAAGGTTTAAAGCTTGCAGAGATGATCGTGGAGGGACGGGGATTGGAGGATATAGCGGACTCGCTGATTGGGCTCCAGGCGGTGCCCAGCTAACCTTGGATTATCTTTTCAGCAGGATTTGTTCCACGCGGAGGAGATCTTCTACCGTGTCGACGCCGATGGTGTCGTGCTCGGTTTCGGCTACGTAGATGGGGATGCCATTTTCGAGGAAGCGGAGTTGTTCCAGTCTCTCGACGAGTTCCAGGGGGCTGGGGCTCAGGGCGTGGAAGCGGTTCAGGGCTTCTGCACGATAAGCGTAGAGGCCAAGATGCTTCCAGGTCGGGGGGCGTTGGCCGTCGCGATCGTAGGGGATGGTGGAGCGGGAGAAGTAGAGGGCTCGGCTGTGAAGGTCGGTGACGACTTTGACGGCGTTGGGGTTGGCGATGTTTTCGGCGGTGCAGGGGGTTTTTAGGGTGGTGACGTGGATGTTTGGGTCGGCGAAGGGGGCCAGCAGCGCTGTGAGGTGCTCGGGGCGAATCATGGGTTCGTCGCCCTGGATGTTGACGTAGATCTCTGCCGGGTGGATCTGGGCGACGGCGTGGACGCGGTCTGATCCTGAGGGCAGATCGGGTGAGGTGAGGAGAGCCGGCCAGTCGTTTTCATGGCAGAGGGCGAGGACCTCTTCGGAGTCGGTGGCGATGAGGATCTTATCGAGTTGGGGGCAGGCGCTTGCAGCCTCGTAGACCCAGGCAAGCATGGGGCGTCCGGCGAGCGAGCGGAGGACCTTGCGGGGGAGACGGGTCGACGCGAGACGGGCGGGGATGACGGCTAAGGTTCTGGTTTGGGTCATAAGAGAAATTGGGGCTTGTGACAGGGTAGCGCAGAAGGCGTCGTGGTTTGACCTGAGTTCGTAGGGACCGTATCATCGCTAAGGCGGCACTGGTCTGGACTGCATCGTTTGAGTTGACTTCAGGAGCGGCTTTCCCCACACACCTCGGCGGTGTAGCTCAGATGGTTAGAGCGACGGACTCATAACCCGTAGGTCGGCAGTTCGATTCTGCCCACCGCCACCAACAAGTCATATACAAGCGGCTTGTTTATCGTGCGAATCGGACCCGCGTGGTTGAAATTCGGGTCCTGTCTTCTTGAGAACAGGCGCGTTTACAGGCAGGTGCTCGTTTCGTGCGGGCAGCGAGCAGGAATTTACACAGAATCTCAATCAGCCCAACACCGAGAGACAGCTTTTATTTTGCAGACGGTTATGTTGAATTTTATTTGGGGATTGGGCCTTCTTCCTGTTCGACCTCTTTGCCTTCGCCGGGAAAGGGCCAATTCCGGTTGATGGGCTGTGTGGCTTCGCGGATGGGCTTGGGGGTTGTCGTGTTTATCTTCAGATTTTCCAGAAAATGCACGCCCAGCTTGCCGGCGGTGGCGATGTCGATATCACCGTCGTGATCGAAATCGGCAGCGATAATCTGGGTTCCGACGGTGGCGGTGCCGTTCAAGGAGAGAGCGGTGCGTGAGAAGACAGGATCTTTGGTGCTTGCGAACTGGGCCCTGGTGGGTAGTTTGTAGGCGTAGATGACGACGGGATCGTAGGAGCCCGGGTCGCCGCCGGAGTGTCCGCGGTACCGCTTGCCGGTGATGAGTTCAGGGACGCCGTCGCCATCGATATCGATGAGTGCAAGGGCGTGGGACTGGGAGAAGGATTCGTCGATGGTGTGGCGGATCCAGATGCGGTGATCCGCGCTGCCGGCCTGTTCAAGCCAGTAGAGACCGTAGCCATGGCCCTGGCCGTAGATGAGGTCCATCTTGCCGTCGTGGTTTGTGTCGTAGCCGAGGATGGGGAAGCCGGCATCGCCCAGTTCCCAGTCTGCGTGCCATTTCCATTGGTCGTGGTCGGCATCGATCTGCTCGAACCAGCCGTGTGGGGTGAGGATGTCGGCTTTGCCGTCGCCGTTGATATCGGCGATTCCGATGCCGTGGCCATCCTGTTCGCGGCCTCCGACGTGATGGACGACAGGCTTGTCTTTGCTGAAGTCGACCCACAGGATGCCGGAGCGGTTGTAGTGGGCGAGAACGATGTCGGGTTTGCCGTCACCATTGATGTCGGCGAAGGCTCCGCCCTCGGTGTCGAAGCTGTCGGTGATCTTTTCAGCCTTCCACATTTCTCCGGCAGCGACGGCTTTGGGGCCGGGGTTACGAAACCAGGTAAGGCCGTTGGAGATCCAGCCTGCGGTGACGAGGTCGGGCAGGCCGTCGTGGTCCACGTCGACGATCCATTCCCCGCAATCGGAGACGAACTCGTTGTGGATGCCTACGGTGCGGAACTGGTGTTGCTTCCACTCGCCCCCTTTAGCCCCGGGATTTTCATACCAGTAGGCGCCGCTGAGGAGGTCGAGGAAGCCGTCCTGATTCATGTCGAGCATGGAGATGCCTTCGGCGTGGTCGGTACCGAGACGATGGGCGAGGAAGGCGATGGGAGTCTCGCCGGCGGGACCGTTGCCGGGGTGCTGCATGCGGAACTCCGTTGCATGTTCGGGGTCTTGCGCGGGGGCAAGACTGGCCGCGAGCAGGAGGACGAACAGAGGGGCGATGGACTTTGAGAAGAGATTCAAGGGGGCTCCGTTGGGGGGCTAAACGACCTTCATGGTTTCGGGATTCCAATGGACGACGCTGCCACGTTCAGCGCTGAGGTTGCTGAGGAGAGCTGCACCGGCGGCGCGGAAGCCAAAGGTGGCATCTTCTACGACGGGTTGGCGACTGCGCACGGCGTTGAAGAAGTTGTGAAAGTGGTCGTAGCTGTCAGAGTAGCCGGTTGGGGCGACGAATGTTTGAACTGTCTCCGGAGGCGCGCCGGTTGGATGAGCGATGGGGTATTTTTCGCGGTACTGCTTGATATATTGCTTCTGCATCGCATCCGTGAAAGTGGAGACGGTGTAGCCGGGTTCGGCTGCCGGTGGGTTTCTGGTTACGGTAACAGTGTTCTTTCCGCCATCGATCTCCATGGTGCCTTCTGAGCCGGTGAAGACGAAACCCTCGCTTTCTCCGCTCCCATCGATGAAGTTGACCTGCAGGGTGAGGTTGAAGCCTTCGGGATAGTCGAAGAGCGCGAGCATGACGTCATTGGCGTTGCGGCCATCCTTCCAATAGCGAAGTGCGCTGGTGGCCATCGCGCGGGTGGGGCCGTGGGCTCCGGTGATGAAGTGAGTGCCGCTGAAGAGGTGCACGAAGAGGTCGCCTGCGACGCCGGATCCGTAGTCGTTCCATTTGCGCCACTGGAAGAAACGCTCTGTCGAGAAGGGAATCTTTGGGGCCGAACCGAGAAAACGCGGCCAGTCGCAGGTTGCAGGTGAGGCATCGAGAGGAATGCTGTAGTTCCATGCGCCGATGGAGGAGTTGCGATTCCAATGGGCGGAGATGAGGTTGAGTTTGCCGATGGCTCCAGAGGCGAGAAGCTCTTTGGCCTTGGCGTAGAGCATGGAGCTTACGCGCTGGCTGCCGACCTGGAGGATTCGATTGGTGGAGCGGGCGGCGTCGATGATCTCCGGCCCGTCGGAGTAGAGGTGAATCATGGGCTTTTCAAGGTAGACGTCCTTGCCGGCCTGCATGGCGTCCACGGCGGCGGTCTTGTGCCAGTGGTCAGGGGTGGCGATGAGGACGGCATCGACATCTTTGCGCGCAAGGATTTCGCGGTAGTCGCGGGTGGTGAAAAGATCAGAACCCCACAGCTCTTTGGCGTGCGCGAGGCGGCCGTCGTAGCAGTCTGCGACGGCGACCAGCTTGACGCCGGGAACCTGTAATGCGAAGCGGGTATCGCTCTGGCCCTGGATGCCGGCGCCGATGAGAGCCAGTCGGATGTCGTCGTTGGGTGAGCGTGAGGCAGGGGCGGCGGATTGCGCGAAGAGGGGGTGAAGGCGTGTCGCAGCGAGGGCTGTGGTGGCTGTGGTAACGGCAGATTTGAGGAATGTTCTGCGATCGAGCATGGTGATGAGTCTCCCTGGCGTAGGTGCGAATGGTGTCCCGATATGAGGCCGAAGATTTGGCTCCCCATTGTAGGGCTAATGGGAGGGTGTGCTCCGAGAACGGCGGAAAAGGATATGGAAACAAACGATCCGGCGTACATTGTTCGTTGTTGAAATTTTCTTCTCGCGCGTCGTTGCTTTGATGGAATATGATGAGGCCCGAGTCGAGGAGAACCATGATTACACGACGTGAGTTTCTGGATACGGTTGCGGTTGGAGCAGCGGGGCTGGCGATTGGATCGACGGCTAAGAGCTATGGACAGATCAAGGGTGCGAACGATCGCCTGAACTTTGCGGTGATTGGGTTGAACTCGAGAGCTTACGCGCATTTGTCTTCGCTGAAAGCGAACAAGGAGAAGGCCCGGATTTCCCATGTTTGCGATGTGGATACGACGATCCTGAAAAAGTTCAGTGTGGCGACTCAGCAGCAGATGGGCGAGGCTCCGGCGATGGACAAGGACTTCCGCAGGATTCTGGCGCTGAAGGATGTAGACGCGATTACGATTGCGACTCCCGACCACTGGCATACGCCGATGGCGATTATGGGCCTGCAGGCGGGCAAACATGTTTATGTGGAGAAGCCTTGCAGCCACAACCCGGCTGAAGGCGCGATGCTGGTAGAGGCGCAGCGGAAGTACGGCAAGCTGGTGCAGATGGGAACGCAGCAACGGTCGTCGCCACATACGATTGAGATTGTGGACAAGATCCATAGTGGTTTGATTGGGCGTTCTTACATGGGAAAAGCCTGGTACAGCAATACGCGCAAAACGATTGGGCATGGAAAACCTGCGCCAGTGCCGGCGCAGCTGGACTGGGATATGTGGCAGGGGCCAGCTCCGCGGCAAGCTTATACGGACAATGTGCAGCCGTATAACTGGCACTGGTTCAACACCTGGGGAACCGGGGAAACGCTTAACAATGGCACGCACGAGGTCGACGTTTGCCGATGGGCGTTAGGGGCTGATTATCCGGAACGGATCACGGCATCGGGTGGTCGATACCAGTTTCACGACGACTGGCAGTTCTATGACACGCTGACAACGAGCTTCACGTATCCGGACAAGATGATCTCGTGGGATGGCAAGTGCTGCCAGGGGATGAAATATTACGGGCGTGACCGGGGATCGGTAATTATGGGCACAACTGGCTCGGTGCTGGTGGATCGCGACGGGTACGAGGTTTACGACCTGCACGGAAAGAAGACGAGCGAATTCGTTGTCGGCAAGGCGACTTCCTCTGGCGACCTTGTGGGCGCTGACTCGATGACGGATCTTCACTTTGCAAACTTTATCGCGGGTATTCAGAAGGGCACGAAGCTGAATGCACCGATCGAAGTGGGCAACGTTGCGGTGACGATGCTGCAATTATCGAATGTTGCATGGGCCATGAACCGCGAGCTGCGACTGGACACGGCAGATGGCAAGATTCAGGGCGATGCCGAAGCGATGAAGATGTGGGGACGTGAGTACGAGAAGGGCTGGGCTCCGCACCTGTAAGTAACTTTTCCAGGTCGAATTCAGAGAGAAAGACCGAGTCCAAAACGAGAAGGGTCTGCCGACGGAATTCTGGCCGGACAGGCCCTTTGATTCTTATGACGAAGTTGCAGGTTTGGCTCGACTGGGCTGGCAAACGGCGAAGAAGTCAGCCCGAAGGCAGGATATGCAAACAACTTTGCAGGCCTCCTGCTGGACGACCCCGACTGCGTTGGTCGAAACATTGGTGTGCAACGCACATCCTAAAGACGCACCCGGACACGAGTCTTTCTGGAGCTTTGTGCAGAGGCTATGAGGGGGACCAATCGCCCTCAGCTCGGTAGCTCGAGCAGCGACGTCACGAATGCCGACTTCGGGTAAATGATTGTCGCCAGTTGAATACAGGTGACCGGCCGCAATCTTATATGTGCGTGGTTTTGATTGAAGATGCAGAAATAAAGGGCGGCGAGAAACGCATCCCCAGGAGAGTCAAGGATGTTTCAGATATCACGTCGTAAGTTCTTCGTCGGTGCTGGCGTTGTGGCTGCGTACACGGCTCTGCCGGCCTTTGGGTTGCCAGCTTCTTCACCGTTCAAGATTGGGGTTATCAGCGATGAAATCTCACCCGACTTCGATCATGCATGTTCTGTGATCTCGAAGGAATTCGGTTTGCAGTGGGTCGAGCTTCGCAGCATGTGGGGCAAGAATCTGCAGGAACTCAGTGATGATCAACTGGCTGAGGCTGAAAAGATTCTTGCGAAGTACAAACTTGGGGTCACGGACATTGCTAGCCCCCTGTTCAAGTCGCACTGGCCCGGTGCTCCGAAGTCACAGTTCGGTGGGAAGGCCGAAACCATAAGTGCCGATGCCAGCTTCAAACACCAGGAAGAGGTTCTGGCCAGGAGCATCGCGCACGCCAAGCGGTTCAACACCGACGTGGTCCGTTGCTTCGACTTCTATCGCCTGGAGGATGTGAAGCCCTTCCGCGCGGAGATAAATAACAAACTGCGTGACGCTGCAGAGGTGTGCGGCAAGGCAGGGATCCGGCTCGCGCTCGAGAACGATTTTGAGTGCAATACGGCAACCGGGCGCGAAGGAGCGCAGGTGCTGGCTTCTGTGATGTCTCCGCACTTTGGATTGAACTGGGATCCAGGCAATGCGGTGAAGACTGGGGAGATGGATGTATTCCCTGGAGGCTGGGAAGCTTTGCCGAAGCATCGTATCTTCCACTGCCATGTAAAGAACGCGGTGAAGGGTGCTGATGGCAGCATCGGATGGTCGCCCGTGGATAAAGGATATGTCGATTGGACGAGGCAGTTTCTCGCTTTGAAGAATGCTCACTACCACGGTGCCGTAAGCCTGGAGACGCATTGGCATGGGGCAGCCACGCCCGAAGAGTCGACCCGCATTAGCTGGGCCGGCATGAAGAAGACACTGCAGGATTCGAAGACGCTTTAGCCAGCCGTAATCGGGTTCAGTGGCCTTCCGGCAAGACGCTGGAAGGCTTTCGTGTCTGCGATGTATAGGGTTGTGCGCCAAACATATTGAGTCGCTGTTGCGATCATGAGGACTCGTAAACAAGCCAGACTGCGGAAGGTCTTACACAGGCGCGAGATCCTGGCTTGGGCGGCATGGGACGTCTCAAGGAGGTTTCGGTGTCGATAGCGCACCTGCCGCCTTGGTCGAGTTGTAAGACAAAGGACGAGTAAATGCGACGCCGGTCGGACTCGCAAGTCTGCGATTGATGAAGCGGAAGGACGCATGACGTTGAACTGGTTGATGGCTTTGCGGGCACGGCTCACTTCAGGATTTTGGATTGATCCAGGGTGACTGTGCACGGAAGAAATGCGGCTGCCCCGCACCATAAATTGGTGGTCTTGCGATTACTTGCATCCAGCCGGAACGGGGATGACGTCTGCTCGAACCAGGGATCTCTTAGCTGGCTGCCGGATGGCGGATTGAACAGTCCGAGCGATCTACGTGCGAAGTCGGTGGCTACTTCTTTTGCCCGCATACGACGGGGAGTGGGCATGCCAGATCTTAGAAGGGCTGTAGGGTCGACAACTGTCTCAGAGCTAGAGTTGCACATTGTGGTCTCCTTCAGCGTTCGAGAAAAGCGAGAGATAGTCTCGGGTCCAGAACAGGTCAGGTTACATATTGCGCTGTATGCAATTCAACGTATGTGACGGCGGACACACACTTCTGTTATTTCTGCACTTGCGGACTGGTGTCAGTGAGTGTTGAAACAGGTAGTGACTAATACATAAACTCATCTGCCGACTTATATTTTGCGCGAAAGGATAATCGATGCGGGAGCCCCTGACGATGGCTCGGTGTTTCACACATGGCTTCGTTTGATGACCTGGGTCCCATGCAAAACTACTGATCAAATTCACCAGGTTATGTTGCGTCCCGGTTTTCAAAGGCTGGTTTCAGGGACGGGCCGCGGAATAATAACGGCTGTTCCATGCAGCCGGTCTGTTTTTAGATCGAGAAGCGCTTGATTGACCTGCTCCAACGGATAGGTCGTCACCGCAGGCTGCAGTTTGATGTCCGCGGCAATCTTGATAAAGTCGTGAGCGTCCTTCCGTGTCATGTTGGTGACGCTTCTGAGTTGGCGCTCACCCCAGAGAAGGGAGTCGTAGTCGAACTGCGGCATACGGTCCAGGTGAATTGCATTGATGGCGACAATGCCGCCCTTGTCCACCGATTGGAGTGCGGCAAGGACGACGTCTCCCGAAGGGGCAAACGTAAGGGCTGCGTCTAGAGGTCGTGGCGGCGTTTCCGTGGCATCGCCAACCCAGTGGGCACCCATTTTTCGCGCCATCGTGCGGTGATGAGTGTCGCGGGTTGCGACGTACACATGACAGTCCCAAGCTTGCAGGACATGCAGCATGAGTTGCGCTGATGAGCCAAAACCAAACAGGCCGATGTGCTGTTTGTGTTTGACGTTGGCGCCGCGCAGACTTCGGAAGCCAATAACGCCTGCGCACAGCAAGGGTGCCGCGGCCTCGTCATCCAATGCGGGTGGTAGCCGAATGAGGAAGTCGGTTCTTGCGGTGGCATATTCCGCAAATCCCCCGTGGTGGGTGTAGCCGGTGTAAACGGGGTTGTCGCACAGGTTTTCTCTTTCGCTTTGGCAAAACCGGCACGTGCCATCGACACCACCGATCCAGCTGACGCCAACGCGAGTTCCGGGTGGAAACGCTGGATCCGACGACTGGACTACGTTAGCGACAATCTGGTGGCCGGGGATGATGGAGTCGCACCGGGGCCGAAGATCCCCTTCCACCACGTGGAGGTCAGTGCGGCAGACGGCGCAGGCTCGGACTTTTAGCAGGGCATGATGGGCTCTCGCTTCAGGTTTTCTGACCTGTTCAAGATTCAGCGGGCGTGTTTCTATCGGGCCTGGTTGCTTGAGGATTGCTGCGCGCATTTTGCTCTCCTACTGAGCTGTCTCCCAGGGCCAAAGCAAGACGCTGACAAAGAACGCTGCGCGAAGCACGTTGAGCAGTGTCGTCAGCAGAACGCTCTTCCACCTGCGAGCAAAGTTGCCGGCTTTTAGAAGGAGTTGGCCGATCGGGTCGGATACGGTTGACGGCCACGGAATGACGGAATTGGCTGCGTGGCTATGTGTGGAGTGGGACATGAGGTGACTCCTTTCGGTGGGCCTCGGTGGCTGGGTCCTTGGCTGAGGCAATGAAGCGATGGTCGGCGTAAAGCATGTTGGCAGCGGTGAGGCATTGCGCCAGACCGAATGCGGCGAGATAGCCGTAGATGAGCCAAGCAATATCTCTCTGGATCAGATTGTTGCGGTACCTAATCTCTGCGATCGCGTATCCGATACCGCAAAGAAGAGCAACAGCCGCAGCAGAGTAGTTCCACCATGACGTGCTCTTGATGAGGGCATGCTTGGCGACCATGTACTCACCGACCGCGACCAAGATTGCCTGAGTTGCGATGAGGGGCAGGAACCAATGGAGTTGGATGTGCCCGTAGACGGCAAACAGGAGCAGAAGCCCGACCGTGAGACCTGCTAT
>JAYVZP010000065.1:0-28085 GCA_043783275.1 Rhodanobacteraceae bacterium
CGGAGGGGCGCGCGGTCCGCTGTGGCGGCAGATACAGGCGGACGTTTATGGCCGGCCGGTTGAGTTGCTGGAAGCGGACGAAGGTGGGGCCTACGGAGCCGCGCTGCTGGCGGGGACGGGTGTTGGCGCGTGGCGCAGCGTGGAGGCGGCGTGTGACGCGACGGTTCGTGTGAAGGCGACGATTGCGCCGCTGAACGCGGATGTGATGGCCGCGCAGTACACGCAATTCCGGCGGATGTATTCTGCATTGCGATCGATCCGCGAGGGATGAGGTGGCTTGTTGTCAGCGCGGCAGTTGCTGGGTTCCGGTGATGGAGAACTGTTGTGTGGTCGCCCCCTCTGGTGGCTGAGAACCACCCAGGAAGATGGCGTAGTCGCCGGAGCGGACTGCGCGCGTTCCCTTCTCGTCGACTTGAGAGAGGGTGCGTGGGTCGAGTATGAATTTGAGGTGCCGGGTCTCGCCGGGTGCGAGGTGGAGGCGCTGAAAGCCGCTGAGCTGGCGGGTTGCCGAGACATGGGTCTGTGGCGGTAGCAGGTAAAGTTCGGCTACTTCGTCGCCGGGGATTGGGCCGGTGTTCTTGAGGTCGGCTTCGACGAGTAGGGTGTCTCCGGCTTGGACGTGGCTGGTTGCAAGCTTGATGTTTGAGTAGGTGAAGCTGGTGTAGCTCAGTCCGTATCCGAAGCCGAACAATGACTTGCTTTTGAAGAACCGGTAGGTGCGGTTGGCCATGTTGTAGTTGTCGAAGGCGGGTAATTGGTCGACGCCTGCGTAGAACGTGACGGGGAGGCGGCCGCCGGGGTTGTTGGTGCCGTCGAGCGTTTCTGCGATGGCCTGCGCGCCGGCCTGGCCTGGGTACCAGGCTTCGAGGATAGCGTTGGCGTTGTGGTCGGCCCAGTTGACGGCGAGCGCACTGCCGTTCATGAGGACGACGACAAGCGGTTTGCCGGTGGTCTTGAGGGCTTCGAGCAGTTGCTGTTGGGCAGCGGGGAGTTTGATGTCGGTACGGTCTCCGCCGGAGAAGCCATCTACGTCAATCGGCATCTCTTCACCTTCAAGCTCTGGAGAGAGTCCGACGAAGGCGATGACGGCGTCGGCTTGTTGCGCGACGCGGAGGGCTTCCTTGCGGAGCATGTCGCTTTTGGGCTGCCACTGCAGGGTGATGCCGCCGCCGAAGAGTGGCGACTGGTGGAGGTATTCGATGCGGATGGAGTGGGGTCGAGTGTCGGGGACGTTGAGCGCAAATGGCGGGGTGGCGCTGGAGCGAGATTTGGTGGCGGGATGATCGAACAGTGAGACTTGCTTGCCGTCATAGTAGACGACAAATCTCTCGTGGTCACCGCAGGGATAGCAGTGGGCGAGCAGCATGGAGAACTCATATTTGCCAGGTTCGGGCAACTGGATGGTGCCGCTCCAGCGCACGGCGAACGCAGAGGCGTTGAGGCCGGGGACGGGAGAGGCGGAGTTCCAGTCGAAGTCGATTTCCTTATCGATGCGTGTGCTCGTGGGTTGGCCGTCGAAGTTATTTGTGGGGAAGTATTCAGCCTTGAGGCCTTGCGTCGATGAAGACTCGTCTGGATGCAGGATGGTGCGAGGGACGGGCAGCGCCAGGCCTTCGGCATAGGGGGCGCCTTGGGAGTAAAGGATCCTGGCGTTGGCAAACTTTGAGGCGATTGCGTCGACGGGGAAGACTGGATTGCGTGGGACGGCGTTATAGTTTCCCTCCAGAGCGGAGAGCGACGCTGCGTTGGGGCCGATGACCGCGATGGTGTGGAGCGAGGCGGGATGGAGCGGCAGCGTTGCATTTTCATTCTTTAGCAGCACGATGGATTGACGGGCTGCATCGACCGCTAACTGCTGATGGGCTGCGCTCTCGACCTCTGAAAAGGGGAGCGCGGCGTAGGGATTTTGTTGTGCGGGATCGAAGAGGCCTAGTTGGAAGCGGGCAGTGAAAAGGCGCTTCAAGGAGGTGTCGATCTCCGCTTCGGTGATTAGGTTTTGTCTTACTGCGTCACCGAGTGCGAGGTAGGTGTCACCACAGTTGGTATCGGTTCCGGCCTTGACGCTTTGTGCTGCAGCGGCCGCGCGGCTGGCGGAGGTGTGGTGGGCTTTAGCTTCGAAGAAATCATCGATGGCTCCACAGTCAGAGGTGACGAAGCCTTTGAACTTCCAGTCGTTGCGAAGGATGTCCACGAGCAGAAGCTTGCTGGCGCAGGCGGGTTCCCCGTTGATGGCGTTGTAGGCGCACATGATGGAGTTGGCCCTGGCTTCCGTGATGGTGGCGCGGAAGGCGGGGAGGTAGGTGTCCGAGAGGTCGTGCGGGGTGGGGTCGATGTTGGCGCTGTGACGGGTGGACTCAGGTCCGGAGTGGACGGCGAAGTGCTTGGGCGTGGCGATGGCGCGGTAGTAGCGGGGGTCCGTGCCCTGCAGGCCTTTGACAAACTCTACGCCGAGCCGGCTGGTGAGGTAGGGGTCTTCGCCGTAGGTTTCCTGGCCGCGACCCCAGCGTGGGTCACGGAAGATGTTGATGTTGGGCGACCAGATCGTGAGTCCGTAATAGATGGAATGAATATCGTGGCGGACGGCCTCGTTGTACTTGGCGCGCGCCTCGGTGGAGATGGCTGTCCCGATGCGTCCGAGCAGCGGCGCGTTCCAGGTGGCGGCCATACCGATGGCCTGGGGGAAGAGGGTGGCATAGCCGGAGCGTGCCACGCCGTGCAGGCCTTCATTCCACCAGTCATAAGCGGGGACGTTGAGGCGCGGGATGGAAGGTGCGGTATTGATGAGCTGCGCGACTTTTTCATCCAGAGTCATGCGGGAGACGAGGTCATCGACGCGCTTTTCTGTGGGCAGTGAGGTGTTCTGGTAGGGCAGGGGCGCGGTCTGGGCAGAGGCGGCGAGGGCGATAAAGGACAAGGCAAACAGCGAGGCGGTTGCAAGACGCATGCGGGAATCTCCGTTGAGAGAGCAAAGACAATATCCGTCCGATGGTACATGGATTCGGCTGGGGCCTGTTTTGGGTGTGCGTGTTCTTTTTTCTTGCCATGCGTGTTGCATTTCAGCTTAGATAGGGAGGTTTTACAGAATCGATTCCCTAAGTTTTGTTTTGAGGAGATTACCTTGGACCGACGTCGCTTTTTGCAGGCTTCCGGATTGTCACTTGGCGTGGGCGTGATGCCGAACTTTATCAGTGGCTTGTCAACGCTTGCGAACGCGCAGGGGGTCTCCGGTGGGGCTCGTGGGGCTGAGTTTCCGAAGGGATTCCTGTGGGGATCGGCGACGGCGTCTTACCAGGTGGAAGGCGCGGTGCATGAGGGTGGGCGTGGGCCGTCGATCTGGGACACGTTCTCGCATACGAGCGGAAAGACGGCTAATGGCGATACGGGCGACGTTGCGGATGACTTCTACAATCGTTACCCGCAGGATATCGCGATGATGAAGGAGATGGGGCTGAAGACGTTTCGCTTTTCTGTGGCATGGTCGCGAATTTTTCCGAGTGGGAAAGGGCAGCCGAATCAGGCTGGGCTCGACTTCTATAACCGGATGGTGGATGCGCTGCTCGCGGCTGGGATTCAGCCTTACTGCACGCTCTATCACTGGGATCTGCCGCAGGGTTTGGAAGATGCGGGGGGCTGGCAGAATCGCGATACGGCGAAGGCGTTTGCGGACTATGCGGGCTACACGGCGGGGAAACTTTCTGACCGCGTAACGCACTTTATGACGATGAACGAGATACGCAGCTTTGTAGAGCTGGGTTACGGGGTGGGGACCCATGCGCCGGGCCTGAAGCTGGACCAGAAGGGCCTGGCACAGTTGAATCATTATGTTGTGCTGGCTCATGGCATGTCGGTGCAAGCGATCCGGGCTGCGGCGAAGGCCGGCACCAAGGTTGGGATTGCCGACAACGTCGCGGCGGCAACGCCGGTGATTGAGACGGCGGAGCATGTCGCGGCGGCGCACAAGGCGATGCGCGAAGAGAATGCGATGTTCATGACGGTTGTTCAGGAGGGGCGCTACACGGACCTTTATCTGAAACGGCTTGGAACGGATGCGCCGAAGTTTACAGCGGAGGAGATGAAGATAATTGGCTCGCCGATGGACTTTGTGGGATTGAATATCTATACGGCAACGTATGTTCGCGCAGATGCTTCAGAGAAAGGCTACGAGGTGGTTCGGGCACCGGGTTCGTATCCGCACATGTATAGCTCCTGGCTTACGATTGGGCCGGAGGCTCTCTACTGGGCGCCTAAACTTATGGCGGATATCTGGAAGGTCAAGGAAATGTACATCACGGAGAATGGTGCCTCTTCCGAGGACCGTCTAGCCGCTGATGGGCATGTATACGACACGGATCGCGTGATGTATTTGCGTAACTATCTGACGCAGTTGCATCGTGCGGTTCGCGAGGGTATTCCGGTACGTGGGTATTTCTTGTGGAGCCTGCTCGACAACTATGAGTGGGCTGATGGGTATGAGAAACGTTTCGGGATCACCTACGTCGACTTCAAGACTCAGAAGAGAACGCCCAAGCTGAGCGCATTGTTTTACAAGCAGGTGATCGCCGAGAACCGGGTCATGTAATTCGATTACGCACGGGAGACGAACTCACCCGTCTCGGTGGCGACTTTGACTTTTTCCCCCTCTTTGATGAAGAGGGGGACGCGGATTTCGAGGCCGGTTTCAAGCTTGGCCGACTTGGTGACACTGCCACTGGAGGAGTCTCCGCGTACGGCGGGTTCGGTGTAAGCGACGTTGAGCTCAACGAACATGGGAAGCTGCAAGCCGATGGGGTTGCCGTTGTACTTGTGGAGTTGCAGGAGAGCGCCCTCGATGAGGTAGCCGAGGGCGTCGCCGGTCATCTCGTCGTTGAGGGTGAGAGTTTCGAAGGTCTCCTGGTCGAGGAAGTGAGAGCCATCGTTATCGCTGTAGAGGTAGGAGGCGGGGACCAGTACGAGGTCCGGATCTTTGAACTTGTCGTTGGCTTTGAAGGTCTTCTCGAAGACTGCGTTCGTGAGGAGATTGCGCATCTTGAGGCGCACCAGTGTTTGGCCACCGCGAGCTGTGGGTGAGCTGATTTCGGAGTCGAGACAGGCGAATGGAATGTTTTCGAACTCGAACAGAGACTTGCGTTTTACGTTGATTGCTTCGATCAGTGCGGCCATGAACTCCCCCAAAGGACGATCGGCAAGGGAGCGGGGCAGCCCTTGTCCAGATTTCCCTTCCAAGTATAAGGCGAAGGACTGTTGTTGATTTGACAGTACGAGCGGGCACCTGAGTGGCGCCTGCTCGGGGGTTGTGGCGTTGGGCTAACTGAGGTCGTCATCCTCAACGTCGTTGAAGAAGATTATTGACCGTGCTGTGGCGCGGGTCTTGACGCATCCCGAAGCGCGTAGTGCGGATATAAGTGTGAACGCCAGCCAGATGCCGCAGGAACCTGATCACGCGATCTGCAATGTGCTGTTGCATGGTTGCCAGGCGGCTAAACGAGGTAGCGGTCGCGGCAGGGTGGACGTGACGGTGTCGGGTGCAGATGATTGCGTATCCATCCGGGTTGGGGATAGCGTTCCGGGGGTTGCGGATGCGGTTCGCGAGATGCTGTTCCAACCATTTGGGAGCGAGGGCAAGGAGCACGGCACGGGGCCTGGCTGGCGTTGTCGAGGGACGTGATGGAGGCGCATGGGAGCTCGTTGCGGCTTGGAGAGTGTGGGCCGGGAAAGGCGGAATTTTGCCTGACGCTGGCGCTGCAATCGATTGAAGCAAGCAGGACTAAAACCCGGGAATTCGAGGGACTGCTATGAGTTGGGTGCGAGGGGGGGAACGGTCGCATCTGGGTTATGCCCTGCGGCAATGCTTGCGTGTTCAAGTTCGTGATGCAGCGAATTCGCTGCGAGGGGATACACCGGTGGTGGTGTGGTTGTCGCGGTTGGATCCGGCGATTGCTCCAGTACCACCAGAACAAGTTTGGCGAGCGTTATCGCCTTGAGCAACACTGAATATTGAGCAGCGCTGAATATTGAGCAGCGCTGAATGGCTTGTTTTTTCGGTATCCCGGCCTGGTCTGTTTCATCTTCGCTGCGTAAAAAAGATGCCGCGCTGAAGAGGCGCGGCATCTAGCGGGAAATTCAAGAGTTATTGGATTTATTGATCATTGCCCTGAACATTCTCATTGGCGGTGATGGTTCCGAAGAGGCCGTTCTTCTCGTGATCAATTCCAGCGGTGAAGTAAAGGCTGTTCGCAGGGCCGGCACTCATACCGTTGCCGAACGCAATTGCCCATAGTCCGTCAATGATGATCGGCTGATCGTTCGCATTGTTGAGCATGCTCTTGAACCTGCCGGTTATCGGGTCGAAGACAGCGATGGTTCCGCTGCCGAACTGCCCGACCAGTATGTCGTGGCTGTTAGCACCGAAGTCACTGCTTGCGAGGGCGAGGCCCCACGGTGCGTTGAACCACTCGCCATGCTGGAGACGCAGGAGGAGCTTGCCGGTTGGGGAGAAGATATCGACATACCCGTTGCCTGTTCCCGGTACTTCATCGTGGCGTGCGTCGTCCTGTTTCGCGAAGGCTACGACGATATTGCCACCGATGTTCTGGACGTTGAAGGGGGCGTAGCCTTCGGGGATGCGTTCATCCTCAAACGGGCGGCCTTCATTTTTATCGTCATCATCGCGCGATCTGGCGTATTTCATATGAACCGGGGTGAAGGTGGAGTCAAAGACTGCTACCCGGCCCTTGCGAAAGTCAGCGGCATAGAGATAGGTTTTGACGACGCCATCCACTTCTGCGTTGGCGACGGTGAGGCCTTTGTAGACCGACTTTTCCTTGTGATTGACGACGATGATTGCGCTCGCGCTCACGGTTGGGTTCCAGCCGGAGATGGTGCCATCTTCCGTGGAGAAGAGGAATATGGCAGATTTTCCTGGCGCCAAGTGGAAGACCGTGGAATCGCCATTGTAGGCAGTGCCGGTTGGCGAACCGGTGGGTATTGAAGGCTCTGAGGATGGAATAGTCACGACAAGCGGCAACTTCTTGCCGGTGCCGTCATAGAGGGTGGAAAGCCCGGTGCCGTTATCGGAGACCCACCAGGGCCCCTTGGAACTGCGGGAAAGACCCCATGGATTGACAAGGTCCGCATCGTGATTGGGAGCCAGCGAAGTCTGGTTGGAGGTAAGCGGTGTTTCGGTGTAGTGTTGCGTAACTTGTGCGGTGGCGGGGCTGATGGCGACGCCGAGAAAAAATGTCAGGGCGAGCAGAGAAAGAACGGTAGGGCGAACTGCGAGATTGCTGCGGAAGTCCATAAATTCTCCTTGAGAGTGCGGGAACGTACGTGTCGAAGATCGAATCGTTTCCACTGGGTGGTACCGTGGTCCTCAAAAGTCCGATTCATGTCATTGTTTTGGCGCAGATTTTTCATTTAAATCGCAACTTTAATTCTACGGATCGCATGTAAGTCAATAGGCACAATACTGGCGCGAGCTTCCGGGTCTTTGTAGAAGGTCTGCCTGGTGCTGCTTTGGTGACACCTTTGAGAAACTACTGGTTGAGCACCTGCTGAATCGTGTTGGGTTCTTCGGATCTTCCAAATGCGTATTTAGCGGAACTTTGTGGAGGTGAGGGCGGCGGTCCACGAGGACTGCCAAAACTTCCAATCGTCGCCGAAGTGGTACGCGGATGGCGTGCCATCGGCCGGGGCTGGAGCATCCGCAGATGGGATGACCTGTGGAAGAGCGTAAGGAAGTGGTTGATAGCCTGCCGGATATGGCGCCTGCGGGGGCAGATAATCGCCATGGTCGACGTGCCAGGCATCGGGCAGATGCCACGCGGAGCGAATGTTGTTGGGCGAAGGATAGGCGGGCGGGCCGTTGCGGCCGAGGGCGGGATGCCAGAACGGATGGCCCTTCGAGAATATGCCGCTGAGCGGATTGCCGAGGGGGAAGGCGACTTTTAGAACCTGGTCGCAGTCGGAGGCCAGGATGACGACCTCGTCGATTCTCTGGTCGACGTCGGAGTATTCCTTGGTGAGGCAGTCGTCGTCGATGGCGGCGGCCATCAGGATGAGGCGGCGGACGGTGAAGGACTTTGCCAGGCCGCGGATGGCCTGCAGGACAACCCGTGCTCCGAGGCTGTGCGATGCGAAGGAGATACTGAGTGCGCCTGCAAAGTTTGCGTTGATGAAGGCTGCAAGACTGTTGCCGGCGTTGGTTGCGGCCTTGGTAGCGAAAGGGTATTCGAGCGCGCCGAGCCAGGTGGAGTCACCTGGCCAGAGAGCGCCGAGGAAGACGCCGCCGCGAAGGTCGAGCATCGTGCTCCACTCGTTGAGGTGGTCCACGCCGGCGGCCTGATGGACGTTGAAGCCGTGGGTGGCGATCAGCAGATCACGACCCTGAATGAGCTTGAGTAAATCCGGGTATACGGGATAGGTAAGCAGGCCGTCGGTGATTTTGACCGGGCAGACATCACCTCCTGAGGGTTCGGAACGCGTGTTGAGGAACCAGGTCATGTGTCAGCCTACCTCCGCGCAGTCAATGCCTGAGCAGCCTGGGCGCCGGCTTGAATCGCACTTGCAAGATCCTTGGCGATAGGGGCGAGAGGAGTGGCGAGCAGGCCCAGCAGAAGCGCCTTCCAGTACCGGTTGTCGCCCAGCCCCGATGAGTTGCCGAGGGACCACGCGCCGATGAGCGCGAGGGCGACCGAAACGACGACCGCACAGGCCTTGGCGGTTGCTCGATACTGCTGCTCCGCGCGTTGATAAGCTTGATCCAGCAGCGTGGTAAGGATCAGATCGAATCGCCCGTAGACGTCGGTCTCGGACTGGCTGAGCGCAGCGCCGGACGCGATTTTGGCGGCGACCTGTTGCAGGATTGCCGCGTCCACGCCGGCCACCTGCGCCATGTGGATAGCGGAGTCTGCGTTGAGGCGAAGCTTGACGAGCGTCTTGGCAATTGCGACCTGGCTATCACATTCCATGCCGTTGATCCAGTTGGATTTCAGGGTTATCAGGATCGACGTAAAAGAGAGCGCTGGCGGAACGGCGGGCTCTTCGGTTGAGACTTGCGAAGCGTCCTTAAGCGGAGCGTCGGGCATGAGAGTGGCGAGATTGCGGGAGATGTTGGCGAATCCGCGAGTGGAGACGCCGCCCCGGAAGAATGCCTTGCTGACATCGACGATGCCATAGGCCGCTGCACCCAAAGCGCCGACGGTAGTCACAAGACCAGTAAGACGGGTCAGGTTAGGCAGATCAGCCAACGCTTGTACGAACATGTCTCCTCCTTCGTAATTTTAGGGGGATTTACGTGTTTCGGGGCCGACGAACTGAACGGCCCTACTTTAGGCTCAGAACTGTGGCACGTCAAGAAATAAGCGGCTGTCAGTAAGAATTACGCTTTATATGTGGCACGGGTGGCGTCTCCGACGGTATTTCTTTCCATTCAAATTGGGACCGGCGACAGCGTTTCCGCGGGCGTGTTGTATTTCGCTCCAATCGCGCTCCGATATCAGGAACTTCGTTCTAAAGGGGATCTCATGCCGTTCTTTCTTCATGAAGTGAGCTACACCCCTGGAGCCCCGGTAAGGCTTCTTTCTAATCCAGATGGCAGGGGCTGTCGTCGGGCTAAATCACAACCCCGCCGAGAGATGAAAAAGCTTCCCGGTGTGCTGGGGTCTTTTCTTTCGTCATGATGTTAAGCAGCCAACTTGACCGGATGTCTCTGCGCGCATTTTTTGCGGCAATACTTTTCTACGGACGTGGCGGCCTCACAGCGAACTGAGGGTATGATTTGCGGGTGGACGTGGAGGGTTGCAATGCGTATTGGAATGTTGACGGGTGGTGGCGATTGTCCCGGACTGAATGCGGTGATCCGGGCAGTTGTGCGCAAGGGTGTGCTGCACTACGGCGATGATTTCGTTGGATTCATGGAAGGCTGGCGCGGTGTGATCGACGACCGGACGATGGTTTTGGACCTGCAAACGACGAGCGGGATTCTGCACCGTGGAGGGACGATTCTGCGGTCCTCGCGTACGAATGTCAAGAAAATCGAGGGTGGGTTTGAACGCTGTTTGAAGGTTATCGAAGCTCACAAACTGGACGCCCTGATCGCAATGGGCGGAGATGATACGCAGTCGATTTCAGTAGAACTGGCTGGACGTGGCGTCCATTGCGTTGGAGTGCCGAAGACGATCGATAACGATCTCAGTGGGACTGACGTTTGCTTTGGATTCGATACGGCGGTGACGATTGCGACAGAGGCGGTAGATCGTCTGCATTCGACGACGGAGGCGCACAGTCGTGTGCAGGTAATTGAAGTGATGGGAAGAGATGCCGGTTGGATTGCCATTACGGCGGGCATTGCGGGTGGGGCGGATGTAACGCTGGTGCCGGAACTGCCTATCGATATGGACGAGGTGGTGCGGTTGCTTAGAGCGCGATGGGAGAGTGGAAAGCGGTTCGCCATTGTGGTGGTCGCTGAGGGAGCAAAGTTGCCGGAGCACACCGGGCAGATATCGGCAGGGACTAAGCTGGACTCGTTTGGGCATGTTCGGTTAAGCGGGATCGGGCAGATTCTTGCGGAGGAGATTGAGAAGCGCACGGGCTACGAGACGCGCAGTGTGAACCTGGGACATACTCAGCGGGGTGGTACTCCGACGGCCTACGACCGGATGCTTGCGACGCGTTACGGCGTGGCGGCGATTGACCTGGTTCACGCGGGGCGGTTTGGACGGCTGGTGGTACTGAAGGGAACTGAGATCACGGACATTCCGTTGGCAGAAGCCATTGCGAAGACGAGGACCATTGGGGAAGATTTATTGGCTGTCATGCGGGGTTTGCAGCCGAAAGCGTAACGATTGAGGAGACACGACTTGGCACGCAAACAATACATCCTGGCGTTGGATCAGGGGACCACAAGTTCGAGAGCGATGGTGGTGGACGCAGACGGCGGCGTCGTCTCCGTGGCGCAGCAGACATTTCGTCAGATCTTTCCTGAGCCTGGTTGGGTTGAGCACTCGCCGATGGAGATATGGGCTTCGCAGAGCGGCGTGGCGGCTGAGGCGTTGTCTGCGGCAAACCTTACGGAGGCGGATATTGCGGCGATCGGGATTGCGAACCAGCGGGAGACCACGATTGTGTGGGATCGCGAGACGAGCGAGCCGGTCTATAACGCAATCGTCTGGCAGGACCGGCGCACGGCAGAGTTTTGCGACGGGCTGCGCAGCCGCGGTGATGGAGCCTTGATTCAGGCCCGGACGGGACTGCTGCCGGATGCTTATTTCTCAGGCAGTAAAGTCAATTGGATCCTTGACAACGTAGAGGGTGCGCGGAAGCGGGCGGAGGCTGGCAAGCTGGCGTTTGGGACGGTCGATAGCTGGCTCATATGGAAGCTGACACAGGGCGAGCGCCACGTGACGGACGCGACGAATGCCTCGCGGACCATGCTCTTTAACATTCACACATTGCAATGGGACGAGGATCTGTTGCGACTCTTCGATATTCCGCGGTCGATGCTACCGGAGGTGGTGGCGTCCAGCGGTTGCTGTGCGATGACGCGCGGTATCTTCGCCGATATTCCGATTGCAGGAATTGCTGGCGATCAGCAGGCGGCACTGTTTGGGCAGATGTGCACGTCGCCTGGCATGGTGAAGTGCACGTTTGGGACCGGGGCGTTCATGTTGCTGCACACCGGGACAAAGCCCATGGCGTCCAGGAATAAACTGCTGACGACGATTGCGTGGAAGATCGGCGACACGGTGGAGTACGCGCTGGAAGGCAGCATGTTGATGGCCGGGGCCGTGGTGCAGTGGCTGCGGGATGACCTGCAGATGATTCGTACTTCCGCTGAGATTGAAGAGTTGGCGGCGACCGTGCCGAGCTCCGAGGGTGTGGTGCTGGTGCCAGCCTTTGCGGGGCTTGGCGCACCGCATTGGGACCAGTACGCGAGAGGCGCATTGCTCGGCATGACGCGTGGCACGACGCGGGCGCACATTGCACGCGCGGCACTGGAGGGCATCGCGCTGCAGGTCACGGACGTTCTGGAGGCAATGCAGGCCGACTCCAATTTGCCACTGGCGGAGATGCGTGTGGATGGCGGAGCCTCTGCCAATGGGCTGCTCATGCAGATCCAGGCGGATGTTCTGGGCATCGATGTTGTTCGGCCCAGGAATGCCGAGACGACGGTGTTGGGAGCAGCGTATCTGGCAGGAATCGCCGTGGGATTCTGGTCCGACAAAGAGACGATTGCGCGGCAGTGGGAGGCGGAGCGAGTGTTCAAGCCAACGATGAATGCCAGCAAGCGAAAGCGGGTTCGTGAGATATGGCACGAGGCTCTGGGCCGTACAAAAGGCTGGACGGCGGAAGGGGAGTCGTCACGTTGACTTTCCGTTCGCAGATTCTGGAAAGATTGGGAGGCGCATCGGAACCATGGGATGTGTTGGTGATCGGTGGTGGCGCCAGTGGCCTGGGGGCTGCGGTGGAATCGGCTGCGCGCGGCTATAGAACCGTGCTGGTAGAGCGCTTCGACTTCGCGAAGGGAACGTCCAGCCGGAGCACGAAACTGGTTCACGGCGGCGTTCGCTACTTGGAGCAAATGAACGTGACCCTGGTATTGGATGCACTGCGGGAGCGCGGCCACATGCTTCGTAATGCTCCGCACCTGGTGCATGACCTGTCGTTTGTTGTGCCGGCGTTCAGCTACCTGACGCTCCCTTATTACGGGTTTGGATTGAAGGTCTACGAAAGGCTTTCGGGGAGACTTTCCTTCGGCGCGTCGAAACTGCTTTCGCGACAGAAGACACTGGAGATGCTGCCGGGAGTTGTGGGCGAGGGGCTTCGCGGTGGTGTGCTTTATCACGATGGCCAGTTCGATGATGCGCGGTACATTGTTGCGCTGCTGCGGACCTTTCAGGACCTTGGCGGGTTGGCGATTAATTACGTCGAGGCCACGGGATTGTTGAAAAGCGGTGGCAAGATTATTGGCATTCAGGCACACGATTGCGAGTCAGATGACCGCTTCGATGTACAGGCAAAGGTTGTGGTGAATGCGAGCGGGGTGTTCGCAGAGGAGGTCTTGGAGATGGATGGGGAAGCGCGTGGTTCCTTGCTCTCCATCAGCCAGGGATCGCACTTTGTTTTGCCGCGTTATTTCCTTCCAGGCAACGCCGCGCTCATGATTCCCAAGACGGAGGATGGCCGCGTGCTCTTCGCGATTCCGTGGCACGACGCGGTTGTCGTTGGAACTACGGATGAGGCGGTGGATCGTGCTTCTGCGGAGCCGCGTTCGCTGGCGATAGAGCGCAGCTTCCTGTTCGACCACATCACGAAATACTTCGGACGGAAGCCGAAGACTGAAGAGATTCTGAGTGTCTGGGCGGGACTTCGGCCGCTCGTGCGGACTGGGCAAGGGAAGACTTCAAAGCTGTCGCGGGATCACAAGATTCTCGTCTCAGTATCGGGACTGGTCACGGTCACGGGGGGCAAGTGGACGACGTATCGTCGCATGGGGCAGGACGCAATCGACCGCGCCGGAGAGGTTGCCGGCTTGCCGAAGGTCGGGTCCCGGACTCTGGATTTGAAGCTGCATGGATGGTCCGATCAGGTTGGCGCCGTTACGGAACATGAGCAGGTATACGGGGCTGACCTTGCGCAGATGCAGGCGCTGTCCGCGGAAGATCCGACGCTCGATACGCTGCTGCATCCGCGTCTTCCGTATCGGTTGCGCGAGGTACTCTGGGCGGCGCGTTTCGAGATGGCGCGAACCGTAGAAGATGTCCTGGCGCGACGGACTCGGGCGCTGTTTCTTGATGCGCGAGCCGCGATTGAAGCCGCGCCGGCAGTCGCTGATCTGCTGGCAAGGGAACTGGGTCGCGACGCGGCCTGGCGTACCAGGGATCTGCAGGCTTTCTTTGATGTTGCTCAAAGCTATGTGTACGTGGGAGAGTGATTCGATATGGTTGTTCTATCCCCCGTCATCGGAGAGTTCGTTGGAACCTTCGTGTTAATTGTGCTGGGTAACGGAGTTGTAGCTGGGGCTCTTTTGAATCGATCGAAGGCCCAGAATGCGGGTTGGATTTCGATTACCGCGGGTTGGGCTGTGGCGGTGTTCGCCGGTGTTGCCGTAAGTGCGGCGCTTGGGGATTCGGACGGGCATCTGAACCCCGCGTTCACCCTGGCCTCAGTGCTGATGACGGGCAATCCGATGCGTCTTTGGACGTATATTCCCGCGCAGATCCTGGGCGCGTTCTGCGGCGCGGTTGTGGTGTGGTTGCACTATAAGCCGCACTGGGCTTTGACTGATGATGCGGAGGCGAAGTTCGCATGCTTTGGGACAGCACCGGCAATCTATGCGCCACTTTGGAATTTCCTGAGCGAGGTGCTTGGCACGCTGATCCTGGTGCTGGTGGCGACTGCGCTGCTCTCGAAAAAAGTGGCGCCGGCGGGAGTCGCCGCGGGCCTGGGGCCGATGTTAGTGGGTGCGTTGGTGTGGGGCATCGGGCTATCGCTCGGCGGCACGACCGGATATGCAATCAATCCTGCACGCGATATTGGACCCAGACTTGCGCATGCCTTGCTTCCGATTCCGGGGAAGCGAGGATCGGGTTGGCGCTATGCCTGGGTACCCGTTCTGGGCCCGATGGCGGGTGCAGCACTTGCGGCGGGGGTAGCGAAACTCCTGGGTATGTTGTAGCGACGGAGCATGGATCAAGCCTGGACCGGCAGGTATCTATGTTCATTACGACGAGGACACGCAAATGTCCAAGCCCGTCAGCTTCTATTTACAAGCTAGGTTATGCGCCTCGGGAAAAGAGAGGAAGGTGATGGTTTGGGGCGCGAAGCTCACAAGACCCTTACCCTCGGATATTGCGACTAATGTCGGGAGATCGCCTTCGCTATTTAGCAGAAGCGGCTTGCCATTCAACAGCACTGTCTTATCCGCCAGGCTTGCAGCAGACAAGGTGAAGCGCTCAGCGCGAAGCGGGATGGAGAGTTTTTGCGTCACCGAGCCGTCCGTGTTGAGGATCAAGAGGGCAACCCCTCCAGGATGGTTGCGGAGGCAGTGGCCGTAAACATAAAAGTTTTCAACCGGCGAAGACTGCGCCTCCAGGACTCCAGTTCCCATGAACTTACTCCAGAGATGAGCCGCCCAATAGTTTGGACGAGGAGCCAGGGTCTTTTCATCGATCAGACCGTAGTCGCTGGCAGCCAGCGTGTTGTGCATCACAACTTTTACACCGCGTTTTGCAAGAGATCCGAGTTGGTGCAGATATCGGAAGCTGTCAGTAAACGTGGAGCCCCAGGGGTTGCCACCGCATGCAGCATCCGCGGTTTCAGTAAGCCACATTGGTTTGCCGGGAGCGTACTTGTCACGAAGTCCGGCGTAATAAGCTTCAACCTGGTCGGTCTGCTCCAACCATTTGTGCGAGAGGGCGACGTCTGCCGAAGTCTGGGACGCAGCGCCCAATGCAGCACAACGCAGAGAAACGGCACCGTAGAAGTGATAGGAAAAAGCATCGTCGATGTCGCCCGCAGCTTTCAGGAGATGCTCTGACTTGAGCATGCCGGGTATGGGGGCAGAGCTAAGCGCTCCTCCTTCTCCAACAGAGCCGGGTCCAAGCAGAATCGTGCGGGGAGAGATCTTTCGAAGAAACGGCTCAAACACCGCCAGGTCAGTCGCGTAACTTGCCGCATCGTAGCCCTTGGGTGCTCCGCCCATGGCGGCGAACGTTGGCTCGTTCATAAACTCCGTCGCCGCAATTTTTCCACCAAGGGACTTTGTGTAAGCGAAGAGACTGCGCGCCTGGTCGGGCGTCCACACTCCATTCGCATCGCGTGTGCCCTGACCGGTTGCGACTGACGTAACGATGGGCGCATCGACGGCTTTTGAAAAGTCCACGACTCCCTTCCACTCTGGACGTGTGAGCAAACCGCTAAAGCCGGCTGGTGCAGTCGCCGGGCTCGGCCCATCGGAATCCTGGAAGTAAGTCGTGTTTGCCCAGGTTCCGCTAACGCGAACATAAGCGGGCATGAGTCCCAGCGCAAGCTTCCGAAGTCTGGAGTTACTTAGATCGATGGGCGAACGTTGCTGGTAGAGGTTGGGGTCCATCCCGACAGGGCCTGTGCCTGAATCTCTGGCGGCAGCCTGTGCCTTCAGTAGTGCGTCGACATCCTGGCTATACGGCTTCCAGAACTTGCCCCCGATCACCTCCACCATTTCGATGTTGTACGACTGAAACCGTTCATCGACCGTTCCGATGCGAGTCAGCTTTTGTGGATCGATAGCCCTGGTTTGAGACCACACTCTATGCGATGGAAGTATGCACAGCAGGACAGCCATTGCGGTCGCGATGGATGGGTAACGCTTGTTGCTTGGCATCGGTGGACATCTTCCAAGCGGTTGAGATTCTGTGTCGATATGTTTCTTACGGTCGCACGAGCACGCAACCGAATATTGATAGCGGGTCACTTTCCGGTGCTTGCCCCTGATGCATTGCCCCCGTTGGTAAATATCGCCAGCCAGTCTCTGCAACGAGACTGGCTGGCGGATCGTTCTCCGGGTTAGAAGGTGATCTTGACGGCGGCTTGCAGAACGCGCGGGCCACCTACACCGTTGACGTTGCCAATACCGCTACCAAGTGTAGAAGTGATCTTGCCGAAGGAACTGGAAACGAAGCTGGTTCCAGGCAGACCGAAGGCTGGCGTGTTGGTCATGTTGAAGGCATCCACGCGAGTCTCCATGGAAACCCTTTCGCGGAAGAGCGGAAAGTTTTTGAAGAGGGACAGATTGTCAGAGAAGTAGCCCGGGCCGCGGAACTGGTTACGCTGCGTATTGCCAACCGTGCAGGCGACAGGGTTGGCTGCCGAGTAGGCGGTGCAGGGAGAAGGCGCAGCGAACGCCGCCGTGTTGAACCACGTCGTGTTGGCTGCGCCGCTCACATTATGAGTTACCTGATAGGCACCGGTCTTGTCGGCAGTCTGGGTAGTTCCCGTTGTTGCACTGATTGCTGTAGTGGTGAAGGGCAGGCCAGACAGCGCCGAGACAATGGCCGACGTCTTCCATCCGCCCAGTACATAAGAGGCGATGCCTGAGTTGAAGTAACGGTGACCCTTTCCAGCGGGCAACTCGTAGGTAATTGTCTGCTCGTAGTTAAGGGTGCGATCAAAGTCCGCCACGCTGTAGTTGCGACGAGCAGGACCGCTGTAGAAGAGCAGACCTCCATCCTGCGCGCCGGTCTGGTAGTTCTGCGCTTTGCCCCAGGTAACAGCGGAAGTAAAGCCAAACCCCTTGCTGAAGCGGCGTTTGAACTGGACCTGCAGCGACTGGTAGTTGGTTGTGTAGCCCAGGAAAAATTGCGTGACGGCGGCAGTCTTGCCAAAGGCAATCTTAAGTGGATCGTAGGCTGCATTTTGACCGTAAACGCTGGGCAGGTTGATGTTCTGCGCAACGTCGATGCGTGTCCCGTGGTTGGCAACATAAGCAATTTGCAGGGATGAGTCTCCGGGCAGCGCCTGTTGAACGACTGCATTCCAGGAGGTCACATAAGCATTCCTGAAGTCGAGAGGGATATAAAGATTGGCCAGCCCAATGGTTCCGTTGGCCGCGCTTTCCGTTAGAGTTCCGTCTGAGCCGAACACAGCCGTTGGAGTCGCAGGGATGCCGGTCGAGAAGTTGACTGGTCCTCCCGCCGGGTTGATCGCAGCGCCGTAGGTGGGAGTAATTGTGTAGAAGGTGCTCGTCTTGATTGGATAGTTGTAGGCGTAGCTGTTATCCACGAAGGGAACATAGCTCACTCCGAATCCGGCGCGCACAACCGTCTTTTCCGTAACGCGATAGGACGCTCCGAGTCGCGGGGCGATGTTCTTGTAGTCGGTCTTCATGCCCAGGTTGGAAGCATTTCCATCCGTACCCGCGCGAACCAGCTTGTTGCTGGAAGGATCGTAGTTGACGAAGCCGCCTGCCTTGCGCGGCGTGGCGGGTGGGTAAAGCTCATAACGCAGGCCGATGTCGAGTGTCAGTTTCGGCGTCGCCTGCCACTTGTCGGAAGCGAAGAAGAAGAGCCACGTCTGACGGTAGGCGGGGAAGGTGCTGTTTGTGTCCTGGCCGACCTGATAGGGCACGCCGAACAGAACGCTTGCAATATCGTTGGCCTGGCCTGCAACCGTGCCGTTGAAGGCTGTCGCACCCGGGGCTGATGTCTGGTTTTCACCGAAGTAGAAGGTTCCGGCAGCGGCATTGTTATTGCCCTGCAGAAGATCGTCGCGAACTCGGCGTACGTCGACGCCACCTTTCAGTGCATGATTACCCAAAATCTTGGTCCAGTTATTGACAAAGTCGATGTTCGACTCGGCACGAAGCCAGGGCAAGGAGGAAGAGTAGCCGATGAGCGGATTGCCGGCGCCGTTCTGTCCATTGCCGGCGAAGTTGCTGACCTGAAATGCGACCTGACCACTGGTAGTCGGACTGTTGTTGGTGCCGTTAGGACCATTACCCGGAATGCCAAGTGTCTTGGCATCGTTGCTGCCGTAGTCCGTTTGCTGAGCAGAGTTGCGCAGGTGGGCGATGCCGAAGCGAGCTTCCGTGAAGAGCGTTGGAGAGAAGACGTGACCGTAGTTGAAGCCCGTGCTGTAAGCCGATGCGATGCCTGTGGCTTGGAAGCCGCCGCCGCCCGCGGGACCGCCCAGGAAGGAGCCGAAGAGGGGTGCCAGGAAGGTATTGGTCGTCTGATGGCTGAAGCGCCCGCTCAAGTGGTCCTTCGATGTGATCGTGAAGTCCGACTTGATGTCGTAGCTGATTGAATCCTTGTTGAAAGGTAGATTGCGGGAAAAGTTGTTGGTCGTCTTTCCCGCAAGATAGGAGGCCGCGGCGAGGTTGGTTGCAGGATCTCTTGCCAGGGTGTCGAGGCTCTGCAATACCGTTAGTCCCACCTTGGTGATACCCGGGTTGGACAGGGGAATCTGGTTGCCGGCAAACGCAGCGCGTCCCGTTCCGCATACTGGAGTCGTCGATCCCTGTCCGGTGCAATTTGCCGTTACACCCGTATTCGGGTCGTATACCTGGCCACTATAGTTACCCAGATCGATGTTGCCATTCTTGACGTTGAAGACCGGAATGTTCGTGTTGACTGTGGAAGATTCGTGGTCGGAGGTACGCAGGAAGTCGCCGAAGAAGAACAGCTTGTCTTTGAAGATTGGCCCGCCAAGGGAACCGCCGGTGTAGTTGTAGACCAGGCGGCCGTTCGGGGCTGTGGCGAAGTAGTTGCGGGCATTGACTCCGTTGTTCTCCATATTCTGGAAGACCGAGCCGTGGAACTGGTTTGTGCCTGACTTGAGCGTTACGTTGACCACCGTGCCGACGGCCCGGCCAAACTCAGCCTCAAAGTTGTTGGTGGTAATGTCGACGTTCTGGATCGCCGCAGCAGGTGGAACCAGGATGATGTGAATGCCCGTGCGCTGGTCGTCGTCGATGCCCTCAATCTGGTACAGGTTCACATAAGAGGACTGGCCATTGGCGTTTACCGACAGGTCGTTATTGGCATTGAAGAACTGCGAGTTGTTGAAAACGACCGGCGCCATGCCCGGTACCGTGTTCAACAGGGACTGAAAGTTGTTTCCGCTGCCCAGCGGCAAGTTGCTGATCTGGCTGGCTTCAATGGTTGTTGAAATATCGGCGCGGTCAGTCTGTAGTTGCGGAGGAGCGCCCGTCACGGTAATCGTCTCGCTCGTACTGCCGGTCGCGAGCCCGATGTCCACGCGCGCTGTGGTGTTCGTATCCACTGCAATATTTTCGCGGATCTCTTTCTTGAAGCCCTCAGCTGTGATGGTCACGGTATAAGTGCCGGAGGGCAGGTCGGGTTGCGTAAAGTTACCGCTGTCATTGGTGACAGTCGTGTGCACCGTGCTCTGGCCAATCAGCAAGACCGTTACCTGGGCCTTGGGCACGCTGGCGCCGGTCGCATCCGTAACCGTCCCAACAATGGTTCCGCTTACGGCCTGTCCCAGTGCGACGTGCGAGAAGCCAAGTGCAAAAACTGTGAGCGCTGTACCAAGCAGCCGCCTTGTAATGGCGCGTACGTTCACCTTCATGTTGCCTCCGAGTATTGAGTTCTTCAAGTGGTAGGTCCAGTTGTGTCAGATGAAGATACTCTACGATGTTGTAAATTGTCTCGGACGGGCAAAAAGTTTTATTGCGGTGCGAGCGAAGGAGTATCCACGGAGTAAAGCGTGGAAACTGTTGGAATCAGGAATTTGACGGTATAAATTGCTGCCGATCGGCTGGAAGTGGGACCAACAGGACCACCGCCAACATGTTAGCGACGTTGTTCTCTACGCTGGCAGAAGGATCGTCCGCCGGTCCCTTAGGCCAGCAGAGTGGTGACAGACATCCGGAGAATTTCTGGAATTGGCCTGTCCATCGTTAGCTCTGCAGGCGTATCCCGCTTGTTCTTGTAAGTGTAGGCGGCGAGGGGAATGAAGGAGGCGCGGCCTCTTGGGCGCGGATTGTAGAGAAACGAGCCAGAGTTGATGCGACAAAGCGAGGCGTGTTCAGCGTGTGTGGCCAATAGTTCGGCTGTGTCGATCTCGAGCAGGACATTTGAGTAACTGTCATAGGCTTTTGCCAGCAGGTCCACTTTTTCCCTTGAGACGTAGAAGAAAATCTTGCCGTTCAGCAGCGTTAGCCACTCCGGGATGGTCACCCCCACCAGGCACGACTTCATCTTCGCCTCAACAGCCGCGTGCTGATCGCGGAGTGTAACCCCTTCTATCTCCTGAATACAGCGGCGCCGCCCATTGAGAGCCGCCGCCTTATCTTCAGGAGTAAAGCGATCCGCGAGTGCTTCTGTACTCAGCAGGCCGTTTGCGCGGATGCCAGGTAGATTCGAGGCGAAGGTAAGGTGATACAGCCGGGGGAAATGCCGGGCAAAAGTACTGGAGTCCATCACCTTATTATCGATGGAAAAGTATTTGGACAATCAACGACGTCGATAAGGTGGTGGCCAGAGGCGGGATCGAACCGCCGACGCCGTCCTTTTCTCGTGCGCGGCCTCATGGACAAGAGTGCTGAACTCCTCGGCCTTTCCGGGAAGGATGGCGATGCGTCCGCCGTAGCTCATGCCTAGCGCGGGAGCAGTCTTCTCGTTATAGACAAGCTGAATGCCCTTGCTCTTGAGGAAACCCGCCAGACGGTCGATGTTCTCGCCGTGGTCACCGCTCACTTCGTGCAAGTCTGGCAGGTCTACACCACTAATCTGCGAGATGTCGAAGACGTAGGTATTGCGAAAGCTTATCGCCCGCGACCTTATCATTGCTGTGCGTCTTCGCAATGCAATTTGCGGGGCATAACATCATCCCAGGACATTGCGGAAACAAAAGTTCATGCATCATGAAGCAAACCTACTCTATGCCGTTGGCAGCCATCCATCTTCGTAATCTCACAAAGCGATATGCGGGTTCTGCTGTCGTTAACGCGCTGACTTTGCAGGTACCGGAGGGGTCAATCTACGGGTTTCTAGGTCCAAATGGCGCAGGCAAGTCAACGACGATCAAAATGATGACAGGGATGATCTCTCCTGACGATGGAGACGCCGTTATCCTTGGGCATTCGATAAGAACCGATTCGCTTGCCGCGAAAAGATTAATTGGGGTGGTTCCCGATAACCTTGCACTGTTTGAATACCTTTCCATCAGGGAACATTTGGATCTGATCCGTTCCTTATTCGATCTCCGAGAAGAGGCCTTCCTCCATCGGAGTTCGAAGCTTCTTCATCTGCTTGATTTAGCAGACGACTCTCACAAGCTTGCACGACATTGCTCGTACGGAATGCGGAAGAAGACTTGCCTGGCAATGGCGCTGCTTCCAAACCCAAAGGTGTTGATTCTGGATGAACCCTTTGAAGGGCTCGACCCCGTGATGACTAAAACGGTAAAGAATGCCCTAAAGCAAGCCGCCGCGAGAGGAACGACAATTTTCCTGACAACACACGTTCTAAACGCGGTGACTGATCTCGTTGAACGATACGGAATCCTTCGTGCTGGAAGTATCGTTGCGCATGGCAGCACGATGGATCTTGCCCTGCAAGGGTCGAGCCTTGAAGATGTGTACCTGAGGGCATTCATGGTTGAGGGGAGCCTGGATCTCGAATGGCTCGGCTAAGAGAGCTCTTGGCGTATCCACGCCTATGCGACCGCCGCAGTGCTATGCACACAGGCCCGTTTCGGGCCTTCACGTTGCTGGTCGGGGCTGGAGTTGCCTTTGGGTTTGTGGGCCAGCTAAAACTTATGACGTTCGGCCCGGTAGCGTCGCGCCTGCAGGCTGCAGAGCACCTGATTCTCCCGATGTCTGCCCTGTGGCTCTTGTTGCCTTTGAGCATCCGCCCTTCTATTCCAGTAAGCTCTCTTCGCGTCTACCCGATCACGGATCGGCAACGACTGATCTACAGTCTGCTGTCACATTTGCAGAACAAACAAGCAATCGTAATCGTAATCGCCTCACTGCTTATCGCTCTGGCACTCATTCGCGTGCCAGAGTCTGCATTACGGATCGCACAGGCGGCCACATGTTTCATTGTCGCCGCGTCCACTGGAGTGGCGCTGTCATGCGCATTCGCGAGTTTAACAACAATCCAAAGCAACTTCTTCAAAACCCGAGAACGAAGCCCTTTACGATCTTCCGCCCACTCCCTATTCCGGAAGGAAGTCAGCTACTTCGCTCGAACTCTTGACCCCTACGTAGGCCTGATTATTTCAGCGGGGTTTGGCTATTCGGAGTATCTGGCGTCATGGCTGACCCCAGCGAAAGCGACGGTTCCGATGCTTTTGGTCGCGGCTGTCCAACTTCCTGCTGTAGTGAACCCCTTCGCCCTGGACAGCGCTGCTGAAATGGATCGGTATCGCCTCATGCCTCTACCCCATGGAAGATTGCAGCACGCAAGCACTTAGCTCTCATCACCATCCTACTTTTGACGATGTCGCCGTTAATCGCAGCAGCCTTTATGAGAATGACCCTTCAGCACGAACTTGCCACATTGGGCGAACTCTTCATAATTCTTGCAAGCTGGCTTTGCGCTGGCGTTATCCTGATGCGCCTCGATGAATCCAGCAGGATTCAGATGTCTTTCGGCTCGCTCTCTGGGACTGGCTTTCCGCTTGGTCTCTTCGGCTTTGCAGTCGTCATCTTGGTATCCGCTCCGCTTGCGAACGCCTTCGTCCTTCGCAGCCGAAGCTCACCCCTCGCGTTTTTGTTGTCCTTAGGCTTGCTGTGCGTCCCTAGCCTCGCCTACGCCATAGGCCTGCGTTCATCGAGCAAGATTCGACTTCTTTTGAATTGAGAACTGGGTTGGAGCTACGGTCGAGTGTTTGTATCTTCTTACCGTACGAGCGCGGCCTTGCGTTCGGCGTATCCGTCAGCAGTGATAAGCATCGCGGCCGCAATCAGATCGTTGCGGTTCTCCACCAGCGCGTGGCCTGTACAGACCAGATGCTGCTCCTTGCCGTAGCTTTTTTGTATAGCCGCGCGTCCCGGTCGGTGGTCGATTCATGAATGTCGCTCGAGTGCTTCTGACCATGAAAGTTGGTTCCGTTGCCATCATTCGAGCCATCCTTCGGGCGAAAGCCCTTTTGCGACACCAAGTTCATAATCAACGTATCGTCGACAGTGAATTGATCGTCCGACATATATCGCTCGCACGCTGGTTGACCTCGGCGATAAAACAGTGTGCCATCTTGGACCTCAACAGACGATCGCGATTCTTCGAGACCTCCTAGACGTATTCCAATTTGATCAAGACGCAGCCGAGCCTTACTACTTCACATGTTCCTAAGTCGTGGGTTCTAAAGTGGTGGCCAGAGACGGGATCGAACCGCCGACGCCGGCCTTTTCAGGGCCGCGCTCTACCACTGAGCTATCTGGCCTTGGCAATAACGCACATTTGGCTTTCACCAGCGCGTCCGGACCGCCAAGAAGGGTCCGTAAACATTACGTCTGTCTGGCCAGCATGTTCTTGGAGGGAACAGAGCAGGGAAGAGCTTTCAGTTGCTGGTACTTGGAACCCGTAGGCTCACAAATTTACCGCTACTCAAACGCAGCCTCAGTATAGCAACGCGAGCGCCTTCCAGCCAAACCCTCCGCACAAATCTTGCGACCCAGGGTTACATCTTGCATTTCCTTAGCCGTCGCATACGATGAATTATGCTTCAAAAATTTTTAACCGCTCTACTGCTCGGCGCTACCGTCGCGTCCCCCGCACAGGCCAGCGCCGCTCGCCCCTTCCGCACCACCATCTCCACCACTCCAGCCGAGCGCAAAGCCCAGGCTGCCTTCGTCGCCGCACGAGCCGCCGGATTTCTCCCTCTGCACGCTTTTCTCGAGCGCATGCCTAAAGGCGCCGACCTCCACATGCACCTCTCTGGTGCCGTCTACGCGGAGACACTAATCCAGAACGCCGCGCAGGACAACCTCTGCGTCGACCGCTCCCGCCTGGCCTTTGTCAAAAACATCGGCACCACTCGGTCCATTCCCCCGCAGCCCGTCTGCCCAGAGAAAACTGTCTCCGCCGCCTCCGCCTTCACAGATCAGCACCTCTACGACTCCCTCGTCGACTCCTTCTCCATGCGCAGCTTCGTCCCTTCCGCTGGCAGCAGCGGCCACGACCAGTTCTTTTCCGCCTTCGACAGGTTCGGGGGCACCGAAAAGTCCCACTCCGCGGGATGGCTCGACGAAGTCGCCACTCGTGCCGCCGTCCAGAACGAGCAATATCTCGAAGTCATGATGACCCCGGCCTTCGGCAACGCCGCCAAACTTGGCTACAGCATCGGCTGGCCCACGCCTCCCATCCTCGTCTCCGGTTCAGAACCCGACGACATATCCGGTGCCTCCCCTACCGAACTCGCCACCCTCCGCGACAAACTCCTTGCCGCCGGCCTCCGCGATGAAGTCGCAATCGACCGCGCCCAACTTGATGGCGACCTCACCCGCCGCCGTAAACTGGAGCACTGCGACACCCCCGCCGCTACACCCGCCTGTTCCGTCCAGATCCGCATCCTCTATCAGGTCCTTCGCGCCTTCCCACCGCAGCAGGTCTTCGCCCAGACCCTCCTGGGCTTTGAAGTCGCTGCCGCAGACCCTGACAACGTAGTCGGCATAAATTTCGTCCAGCCGGAAGACGCCTACGCGGCCATGAGCGAGTATCACCGCCAGATGCTCATGCTCAACTACCTCCACTCGGTATACCCCCAGGTCCACATCTCGCTCCACGCCGGCGAACTCGCCCCAGGTCTGGTCCCTCCTGCCGGCCTCCGCTTCCACATCCGCCAGGCCGTCGATCTCGGCCACGCCGAACGCATCGGCCATGGCGTCGACGCGCTCTACGAAGATCAACCCCAAGCCTTGCTCAAAGAGCTGGCCGACCGCCACGTCATGGTCGAAATCAACCTAACCTCCAACGACGTTATTCTCGGCGTCACCACCAATTACCACTCGCTTCCCGCATATCGTGCCGCCCACGTCCCCGTCGCCCTCTCAACCGACGACGAAGGCGTCTCTCGCATCGACCTGACGCACGAGTACACCCGCGCCGCCCTCGAATTCAACCTCACCTATGTCGACCTCAAGCAGATGGCCCGAACTGGCATCGCTCATACCTTTCTGCCTGGCCCCGGCCTCTGGCGAACACAGGACACCTTCACCCGGCCCGTTACCCCCTGCGCCAATCAGGTTCTCGGCGCGGACACCCCAACCCCCGCCTGTCTTGAGTACCTCCACGACAGTCCCCACGCGACCCAGCAGTGGGAACTAGAGCACCGTTTCCGCCTGTTTGAAGCCAATCTGCCTTAGCGCGTGTTCCGGCGTCCCGGTTCTCATCTTTTCCCCCTGACAGGTGGTCGGAATCCTGGGCAAAACCTCCTGCGGGTTATCGCATCTTGTTTCAAGTCCGCGCTAAACTAAGGTCCAAGCCCCCATGAAAAACACACTCGCCGTCCTCGGACAAGTCTTCCTTTTTGCCCTATTCCTCGCCATCTTTGTAGGTGGCAGCTTCCTTGGTCTTTTCCACCTCGATCCCTTTCACACCCCGCACTGGTTCACCAGCCATCCCGGCCCAACCTCGATCAAATATTTTGTCCCAAGCGGCATGATCCTCATGACCATCGTCTTCGTCATCGTCGCCGCGTTTGAGACCTCTGTAAAGAATCTGCGGCCCGTCATCAAATGGACCACGGTCGCCTACTTCTCTGCCCTCATCATCGGCTTTATAGCCAAATTCGGCTGGGTCCACACCGACCTTTACTAACCACCCTTACTGACAGGGCAGGATAAATCACTGCGGGACAAAACCCAACCCATGCCAGACCCCCTGAACTCCGCCCCCTTCCTCTCCCTCCTCGCCGAGGCGCAGCACGTCCTTGACCAGGGCTTCAACCACCTCCCCGAAACCCCTGGCCTCGCTATCTCGCCGGAAGCCTCTGCCGTCCTGGCCGAAGCCGCTCGCCGCATGCAGGACAACTTCCCCTACGCTCACCCTCTCTACGCCGGCCAGATGCTGAAGCCGCCGCACCCCATCGCCCGCGCCGCTTACGCGTTGGCAATGTCCATCAATCCCAATAACCACGCCCTCGATGGCGGCCGCGCCAGCTCCGCGCTCGAAATCGAGGCTGTCGCCGAAATCGCCGCCATGTTCGGCTTCCGCCAGCATCTCGGCCACCTCGCCACCTCCGGCACTATAGCCAATCTCGAAGCCCTGTGGGTCGCCGGCCAGCTCCAGCGGACGTTAGACGACAAACCAAAAGCCATCGCCGCCAGCACCCAGGCGCACTACACTCACTCTCGCATCACCGCCGTCCTCGGTCTCCCTTTCATTTCTATCCCCGTCGACGCCACCAGCCGCATGGACCTTGCAGCCTTGGAAGCAGCCCTGAAATCCGGTGAGGTCGGTACGGTCGTCGTCACCCTTGGCACCACCGCCACCGGTGCCGTCGACCCCCTGGACAAGATCCTCGCCCTCCGCACTCAATACCCCTTTCGCATCCACGTCGACTCCGCCTACGGCGGGTACTTTACCCTTGCCGCTAATCTCGCTCCCGCCGCCCGCGCCGCTTACGACGCCATCTCTGCCGTTGATTCTCTCGTCGTTGACCCACACAAACACGGTCTCCAGCCCTACGGCTGCGGCTGTGTCCTCTTCGCCGACCCCGCCGTGGGCAGCCTCTATAAGCACGATTCCCCCTACACCTACTTCACCTCCGCCTCCCTCCATCTCGGCGAAATCTCCCTTGAGTGCTCCCGCGCCGGAGCCGCTGCCGTCGCCCTCTGGAGCACCCAGCGCCTGCTGCCCCTCAACTCCTCCGGCGACTTCGCCCAATCCCTCTCGCACTGCCGCGCTGCCGCCCTTACGCTCCACGGCCTGGTCTCTTTTTCGCCCCACTTCATCGCCCCCACCCATCCCCCACAGCTCGATATAGTCATCTGGGCTGCCTCCGCCCCCACTCTGGCTGAGAGCTCAATCCGAGCCCAAACCATCTTCGACGAAGCCGAGAAGCGTAACCTCTACCTCGCACTTGCCCGTCTGCCTGTAACCCTCTTCCCCTCTGACACCTGGCCCGCCGCCGCCGCGTCCGACACCGTGCTCTGTCTCCGCTCCGTTCTTATGAAATCCGAACACCTTGCCTGGATCGACCGCATCTGGACTCTTCTCGAAGCGTCTGCAAAAGCTTGAATCCCCCTAAAGTTGCACCTGGGTTGAATTCTTCTTTGTCCTGAAATGCTTACAGGCCCGCAGAGTTGATCCCATCCGATAACCGCGAAAAGAGTCCGGGATGAACTTCGCTCCCCTTTGCTAAGATCAAAGATGCCCCAGGCGATATCGGTCCTATCTTTCGAAAGATCATTTTGGCCCGAACTCGTAAATTCACGAATGTCTCGGCCTCCTCCTCTCGTGGGCCTGGATGGAAGGATCCAACCTTGATGACCACCACGGCCCCCCTCTTCGACTTGTCTGGCCGCACCATCGCATACTTTTCCATGGAGATCGCCATCTCCCCCGCGCTTCCGACCTACTCCGGCGGACTCGGCATGCTCGCGGGGGATACCCTCCGCTCTGCGGCCGACACCG
>JAYVZP010000066.1:0-206592 GCA_043783275.1 Rhodanobacteraceae bacterium
CGCTCAAATGCCAGCGCGAGGTTGTAGTGGGCATCGGCATAGGTAGGGACGATGGCGATGGCTCGCGTATAGGCCTCGATAGCTTCATTCAATCGCTGCCTCTCGTCGAGCACGTTGCCAAGGTCAAAGAAAGCCAGCGCGTATTCGGGGTCGGCACAGGTGGCGCGGCGGTACATGTCTTCTGCCCGAACGAAGTCGCGCTGGTTGTAGAAGATGGTTCCGAGATTGATGCAGGCAGGCGCGTGGTCCTGACGGATCGTGAGGATGGCCTCGTAGGTGAGTATCGCTTCATCCAGCGTTGCCGGATTCTCTTCCAGTTGGACGGCGCGTGTGAACATCTGCTGGACCTGCGCGGTCTCCTGTGCGCCACCCACGGGTGGGATGACTCGGCCGAATCCCTGACCGACGATTTGCAACTGGCCGCCACGATTGATGGCCGCGACATTTGTGGCGAAGTCGAAGGTCAGTTGCTGTGTGACGGCGTCGACCAAGGCGCCACCGTGGCGAAACGCGAGTCGGGTTCCACGGCGCACGGCGCTTGTTTCAACCAGTGCATTGCGCATGCCGGCAACCTTCTGCATGGCATCGACCTGAACGCGGATGCTGCGGGCAGTCATGCGTTTGGATCGTATCTCGCGCAAGGCACGCAGCCTCGCCAGATGCTCAAAGGAATACTGCTCGTCATCTCCGATGGTGGGGAATAGTCCTTCCCGCTCCCAGGCCACGAGTTGCCGGGTCCGCAGGTGAAGGATACGAAGGACGTCTTGACGGGTGTATCGGGTCACGATGGGTGTCTCGGTCTGCTCGTCGGTCACTCTCTTCGCAGTATCCGACGCCTAGCCGGTCCAATCAAGCCCCTTTCGCATCCGTCCAGCAAAAACAGGTGGATATCGTGTACCAAACGTGGTTCCCCTGAATTTGTGCCTGGTTGGAAAGTGAATTGATTTCAGGTATCTAAAGTCTTTTCCCTGACATCGTTTCTTTATGAAGGCTTGAAGGCCAGCGCAGCATTTGCCAGAGCTTCTTATGTCCGCAAGCCAATAGGAACACGATTGGATCTTCCAATAAATTTTCCAGCACTTGACCGGAGTTACTCATCTTTCAGGAGCTAATCCGTAAGTATTCAAGACCACTTGCGATGATGCGGTGCCCAGTGAATCTCATCGGGCATCTTTTGTTGTGCTGAAACTGATGGTCTTGCTCCCTAGGGTTTGTCGCTGGAGCCCTTTTCCAACTGACCCTGGTGGATGTCGTTCGAAAGCAGAATTGCCTCTGCGATGTCGCGCATGGATTTGCGCCGGTGGCGGCTTTCCTTCTGCATCATCCGGTAGGCATCGTCTTCGCTGAGGCCAAGATCGCGTTGCAAGATGCCCTTGGCGCGATCAACCGTTTTGCGGGTCTCCAGCCGGTTAACAAGTTCGTAGTTTTCCGTCTCGAGGCGCGCGCGTTCCACCTCCGCACCGACCAGATAGCCGATTGTCGAGAGAAGGCGAATCTGTAAATCGGTGTGGACATACGTATTTCTATGCTGCAGATTGATGACGCCAACGACCCGGCTGGAACAGAGAATGGGCGTTGAAAGAATAGCTTCAAAACGATCTTCCGGCAGGTTAGCGAAGACGCTGAAGCGGGGATCGTCCGAGGCATGGGCGGAGATGGCGACGGGCTCGCGATGTTGCGCGACCCATCCAGCGAGGCCCTCACCCACGGCCAGACCAAGACGGTCCAGCATGTCGGCGTGAGGGTTTTTAGAGGCGCGCAGGATGAGTTTCTCTTCTTCGCGGGTGTAGATGAAGCAGGAGTCGCAGGGGATGATCGCCGAGACGAAGGCGACGATACGCTCAAGAACGAGGTGCAGCGGGTCTGCGAGCGCGATGCGGCTGCTGATTTCATGCAGGATATCGAACGGCGCGAGACCCTCACGAAACCCGGCCATGGAGGTGGTGGGGGCGGGTGTACGCAGGACTCCAGGCTGCGGCGTTGTGGCCGTCGCGGCTGTCGTGGCTGTCGTGGCTGTCATGGCTGTCATGGCTGTCATGGCTGTCGTGGCTTCGATAGATGCCTGGGCTGTGGACTGTGCGGCGACATCCGGCTCGGCTGCATAGGCGGAGTGAATCTGCACAGCGGCACGCTTTTCCGCCAGCACCTTGCCGGCATACTGCGCGGCCTCGTTGACGATGAAGCCCATCTTGGGCCGCGATGGCTCAAAGTCTGGCGTGATGCGGTAGTTCTGGAGTTCTTCCGTGGTGGTAGGGCCGATGGAGATGACGGCGAGCGACGCCAGGCCGATGCGGAGGTCATCCGCCATATCCATCTCTTCTGCAATCTGAAAGAGGTGGATAACCTGAACCGCGGTCATGAAGAGAACGACGTCCACATTGCCGTAGATGATCGCAAGCACGCTCTCGCGCAGCGGACCGATATCGATAGGGAGAGCCCACCGGTAGACCGGCACTTTGACCACGGAGGCGCAACGCGAGGTAAGGCCGGCAATCAGATCTGGATTGGTGGCACCGTATTCCTGCACGGCGACTCGCATGTTAGCGAGTTCGCCACCAAAGGCTGACTCAATCGCCTGGAGAAGCTCGCGCCAGGTGCTCGGCTCGGCAGCATTGGCAGCGATGGGGACGTTGAGCTCACGTAAGGCTGCCTGCGGCTTGACGCCACGCGTAGCGACTTTTGTATTGCGCATGGCTGCGAGGAACACTTCGCGGTCGAACTGGGGAGTGACGATATCCATCATGAAACGGACGCCGACGCCGGTCATAAAGATCAGGAGATCAAACTTGCCGGCGATAAGATCCGCCGCGAACTGGAGGCAGGCATTGTCAGACTCGAGCGGCACCTCCCGCATGGAGGGCACGACGAAGGGCTCACCGTTGTAGGTGCGGATGAGTTTTTCGACTTCCCGGGCTCGACGCGACTCATAGGAAAGGACGCGCAGCCCATCGAAACTGGCTTGTGGCATGGTGTCCTCGGGGTTGAAGACAACGTGCAGGCTTCGCACGGCAGGAGATCAAAGACATCCAATCGTAAGATCCGCACCCTGACTTCTCGCTTTGGGCATGGAGTCCTATTCGACAGGTTACAACGCTACGCAAGCTCCGAAAAGCGATCCTTTAGGCGGCTCGGCAACAAAATTGCTCTCCTGGGCGCCGTTGCCCCCCTTGCCAAGGCTCTGGCTGGCGAGGTAGCCCCGCCCGCCGGGTCGCTTTTAGTTCAGCGCATGGCACCACCTGGGAAATTCGAACGCTGACTGATTTCGCTTCTTACTGAGGTTCGAATTGGTCCTGCGTCCAGGCCCTTACACTAACCATATGGTGAGCGGGCGCGTGATGGCGTTGGATGTCGGGACGGTTCGCGTGGGGGTTGCGCTGACAGACCCTCTGGGCCACACGGCACAACCTCTACTTACGCTCTGGCGTAAGAGTCGTGGCGAAGATTTACGGAGTCTGCTCCGACTCATCCGCAAGCATGAGGTAGTAAGGATCGTGGTGGGCAATCCGCTTCACATGTCCGGCGACGTGAGTCCGTGGGCAGCGAAGGTGCAGGAGTTCGCCCAAGTGCTGCACCAACGCTCAGGCCTGCCGGTACAGCTTTGGGATGAACGACTTACCTCACGAGCAGCCCACGAGATCCTGAACGAGGCTGGCATGGACCGGCAAGACCGAAAATACGTTATCGACCAGGTGGCGGCGGTGGTCATTTTGCGGGGGTGGATGGAAGCCCAGGAGTATGCTGCGGCGCGGGCGGCTTTCGAACCTGTGCGGGACCCCAACGCGTAGGTTTTGCGCTGTCCTAGCTGTCCTTGCTTTCTCTGCTGTCCTAGCTGTCCTTGCGGTAGAGTAGGTTACGCATGGCTTGTCGTCTCGCTTCGTTGGTCTCCGAGACGTTCTTACGCTCGTCGGCGTCCATGCGACGTTTGGAGGTCGAGTCTTCAGCCTCCGGGGCGCTGCACTCAGGGCAGCGATTGGCGAAACCAGGTTTGTCGGGCCTCAGTTCAAACTCTTCTTCGCAGACACTACAAATTTTGATCGGAAAACTCATACTGGTTGAATGATACGACGATGGGCAGGAACTCGCGGGATGCCGGTGGGCAGGATGTGGGTGGAACGACGGCCCAGAAACACGAATCCGGAGTTGGGGCGATTCGCAAAAGGCAATCAACCCAAACTCCGGACCATGGTCTAGTAAGAAGGCGAAGGAACTGTAATCTTGTTGCTCAGCAGGGTCACCGCGCCGTTACGTGCCAGCGCACGGCCCAGCAGAGTAGCGTCTGTGTTCAGGGAGATGGATGCCAGGGAGATAATATTGCCTGCCCAGACAGCGGACGTGTTGATAGTTGCAGAGCTACCCACTTGCCAGAAGATGTTCTTGGCTGACGCACCGTTGATGAGAATCACCTGGGTGCCACCGGCGGCGGTGAACGTGGATCCAATCTGGAAGATAAAGACTGCATTCGGGTCGCCCTGTGCATCGAGAGTGACGCTTCCTGAGTTCAACGTGACCGAGCTTGCAGTGTTGTACAGACCCGGGGTGAAGGTCAGGTTGCTTAGATCAGTCGGCAGGACGGCTGGGACCAACCTACCGGCAGCGTCGACATAAGCTGCAGTCAGATCGACTTCGGCTGCCGCGGCGGCGGTGTTGTTGATGACCGCGACATAGGTTCCGTCCACAAATCCAGTGACTGCGCTCCCGGGGCCTACGCCCACAAAGCCGCCTACTACTGTCGTCTGGTCAGAAGCGGTGCTGCTGTTGGTAACGGTGCTTCCTCCCAGAACGGCATAGCTAGCTGCAGAATTCAACTGTACGGTTGCCTGGCAAGCCGACGGTGAGGTAGCCACGGTGACATTGAAGCTCGAGGGAGCAGCGGGGAGGCCCGGAAAGGGGGCGGACGCAGCGGCGAGGTTGAAGAGCGACGTGACGTTGTTCGTTGGATTCTGCGCGATGTACCAGGCAGCCTGGATTGTGTCAGCAGCCGTGAAGCTCGCACCGGAAGGTGTGGCGTTCGTAAACAGATTGGCGCACTGATTATTGGTGGAGTTCGAATTTACGCAGTAGGCGAGGGTGTTGCCTAACGAATTGACCGTCAACGCATTTTGATCCGTTGTTGCGTAGTCTTGCTGGTGCGTCAGAGAGACGCCGGAGTTAGGGTTTACGAGATTGTTGGCCGTCGCGAAGGCATTCTGCAGGGCGTTATATGCGGTCGCCGGAGCACCAATCGCGGGAGCAAGGACGTTACCAGCCACAGGAGCCGCCATAAATGGCTGCAGCGCGAGCACCGAGGCCATCGTCGTGACCTCGTTAATGTTGACAAAAAGGAGAGGAGACAACGTGGTGCTTCCAGAGCAACCGTTGAGAACCGCCATGAGGGAGACCTGGTTGTTGACCGGATTGCCTGCGCCTGAGCTGCCGCCAGTGGCGACGATGTAGAGATGGCTCGCCGTCGTGGGCAGGACGTACTGACCCGTAATGGTGAAGTTTCCGTTGTTGTCAGTAACCGGAAGGGTTCCCGTGATGAGAGGGGTAGAACCGAGACCGTAGCCTCCTCCCGTGGTGGGCGTTCCAGCGGCGTAGAGCTGAATGTTTGCGCCTACGAGGGGCTGCTGGCCACCGTGGACGTTTCCATGGATAACGTGAATCGCGGGATCTACTACGGGCGAGATCAGGGCCGAATTACAACCTACAGCACCTAAAACAGGGAGGATGAAGCCGAGAAAACGGACGATGGGGCCCAGGGAGCTGCGCATAATATGGTTCTCAATTCCCGGCAGACAGTGCTGCCGCGTACTGAATCATAAGTTGCTGAGATTCGGTTTTGATGGTAGCAGAGAAAATGCACTGATTTTCTGGCCTGATCCATTTATTACTTGCCCCCTCACGACTTCGTTTTTGCGGCGAGAAAAGCTGGCAATCCTGGCTTTTACAAGGCGTCTTTAGGGAGTAGCGATGCGCCTGAAACTGCCAAAGCCGTGTCCCGGGGGACACGGCTTTGGCAGAATTCCTGCAGGTTCTAAAAGCGGAGTTTACCTGCAAGCTGGATGATGCGAGGGGCGTAGGTGGTGGTGATCTCACCGAAGGCAATATTGCCATAGGTGGTGTTCGGCGACTGGAACTGAGTGATGTTGAAAGCGTTGAACAGGTCAGCGCGTATCTCCAACCGGAGTGGATGCTCTCCCCGTGTCAGGTTTGTCGCTTTGACGAGAGACATATCAACGTTGGTGTAGCCAGGCCCGGAGAAAGAGTTGCGCGAAAGCGTGCCGTACCCAGCCGTGATGTCCTGGTCAAAGTTCGTCCCGGCGACGTAGGGTGCGCCATTGCCGGTGCCCACTGACGCGTATGGATTCAGTTTGGCTACCTTACCGCCGACAAGGTTTACGCGGATCAGTTGCTGATCGCCTGCTCCTGACGGTCCAGGCTTGTCGCTGCTGCGCTGCAAGTTGTCAGAAACGTCCAGGGGAAAGCCGCTCTGATAAGAGGCGATCGGGAACAGGCTCCACCCTTTGGTGATGGCTTTCGGTACGGACGAAAACAACTCGTCAAAGGGTAGGTCCCAACCGCCCGAGAAGACGATACGATGAGGTGCGTTGGTATCAGAAACCGCATAAAACAAATTCGGATTGTAGGAAGGCACGGAGTGATTCCGCTGACGAAAGCCAGAGACATTATCCATGTTCTTTGCAAAGGTGTAGGAGAGTTGGAAGTAAGTTACCCCGATGAAACGTGTGTGGTTATTCTGTTTCTGGATGCTCGCCTGCAGACTGTTGTAGTTGGCGTTGGTAAGGTTCTTGAAGGTATCCAGATAGGTATAGCTTAGGTCGCCCTGACTTCCGATCGGGTTTCCATTGGCAACCTGATATGCGCGCGTCTTCGTACCCAGAATGAATGGATTGCTATCGATCAATGCGGTGTATTTGCGGGAGACGCTTCCTACATAGCCAACTTCGAGGATGATCCCATTTCCAACACTTCGCTGAATGCCGCCATTGAACTGAATGGTGTAGGGCGTGCGGAGGTGTGGATCGACGAAGTACACGCCGCCTCCGCCGAAGGGCAGGAAGCCCGTCGCGTCGAAGTCAAGATTCTGGGTGGGTGGCTTGGATGGAAAAGTGTTGACCGATCCCGTGGAACCGTAGGGATCCGCGTAGTAGCCCAAAGGTGCGGTGGTTCCCGACGGCGAATTGAATTGCAGGAAGGAGTAGCCAAAGAACGGTGCCTGCCCATTGAACTGAAGGTTGTCTTCGCCCTTCAGGATGTCATAGAACTGACCGACGCCGGCTCGGACAACAGTTTTGCCCTTTCCACCCACGTCATAAGCCAAGCCAAAGCGGGGTGCGAAATCATTCCTGATTGGGAAGTTCGCTCCGTCCGGAGCCCCTTTGTCGCCTGGGAATAGCAACCCACGTGGCGCACCGGTAAAGCGTGTCGACTGCGCTCCGGAGACGAGAGCGAAGGATCGTCCCTTGGTGTCAACCTTCGGCGTAGCGTACTCGTAACGTAGGCCCATTGTGATGCTCAAGTTTTTCGCCACCTGCCATTGATCCTGGAAGTAGGTGGCGTAATCCTTGCTGCGAATATTTGAGGGCGCAGCACCGAACTGAAGATAGTAATCCGGGGCACCCACAAGAAACTGTGCGAAGGAAGAGCTACCGCCTTTACCAAGTCCGGCAAATTCGAAGTCGCCGTTCACGTAATAGTCATACTGCGTGTTGTTCTGGTAGGGCGAGAAGTACAGGCCGGCCTTAAAACTGTGGTGTCCAACTACGAAGCTCAGGTCGTCGCTATATGCGAACGTATTGTTGATAAGCGTTGTCGGCCCCTGTGGGCTAAAACCAAACTGGTCGCCCGTGTCATCAAAGGTGAGGATGGTGGGTCCGGTGGACTGATCCGGCGTGATGCCAATACCAAGCTGCCCGGGGGTAGGGAGAGTCTTTGCGGGAAACGCCTGCGTCGCATTGAAGCGTTGCGCGACAAAACGGAAGTCGTTGAGGACACTCCCTGAAAACTGGTGTGTTTCATCGATATTGGCGATGCTCGCAACACCTGCTCCATTGACAGGAAAAGGTGTCGTTGCGCCTCCTGAAAAAGGACTGATGGTGGTTTCCTTGTTCCGTGCAAGCATGATCGCCAAGCGGTCTTTGCTCGTCAAGATGAAGTCGAACTTACCGTTGAACTGATTGAAGTTATCCTGTGCCGGGGCGATTCCGGTCGCGAATCCAGAAGCGGAGGATGGAAAAATACCCGCCGCGATGTACTTTTTCGCAATAGGATCGAACGTGCCCGGATCGATGATTCCCTGCGCTGCTTTGGCGGCATCAGTCTGGAAATATGCGTTCGACTGAAGGAACTTAGCGACTGCTGTTTTAGTTTTTGCGTCGGCCTGCGAGAAATCGCCATTGACCGCCTCTGCCGTTGTTGCAATCTGTTGCGATCCATTATTTATTGTCTGCTTCAAGCGCTGGCCTTCGTAAGTTACGAAATAGAAGAGCTTGTCCTTGCGCTCCAGCAACTTGGGAATAAAGAACTCGCCTCCAAAGGTGCCTCCGAACTGGTGGCGCTTCAAATCGTCTTTGTTGAGGCCGTTACGCTTGTTGAAAAAGCTGTTCGCATTGAAGCTTGTGTTGCGTGCGAATTCAAAGGCCGTGCCATGGTAGGAGTGCGTGCCTGATTTAGTGACAACGGAGATGACACCACCACCGTTTCGGCCGTACTCCGCGGTGTAGTTATTTTCGAGGATCCGGAACTCTTCCACGGAGTCGGGATTGGGGTTGAAGATTACACCGTTGTTCAGCAGGCTACTGTTGTTCCCACCATCGAGCAGGAAGGTAACCGAATCGGTGCGTCCGCCGGCGATCGAGAATGTTCCCGCACTTGTGTTGCCCGGATTAATGGCTGCCGTTACCCCGGGCTGAAGCGTAGCCAGGTCAAGAATGTTTCTTCCATTCAGGGGCAGGTCAACAAGTGGGCGTTCGGTAACGGAGCCGCCGATGGTAGAGCTCACTGTATCGATGCTGGAGGCGTTGATGCTTACTTCTACGCTCTGGTTCGTTCCGGGCAGGGGAAGGTGAAAGTCCACCTTCTGCGTCTGGTTGATTCCGAGTTGGTAGGCTGGCGTTTGTTCGGGAGAAAACCCCTCTTTCTCGGCCTTCAGCGAGTAGGTGCCGATCGGTAACGAGAGAACCTGGAACGAGCCGTTTTTATCCGTGGTCGCCTTGGAGCTTACGCCGGTGAGCGTGTTGAGCACGGTAATGGTTGCTCCTGAGATGAGGGCACCCGTCGGGTCAGCGACAACGCCGATGATCTGACCGTTACTTGTCTGGGCCATCGCTGAGGGGTTCAGGGCAACAACTCCGAGCAGGGATGCGGCGAAAAGACTCGGGGCGAGCTTCGAGAACAAGGGCATTTAGGGCCTCCAACTAAATTCTGAAAGAAGAAACCTTTCGGTTTCGCGATAGACGGGTGCTGCGATTCTCCTCTGAAGAGCGAGATCGGAGCGGACTTCATCACAAATTGTTGGACTGTTCACCTTCAATAAACAGTAAATCGGGTGGCAAGTCAACACCGGGGACCTACCAGGCTACGGCTATAAACCGTTACGCTATTTCGGGTTGGAAGCGCCGCAGCAGAGGGGCCCCTTTTCATTAGTGCAAGATTGTCTGGAGTCATCGACAGGAGGATCGGCGGCCTTAGAAGAGTCGGACGAACGGCGGAACCATTGCGAAATATGTATACTCAGCGCCACAAGCGGTCAGGCTGAAGACGGCTGCTCGAGTCTTTGTAATTTTGAGGGTTCCCATATGTTGACACTGCAACTTCTGGCCCTATCCCTCCTGCGGAATGGAAGCGGATGTCGCGTGGCACGAAGGATGCATGTACGCCGGTGGGCTGATCCGCGCAGCGCTCGTCCGAATCTCTTTTCCGGTGATTAGCTTCCCGTCGAGATGATGTCGTTCCCATGCAACACGCGCCAGCTGCACTTTGCGATCCACAAGAATCCTCGACTCCTAATCTGACGCCGTGCGACCTTTCTGCTGGAACGCCGCCGCAGAGCCGCCAAACCATTCAAGGAGAGTTCCGAATGAGCACCCTCATGCACACTACAGAACGCGTTGCCACCTTTGAAACACACGCCCGCGTAGGTCCTAGACTTATCTCTCCCGTGCCCGGTCCGCACGCAAAGAAGATTATCGCGGAGGACGAGAGCTTGATGTCCCCCAGCTACACACGTGGCTATCCCCTGGTCGTCAAGCGCGGCTTCGGTTGTCGCATTGAAGACGTAGATGGAAATGAATTCCTGGACTTTACCGCAGGGATTGCAGTCAACTCGACCGGACATTGTCACCCGGAGGTGGTCAAAGCTATTCAGGAACAGGCAGCGCAACTGATTCATTTATCGGGGACGGATTTTTACTATGACCTGATGCCGCGAGTTGCCGCACGTCTCTCCGCCATTGCGCCCATGCCCGGTCCGCACCGCTTCTACTTTGGCAACTCGGGGGCCGAGGCCGTCGAGTGCGCGCTGAAACTGGCCCGATATCACACCGGTCGGCAAAACATCATCAGCTTCTTTGGCAGCTTTCACGGACGGACAATGGGCGCGCTTTCGCTGACCGGCTCCAAGGTTCAGCAGAAGAGGCGCTTCGGCCCATTCGTGCCTGGCGTGACACATGTGCGGTATCCCTATGCGTATCGCGGATGCAGCGGTGGACCGCAGGCGGAGAATGCGTTTGGTCTGGCGTGCGCTCGCTATATCGAGGAAAAGCTGTTCAAGACGATCCTTCCACCTGAAGAGGTTGCCGCCATCTTTGTAGAGCCGATCCAGGGAGAGGGTGGGTACATTGTGGCCCCCGATAACTTTCTGGAGGAGATCCGCAGAATCTGTGATCGGCACGGCATCCTTATGGTGGTCGACGAGATTCAGTCAGGTGCTGGCCGGACCGGCAAGTGGTGGGCGATCGAGCACTCTGGAGTGCAGCCCGACATCGTCTGCTCGGCCAAGGGGATTGCGTCGGGAATGCCATTCGGAGTTTGCATGACGAAGGCGGAGATCATGGACTGGGTGCCGGGTTCGCACGGCAGCACATTCAGCGGAAATCCTCTTTGTCTCGCTGCCGCATTGGCGACGATGGAGATTATCGAAAGCGAGGCGATGGCCAATGCCGCAACGGTCGGCGCTGCTGCGCTTGCGCGGCTGCATACATGGGTAAGACAGTATGAGATCGTTGGCGACGTGCGGGGCCGAGGTCTGATGATTGGCGTCGAGATCGTTGAGGATAAACAATCCCGCAAGCCGGGGAATTTGATGCGAGAGCGGATTGTCGATCTGGCTTTTGAGCGGGGATTGATGCTGCTGGGATGCGGCGAAAACACGATTCGACTTTGTCCTCCCCTGATCGTTACGCAGGACGAGACGGATGTTGCGCTCGACATTCTGGAAGAATGCATTGCACTCGTAAGCCGTGGATAAAAGAGGCTGAGGCCGATTCTGAAGTAGGAGACAAGATGACCACTACTGAAGCTTCCTTACAAAAAACGCTTAACCAAGCCGTCGGCGCCGAACGTGCTGACAGGCTGTTCAAGATCCTTAACGTACCTCAGGACTTGCTGCAGGAGAGCGGTGCCCATATCTCTCGCGCAGGTATTGCGCAGGCGCTCAACATGATGCTATTCGAAGACCTGCTGAGCCGCGTGCCCGACGCAGAGAGCTATGCGGAAGACTGTCTGCGCGATGGACGCAAGGTAATGCACGATCATGGTGCGGTCCGCACGGTTGCGATGAGTGACATGGGAGCGCTGCCTGCCGGCGAAGAGTCGATCACGCGTCTGCTGCGTCCGCTTGGATACTCACTGAACGGAGTTTATCCACTGGAGCGGCTTAAGATGACAGGCCGGTCCTATGCTCAGGCTGAATATCCGGAAGAGCTGGCACAGTTTTTTATCAGTGAACTTCATCCGGATAGATTCTCAGCAGAGTTTCAGGCGACAGTCGCGCGCGTGATGTCAACGTCTCGCGATCCACTTACGTCGGAGGCGAAGGCGCTCCTTGCGGAACTTGAGCAAGGCCGATCTCTCTCTATCGACAAAGCATTGCAACTGCTGCCTGTCCTGGTGCATGTCTTCAGCCGCCAGCATCAGGAAGCGACCATCACCGACTATGAGATTTTGCTTGCCGAGTCGCCGGAGATGGCATGGATCGCGACCGAGGGCAACGCATTCAATCATGCGACCGACAGAGTTCCGGATGTGGACGAACTTGCTGCCAACCAGAAGGCATTGGGGCGTGCGATGAAAGCCACGGTCGAAACCTCGAAGACGGGACGAGTGCGCCAGACTGCTTTCCTTGCGGCTCCTGTGCAGCGCCGCTTTCGCGATAAGGAAGGCAAGCTGATCGAGAAAGAGGTTCCCGGGTCTTTCTACGAGTTCATCACCCGATTACCGCTTCCGCCTGAGGAAGGAAAGACCGGGCTTGATCTGAGCTTCGACAGCTCCAATGCACAGGCGATCTTCAAGATGACAGCCACGGCTCGATGACGCGCCAGAACTCCGGCAACGATGCGCACGTGAATCGAAAAGAAATGGATCGGAAGGAAAAGCAGGGTATGACGACCAACGAGAATTTGATTGAAAAAGAGGTACATCAACTCCTCTTGAACCTTGGCGTGCCGGTGGCGAAGTATACGGGTGGTCCACTGACGACCCGAACACCCATTACCGGCCAGACGATCGCGCACATCCAACCGACGGACCCAGCCGCAGCCAACGCAATACTTGCAGCCGCGTATGCAGCGTTTTTGACCTGGCGCACAGTGCCTGCGCCCAAACGCGGCGAGCTCGTTCGCCTGCTCGGGGAAGAACTCCGCGAGAATAAGCTGGCCCTGGGAAAGCTCGTCACCATCGAGACGGGAAAGCTCCTATCCGAAGGCGTCGGCGAGGTGCAGGAGATGATCGACATCTGCGTCTTCGCAGCGGGCCTTTCGCGCCAGCTGACGGGACTAACGATCGCTTCGGAGCGACCGGCGCACCGCATGATGGAGACGTGGCATCCCCTTGGCGTCGTCGGTATCATCTCTGCGTTTAACTTTCCTGTAGCCGTCTGGTCGTGGAATGCCGCACTGGCGCTGATCTGCGGTAACTCCGTGGTGTGGAAGCCATCGGAGAAGACGCCGCTGACTGCGCTTGCGGTACAGGCTCTGTTTGACAAAGCGGCATCCCGATGGGGTGGCGTGCCGCTTGCACTCTGTTCGGTTTTGATCGGCGACGCACAGATGGGTGAGCTCTTGGTCGATTGCCCGCATGTGCCACTCGTCTCTGCCACCGGTTCAAGCGCAATGGGGCGCGCGGTAGCACCGCGACTTGCGGTACGTTATGGACGCGCGATCCTTGAACTTGGAGGCAACAACGCGGCGATCGTTTGCCCCAGTGCCGATCTCGATCTGACCCTGCGCGCGGTAGCGTTTTCCGCCATGGGTACGGCTGGTCAACGGTGCACTTCCTTGCGTCGCTTGATCGTTCACGAATCCATCCACGATGACCTTGTAGCGCGTTTGAAGAAAGTTTACCTGTCAGTTGTCGTTGGAGATCCGCGCGAGACGGGCACGCTCGTCGGCCCGCTGATCGATGCGGATTCTTTTGCCGCCATGCAGAGTGCCCTTCAACAGGCACAGGGCCACGGCGGTACGGTAACCGGCGGCGAACGTATTTTTATTGATGAGGCCGCAAACGAATCGTTTTACGTACGGCCTGCGCTTGTCGAGATGACTGAACAGATAGAAGTGGTCAAGCGGGAGACCTTCGCGCCTATCCTCTACGTGCTTAAATATCGCGATCTGGATGAAGCGATCCAACTCCAGAATGATGTTCCGCAGGGGCTTTCTTCGTCCATCTTTACCCTGAACCTACGCGAGGCTGAACGCTTCCTTTCCGCCACGGGCTCCGACTGCGGAATCGCGAACGTCAATATCGGCACCTCAGGTGCTGAGATTGGCGGCGCTTTTGGGGGCGAAAAAGAGACCGGTGGTGGACGTGAATCGGGATCTGACGCATGGAAGCAATACATGCGCCGAGCCACTAACACCGTGAACTATGGAACCGAGCTTCCACTCGCTCAGGGAGTGACCTTCAACGCGATGTAATGAACGGCAGTGCGGGCGTACATCAGGGCCAGTCCTGATGATCTCGTCATTGTGCAGCCCCTGGTTGTCCAATTTATGGATCCTCCGGGCTGTACACTGAGGGAGATTGAACCACTTGTCTATTCAAGATCGCGTTGAATGACATGGGAGAGAAAAATGCCCGATTCCATTGACTGGCCGAGTTCTTCGCGTCGCCGCCCGCGCCTTCTTCTCTTTGCTATTCCGCTGATACTTCTAGTTCTATTTAGCGGCACACTTCTCTCGTACTACGTGGACAGCCTCTGGTTTGCGTCACTAAACTTCAGCGAGATTTTCTGGAAGACGCTCGCGCTAAAGTGGGGAGTCTTCGCGGCAGTCGCCGCAGCCACGTTCCTTATCCTCTACGGAATCTTCCTGGCTTTGAAGCAGGTCCATAAATATGACCTGCCTGAGACCCGCGAGGTTGTCTTCAATCGTCAGCCTGTGACGATCCCCGTGGGACCGCTCCTGCGCTGGCTGGGCTTTGGCGTTTCGGGAGTGGTCGCATTCGTCAGCGGCTTGCGTATCGCAGCCGAGTGGCCAACGCTCGCGCGGTACTGGTACGCCCCAGCCCCTGCCAGCGGAACCCTCGATCCGATCCTCGGTAGGCCGTTGAACTTTTACCTCTTCAGCCTTCCCTTCTGGTCCCTTGTCGGGGATTGGCTTACGACAATCGCGTTTCTTTCGCTGGGTTTTGCGGTTTTTTTCCTATTCATCGCAAGTGGCAGTCGGGCGCTGGACGGCCAGCGCGATCTGCGCCTAACGCCGTCCTGGCGAGGCATCTCGTTCACCGCTTCCTTCTTCCTGCTCGTGCTTGCGGTGCAGGTCTATGTCAGTCGTTTTGAGCAGATCTTCGGGGAACACACCGTCCTGTCTGGTGCCACCTATATTGACGCGCACGTCTTCCTGAAGGGCATGCTGATCGTATCCGCGGCGCTCGTCCTGGGTGCAGGCATAGCTGCGGTAAATGCGTTCACAGGTGCTGGCAGGCGTCAGCTCATATGGTCGATTCTTCCCGCGGTTTTCTCTTTTTTGGTTCTGCAGGTCTTCGGCTGGTACGTCAACAGCTTTATCGTCAAGCCGAACGAGCTGGTACGCGAGCAGCCCTACATCGGCTACAACATTGAGTTCACCCGCAAGGCGTTCGGTCTAGACCGGATAACCCAGCGCGAGTTTCCGGCGCAGACCACCGTAGAATCCGCCGATGCCGCGAACAACCAGGGCACGCTCAAAAATATTCGCCTCTGGGACTGGCGCGCGCTGCAGGATACGCTACGCCAGATTCAGGAGATCCGCACCTACTACGATTTCCCGGATGTAGATATTGATCGTTACGACTTCAATGGCGCAGTTCATCAGGTCATGATCGCAGCTCGGGAACTCAATATCGAGAAGCTTCCCGAAAGCAGTCGTAACTGGATCAACGAAAAGTTGATCTACACCCACGGCTACGGCGTCACGATGAATCCGGTCAACGGCTTCACGTCAGAAGGCCTGCCCACGCTGCTGCTGGGCAACATGCCCATTCAAAGCACAGTTCCGGGCCTGAACGTGGCTCGCCCGGAGATCTACTTTGGAGAACTCACCAACGGCGATGTCTATGTCAAGACCGGTCAGAAGGAATTCAACTACCCCCAGGGGCAGGCAAACAGCTTGACCTCGTATGAAGGGACCGGCGGCATTGTGCTCGGAGGAAGGTTGCGTCGCCTTTTGATCGCACTGGACCGGGGCGACCTGGCCAAGCTGCCCTTTAGCGACGACATTACCCCAGATAGCCGTCTGCTGATGCGACGCAACGTTATCGCTCGCGCCGCGGCGCTTGCGCCCTTTCTCACACTCGATCCGGACCCATACATCGTCGTCGGGGACGACGGCAGGCTCTCCTGGATCATTGACGCCTTCACAACCGCCGATACGTCTCCCTACTCGCGCCACTACACGTTCGAGGGCAGCACCATCAACTATGCGCGCAACAGCGTAAAGATCGTCATCGACGCTTACAACGGAACGACCTCGTTTTACGTCTTTGATGCGGAAGACCCTATTCTCGCCTCGTATCGCAACATGTTTCCTACTCTCTTCAAAGACGCCTCCGCCATGCCACCGGACCTGCACAAGCACGTGCGCTACTCTGAGCAGTTGCTGAAGCTGCAAGCTGAGGTCTATGGCCTGTATCACATGACCGATCCCGAGATGTTCTACAACCGCGAAGATTTGTGGACTCTCGCAACCGAAAGCAGTGTCGACGACCAAGCGCAGCGAACCACGCAACCAGTTGCTCCGAACTTCGTCCTGATGAAGTTGCCCGGCGAGACCGGCGTGGAGTACGTCAACATCCTGCCCTTCACTCCTTCGAATCGCAACAACCTCATCGGCTGGATTGCCGGGCGCAGCGACGGTGCTCATTATGGCTCTGCGGTCGTCTATAACTTCCCCAAGACCCGCCTCGTAGATGGACCGCTGCAGGTAGAAGCGCGCATCGACCAGAATGCAGAGCTTTCCGGCCAATTGACGCTTTGGAACCAGCAAGGCTCCCATGTGCGGCGCGGCAGTCTTCTTGTCATCCCGACCGGAAATGCATTGCTCTACGCAGAAGCGATCTATCTGCAGGCGGAACGAAGCCCGATGCCTGAGTTGCGTCTCGTCGTTCTGGCTCTTCAGGACCGCCTCGCTTACGGGCCGACGTTTGAGGCAGCGATGCATAGTCTTTTTGATGGCGCACCTTCTTCAACCAGCGGCGTTCAGGCGCCACTGGCTGACGCGCAGCCTGGCGCTCAACCAGAAGTCACCGTACAACAAGCACCACACGGAGATCGCAACGCGCGGATTTCAGAGGCCGCAAAAGACCTCGCGGACTACCAACGCCTGACCGCAGAAGGAAAACTCAGTGCCGCCGGTGAGAAGCTTGAACAGCTCAAACGCGCCCTGGATGATCTGACCGCACACCAGCAATAAGTTCAACGGCAGTTCAATTAGTTGCTGCCCGGCGGATAGCATCGTCTGGTTGACAAAGATGTCTAGAGACGCGGATGCCGCTCTTTCATGGCGTCCGGTGTATTTTGACTTTTTTGTGAGCTACAAGGTCGTGGCTCCATAGGCTGCGCGCATCCTAGAGAAAGCGGACTCATCACCCTGCAAGGCGAACCTGGTGCATGTCTCGTCTGACCGGAAGGAGCGAGGTTCGAATGTCATCCAACGAAAGCACCGTCATTCGCCAGCATGCCAGCACTGAGCCGGCTCAGCCCCGACCGGCTGAGCCCAGCCACGCCGAGCGTGCACGAACTCTTTTCTCGCAAGCCACAGTCGCAACCCTGTCAACCCTGTCGCGCAAGCACCCTGGGTTTCCCTTCGGATCACTGATGCCTTATGCGCTTGATCCTGCAGGAATGCCTGTCTTTCTGATCAGCAACATGGCGATGCATACCCAGAACCTGAAGGCCGAGCCCAGAGCGAGCCTCTTCGTGGCGCAGAGTGCCGTTGACGGGGACCCTCTCGGCGCCGCGCGGGCTACCCTGATCGGCATGGTGACACCAGTACCCGAGAGCGAGGTTGCTTCCGCGCGCGAACTCTACGTTTCGACGCACGAAAACAGCCGCTACTGGGTAGATTTCACAGACTTTGGATTCTTTCGACTGGAACCCGTCGACCTTTATTACGTAGGCGGATTCGGTGTCATGGGATGGGTAGGCGCGATGGACTACGAAAAGGCATCCGCGGATCCCCTTTCCGCAGCGGCTCCCGGCATCCTCATCCACATGAATGCAGACCATGTGGACGCCATGATCCTGCTGGCCCGGACTCACGCAGGGATCGAGGCCACTGAAGCATCGATGACTTCGGTAGACCGTTTGGGGTTCTACATGCGGCTCAAAACGAAGGACGGAATGAAGGGCGCGCGCATCAACTTCAACCAAGAAGTCCGCACCCCAAAGCAGACACGAGAGGCGTTGGTCGAAATGGTTCGTCTTGCAAATGCTTCAGCCTGAACTCCGCCTAAGCCGAATGGCCACTGCCGACGCAATCTATCCAAGAATATTTTCTGGTTTTTTACGCGGATGTCGCGGATCTTTGCAACCGCTTTACTTTGCACCATAATGTCTTTTGTAGCTTGCCATCGCGCCTGAATATAGGCTGCGAGAGCTGCTGGTGCAGGCGCTTTACTCGATGCGTTCGGAGGGCAACTGGTCGAGTAGCAGGACTGCACCTTGTTGTTCCGCTGGCTCGTCGTCCCGTGTAAAGATGCCAAAACCAGATCCGTAAGCCGGCAGATCTCCGGCATTGAAGCTAAGAACATTGATTGCTTGCAACGCTTACGAGTGGAACAAGCGCACTGGGTCCGTGGATCCATTTTGCCTATCGGGTGTTCAGCATCTGGACGCCGCTATGGGCCTTTCGCAAGCCCAATAATTTCCATCGCCAACTCCACATCACACGCCTCATGGCTGGCAGATCGATTGCCTTCCACCCAACTTTTCTTCGAATCCGGGTGGAAGCCGATCGCTTTGTTGAACGCTGATATCGCATCCATATTTAGTTGAGGGTGCGTAACGCATTATGTTTGCGGGTCATCATATGGGCTGACGCATAAAGCTGAAAGTGGAACTCTAAGTCGCTGAAGAATTTTAGAGTTGGCGAACCCCATAAAGCTGAGATGTCTGGGTCCATAAAACTGCAATTACGGTACGGTTTTGCGCACAAGCTACAGAATCGCAACCGATTAAACGGAGAATTTCTGAAAGATGAACATACTAAGGGGGTTACGAGCTGGATCAGAAGTTGGTCGGACCCAGTTAGCGGCCAACTTCAGCGTCAATCCCGGCTCCACCACTTTTGCGGCCATCAACTCTGGACTTAGCGTTGCCCGTAGGGCTGATTTTGAATAAGTATTTTCTTCACACAATCAACTTCTATGCATCCAACGTTGATGAATTATTTGTTGAAACATCACATCTACCATTGTTTCAACTTTTTATGTCTGGTTGGACCCAACACCCTTGCAGTCGCGGTCCGATAGACGAAGATATCAAAGCCGTAGCTGGTACTAATATTTTTCTTGAAAATCGACGTAGTTCGCGGATCACTTTTATCAGCGAGAGTAAGCGCCTTGCAACTGTTGACTACATCCATTTGCCCTGAGTGACGCGATCTGCACGTGGCTAGACTTGTTTGGTGCGGGGGGAATGCGGAACATGGTTAGCGATGTTGAAGAAGAACGCGTTTCAGATTTGCTCCGCGGAAGTAAGGGCTCCGATTCTTACCCGGGGGAGATCCGGGCGGTGTCCCGGCTGGGCATTCCGCTGGCGCTGGGGGAACTAGGTTGGATGTCGACCTATATCGTCGATGCGATCATGATCGGTCACCTGCCACACTCCGCACTAGCCATTGGCGCGTCATCGCTCGGTAACACCATCTTTTATGCCATCGTCTTTTTTATGATTTACCTGCTTAACGGTATGGAGACCTACATCGCGCAGGCGGCCGGGCGAGGCAATCGGTCCGAATGCGTCGTCATGCTGATGCAGTCCATGTGGATCGTGCTGTTGGGCACGCCTATCGTGATGTTCCTCACACTTGGAAGTTTATGGGTCCTGCCACATCTGGGTACGCCTGCCGATATCCTCGCAAGCACAAACAGCTATCTTCATGCGCTCATCTGGTCAACGCCTCCGCTGATGCTTTACATGGCGATTCGCAGGTATCTGCAATCGATCAATCGAGTGCTGCTGATCAGCGTATCGCTCATCACCTCCGGCGTCGTGAACTGGTTGTTCGACTGGCTCTTCCTTTATGGCCATCACGGCATCCCGGCGATGGGTATTGCAGGTTCCGGCTGGTCAACCGTCGTGGTGCGCTGCTGGATGCTGATCCTTCTCATCCCCGGCGCCCTGGTCAGCTTCCGACAACTGAAGCTTTGGCCCAGGCTCGCCATGCTTAGACCCGATCCGTTCAGGCTCAAGGCGTTGCTCGGCCTGGGCTGGCCCTCAGGTCTTGAGTTCTCGCTGGAACTAGGCATCTCTACCTTTATGTCGATCCTGTGCGCACGGATGGGCAGTACGCTGCTGGCCGCGCACCAGGTCACGCTGGACCTGAACGCTTTTGTTTACATGGTGCCGACGGGCCTGTCCTACGCGGCGATGATCCGGGTTGGTCAAGCCGCAGGGCGCAACAACCTGCGCCAGGTAAAGCTTGCGGCCACAACCACGATCGGCCTCTCACTGAGCTACGCTGTCATTGCATCCGTGCTGTTTATCGTATTGGCCCGGCCGCTGGCTTCGGTCTACACCAACGACCCTCAGGTGGTACTCGCCGCCATTCCGCTCTTTTATCTCTGCAGCTTGCTCATTCTGGGCGATACCTGCTTTGTCATTTTCGCCTCTGCCCTTACCGGTCTGGGCGACACGCGCACGCCATTGTGGATCAGTATCGTCTGCAACTGGGTCATCGGCATGCCGCTTGCGTATGCCCTTGCTTTTCCTATGGGGTACGGCGTGCGCGGTCTGTGGATGGGCCGAGCCGCTGCCTCGCTTACCTCCGGTATCGCTCTCACGATCAGCTGGCGAGCCCGGATGCGTCGTGAGCAGCGCGCCGCTCAGACCCACTCACTGCAACTCCTGGTGCCTTTACCGCCGTTAGTCCACCTTCGCGCACAAGCCAGCTCTTGAGGATTTTCCCATGACTTTCGCTTCCCTTATTCCTTTTCCGATACCGAGTAATTCCATCCCGTGGCATCTGCGGGTTCGCCTCTTCGTCGGTCTTGCGTTGTTCACCGGCTTCGCAGGAGCCTATGCGCAATCTACGCTGGGCAGCATCAGCGGCAATGTGCAGGATCCGACCGGAGCCGTCATTCCAAACGCAGCCGTCCGCCTGCACCGGTTGGAGAGCAACACCGATCTCAGCGCGAGCAGCGATGCCGACGGCAACTACTCTGTGCTCAACGTAGCGCCGGGTCACTATGACATCACCGTGCAGGCTCGCGGCTTTGCCCAGGTGAGAGCCAAAAACCTCATTCTCGAAGCCCGGCAGCAATTGCGCTACGACGTGGTCGAAACACCGGGCAGCACCAGCGAGATCGTCTCCGTGAACGCGACCGACGCCGGCGTCATCAATACGGAAGACGCCCAGATCTCCTTCGCCCTGACCCCACAGGCGGTACTGGACCTTCCGGGCAACTATCGCGGTGCCGGATCTACCTCGCCGCTCAACCTGGTGCAGGCTCTGCCCGGTGTGCAGCCCGATAGTGGAAGCTATCCGCCCGCGCCTTCGACCCACCCTTCGCCGGCGATTCGCTTCTCCATTCAGGGCGGTCTACCCTCGCAGACGGAGACGACCGTCGATGGCATCTCGGCCCAGAACCAGACCAGCAATAACATTCAGGGCGACGCGTTTCCTTCTGCTGAATCTATCGCGGAGATTCGTGTGGACGGCGTAAATAACAACGCCGAATACGGTCAGCCGGGAGAGATTACGACGGTCACGAAAAGTGGCACGAACAAGCCACACGGCTCGGTGTTCGAGTATCTCCAGAATCAGTTGCTGGACGCGATCCCGTACGGAACGGATCGGCAAAACAAGCCGCACAAGGTGGCCAACGACTTTGGCGCGAGCTTCGGCGGGCCCCTGGTCTTACCCCACCTGTACAACGGACGTGACCGCACTTTTATTTTCGGCACCTATGAGAGCTTGCGCTTTCCGCAATCGAACGTCCTCCAGGCCAAGGTTCCAACGGTCCTTATGAAGCAGGGTAATTTTTCACAGGAAACTTCAGTACCGCTGAGGAACCCGTTCACACCAGGCACCACATACGCGAACAATGTCGTACCCCTCAATGCGAGCTCTGCGAAGTTCCTTTCCTTCTACCCTGACCCAAATATCGACCCTAATCTGTCACTGCAGGGCGCCATCGCGGACAGAGGCTACAACTACCTCAGCACTCGGCGCGACGACATTCGGTCAAACCAGTTTGACGTGCGCGGAGATCAGAACTTCGGGGCCAAAGCCAGCATCTTCGCTCGCTATACTTTCAAGAATAACGATCAGGTTCAGCCAGCCGATCTGACCTTGCCTAACAGCACTGCTTATGCCCGCTATCGCATCTTCGCAAGCAGCTTCAACTACATCCTGACCCCAAAGCTGGTCAACGAATTCCGCTTTGGTTTCACTCTTGAAGAAGACGGTAACGCCAACCTGTTCGACGGCAAAGGCTTCACTACAGGCACCGGCCTGAACGTACTCACCGTACCGGCTTTCTTCAACGGCATTCCGCATATCAACTTTGCTGACGCACAGATCCAATCCATCGGCTCCCGACTGGGCTACGATGAGCGCTCGCGCATCTTCCAATATGTCGACAACCTGACCTACCAGGCGGGCAAGCATACCCTACGAATCGGTACCGACGTCCGCCATCTTGAGGCCCATACCGAAGCTGGTGGAGCCACCTCATCCATTAACTACGGCAACTTCTTCTTCGACCCTAACAACTCCGCCACCGGCAACGAGTTCGCCGACTTCCTGATTGGTGTTCCCTACCAAAGTCAGAGCAACAACATTCGCCAGGATAATGACGGCGCGGCCAACGCGTATGCCTTCTACGTGCAGGACAACTGGAAGATTACTCCCAGCCTGAACCTGAACTTCGGCCTCCGTTACGAGTACCATCCCGCACTCGCGGCCAGCAACGGGCTCACCGGCAATTTCGACCCCTCCGTACCGCGCACCGGTCGACTCATCTACCCGGCCGGCGCGGGCGGAACGCTCGATCCGCAGGAACTCGCCAATGTGAACGCCTGCCCCTCCGCTGGCGTCAACAACCCGTACGCTACAGGCGCCAACATTAATGGCGTAGGCTGCACGCCCGTGATCACCAACGTTCAGGCAGGCTTGCCCGCCGGGCTGCGGACCTCGCCAGAGCTACGCTTCATGCCGCGCGTGGGCTTCGCTTTCCGGCCGTTTGGCAACGAGAAGACCGCTATTCGCGGTGGCGCCGGATACTACAACATCACGACTACCGGTGCGCTCTTCTATGCCATCGCCCAGACCCTGCAGCAGAATTATCAGGCCTTCACCAACGCTTATACCGCCACCGGTCCCACGTTTGCTTTTCCTAACACGTCGGCTTCAAACCAGTTCGCTCCGACCATTGGCAGTGTGTACTTCTACAGCGCTATCGACACCCACTGGCATGATCCTTACTCGCTCCAGACGGACCTCTCAATCGACCATGACTTCGGCCACAATCTGACCGGCCGTTTCTCCTACATCGGTATGCATACGTGGCATCTGGTCTGGCAACCGCAGTTCAACCAACTTGCACGCTCGAACACGCGACGCTCCGCGGACGCCCCTGCCTCGGACTATCCGTTCCCGAACTTCTTCCAGATCACCGATCGCAACACCGCCGCGCAGGCCGATTACCGCTCGCTGCAGGCCGAGATCAATCACCGCATGAGCCGGGGCCTGGCCTTTACGAGCGTCTACACCTTCGCAAAGAACCTGTCCGACAATCAAGGGAGCTATGCCAATTTCAACTCCGCCGGCTTCGTGGATGAGCAGGGCGGCTACAGCGGCACGGACAGCTACGATCGCCACCTGGACTACGGCAACGTCGCGGGTACCCGCCGGCATCGCTCGCTCACAACCGCCATCTATGAGCTGCCGCTAGGTCGCGGGCGCCGCTTTGGAGCCAACATGGGCCGTGTTGCAAACCTGATCGTAGGCGGCTGGCAGACCAGCAACATCTTCCTCTTTCAGAGTGGGCCCTTCCTTACCGCCTACCTGCCTGCGGGCACCATCGACCCTTCCGGCACCGGCTCTGGAACGTACGTTGGCGGTGCCGCCCAGCGACCGGACCGCGTTGCCAACGGCAACAACAGCCGGCACGACCGCAATCATTGGTTCAACGAGGATGCCTTTGCCTGCCCGGGCCAGGTTGGTTATAGCTCACTTGCTCCTGTGAAAGGTGCCACTCCGTGTGACGTCGGCACGGGTTCACTGCCTATTGGGCGCTACGGAACTGAGTCTGTCGGCGACCTGCGCGGCCCCGGTACCGTCAGCTTGTCGAGCGGCCTCAGCAAGTCTTTCACGATCGTGGAAGGGATCCGCCTGCGCGCCGAGGGAACCTTCACCAACGTTCTGAACCACACCAACCTCGCGGATCCGATCCTCGATGTCACGCAGTCCAACTTCGGCCAGATCACCCAGGCGCGTGGATCTGATTTTGGCGGCAACCGCACGGGTCAACTCTCATTACGCCTTGAGTTCTAAGGACGCCAGATTACCCTAGGGGGCCTGTTAGAAACAGACCCTCGAACCTGGAAAGTGCCACAACGTTCGGGTCAACGGTCTCATTGCGGACATGTGGGTACCAGTGCGGGAACGTTCTTGCATGTTAGTTGCTGAGTACCTTTGCGGATCAGGAGCGGTCGAGCCTATTAGCGCCTTGCACCTTGCTGGGTTTTATCTTTCGTTCAGCGTGGCAGGATGGGCAAGGGAGCGAGGCGGGGTATCGAAAGGATGGAAGCGATGAGGAGTGAGCGTTTGTACTGCCCTATCTACTCTTACAGCAGGACGGATTACGCATCGCAGGAGCGCGAATCAAGAGCTAACTTCAACGCGGTGCGGTATTTGGTGAAATGGGGCAATTCGTAGCGTGTGATGCCAAACGACCTGCCTCCGTGGCCAGCGGTTGGACAAGTGGGTATGAGTGTATGAGGTTTATCGCGCGACCCCTGGCGGGTTGACGAGACGTATGGGAAGGTCGGTGGCAGGTGAAAGTATCTGTTCCGCGCCGTCGACACGCATGGCCACCTGATCGACCTCATGTTGGCGTAAAGGCGCAACGCAACGGCGGCGCATCGGCTCCTGGGGAAAGCACTGAAGACCATGCGCCAGTGGCCCCCAGCGTCGATCACCACCGACCAACTCGGCTCTTATCCGAAGGCGATCAGCCGGCCTGAAACCAGAGGGCAAGCTGTCAGGCTCGACAAAGCATCGCACGGGCAAGTACCTGAACAATTTCATCGAATCGGATCACGGTGCCCTCAAGCTGGTCATGTGACCAACGCGAGGGTTCCACACAATGTAAACAGCCCCCACCACGATCAAAGGATTCGAAGTCTTCGCTGTCGCGGCCTGATCGACAAAGCAGAAACCAAACTGCCGCCAGAGAAGATAAGGCAACAAAGCCTTATCTGCTCTGAACGGTCCCGGTCGACGAGGTCTGGGGGATTGACGCGGCATCCGCGGCGAAGCTCGTCAAATTAGGAGTTCGAACGGCTATCCGTCTCGCCGCACTCGACCCGGACAATGTGCGGGCTATGATGACCGGGTCGGCCGGCTGCACGATTTACGAGCTACGCGGGATCTCCTGCCTACCGCTGGAGCTGATAGAGCCGACCCGTAAGGGAATCGCCATTATCCGCAGCTTCGGCAACCCGGTCACCTCATGGCAGGCAATGCGAGAGGCCATCCTAAGCTATGCCACCCGAGCGGAGGAGAAGATGCGGCGCTAAAAGGTAGTTGCCGAAAACATCTTCGTTTTCATGCACACGAACACCTTCAACAATGCCCCATTCTCAGAGACGACCAACGACACCGGGGAAGTGGTCGCGCTCGCCGTGCGCCTGAGTGAACGGCGAGCCCGAGACGGCCTCCGCTACTCGAAGTGTGGCGTGATGATTGCAGGTCTAACGCCTGAAACAATCCGGCAACCTGCCCTTGGGGCGAGCTGGACCGGGAGAAGAGAGAACGAGCCTGGAAAGCGATCGGTAAGGTCAATGCGGCCTTGGGGCATGATGCCGTCCGCATCCTCGGTGCCGGTCCAAGGGATGCTGGCTAGAAGCATGGAGCAGAGCACCGCTCGCCTCGATGGACCACTCGGATGAACTGCCAAAAGCACGCGCCCGATGATTGCGTACTAACGGTGCCGCCCGTGATACCGTTTTCGTGTGCGAATCGTCTTCGATTATGTCGTCGTTGATAACCGCACTTCGCTCAGGTAAAGGGGCTGCTGTTGAGGTCCCACGTCGTTTTCTGCTGGAAAAGGGTGTGATTCTGAGGGACCACAAGATCGCTTCTGGATATCGCGATGTGACCTTGCAACCGGCCCATCTAACGGCTGCTGGACGAAGCGAACGAAGCGTTCTGTCTTTGATTGAAAGTCTCGAAGGTTTAGCTGAGTCGGTTCTAGGGATCAGCAAGCCAAGTCCAACATTTTAAGGAGCAAAGCTGATGTTCCGCTTTCATGCCGCCCTGCTATGGTTGGCCACCTCATTTGCATCTTTTCATGCTTCCGCGCAGCTTGCGACGCTCCATCTTCCAGCTCCCATTCAAACCTGGGAAAAGGGGATTCCTCTGGGAAACGGAGCGACGGGCGGTATCCTTTGGGGTGGAGGCACGATGGTCAATCTCTCGCTGGACCGCGGCGACCTATGGGACCTTCGCACGCCGGAGATATACAAACGCAGCGATTGGAACTACGCCACACTGCAACACCTTTTACACGCAGGTGACGAAAAGCAGATTCACGCGTTGTTTGATGCGCCGTACGGCGATCTGGCATATCCAACTAAGGTGCCTGCAGGAAGGCTCGTGCTCTCTTTCCCACAAGCGGAACAGGTAAGCGCGTTCTCGCTGGATGCAAATCGTGCCGAAGGAAAAGTAGCGCTGGGCACGCAAAATCTCACAGCATTTTTTGCAGCGACTTCCCCGGTAGCGCTCTTGCGCATCTCCGGAACAGCAACCTCCTTGTCCCTGAAAGGCCCGTCCGGAGTGGAGAAGCTGGGATATCCGCCGGCGCACTTTGGAGACACCACCAAGAGCGGCGTTCACACCATCTGGATGTTGCAGCAGGGCGCTCAGGGATTGAGCTATGCCATCATCGTTGCCAGCCGGCAGCAGGCCCACACCACAACGGTTGCGGTGGCCATTGTTTCCAACCGCGACGGTACTGACCCTGTAGAGATTGGGAAAAGGCGCACCTCGCAGGCTCTGGCCAAAGGTTACGATGCCGTTTTTGCTGCACACCTAACCTGGTGGAAGCAGTTCTGGGCCATATCCACCGTGAACGTGCCAGATGCTGCCGTCCAACAACAATATGTGCTCGACAAATATTTTTATGGCTCCGCTTCACGCAAAGGCGCGCCTCCCATGCCCCTTCAGAGCATTTGGACGGCGGACGAAGGCGGGTTGCCTCCGTGGAAAGGTGACTATCACAATGACCTGAACACGGAACTGATGTATCTGGCGGCTCCGGAGGCCGGTCTTTTTGACCAAGGCGGGAGCTTTTTGGACTTCAACTGGAAGCTGCTGCCTGTGTACCAGCGTTTTGCGCGCAGTTTTTACAATGTGCCCGGTGCGGTTGTTCCCGGAGTAGAGGGTCTGGATGGACAACCACTGGGCGGATGGGCGCAGTATGCCTTTTCTCCAACTCTGGGCGCATGGGTTGCGCAGAGCTTTTATCTCCACTGGCGCTACACCATGGATGCAGTATTTCTGCGCACGCGCGCTTATCCGTTTACCGAGCAGATTGGAACGGCGTTGCTTGCGCTGCTGAAGCCCGGCGCGGACGGCAAGCTCAAGCTGCCACTCTCAAGTTCGCCTGAAATCTTTGGCGATTCGATGAAGGCCTGGCTGCCCCCTAACTCTAATTTCGATCTGGCATTGTTGCACTTTGTCTATAACGCATTGGCAGAAATGGCAGATGCAGAAAATAATCTTGTTGCCGCCGCGCGCTGGCGTGATGTTCTGACAAAGCTCGATGATTTTAATGTCGACAATGGCAAACTAACTCTGGCACCGGGGATCCCATTTGCCGAATCCCACCGGCATCTTTCTCACCTGATTGCCATCCATCCGCTCGGCTTACTCACCATAGATGGTGGACCGGAACAACGGCAGTTGATTGATCGTTCGGTGGATGACTTTTTGTCAAAAGGCACGCAGGAGTGGACCGGCTACACGTATTCCTGGGTGGCGTGTCTCCTTGCGCGCATTGGCCGTGGCGACCAGGCATTGCAGTATCTGCAGGGCTATTTACGGGGCTTTATCTTCCCCAATGGTTTCCATGTGAATGGCGACCAGAGCGGTACTGGACTTTCAGGCTCGCATGACCATCCATTCACACTGGAAGGAAATTTCCTGGCCATGCAGGCAGTTCAGGAAATGCTGCTACAGAGCTGGGACAATCAGGTGCGAATCTTCCCGGCAGTTCCTTCCACATGGAAAAATGTTTCTTTCGAAAACCTTCGTGCTGAAGGCGGATACATAGTCTCCGCAAAAAGACTCAACGGGCACACCGTACGCATTCGTGTGACGGCTACCACGGACGGAACGTTAAGGTTGAGAAATCCCTTTGATGCCAATGCGCAGGTGCAATGGGATTTCCCGATCAAACAGAATGGGACGCAGGTTGAAGTTCTACTGCGCAAAGGAGAAACCCTGACAGGTTGGCGAAAATCTATCGGAGCAAATATGGCGAATAAGAAATAAGCAGTAAGACTTCCCCTGAAGCTACGCTGTTCTGGTCTTTATTTGTCTGGCGCGTCGTTATTAAGGTTGAGCGTACAAACCATTAGCTCACCACTGGAAATCTTCGCTTCGAAGACTGTGCCGAGGCTGTGGTTGCGGATAACATGTCGACCACCTGCGCCAGAGAACGAAATGATCGTGACACCTATGCAGCATGACGGACTTAGTGATCTTCCTACATTTGATCGCGTGAACCCAACTAGCCGCATGCAATTACAGATCAACTCCGATATAGCCTTTGACAACCGATAGTCGAATGTCTATTCTTTATGCAAGATCGAAGAAGTCGGATGTCTTTACTCAGCAAACAGGCAAAGCAACGAGTAGGTTTTCTCCATGGCGCTCATGACATGCTCTCACTCCCGACGCTTCTCTACAGACCTGCTCATTAGCATCGGGTCGGTTGTATATTCAGCGGGCGATCGACGAATTTCTTCCGGTACGCACCGTTCCGACATTCACGGCGAATAGTCGCCATCTAGGAATACCTAACCGCGACCAAGCTCCGTTTACGAGGTCTTACCAGGCAAAGCACCTTTACAAACAGTCTCAAAGGAGAATGTACGTGAATCCATCTCTACAGCTAGACCCTATCGCCTCTCCGCGGTTTTTGTTTCAGCAAGCGACTAAGCTCCTTCCTACAAATATATCGACACTGCTGATGATTCTGGGATGCTTCTTGCTTTATTGCCAGTCGGGCAAGGCACAACGGGTGGGAATAAATTTTCCGCCGACGCAAGGTACCACGGATGCGGGTGCTTTCCAAACGGGCATCTTCAATTACAGCTATACGAATGCCCAGATTGCAGCTTCTCACGCAACCTTCAATACGATGCGCCTTCCCATCAACGTCGAGACTGCAAACGATATGGCTTCTCTCGTGAAGCTCAAAGGGTATATCGATCAATTCCAAGGTGGGTACGCTATCATTTGCATGTTCGACACACTGCAACCAGGTGAGACTGGGCATGGCAATGGCTTGCCTAACAACCTCAGTGCACTAGGGGCAGCCTGGGCAAACATCAATGTTGTTTTCGGAGGGTACGCCAACGTACGTTACGAAATCTTCAATGAACCATTTGGCTACTCCAAAACTAATCCAGCTAAGTATGTGAGCGACATGGAAGCGATCATCAACTCGGCCGGATTACCGTACGCGAAATGTATCTTGGACGGCATGGGATACGCAGATGATATAAATCTCGTTGCTTCCGGGGGGTGGAGCGGAGATCTGGCATATCACTTCTATCCATCCTATGTTTCAGGAAGTCATACCCAAGCAAACTACTCAAATACGGCTCAAGCCGCTCTGGGGAGTTGGGGGCAAAAGACCTGGATAACTGAATTCGGTGCAAATCTTGGCTATAACAATACCTGCTATGACACCTACGATGACGGCACCAATTACTGGTCTGGTGATGTTAATGCTCTCCGAGGTCTTGACGATGCCTTGAGAGCCGTCAAGGCGGCCGGCCATGGAGTCAAAGGTGCTTTTTATTGGCATGGATGGAACAACGGCGATAGTTATGACTATTGGGCGTCTATAAGTGCAAATGGCGCATGTAAGGTGCGTGAGATAGAAGCCAATGACTAAAGTGCTTATCTAATTGGGCTCCACTTCTTGCTGAACACTGCTTTGTCATGAATCGACGCCCTGATCTACTCAAGCACCGCTCACCTCACGACCAGTTGATCTCCGTCTGTTTCGATGGTCTCGACGCCGGGGGACATTTACAGAGGGCAGGACGAATCGACGATCAGTATCCAGTCGCTTGCGGTCCTGCCTATCAACCGTGTTCCCGCCGGACTGCGGTCCTGTGGACGTCTGCGCTTGAACCTGCAACAAACAAAAAAGAAAGACAGCGATGGCAAGTGTCTAACGCATAGAACTGTCCTCAGGATTGCAGTTGGAGCGGTTGAGATGCAGTGATCTCGATCGGCTTGACGAATCGCAACATAACACTTTCTCCTCCTTCGCTTGCCGTCGAGACAACGGCCCTTCCGCCGTGCTTGATCGTGCCCCGGCGATAGACCGCAGGTAACACCAGTTCGTACAATTTCAAGGTTCCACTTATGGGCGATAGGGTCATCCCCCCGGTATCTAGCGTGAGGTTACCCCACGCTGTCGAAGTCGACCAGAACGAACGCATCTGAGAGGATCTTTGGCCAGCGACTGTTTTCGGGAGAATCTCGAGTCTTAGCGTGCGCGCATCGAAACGAAAACCTGACAAGATGGGAATCGCAGCCCAGCTCGCCATGGCCCTCGCGTAGTGGCGACCGTACTCGGTTTCATCATAAGGATTGGCGCGCTCGCCGTCGTAACGGCTGCGTATGTTGGTTATGCATTCGACGCCCTGATCTACCATTCCGTAGGCAAGCATCAGGATCGCAGCGGAGTATTCAAACCCCGTCATAACCTCCGCGTAATACGGCATAGGAACCTCCGGCAGGTGTCCCTCGGAAAAGTCACAAATGACCAAACCTGCCTCATCGTTTAGGGCATAAGCCCGTTGCACCGATTGATGATGCGACAAATTGCGCTTGTAATTGAGGCGATAGATGGACTCCAGCGTCTTGCGAATATTTACTGGGTCGAGCAGATCTCCGAGTCCCGCAATTTGAGCCATATATTGACCGATCAGTTGGTCGACCTGGCAACCGTCGCCCACCTGAAACTGGGGGTGCAGCGGGTCCTTTGCACCCATGCCGACCTGTAGCCCCGCTGCGATCCTGTCCCGAGCAATCGGTCGAATCTGCTGAACATAATAATGTCCGTTGAATAGATTGGCGTCGATCCAACGGCTTCCTCGCTCAGCCATCTGACGGCACTCGGCACCCAGAGCGCTATCACCCATCGCGTCCGCCATGATCGCTGAAGCTTGAAGTGCAGCAAGATACCAGCTGCTGCACATGGGATTGGGGCCGTAGTACTCGATATCGTATGTGTTGTGCTGGACGCCGTCCATGACGCCAAACTTGCGTTCGTCCCACCCTCCCGGTCGCCAGGCATAAGCGAGTGCGCGTTTTGCGGTGGGCCAGAGCTTGCGCAGCCATTCATCGTCGCAGCAAAGAATCCAGTCGAAGTACAGTTTGACGATCTGCCCCATCTGACCGTCCGCGGCGGCCGCACCTGTGTATTCGTCCGAGGGCGGCAGCTTGTGACGAAAGTCCATATGGCCATCCGCGTTCGTGGCGTAGGTAAAGCTGGTCTCGCGCATGGATCGGGCAAGCGTCGGATACAGGTATTGTGTGGCGACCTCGTAGTTCCAGACGTGGGTGCACGTTCCAAAGCCGAGACCTTGGCGATCGCCGCAACCTTCAAAGCCCTGGAAGCTGCCATCGGCGGCTCTAAAGCTGGTGTTCGACACAAGGGTGCTCAAATTGGCGCTGGCTGCTTCCTTGACCGCATCGGGAAGGGTCGAGTGAAGCAGCGAATCCACGAAGGCTCTCGTCTTGGATTCGAGTTCAGGCAAGTGGTTCAGAACGTGTTCGGCCACTGCCCAGGCGTCGGGAAACTGCGTGCAGTAGTAATTGCCAATGACGATTTTCTCCTTGCCTCTTGGCGCTTGCCATCCACATCGATCGGGAGTGCGATTTGGAAAATGCCAGGTCAGCAAAAAGCGGAACAACTCGGTTGCCCCAGGTGCGATCGTCTTGCGCATCGAGATGCAACCTACCGGCTCGGTAGGCTCGAAAGGTAAGCCAAGACTGCCATCTTTGGAAAATGCTTCGAACCAAAAGTGCTGGGGCCCTACGTGCCAGTTGCTTCCGCCACGCCAGCGTGGCAGCGTCTCAATCTTTGCGTTACCGTCAGACAACGCCGCGATCACGAAGGAGCCGTTCATCACGTCGTCGTGCCCGAGTGTCGGATCGGTCATATAAAGTCCCGTCATCGAGCCGGACGTTCGTACCTCATTTTTCCGACCGTCTTCGTTCGCCTTGCGACCCTCCGGTTGATTGACGGGATTTGCGATTGACCAAGCGAGAACGACGTTCGCCGCTTGTGCCCCGGGATTGTGAACCCGATATGTAAGAACCGCGCACGGCAAGCCCGATGCGGAGGCGTCGAGAGGTTGGAAAGGCGAGAAGGCATCGAGCGCGACCTGCACTGGGCAAGTCGGTTCTTCGAACTCGATCTTCGAGGTGGGAAACGAGCCGAAGAACTTCGCCTCGGCGAATCGAGGCAGACCAGGCACGTTTGCCGATCCAAGGCCTTCCTGGTAAAGATCGTAGGGTGGTAGGAGGCGACGTTCGGCCACGGCGCTGAAGGGCTTACCGTTGCCGGTGTCGACAAAAATACTAGGAAAGCTGTATTCGAGATTGTTCCCAATATCGGGACGATTGAAGATCTGCCAATCGGTGAGGTTGCCTCGGCCGCCCAGCCCGATGCCGCCCGTACCGATGCCCCCAAGCGGACAGGAGACCCTGGCAAGTCCGTATCCCGTATGCACTCGAGGAAAAGTCACGGAGGCGCGGGCTCCCGAGTGGGCCTGGGGCACTTCATGCCCCACTGGCGACAATGCTTCACCCGATCCCGACGCCTTTGCCTCCCGTCCGATGATTGAGCCCGCCGCGATAGACGCAGCTACCGCAGACCTAACAAAGTTGCGTCGTGAAGTTCCGTTCTTCAAGAAGATTTCCTTATCTTGAGCCTACGCCTGGTGGCCGGGCAGTTCTGGCAGTTTCCTATTCAGGGTCCCGAAGAGGCACTTCCCTTTGCCGCGCCCTTGAGGCCGGGCGAGTTGTACAGAGGTTCTTTCTACGGACGACGCGCCGGGCTGGCTCCTAGCTCAGCGCGCGAAATATCAATTAGGTGGTGAGACAGAAGCCAGAACGAGTCGAATATTAATGCCGAGAGGCTGCAATAGTTAGAAGTAATATTTTAAGGCGAGTTGGAAAAAGCGTGAAGTGGGCGTGTTTGGCGAGAAGTAGCGCGTACCGACTATCTGCCCCCCGCTCGACCCGATGCTCCCATTTGGCTGTCCGTAAGCTGGCGTATTGAGCACATCGAATGCGTCCACTCGAAGCTGAAAGAACTGCTCCCGGAAGGTTGGGAACGCCTTGAAAAGTGCCATGTCGATCCGCTCATATCCTGGACCGTAGATGGTGTTGCGAGGACCTCCGAGGTATGCCCGGGCTGCCGAGCCTGTGATGACCTGACCGGGCGCGATACTCGAGGCGGGCAACGGATTAGCAAAAGCGCATGGGTTATACCAGTGGTCGAGCGTCTTTACGCGAGTGGGACAGACGGTTCCGGGGTTGGATGGATCTGGGCTGCCGCCACCCTTAAATGGATCCCTGATCAGATAGGGATGCGATCCGGCCCCGTTCGCCGCAGCAGTACTGTTGGAAACAGTGAATGGCTGGCCAGTCTGCGCACGAAAGACGAGGGCTCCAGACCAGCCACCGACGACATAGTTCAACAGCGAAGTGTCAGACAAGAACTTCTTGCCTTTTCCGAACGGAAGCTCGTAAGTACCGTTCAAGGTGACGCGGTGTCTCGTGTCCCAAGGAGAGTTGCTGTAGTCTCCGCCTAGCCCAATCAGATTGACATTGCGGTAGCCCCCATCGCCGGCGCTGCCAAGAGGGGTGGTCGCATCGTCCAGAGAGTGAGAATAGGTGTATGTCCCAAGGAAGCTGAGACCACGAGAAAAGCGACGCTCGATCTTCGTTTGAAGCGAATTGTAGTTACTATCGGCGGAATACTCATTGAAGTAAAGCGTCCCAAGGTCGGGGAACGGCCGGTAAGCATTTGCCTGGAGCCCCGGCGCAATCAGGGCTGCCGGAGCGTTTACGTCCGGTGCGACAAGCAGATGATGTGAAACTGAACCGACATATGCCGCGCTAGCTGTCAGGTTGTTTGACAAAGAAATTTCCAGCGCCAGGTTGAACTGCTCGCTGTAGGAGGTCTTGGCTTTTCGCTGGGATCCAACAACAGTAACATTAGAGGCAGAATTGATGAGACCGGCTGCGATCTGCTTGGTAAACCCATCCTCCAGTGTGATCCCGTCGGTCGGACAATTATTTTGCAAACAGTCAGGGCTGTTGAACGCCGACGTGAACTGAAACGGGAAGTTGAAGCCTAGATTTGGCGACCCGCCGATATTTTCCACACCCCCGAAGAAAATACCGTAACCGGCCCGCATTACGGCACGATTCGAGATCCGTTCAGCAATTCCAAGGCGCGGTGCAAAGTTTGTCTTCTGCCCCTGTACCAACTGGCGATTGCTGTCGTAGCTAACGGACACATTATCCTTTGCCAGGGTGTTCAAGAAGCTCTGCGGCAAAGCAAAGCCTGTCTGGCTCTTAGGCAAAACAAAAGTACCAGCGCTCGAGCCAGGGTTGAGTGGCCCGGTTGGATAAAAAGATGCCTGTCGATCATGCCGCTCGAAATAGGGTTGAGCAAACTCGTAACGGATGCCATAGTTTATGGTCAGATTCTTGGTCGCTCTCCAGCTGTCCTCCGCATAAAAGCCGTTCTGGAAGCGGACCTGATCGGCACCTGAGAAGTTAGAGAGTTGAGCATAATCCTGGGAGTTTGCAAGAAAGTCCGCGATACCCGATCCAGTGTTGCTAACACCGGGAAGACTCGTATACTTTCCATCGAACGCGTACGATCCACGTGGATAAGTTGGCGCAAGCGTGTAGAAACGGATGTGTTGTATGCTCACCCCACCCTTCAGAGTGTGCTGCCCCTGCGTCTTTGTAACGTTATCAAGAATCTGGAACACATTTTCATACTCGTTGGCGGCGTAAAAGGCTGTTGCGCCAAAGCTCGAAAGCCCACCGATTGAGGTTGCTGGAAGACCGCCATTCAGTGGCGCGGTTGGGATACCCCCGAGCCCGACCTGGGCTGCACTGTTTACATTTGCATTTGGCTGGGTGTCGCTGAAGTGTCCGTAGTTATACCCAAAGCGGAACTCATTGATGAGCGAGTCAGAGAAAGCATGTGTCTCGCTTGCCATAAAGTTTTCGCCGAGAGCTTTTATATCACCGTCACTTCCATATCCGCCGCCGTCAAGAATCGGGCCGAGCGGCGGGGGATAGTAGGCGAGATTGTTCGAGTAGCTGAACCGGGAGTACGCCTGATCCTTCGGTGTGATGTTCCAGTCGGAGCGAACATCGAATTGAAAGACGTTATTTTTTACCTTCGACTGAAAGACGTAATTGTTATAAAGCAGGCCGTTGTTGGCGTTAGGCATCGGGTAAAGCTTCAGGATGGACTGAGCCACTTTGTCGATCTGCTGCGGGCACAGGACATTGGCTCTACCGTTGCAAGAAAGTGGCGTGTTCGGGTTAGCGCTCCCTGGCTGATAGAGCTTAATAGGCTGCGATGCCCCGGTCAGCGTAGGATTAAGCAATTCGGAGAAATCGCCAGCTCTTTCTAGCGCTGATGGGACCGAAACACCAGTGTTAGGTTGAGCGAAGACGATCCTATTCACCTCCGTATCGACGAACAGGAATAGCTTGTCCTTGATGATCGGAAAACCTAGAGTGCCACCAAACTGATTCTGCCTGTATTCCGGAACTGTGGTCGCAGTGAAGTCGCGAGTATCGAGGATGTCGTTGCGGAGGTACTCCCAGAGATTCCCATGAATCTTGTTGGTTCCCGACTTGATGCTGGCATTTATGACTGCGCCTGCCGAGTGTCCTAACTCTGCGTCGTAAGACCCTGTTTGTACTTTGAACTCGGCGAGTGCATCTGGCGGTGGACGGACGACATAGCTTGCGCCGTTCAGGAAGTCGACAGCGTTCGAGTTGTTGTCGACTCCATCCAAAATAAAATTGTTCTGCTCAGCCCTTTGGCCATTCGCGTTGAAGTCGCCACCACCTTGCCCGCGCGAGCCGTTCGAGGCATCAACACCGGCAGTTAGCTGCGCGATGAAAACATAGTTGCGTCCATTGAGAGGTGTGTCGTTGATCGTTTGGGCTGATACCACTTGGCCTGTAGAGGCATCTTCGGTTTGGAGCGCCGGCGGTTCAGTAGACACTTCAACGCTCTGGACAACGCCAGCGGGCTTCAATGACCAGTTGAGAGTGAGGCGCTGCTGGAGGTCAAGATGGATGTTGTCCTGCTGGATGGATTGGAATCCCTTTGCTTCGACCAGCAAGCGGTAGTTGCCGATCTTGATAGGCGAGAAGCTATAGCTGCCCGCCCCGTTCACTGTCCGTTTCAGAGTGAGGTTCGTGTCCGTGCTGGTCAGTGTCACGATGGCATTAGACACAACAGCGCCGGATGGATCCGTGACCTCCCCGGCGATAGCCGCTTGGTCAGCCTGCCCGAAAAGCCTGGCGGGTGTTCCCAGGGTGGCAAGCATAACCATGAGCGACACGACGTACAGGGTCTTGCGTTGGAACATTGAAATGAGAGACATGGTTTCCTCTTCTTCCGGCGTTGAAGCTCTGACCTGATCAGCTCACTTTGAGCTAAAAGCCCTGCGGGTACGTTACCGAACTTCAATGGGCGAAAGTTATGCTCACGGGCTAACACCTGTCAACAGAAATGTTTAGCCCACAGACGGACAGAGGAGAGCACCGCGTCCTCCCAGATTAGGGAGACGAGGAAAAGACCCTACAAACAATATGTTTGTCGCAAGATCTTCGAACCGTTTAGAGAGCGCTGGATAAAACGCATTAAGAAAGTTCAATCAGGACGCGATGAGGATAGGTTATTGCGGACCAGGATTGACTTGGACTCGATAGATGGGTACGTTACCGACAAAAGCTTCCTCGTCAATCCAGGACTTGTGACATCAGACTGTCTTGAATTCATACCCTTCCGCAGATTCTGCACACGATATGCTTCCGTCCCGCTCGAAAGTATTCATAAGTCATAAAGATGCAGCCGCCACGACCGTTCGTTTGGGGCTGGCCTTTCTCTTTCCTCATCAACGATTCTGAAGGTTTACAGGCACAGCGAGCAATCATCATCCATGCAGAGCATCCGCAACAATACTTTGAGGGTCGGGGAACGTAGCTTTCGTAAGTCGCTGACCGGAGTGAGTGAATGGTCCGACGAGAACTGAATCAGACTCATCCGCGCGCTCTTGGGTCCTAAGAAAGGTTTGGGGCCAACGTCCGCTCGGTCCAACATCGGGCTGTGGTGTCTGGAAAGGTCGAGGTCCTCGACATCACTAATCACAAGGACGTTGAAAACTCCCTGCCGAGTCCACGGGCTAGCGCTACCGTCACGGGACCAGGGTAGTCTTCAGATTGTCAAACTGGACTCGATTCCAGCTACTGCCGATACCAAAGAGTCCGTGGCTATGACTTGCGTCCTGAACCGATGCAAGTTGAACGCCGTCCAGTCGCGCGGAGATGCGTTGCCCCTGCATCACAAGAGTGAAATGATGCCAACCGGATGAAGAGAGCTTGACTGTACCGCTGGCAAGAGTAATCGTGGGTTTTTTATAGGCCGAAGATAACAGCTTCCAATCACCTGCTTCTCCGACTGTCAGGACATATGCGCTGGGCAGCAGAGCAGCGCTATCAAGGAAGACATCTGCAGAGTCGATCCGTCCCATAATCGCAGCCGTACCCTTATCGAGACGAAAGTCGCTAGCGACTTCATAGTCCTCTGCTTTCAGGCTTCCCGCCAGTGTGAAGGGATCGGGCAGCGGGCCCCATGGTGTGGGCTTCTCGGTAATCATCTGCTCTAGACATCTGCCCTGCCGATCCTTGCAGGGGTGTACCTCGAAGGCCCCATCCTGGTCGGCCAGGTAGCGCGGCGCACGATTAAGAGGGGTTCTTTCAAAATTCTCGGAGTAGTTGTTGGGAAACTCGGCAGCTGGCGGGGGTTTGGCTGCTCCTCTTCCCTGGCCGGTTGTCGTCGTTAGGGTGTAGAGAGAGTTCGGATCAAATGTGCAGGAGAACGCTCCGTCTTTTATCTTAGCGTCGCCGACATGTTCAAAGATTTTTTGGTCGTTGGTCTCCCAGATGTGAACAATGTTTCCGGAAAGACCGCTCACAATTTTGAATGAAGCTTTTAGCGGCGATTGCGCACCGATAGTTTCAAGCACGATGCTCCACTGTTGAGCGTCAGGAGACCTCAAAGTCACATAGCTGCCTTTCTCCGGAAGGAGCCCCGAAGAGCGGTCCAGGTACCGCCATCCTGGCTTGGTGAACTGCGTCGTGTGAGCAGTGGCCCAGATAGTCCCCTGCACCTGGTAATGACCCGACCACGGCGTGTTGGCATACATCAGTCCCGAATTGGGAGCGGCGAGAAGATCGTAGTAAGACGTAACCGGGCTCCAGATTTCGGTCGCGGTCAGACCGCCTTCCAGATAATTCTGGTTATAAAGATGTGCGAGGATGCGCCCGCCGACAGGCCAGTCCCTGGAGACATAAGGGCCACTCCCGTTGTTCGGTTGATCCTCGCTGGACCACAACGGCTTGCCTGAAGCGCGTGCCGACGCAGTCGTGGTGACCTTGCCCTTTTCCAGAGGGTAATGCACACCAATGACGTCGACGATCTCTCCGAGCTGGGGGTCTGCTTTGATCGCGTCGGCTATCTCCCATTGGCCCTTGCCCTGACCGACGTACTCGTCACAGCACACGATCTTCGTTTTAAGATGACGTGCAATCAAAGCCTTATGGAGTTCCTTCACATAGGCTGCATCGTAGACCTTCTCATTCCAGATTCCAGTGTAGGAAATGTCGAGATTCTGTCTGGCCGCGCCTTCAATGAAGTCGGCCATGTAATTCGCCATATCCGGCGAGTAGAGGAGCCCGCCGCCGACCCAGCCGGGAGCCCCCCAGGGTAGGACATCAAGAACGATTTCAGGATTGCGCCTTCGCGCTTCTTTCATCAACCACCACTCGTAACCGCGGGTATAGTCGTGATCGTCGCGTGTACGCATGTGGCTTGGCTCGGAGCCATCGGTGGAGTTGACGTCGGCACCTACCTCAACTTTCAAGTGCTGCAAGGCGGCGCCATAACCGGGCTTGAAAAGGTAGTCAAGAATCTGGCTGCGTTGCGGCTCTGGGTAGTCGATCAGGAGTCGCGACGAAGCACCCGCGCTGACAGCTCCAAGCCCATCGAAGCGGGCACCGGGGCTCGTACCATCCAGCGTGATGGAGATGGCCTGTGTTCTGCCATATTGAGCGCTACCGGCCGTCACCATGCAGACCAGCGCAGTGCAAAAGAGTGAGCTCTTTTTGAAAGACGGGCGAACGGTAAGTGTCATCCTCAATCTCCAATCCTGTTCGTTTTCAGTAAAGTCATCCTGAGGCTTTCACTTCTCTTAGGTCGATGTCATCCAAAGAAGTTCCTCGGGTCTCTGGTACTGCAAAAAAGACAAAGACGGCGCCAAGCAGGCAGACCGCACCGTACACCAGGAAGGTGCCTCCAGAGCCAAGCCGCTTGTTCAAAAGGGGGAAAGTATAGGTGACGGCGAAGGAGGATACCCACAACGCAGCGATCGATACGGACACCGCGGACGCCCTGACACGATTAGGAAATATCTCTGTGATGAGGACCCAGGTGATCGGAGCAAGGGACATCGCGTAGCAAGCGATTGCACACAAGGTGAGCAACAGCACCCAAAAACCCTGCATGTGTTCGTGGTAGGCCAGGCTTGCGGCCCCTTGCGAAAGTCCCACACCAATGCACCCCAACAGCATCAACCGTCGCCGGCCAAACCGGTCCACCAGGAACATAGCAACAATGGTGAAGACGAGATTGATTGTCCCGGTCACGACGATGTTGAAAAGAATATCGCTGACGCCGTATCCGGCACTCCGATAGATCTCTTCGGCGTAGTTGAAAAGCACATTAATCCCGCTTGCCTGCTGCAGCACTGCAAGGGCGACACCAATGCACACTAGCTTGAGCACAGGTTTCTTCAACAGCTCTTGCCAGGCGAACCTGGACGAGTTGATGTTTAGCGAGTTGCTAATTGAAACAACTTCTGCGGCGCTGTATCGCTCTCCACCAATTTTTGTCAGAACTCCTGCGGCAGCCTGCTTGCGGTCATGTGCAATCAGCCAGCGCGGACTCTCCGGAATGAATGGCGATGTGATGAGAAAAAGAGCCGCAGGAATAGCAACAGCAGTGAACATCCATCGCCAGCCATACTGGGCATTCCAGGACGCCGCTATAAATGCAGAGCTCGCTCCCTCTGGAACTCGGTCGGCTATGCGCCAGTTCGCAAGCTGCGCGGCAAGAATGCCTACAACAATCGCCAGCTGGTTCAGACTGACCAATCTTCCCCGCCATGCGGCCGGGCTGATTTCCGCTATGTACATAGGAGAGACGTTCGACGCCAAACCTATCGCGACACCGCCGATAATGCGCCAGGCGATGAATGCATCGAAGCTGTAGGCCCATCCTGTAAGTACGGACGAAAGTGTAAAGAGTAATGCTGAAAAAGTGAGAACCTTCTTCCGTCCAAAACGGTCGCTGAAAGTGCCAGCGAGAAGCGAGCCTATAAAACATCCGATCAGCGCTGAACTGTTGGCCCATCCAATAAGGCTCGCTGACTCAAGATGGAAGTACGCCTCGTAGAAGGGCTTTGCGCCACCAATGACGACCCAGTCGTACCCGAAGAGAAGCCCACCCATCGCAGCGACGAATGCGATCATCCAGACGTAGCCGAGATGCAGAGTCTCTTCCTGATTGCTCGAAGCGGATATAGAAGGAGCGATGAGCACCTATGACCTCGCCCTGGTTTCGCGCATCTGGCGCAGCAGATCTGCAGCCCCTGTATGACTGCTTTCGATGGTAAGAACTTTGTTGAGAATTGCAACTGCCTCCGCCACGTCTTCCAGCCCCATCAACGCCTGAGACCTCATGAAAAGTGCGTCGACCTGCTTGCGGTCAGCAAGATTCTCATCGAATAAAAGCATTGAAGGCAGTGAAGTGGCAAAGTAGTCGATCTTGGGTGTGGCACCTTCAAGCTCGATCGAATAATCGTATATTTCATGGAACAGGCCAGTCGCCTGTTCTTTGTAGTCGAGGCGTAGCAACGCCATCCCGGACCAATAAGTCATTTCGGAAATACGACGTACGGACATCTGCTGGAAATCTCCGCGTTGTCGTGCAGCCTGCTGCCACCATCGCTTCGCTTCGGACCGATCTCCGGAAGCCTCGTACGCAACCCCGAGCCAATAGGCAACGTCGCTATTGTTCGCGAGTAGGTGCTTGGCCTCGCTTAGATTTTGCGGTGGGTGGTTTGCCGAACTGAATAGCTCGATCGCTCGGGCAGGCTCGCCCTCCGCGAGGGCTGCCTGCCCGAGAAGCAAAACGGCACGGGTGTATTGACTAAGCACTAAACCTTCTCCGCCTTCCCATGGCTGAAACTTGCGATTCAGAAGAAGATGGAGAGCTTGCTCGGACTTTCCGATCTGGTTTAGCAACGTAGCCATTTCCACGGAGAGATCATCTCGCTTAGCTACGAGATCAAGATGCTTGTTCAACTCATGCAGCCGCAGCTCTGAACTCCGGCCCAGTCGCTTCCAAAGCTGATCTCGTTCATACAATATTCGGGCGTCACTTGGGTTAGCACTCAGCGCACGATCAAACGCAGCAGCAGCCGCCTCGCCCGATCTCCTGATGTTGAAGAAACCAATACCCAGGTTTCGCCATACTGTGGGAAAAGAAGGATTCAACACCGCGGCAATCTCCCAATGCTGCATCGCCTCTTCATGGCGTCGGCGATCATATAAGAAGTTACCTAATAAATAATGTGGCGAATAGCAGTTGGGATGTTTCGCTATAGCTTGTTGTAGCACGCACATCTCTTCCAATCGAGACGGGAAGCAATAGTCGACCGATGCCTCCGATGCACGGTTCCAGGTTTCGCTCGCAGCCGCGTCTCCAAGCTTCTCCTGAATCTGTGCCAGCGCAAACAATTCGATCGGCGATGTGCCCAATGCGTCTACCTCCAGGGCCGGAGCAAGTACCTCAGCCGCTTCAGCCATCTGCCCGGAGCGAAGCAGGTCAAAGGCGAGGTCGAGACGTTCCTGTCCACCATTGGGTTTTATTCCATCAACCCATCGTGATCCGATATCAAGCCTGTCGAGCTCACGAGCCGCACGATGCATGGCTTCCGAGCTATCAAGATCGCCGAGCTTCTGAAGAACATAGGCAAGCAAGTTGAGCGCGGCCAGATTCTCGCCCTCAGCGACAAGGCTGCGGCGCAGATGGTCCTGTGCAGTAGACCAATCGTGTCTTGTCGCATCTATCTCCGCCAGCGCAAGGTAGGCCGGCGCTCGCCATGAGGCGCTCCAACTGGCTTTGTAAAATGCGTCGTAGGCCAGCTTATCGTTCTTGAGATAGCGTTCTACCAGGCCAAGATTGTAGTAGGGCTCTCCATCGTTCGGATTCGGATTCCATCTCGTCAAGCTTGCAATTGCAGTCAGTAAATGTTCACGTGCCTCGGCGAACTCTCCACGTCGCAGATGCCACAAACCAATTGCAGTATTGACCCGGCTGTCGCGTGGATCCCGGCGAAGCGCTTCAAACCAGTAGAGCTCCGGCAGCCGCGTTGCGTGGCGATACTGGTGAAGATGAAGACCCGTCAGATACAGCTCTTCATTCGTCTCGATCTCATCTGGACTCGGCGGCTCGACAGCCGCGGAAGGTTTACCTTGGTTATCGCTCGCAGCCATTTCGTATGAAATCAGCACGCCGTCTTTCGTACGAACGGTCACAGCCAGGGCACAGCCATCCACGCTGCTCGGTAACGCCTTCGTAAGCATAAGAGGTTCTGTCACCCTGGCGGTCTCAACCCAACGGTGCAGTTCTCGCCCCGCGGATTCTAGAACGATCTCGATCTCGCCTGCATCTCTCGTGACATACAGGCCGATAGATACGCGGTGATCTTCATAACGCAAACTCAACGCGGCATCCACGTTCGAAGCCTGAGGAACGCCGATCCTGCTTATGGGGAACCATGTCTGGATGAAAGTCTTGGTCTCCCAGGGTGCGAGCCACGAAAAGTCGGGCTGATTATCCGTATAAACTCCAGCCATCAGCTCGACATAAGGCCCATCGTTGTCCGTCAGGCATCTGTCCCAGGCGTAGCCGAATTCATGATTGCCCCATGTCCACTGCTTCTTGCCCGGCGCTATATGGTGATTCGCGACATGTACAACTCCGGTATCTTTCCGATGGTCGTAACCTCCAGAAAAATCACCCTTTGTTCCGGTAATCATATAACTCGTGGGCACCGGAATATTTGCATACCAGCTCAAGTCGTCTGCTGCATAAGAACCATCGGGTACATACATCGCAGGCATCTGCTCAGGAGGAACACCGTCGCGTGCGCGTGCAGGGTAGTCAACTCCGTAATATTGCTCCTTACTTTCTGGAAACGTCGTAATGGAGCGCTTCGCGTGATCAGCCACATAGCGAACGTCAGGCGGGAAAAACGATTGATATCTTTCATGCACGTGCACCGCGACATTAGCCCACCACAAAAACGTCTGCGTCAGGGGCGTGCGGTTATACAGCCTGACCTTTAACTCAAGTACGGCACGCCCGGGATGAATGCAGATACCGTGCATACCCTTCATCCGCAACATCGGATCGTGATCGCTGCACCATATGGTCACCGACCCGTCATCATGCTGTTCCATCTCCGTTTCAACCGGCATGAAGGTTGCAGGACGATGATGCTGAGGCCAATTGAATTCAACACCACCCGAAGCCCACGGCCCTGCCAGCCCCACCAGTGCCGGCTTCATGACGTTCTGGCGATAGAAAAAGTCGTAACCTGTGGTTTTATCGAACCCCAGGTGGATTCGTCCGCCAATTTCCGGCAGGATCATGACCCGGAGATACTCGTTCTCAATGTGGATTGCGTCCCACTCTTTCATCTCCGGCTCTGTGGCAATACGGTCGATGACGGGAAGCGGATAGACGCGGCCGCTGCTGCCCTGGTAGACCCTCTTTTCGAGGAACATGGGATTCTTATCGGGAAGCTGCGGAGAATACGTCAGGATATCGACGGACTGTCGCCATGCCTTTACCTTCCCCGTCTGCTCCGAAGGGGCGTCTGGCAATACTAAAAGGGCTCGCTCGCTTCGCAATTCCAACGTTTCATTCATCGCAGCCTCGAGAGCGGTATCGTACACGGTACTTTAACTGCTGCTTTGGAACATTGTCAACAAAGGACTGTAAGCAGGCAAATGGCCGCTCGACCACTTCAGTTTTTCATCGTGATCGATGAATAGCATAGGTTGCTGCGCAGAATAATATGCGGTGCCATCCGGTTCACATAGGGGGGCGCGACCCCAGCACTCAGGTACCTGCACAAATTCTGGAAGGCAGTCTTGCTCTGCACGAAAGAGCGTTAAAAAAGCGAGGCAAAACGTATTTCGACTCGATCCTGGGAATCAGTTCTGGAAACAGACCCGTCGTAATAATCCTTATTTTTCAGTGCACCCACGTCGGGGTTCCCCCTCAACAGCGGCACACTGTTGGCGGTGTTGAGGGCTTGGCAGTGCGCTCATCGTAGCAGGATCCCCTCGAGCCATGAATCGTCCTTCCCAAGCTTCGGGTATGCATGAACAATCACTTCCACCACGGATCTGGACCAGTTCTTGACCGCAGACCGCTCTGTCTTCTCAGGACATTTGCCTTCGGCCTTCAACGCTGAAATCGCGATACCCCAAGTTGGCACTCTATCCATGTTGATGATCTCTGGCGTTGATCGTCGAGAGTCCTTTCACATCCTTCGGGTCCTTCGTGGAGAATTGCACCGGGCCCCAGCGGGCTAAAACCAGCTCTCGCTCGCCAGTCTCGCGGCTTTACCGAATGATGGGCTGATGCGTTATCGGCGCGATGTTGCAATCCGCATCCGGCATCGGCAGCTCAGCCAATGACAGCTTCGCTCTAAAGTGTTCTGCAATCTTCTGCGTGTCTCTGCGTTGCCCGTATCGACCACACGTCGCGATCGCCCCGTTCAACTCCAGGGGTAACCTTTGCTGAAGGATGACTCGCTCTTAGCTTCCTGCCTTGCCTTCCAGACGCATGTTTCTCGTTCCCGAAAGCGCAGACCGCGACATTCATCCTCCTTTTACTTCGTAGACGCGCAAAGATGCTTTGACTTCCAGTTATCTACCAGCGTTGTTGGAGGCTTCGATGCATCATGAAGCACAAGGATCAGGCCGCGCCGGGCTTCAGTACCAACAGCTGTCAATTCCATGGGCACGCCCTCCGGTATGACGATGTTCGATCCCTCTTTTCCGATCTGCACTCCGCTTGGAGTCTCCAGGCAGGTCTCGCCACTCTCGGTGTAGAAAGCCTCTATTCCCGAATGAAGATGGGTCCTGCTTACCATCCCCGGCTTCAGGATTGCCTCCATATACTGCGCGGTATAGCTTCGTTCCTTGTCAACTGCAAGGGGTCCTATCTGCGTAATGCGAATCCCGGTAGAAGGGCGTTCCGGCTTACCTCCAATCGTAAGGAGCCAGACTTTGCCCAACGATTCGACGACCGTTCCATGCGTTCCCTTCGCCTGCTCAGCAAGTGTTTTTGTGGGGAACAGGTCGATCGTCCAGTAGACGGGGACCAGTGGGACACCGAGCGGATGGCTTGTGAGAATCCAGCATCCGGTCTCGCCTGTTTTCTGGATTACAGGCTTACAACTCACCAGATCGCTTGGCTGTTGGGCGCAGGCAGCGCTACCGGCACAAAGAATTGGAAGGCAGGCCACAACGGCAGGAATAAGCAGTTTCGAGGGTAATTTGAATATCAAGAGCATCTCCTTAAGAAGTTCCAGATGATATTTAGAAGGATGCATACCAAAAATCCTTCAGCCAGAGCGGGCCTATCGCTTTTGAACCTGTGCTGCTTGATGCCTCACGATTTGCCACCGCCCATCACGATAGACATAGACATTGGTAAATCGGAGATCAAACTTTCCTGAACTGCCTCGGTATGTCCCTTCCAGATGTTCAAGCCCAGTCACCATTGCGGTCTCTCCGTAGATAGACACTTTCATTTCTGTGTCCTCAATGACAGCGGGCTTAAGGTCTCCAGACGAAAAAATCGCCATATCCTGGCCTCGCGTCGACTCGCCACCGGTCATGAGCCCGACAGAAAACTCCTTGGCGTAGAAGCTCTCAAGAAAACTCATGTCCGCAGCTTTGCGAGCCTCAGCCCAATCGTGTTGGAGTTTGAAGAACGCCTGAGCGTCGGCTTTGGGCTCGGCTTGGACTGGCAGCACGTTCAGAGTCAGAACAAGCACCGCAGTTACTAAACCGTACGAGACGAACGATGTTGCGCTCTTCAAGACGACCTCCGAATTCCGATTGGCAGAGTGTACCAAGCCCAGTGCTTTTAGGGAGAAGTCTCTTCTGCCTTCAGACTTGTGCCGGCGAAGAGTCCGGCCTGATTATTCCGTCACTCTCTCTGCAGGCCCCCGCGCAACGCCTGCACCTTGCGCAATCATGGTGCCGATGCAAGAAGCTAGAAGCATGTTCTTCAACAAGTCTGCAGCTGTTCTCCAAGTTACAAGTTCCTCCTCGGAATCAAGCCGAGGATCCTGCCAAGCTACAAACCTGTCACGGAAATTACTACTACCTTCTTTTCGATCTGTGCTGTTTATTCATCCCTGCTTAAACTCATCACGCAGAATAATTATGTCGCAAACGGCGATGCGGGATCGGTTGTGCGGGTTTGTCCCGTAGCCCCGGACCACCCGCTATTCGGAAAGCCACTCAAGATCGTTGCCGAAAGACTTTAAGCCAATAGGAAAAGGGTTTCCGGCCACCCTCGTTTGCCAAGTCGCTGCTCCTCTCGTAGACCGTTATGGGCAACGTTCTGGTGTTTAGGGAAGATCGCGTGTTGCTCAACAAAGGCTTTGCGCACGCCAACGTGCGATGGAACGTGGCAAGTGCACCCGAGGCCCACTTCTGGCTCGAATCGGTCCGCAAGCAATTCACCGCGGCGCTCGTCCTGCTCCTCGAGCAGCAGGAGAAGCTAGACATCGACGATCCAAGGACTCGCTATCTTCACGATCTCCCGAATGCATGGAAGCAGGTCACACTCTCAAAACTGCTCGACCATTCCTCCGGCGTCCCTCATTTGACGAGCCCCAGAAATTTCCGTTCATAGCAGATGACCATTTGTATTGCTGTACCCAGCTCTGCTCCCAGGCGCAGATGCCAGTGGACTTGACGCGATTGGACGGCGACGTGCCGGAGATGATAACGCTTACATGGACAGATTAACCGAAAATTCGGCGGACCCGGACGCACAGGTGAACTGACCTCCGGATGACAGGTTCAGCATGACAAAGCTACGGACAGGATTTTTTTCGTTGCGTTTCCGTCTTTCCAACGTTTGCAGCGGTCTCATTTGTCTTCTGCTCTGGCTCGTCGCGTTTACAGTCCCTTTCGCTGCACGGCCCTTGGCTGCCCAGGAAGTCACTGGGACTTTTCATAATCCGCTGCTGTCCGCGGGTCCGGATCCGTGGGTCATTGCTGCCAACGGTTTTTACTATTACATGAATACAACCGGCCGCGATCTGACCATCCGCCGGACGCGCGATATCGCCGATCTTGCGCACGGCACTCTGAGAACCGTCTGGACGCCTCCGGAGATCGGCCCCTATTCAAAAGATATCTGGGCACCGGAGCTTCACCGCTTGCAAGGAAAGTGGTACATCTATTTCGCCGCGGACGACGGGCACAATGAAACACATCGCATCTACGTGTTGGAAAATCCGGCTGCCGATCCGCTTGACGGAACCTGGACCTTCCGCGGAAAGGTGTCCGATTCAAGCGATCACTGGGCCATCGACGCATCCGTCTTCGAGTCCAGGGGCAAGGCATACATGGTGTGGTCGGGATGGGAAGGAACGACGGATGGCGAGCAGCGTATCTACATTGCACGGCTCAAGAATCCCTGGACCATTGACTCCAAACGGACCGCCATCTCGATCGCCACTTACCCTTGGGAGCGTGTAGGCGACCTCCTCGACCGGCCCTCCGTTCCGCATGTTGAAGTCAATGAGGGTCCTGAGATCCTGCAGCACGGAGAGGACATTTTTCTGGTCTATTCCGGCTCCGCCTGCTGGACGGACTACTATGCCTTGGGCGTAGTGCATGCGACGGCGGGATCGAACCTGCTAAAGCCCTCTTCCTGGAATAAATTCGATCATCCATTCTTTCAACAGGACCGCGAGCATAGTGTCTTTGGGCCTGGACACAATGGGTTCTTTCAGTCCCCGGATGGCAAAGAGGACTGGATTATCTATCACGCGAATGAGGCACCTGGTCAGGGGTGCGGCAATCATCGCTCTCCCCGCATGCAGAAATTTCACTGGAATCCCGACGGCACTCCCGACTTTGGACGTCCCGAAGCGACCAGCACAGAGCTGGCGAAACCCTCGGGAAGTTTTACGACGTCTCCTCAGAGCAAATAGGGTCGTCCAACGTGGGAGATCTGCATCGTGCAGCATCAAGGCAGGTGCGGTGTGGACTTCAAGCGAGCAGAAAGTTATGCAAGGAGTATCGAATATGAAAGCTTCACATAAGTTTCCCAGACGGGATTTTCTCAAAAGTACCGCAGCGCTGAGCGTAGGTGCCGCTTTGCCCTGCACTGGCTTGGCAGATCTGGTTCCACAGCCGTTGGCTTCCTTGCCGTCCCGTGCGATCCTGCTGCCCGTTGCCTATTCCGATGTAACGCTTGCGCCCGGCGTCCCGGAAAAGCAGCGCACCGATACCCTTGCCGTGCTGCTTTCGCTTACCGATGATGAATTGTTGAAGCCTTACCGCGCTCGGTCTGGCAAAGCGGCACCAGGCGCTGCAATCGGCGGTTGGTACGATGCGCACGCCTATTGTCCGGGCCATACTTTCGGGCAGTGGCTCTCAGCCTTTTCTCGCTCAACTTCCATTGATGGTTCACAAGCCACCCGGGCACGCGTCAACACGCTAGTCAAAGGGCTTGCCGACTCGTTTGACAGCAAGGGAAGCTTCTTTGGCGGGGACAATCGCTTTCCCGCTTACACCCTGGAAAAACTGAACTGCGGCTTGATCGATGCTCTGGAGTTTGCCCAGGATCCTGATGCCGCGGACGTCTTGCACCGGATTAACGTGCTCGCGCAGCCCTACCTTCCAGAGAAGGCTTTGTCGCGTGCTGAGCAGCGCAAACGCTCCACGAGGGATGCGACCTACTCCTACGATGAAAGCTATACGCTGCCTGAGAATTACTTTCTTGCCTACCAGCGAACGGGCGATCCCTACTACCGCGATCTTGCGCATAAATTCATGCACACCAGCTTCCTTGATCCTCTCGCACAAGGGGAGAACGTACTGCCTGGCCTGCATGCCTATAGCCATCTCAACGCCTTGAATTCTGCCGCGCAGGCCTTTCTGATGACAGGCGACGAGAAGTCGCTTGCGGCCGCCGTAAATGGTTTTGCGTTCGTCCAGCAGCAAAGCTTCGCGAGTGGAGGATGGGGGCCCGATGAGGCGTTTGTCACGCCTGGCCGGGGAGAACTCGCGCAAAGTCTTCGCGGGACGAACAGCTCCTTTGAAACCCCATGCGGAGCTTATGGACATTTCAAGCTCACTCGTTCATTGCTCTCCATTACCGGGGACGGACGATACGGCGACTCCATGGAAGCAGTGATGCTCAACACCATCCTTGGCTCGCTGCCGTTGCAGGCAGATGGTCACTCCTTCTACTACTCTGACTACAATCTGCAGGCTCGCAAGGTTTATCACGGCGACAAGTGGCCTTGCTGCTCCGGTACGCTTGCTCAAGCCGCCGCTGACTATCGCATCAACGCTTATCTACGTGGAAGACAGGGACTTTACATCAATCTCTACACCCCCTCCACGGTGCGTTACAGTGAACGCGGCGTAAAGATAGAGATTGAGCAGAGCGGCATATATCCCTTTGCGGATATGGTTCCATTTGAGGTGCGGCCGGCCCACGCCGCACAATTTGCGCTCTCATTTCGCATTCCGCAGTGGGCCGGAAGCGGTGTGCGAGCCACGCTGAATGGAAATCCGTTGACGCTTCCCATGCCGATTAAGGGCTTCAGCACGGTAAAGCGTCGCTGGCATCCTGGCGACCGGCTCTCACTTCATCTGCCGATGACGCTGCGCACCCAGCCGATTGATGCTGAAACCCCCGGCACGGCAGCCCTGATGCTTGGTCCGATGCTGCTTTATGGGCTCGGTCCTGCCGTTCCGGTTACTGAGAAGGCGCTGCTCAGGGCGCGCCAGGTGGATGAGAATCACTGGAGCGTGGAAACCGCAACCGGAGAACGCATCTTCACTTCGTTCGCGCAGGTCGGCGGCGCAACTTACAGTGCGTATCACCGGCTCCTGGCCTAAAGCCAAGCTAGGGCTTGGCGGAGTTCGTAAGATCAGATTGTGTCGGCGAGGTCTCGGTACCGTTCAGTTTGCGCCAGTCAGCAGCCTGGCGTGCATTTTTTGCGTCATCACTGTCGCGCAGACGGTTGTAGGCGGCAAGGGTACGAGCCGCATCCTCAGGGCGATGCATCTTGCGGTAGAGCCTCGAAAGCTCGTAATAAGACCGCTTGCCCAACTCACCCTTGGGGTCGCTTTGCGCAGTCTTTTCCAGCCATGTAACAGCTTCGGATTCGTTATTGCTTTCAGCCAGGCCGCGGCCCAGGTAGTACTCAGCGGTCGGCGAGGGGGCATAATTTTTCAGCATGGCCTCGAGCAGCAGGACCCCCGCGGCGTAGTCGCCACGATCAATGTCTGTGCTGCCCAGGTTGTACATGGCGATTGGATTTCGCGGGGCGAAAGCCAGCTCCTGAGCATAGGCCTGCCCGGCTAATTCAAGCTCGTTAAGGCGGCGATAGGCATCGCCAAGCCCTTCGTAGACGTCCGGATTATTCTTCTCCCGGTTCAACGCGGCCTGGTATTCGGCGACGGCTTCACGGTCCTTATTTTCACTAACCAGCAGCTCCGCCCGTACCTTGTGCACCTGCCAGGAGTCTGGGTTGACCCTGGCCATACGGCTGTAGCTTTCCGCAGCAACCTGGCTGTGAGCTCGACCTCGATACTCCAGCAGGGTCAGGTCATCCGGAGCGAGCTCTAAAGCGGCGTCGAACGGCCCGGTCGCAAGTTCCGGATGGCCGGACGCGAGCTCCACAATGCCCAGCCAAGACAAGGCTTCGCGGTTTTTTGGCGATTGCGCGAGCTCCTGGTGCAATTGGCTTACTGCGTCCTCATTGCGACCAGTCTGGTAAAGAAAAACACCCAGAAACATGTGTCCGGATTCAAGATGCGGATTGATCGCAAGGGCCTGCTTCAGTGATTCGATCGCCTCCGCGCTCTTTCCTTCGCGACCCAGCACGAGGCCCAGGTCCAGATGGGCTTCGGCCAGCGTTGGGTCCAGGCGTACGGCGTTGCGAAACTCACGTTCGGCCTCTGCAGGCCGGCCTTCGCGCAAAGCTGTGGCCCCATGCTGAAACGCAAGTTGAACTTCAGCCGACTGAGCCTGCAGTTTCGATGGGGGTAGCAAGAGGATCCAGGCCGCGACGAGCACGGCTGCGATAAGACGATGTGGTTTGATCATGACGTTGCGCTGCATGTATGCGTTTCAAAACTACCCGTGTAAAGGCTTACATGAATCATGTATCGTGTGGTGATTAATGCATCTTGCAATACGGGAAGGCTTTCTTGATGAAAATCGTAAGTACGATCTGTGCCCTTGCACTTCCACTCGCTTGGGCCGCCGCCTCCGCAGTATATGCTCAGCAGCCGGTCGAACGCTGGCCCGAGGCACGTGCCAATGCGTGGTACGCCCAGCAACCGTGGCTGGTGGGCGCAAATTACATCCCGTCGAATGCCATCAATGAGTTACAGATGTTCCAGGCCGCTACCTTCGACCCCGCAATCAACGATCATGAGCTTGGTCTGGCCGAATCGATCGGGATGAACACAGTGCGCGTCTTTCTTCAAGATCAGCTCTGGCAGCAGGATTCTGAAGGATTCAAAAAGCGATTGGATACGTTTTTACAAATCGCAGCCAGGCACCATATCCGTCCGTTGCTGGTGCTATTTGACTCATGCTGGGAGACAGACCCGCACCTGGGACCGCAGCATCCGCCCATCCCGGGTGTACACAATTCCGGTTGGGTTCAGAGCCCAGGGAAAGCGCGCCTCATGAATCCCGCAGTTGAGCCGGAACTGAAGGCCTACGTGGTTGGGGTGGTGGGCGCGTTTGCCAACGATCCACGCATCCTGGGTTGGGATATCTGGAACGAGCCCGATAACCGCGGAGGCGACAAGGAAGAGGATGTGGATGCCAAGGTAAAGCGTGTGGATGAGCTCTTGCCGAAAGCCTTTGTTTGGGCACGCTCCGCTCATCCAACGCAGCCGTTGACCAGCGGCGTCTGGACCGGCAATTGGTCTGACCCAAGTAAGCAGAGCGAAACGACCAAAATTCAGCTGTCCCAATCGGACGTCATCTCCTTTCACAACTATGACTGGCCTGAAGGCTTCACCGCCCGCATTGAAGAGTTGATGCCGCTGCACCGTCCTCTGCTGTGCACGGAATATATGGCGCGTGGGGCCGGATCCACCTTTGATGGCAGCCTGCCCATCGCTAAGAAGTACCACGTTGCTGCGATCAACTGGGGCCTGGTCGCCGGTCTGACGCAAACCTACCTGCCGTGGGATTCCTGGCAGCGCCCCTACGTGCTGGTTCAGCCCACCGTCTGGTTTCATGAGGTATTCCGGCAGGATGGCACGCCCTACCGCCAGCGTGAAGTTGACCTGATCAAGCAACAGACGGGGCGCGGCGCAGTTACGCCGGGTCAGGCCTCTTTGGCGCAGGGTCAATTCGCAAGATAGGACACAGCGCAAGGAGGCTCTGACGGGGCCGGCACCTGGCTAACGACCGAGCTGCCGCTGTGTGGGTGGCTGCCCCGGGAGTTTTCCGCATATTGGGCCTGCCCGGACTACTGAGAGAATCGCGGCGGCTGAATCTGAAGTCGCGTGCCGAACATATCAGCGGCTATCAGATCGGCACCAAGTGTGCTGGCGGATTGGGTTGACAGTTCCAACGAACTGCCACTAAGATTCGGCGATCGAACAAATTGCAACCGCTTACATCGCAACTTGTGAGCCGGCCTGGCAGACACCTACGGCAGATGCGGATCACAATGCCCTGCAGTGTTGCCAGGCAGGCGTTTGCGAAACACGGAAGATATCAGAATTGTTTACTGGAGGCTTCATGAAATCATCACCGCCCGCACTGCGCTGGCTTGCAATGGTGCTCCTTCTAATCTTTGGATCGTCAGTCACCTACGGGCAGACGAACAACGGACAGCTCGCCGGCAATGTGCTCGACACGTCCGGCGCTTCTATCCCCAACGTGAAGATCACGGCCAAAAGTCAGGATACCGGCTCGGTTTACGACGCCGTATCTACCGGCAATGGTAGTTACAGGTTCCCTTCCATCAAACTCGGCCTGTACACCATAACGGCCACCGCACCGGGTTTCAAGTCCAGCGTGATCGCAGGCGTCGAAGTCCAGATCGCGACCGTGGCCGCCCTGGATATTACGCTTTCACTTGGCGACGTCAATGAGACGGTGACAGTCAATGACAGCGCGCCGCAAGTTGAGACGCAGTCGTCGGAGGTAGGCGGCACGGTTTCCACACGGGACATCGTCGACCTTCCGCTGGCTCTTGGTGGCGTCGGCGCCATGCGTTCCGCTGAAAGCTTCGTGTTCCTGATCCCCGGAACAGCTGGACCTGGAACCGCCAACAGCAATAACGGCATCTTCGTATCCAAAATTGGTGGCGGACAGAACTTCGGTGCTGAAGTTCTTCTGGACGGCGCGAGCACTACCCGTTCGGAAAACGGTTCCTCCTTCGACGAAGAAGGTCCTTCCGTGGAAGCTTTTTCGGAGTTCAAAGTAACTACTTCAACACCTGCGGCAGAGTACGGACGTACCACAGGCGGCGTAGAAAACTTTGCCATCAAATCCGGTAGCAACCGCTTTCACGGCACTGGCTATGACATCTTCCGCAACGAAGCTCTGGATGCAAACGGCTGGTTTTCCAACGGCAACAAGGCGTACTACAACTCGGTTGGAAACTCCACCAGGGCCGCGACTTACAAGCGGCCGAGCGACAAGCAGAACGACTTCGGCGGTACCTTCGGTGGGCCTTTCTCAATTCCCCACTTTTACAACGGAAAAGATCGTACCTTCTTCTTCTTTGCCTGGGAGCAGTACCGGCGCAGTGCCGGCGGTACCGCAACTTCCACCGTGCCTACTCTGGCTGAACGCACCGGCAACTTTGCCGACCGCTTCGTTCTGGGCAACAATGGTCAGCCACAGGCGACCGGCCAAATCAATCCTTGCGATGGAACGGCGATTCTTCAGGGTCAGATCTTCGATCCCTCGACCACTCGCACCGTAAACGGCCAGCAGTGCCGCACCGCATTTGCCAACAATGCAATTCCAAGCTCCAGCTTCAGCCCTGTGTCACAGAAACTGCTGGCACTGTATCCGTTGCCCACCAGTCCCGCGCTGAATGGGAACTACTCTCTTCAGTCCTCCTCTCCCATCAACAATACGACCTACACCATCCGTATCGATCAGAACGTAGGCAGCAAGGACAAGATTTTTGGCACGTATGACACCCGGCAGAATACCCGTAACAACCCGGTCAACCGCACTTTCCCGGGGATTGCAGATCCCGACACGCAGACCCAGAACTTTATCACCCACTTTGGCCGCGCTGGCTGGGATCACATCTTCTCGGCCACGCTGCTCAACCACCTGAACCTTGGGTATAACCGTTCAAATTCCATCAACGGTTCCTTTGCAGCTGTCTCTGGCATCAACTATGCCGCGCTTATCGGAATTGCAAACATTCCCAGTGGCCTGCCCCGCATCAATACGGATGGGTACACCAGCCTGAGCCGGAACCAGAGCGACGATAACATCGATAATGGCATTCGTGTCAACGATTCAGTCGACTTGCAGAAGGGCCGCAATAGTTTCAAGGTCGGCGTCGATTTTCGTTACCAGCAGTACTCGCCAATCTCGAAAGGTAATATCAACGGAAACTTTCACTTTGATGGCAATCAGACCAAGGCGTCTTTCAACCCCACCATTTCCGGCGCAACGGGATTCGGGGGCGCAAGCTTGCTGCTTGGTAATTTCGACAGCGCCGGTGTCACCATTCCTTTTCACCAGCCCCGTTGGCTTTCCTCTTACTACGCCGCTTTTATCCAGGATGATTTCAAGGTCAATAACCAGTTGGTTCTAAACCTCGGCCTGCGCTATGACGTGGATCAGCCCCGCAAGGAGGCCGGGAACAACACCTCGAACTTCAGCGAGACCGCGATTGACCCGAAGTCGAATACTCCCGGAGCTTTGGTGTTCGGCACACAGTGCCACTGCAATACGCGCTGGGCGAACACCTGGTACAAGGACATCGCACCCCGGATCGGTTTTGCCTATTCTCCGTCAGCATGGAATCAGAAACTGTCGATTCGCGGCGGTTTTGCCGTCCTCTATGCTCCCTTGCAATATTCCGATTTTGGTGGCGACACCCTGTCCGGCTATACCAATCCAATCAACCAAAACACAGATGGCTTTAGCGCCAGCTACAAGATCGACAATGGCCTGGACCCCTATACGGTTGGCACCAATCTCAATCCGGCGCTCTTCGATACTGGTAACTCGGCTGCTCCAAGACCCTTCGGGAACTTCATCAAGGCCTCGTATGGTCGGCCCGGTATGGTCAACCAGTGGAATCTGCAGGTCCAGCAGGAGATCGCCAAGGACCTGATCATGACCATCGGTTATATCGGTTCTTCGGGCGCTCACCTCAAGTCTCAGGCAGAAAATATCAACAACACTTCACCCTCTACTTTTGCTCTGGGTGACGTTCTCAACAACACCTACGCCAACTCTGTTGCGGTTGCACCGCATGCCTTGCCTTATCCCACCTTCAACCCCTCCGCACGCTACTTCCAGGCGCTGCGTCCCTTTCCGCAATACGACTTCATCGCGACTGACTGCTGTCTGCAGAACGTGGGCCACTCGTCTTACCAAGCCCTGATAGCCTCGGTGGAGCGCCGGATGCGGCAGGGCCTGACCGCGAAGGTTAGCTATACGTTCTCAAAGACAATTACCAATGCAGACTCTCTTCTCAACGTGACCAATGGCGTTGCACAAGAACAGAATGCCACGGACGCAAAACAACAGAAGTTCATCTCCAACCAGGACATTCCACACACTGTGGTTGGCTCTTTTCTCTATGAACTGCCGTTCGGCAAAGGCCAACATTTCGGCGCTGGCGGCAATCGGTTTGTCCGATCGGCCATCAGTGGCTTCGAAGTCGGCGGTGTCCTTCGCTACCAGTCCGGCCAACCGGTCAGTCTGGGTTGCGCCGATGGTATTCCGGGATATCAGAACTGCATCCAGTTTTCCCGTGTCCCGGGTTCGAAGCTGATCAGCAAGGCACGTAGCTCGCATATCGATCCCTTCCGTCAGCTGCGGATGGGTGGCGGCAACATTGGGCCAGATCCGTCGGTCGACAGCGAATACAACGGTTTGCTGTATCCGAGCAATGTCGGCGGTGTCTCCAACAACGGTAAATACGCTGCTCTACAGACGGCTCCGGCGCTCTTCAGTCAGAACGCTCCGGACAACCGCCGGTTACGTTCCACATCATCGACTCAGAACGGCGGGTACCTGTTCGGAACCAATCCGCGCGTCACCTCAGAGGTGCGCAATTATCTCTACAACAACGAAGACTTCAGCTTCCTGAAGAAGACTCCGTTGGGCGAAGGCGTCCTCTTTATCCTCAAAGTGGAACTGCTGAATGCCTTCAACCGCCATGTATTTGCTAGCCCTGATCCAAATCCGTATGACTCGATGTTTGGGGTGCCGACCTCTACGATCGACACACCGCGTCTGATGCAGTTGACGGCTCGAGTGCAGTTCTAAGCAGTTGGTGGTACAACACAGCAGCTTTGTATATCGTCGCGTGAAGCCGCTGAAAATAGCGGCTTCACCTGTTCTTTTCATGTCAAACCGTTCGCTCTTCTTAGTCATCTTCGCCGGAACCCTTTGCCCCGGACCAACAGCGTCCCGGGCAGTGGAACTTCCAACCAGGCAGACAAGCACCATCACATCTTCTGCTGCGCCTGAACGGCAGACGTCGAAGGTTGCTCCTGCATCGGGGGAAGATAAACAAGACGCAGAGTCGGAGCGGGCCATCGCTATCGCACTGCAACAGAAATCGGCCGGAGATCAGGAAGCCTCTCTCACCACTCTGCAGATGGCACTCATTCGGCGACCGCATGACTTGACGCTTTTGAAGGACATTGCCGTCCAAGCGCTGCAAATGAATCGCCTCAAGCTTGCAGACTCTGCCGCTCGCGAAGCCCACACACTCGACCCAGTAGACCTTGACACGCTCTATGCCCTGGCTCGGATTGAATCCGAAGAAGACTTTTTCCCGGCTTCCAGAACGGATTTTCAGCTATATCTTGCAGCCCGGCCCGCAGACGCCTCAGCTCATTACGGACTCGGGCATCTGCTGCAGCGAAATCAGGATGTTGAGGAAGCTACGGCGGAATTTCAGCGGTCGATTGAGCTGCAGCCGATGCAGACGGAAAGCTACTACCAACTAGCGCAGATGGCACTGGACGGACATCACGACCAGGAGGCAACAAAACTTTTTGAGCGCACTTTGGCACGTGCTCCCCAACATGGCGGCGCCCTGACCGGACTCGGCATTCTGGCCTACCGCGGGCACCAGTATGGGCAGGCCGAGGTGCTCCTTGAGCGTGCCATCTCAACCTCGCCCGCATATCAGCCCGCTCATTACTATCTGGGCCTGGTCCTGAACCGGCTCGGCCAGAAAGAGCAGTCAGAACAACAGCTCACCCTTGCGAAAAATCTGGCTGAAAAGCAGCAGGGGAAGTCTCATCCTGTGCCGTCGGAACGATGAAACAGGCAGCCTTCAAATTTTGCGCGTCCAGCCAGATGGCTCACGGAATCGATTGTATCTGCGGTGCAAATGCTCATAAACGCGCTTACGCTAACGACTCAGGTCGGCAATAGATTTTTCAGTAAGGAGATGTATATGTTCGAGCGTCGCATCTGTTCTCCCTTGGTTGTTGCCCTGCTTTCAATTTTTTCTACCCTTGCCGTTGCTCATGTTTCCGCGCAGATAACAGAGTCTGCTCCTTTGGCTACCGGCCCTGTACATCTGCGGATTTCAAGGCCGCCTGCGCCAACCGTCGTGCCGGACGCCTTGTTTGGGAGCTTTCTGGAGCCAATCCGGCTGGCTACGTATGGCGGTCTCTGGGCTGACGTTATTGAGAATCCATCTTTTGAAGATGGCCTCTGGTCATCAGGAAACGCGGCATCTCTCTTGAAGGAGAGGCCCGAACTGATGGACGGATCGAATGCAGGGCTGCCGCTGCCGTGGGAGCCGCTCAATAAATGGCAAGGGAAGCGATACGCGCCCATCCGCGGCGACGCAGCCAACTCCTTTCAATCCATGCTGATCATGGCGCTCCCTGGCAAGGAAGTTGGCATTCTTGAAAAGGTGTACTTACCAGTTCAGCGTGAACTCAAGTATGCCGGCAGTGTGTGGGTCAAGCATGTGGAAGGTGGCCCAGAAGTCAAGATAACGCTGCGGCGCAGAGGTAGGCCGGATGAGATCCTGGCCTTTGCGAATATCAACGCACCTTCTGCAACCTGGACCAAATATCCATTCACGTTGCAACTGAAGGCCGGTACCGTTGTCGCTCAGGATCCCCTGGATTTGGTGATCTCGCTTTCCGACGAGGCTCGGGCGCAGATAGATAACATCGGCCTCGTTCCCGCAGATGCAGTGGAAGGCATGGATCCGGATGTTTTGGCGCTGGCTCGCGACTTGCATTCTCCAGTGGTACGGTTTGGTGGAAACTTTACCTCGGCCTACGACTGGCATGATGGCATGGGCTTGCCGGACAAGCGCGTCTCCAAGGTAAACGTGGCCTGGGGAATCCCGGAGTACAACACATTCGGCACCGATGAGTTTCTGAACTTCTGTCGTCTGATTGGAGCCGAACCACAAATCGCTCTCAACCTGGGAACAGGTTCCCCGCGCGAAGCAGCGGAATGGGTGCGCTACGTGAATGATCACTGGGGCAACCACCGTGGGGGCCTTATGTGGGAGCTTGGCAATGAGTTGTGGGGAAGCTTTCAGGTCGGCTACCCTACCCCGGAACGAATCGCCGCTCGCACCCTTGCCTTCAGCACGGCTGTTCGAAACGCTGACCCCCATGCAAGGCTGATCGCAACCGGCGGGGACGAAGACTTCTTCCAGAACTGGAATGCGCAGCAGCTTATGTTGCCGTCCGGAACTTTTCAATATCTTTCAACGCATTTCGTGGTGAACGACACCGTACAGCTAGCCGACGCAAGCTATGACTTTCACGCACAGGCCTCGCTCGCTCTGCCCTGGGGAATGGCGAGCAAGATGCAGGAGATAAGGCAGCAAGCCGTTAGTGCTGGCCGTCCGGACGTCAAGGTGGCCTTTACAGAATGGTTGATAGTTGCGGGTGCGCAGGCTGGACCAGGCTTTAGTAACCTGGGCGGCGCATTGTTTGCCGGCGGCTTTCTCAACATGTTGATGCGTAACGCCGATGCAGTCGGTGTTTCTGACATGACGGGCATCGTTGAATTTGCAGGCATCGTCAAGAAACACGCTCAGGCTTATGGTGCGCCTGCTTACTGGGTGCTGCGTGAATATGCTTCCGCCCACCCGCGCACCCTGCTTTCAGTGGCGACCGATTCACCCACGTACAGCGTCGTTCAAGGTATCCGTCGCCTGCCGGACATCAAAGACGTTCCTTACTTGGATGTAGTTGCCACCCAATCAGCGGATGGAAAGACACTGCTGCTCTTCTGCGTCAATCGACACCTCACCCGTCCGGAGAGTGCGGAGATCGATTTATCCGCGCTTGGGATCAGCAAAGGGAATGCAAAAATCTCAACCATTACGGGCGATAGCATCCTGACGGAAAATGACGAGCTTGATCCCAAAAGAGTGAGTTCGCAAGTCCACCCACAATCTTTCGAGGGTAAACTCCTTCATTCATTCCCTCCCCTAAGTATTACTGTGATCAGCGTTGCACAGAAATGAAGTAACTCGGGGCTGTGATCAACGAGAAGTTATTAGTTGAGCAGCCCGTCCAGTTTTGTTAGTAGCCAAGAATTGCAGACCGATCAGCCTGTAGAAATCCACCAGTCCGCGTGCTGGAGTATCTGATGAAAGTAATTCGCGCCTCACGCTTTCGCGATGACTCCTTCAGAAGCGTCCATCGTAATTTTGTCCGGACCCTTCTTCATATGTGCTTCTTGCAAGGCGTCATCGGTATAGCGTTTGCTTACCCACAGGCCGCGATTCCGCGTCCGCAGCAGAGATCAGACTTTGTGGAAGCACAGCAGGCATTCTCAAATAGTCAATACATTCAATCGGCAAAATTGTTCACAGATATCGCTGATAAAACGCAAACTTATGGTGTGCGGGAGCGTGCTGTCGCTTTGCGGATGAAGGCAAAGTGTTTCGTGAAGCTCTCACGGTTTATCGAAGCAGACTCGGTGCTGCACGCGTCTCTGGATTTAGAACCACGTTCAGCGGAAACTTTGTATCTGCTCGGCTTTGTGTTGCAACGGGAGAATCAGCCCGCCGCCTCACTTGGTGTTTTTACCCGGGCGACCGCCATTGCACCGCCTCAATCCGACGACCTCAAACTGGTCGCTCTCGACTATATTCTGCTTGACGATTACCGGGACGGGATCCGTTGGCTTCAGCAGGCATTGACCCTCAATGCGAATAACGCCGAAGGGTGGTATGACCTTGGCCGTGCCCACATGCACCAAGGACAGTTCGACGAGGCAATTCATGCTTTCGAGCGCTCACTCTTCATCGTGCCTCAAAATGCAAAAGCGCTCGACAATGTGGGCCTATCCTATGAGGCACAAAATAAGCCGGAAGAAGCGCTGAAGAATTTTCAGGCAGCCGTCGAGGTTGCTCGGACCAGCGCACGACCGGCCAGCGAGCCGTTCCTCGACTTAGGCACATTCCTCGAGGAGCATGAACAATACGGCGAGGCTGAAAGCATGCTGCTTCGAGCCGCCGAGCTTGCACCCAACAATAGCCGCTGTTTCGAAGAACTCGCCCGGGCATACATCGGTGAAGCAAAAGATACTCAGGCGAAAACAACTCTGGAACATGCTGTGGCGCTAGACCCGAAGAATCCCCGACTTCATTATCAGCTTGCACGCCTCTATCGAAAACTTGGCCTGACCCAGCAAGCGCAGACGGAGTTCAAAGAGACCTCACGGCTCTACGGACCTCACTCAGTTTCAACCGAGCCATATTAAAAACATGCGCTTTCTGGGCAGCCACGCCATACCGATAAGCGCTTCGCCTGGTCCGACACCCTAAGGCCTGCCTAAATCAATCGGCATCACGGGACGGTCGTAGCTACGGGGCGGCTCAGGGGTTCATCCACTCTAAGCACCTGGTCGGCGGGAATGTTCGCGAGCGTCTGTAGAATCCCGCTTGGCCAACGGATTTCAACTTTCGTGGCAAACTTATCGGAACCAAGACCAAAGTGTGCGCGTTTATCGTTCGAAGAAAGATAGCTTCCGGCCGTTGAGACGATGGCGAGCTGTGTAGCAAACGAAGTAGTGACTTTGACTTCTGCCCCGATAGCATCGCGGTTCGATACATGGCCCACCAGGTTCAGGGTCAGCCAGTGATTCTGGGTTGGGGTTTCGTTGTGCAGGATATGCGCTGGCCCTCCGTTCGTGCTGACGACGGCATCGAGGCGTCCATCGTTGTCCAGATCACCCACAGCCATGCCGCGCGAGACCCAGCGCTCGGCAAAGACGGCTCCGGAGGCTTTAGAGACATCCACAAAGCCCTTTCCTGTATTGCGGGCAAGCAACATCGGTTCCCGATAATGCAGTTGCGGAAAGTTCAGCTCAACCGTGTCGAGGTCGTGTCCTTGTGCCACAAGCAGGTCCTTGAAGCCATCGTTGTCATAGTCCAGGAAGTGAATGCCCCAGCCGGAATGAAGCAACGTCATTCGGGCCAGGCCGCTGGCGTAAGTGTCATAGGTAAAGGAGCCGTCGCCATTGTTCTTGTAAAGCGCATACTTCTGGTTCGCAAGATTGGTAATGACAAGATCGGGAAGCCCGTCATTGTTGTAATCCTGCAGATCGATTCCCATGCCCGCATACGTTCTGCCGTCGGCATCCACTGCGATCTCTGCCAGAAGGCCCATCTCTTCAAACGATCCGTTTCCTTTATTGCGATAAAGGAACTGGGGCATCGAATCGTTAGCGATGGCAAGATCTACCTTTCCGTCACGATCGATGTCGCCGATAGCGATCCCGAGTCCCTTGCCGGGTTGGGCCAGCCCTAGCTTTGTTGCGACTTCGGTGAAGTGGCCTTTGCCGTCGTTGTGGTAGACCAAGGGGGCGATGGCGGGGAAGACGTCGGGGTGGCAGAACGCTCGATAACCTTCACGGCGCTCACCGCACCACAAATCGTCCCAGTCCCACTGAACATAGCGCAGCACCACCAGATCCAATAGGCCGTCATTATCAAGATCGACCCAGGCGGCGGAGGTAGACCATCCTTCACGTGGCTTATTCGATCCGCCCGTACCGGAGGAGACCGTGACATCGGTGAAGGTTCCATTCCCGTTGTTATGGTAGAGATGATTGCCGCCGTAGCCGGTTACATAGAGGTCCTCATAGCCGTCATTATCGTAATCGCCGACAGCTACGCCCATGCCGTAGCCGACTCCCTGAAGGCCGGCTTGCACGGTGACATCCTCAAACGTGCCATCTTTACGCTGGTGGTAAAGGCGATTCCACTCCGCCGGCCCCGTTTTAACAGGTACAAATCCTTTAGGTGCCGGGTCGAGAACACTAGCCCCGTTGACCATGAAAATGTCGAGCAGGCCATCGTTGTCATAGTCGAACACCGCGACTCCGGAACCCATGGTTTCGATCAGGTACTTGCTGGGCGTATGCTGCGCAACTGCGTTGAAGTTCAGCCCTGATTTCACGGCAACATCGACAAATAAGCCTGGTACAGCGTTGGCAGGAGCTGCGATCGCTGGAGCCGGAGCAGATTCTTTGACTTGCGCCGTAAGGAGTGCGGCAAACAGGGTGAGCATAAAAGATGCAAGCAGTTTCAAAATGGTATCCCTTCCGGCGACCCGCCCTCTACGATCCGATAGAACCCATCCACCTCCGCCGGTGGCGCGATTTGCTGTAAAAATCCGTTCCGATATCGGATCTCGATTATGTCAATTTTCGTTGCGATACCCAGACCGAAGTATGGCCGTTGATCTACCGAGGAGGCGAAGCTCCCGACGGCCATTACATCCGATCTCTGGGTGAAGCCGTTCTCCGTTACGTAGACGCTCGATCCCCCTGACCCCACGGCGACTTCGGCCCACCGACCAGCTTGAATGCGATGAAGCGGACTGCATTGTTCGCGACGTTTTGAGACAGGCACGGCTCTCCATCCAGATTGTGTTACGACACCGTCCATCTTACCGTCATTAAAACGGGTCACCCACTGGATGTCGAAACGGACCTATTCGGCCTGCTGGGGTCACCACTCCTATCCAACGATCACCGTCGCGCTTAAGGTGAGTGGCCGCCGAGAACGATCGGCCTCGGCTGCTGTTCAAACCAGCCATGACGCCAAAGAGCTTGCCGCCTTCGCTGCTCGAAATGACGTCGGCAGCGAAGTCCAACCTCTCCGAGGCGCCGTGCTATTTTGTTCCAAAATTCCCCTGATTCACTAGAGCCTGCAAATTGTCGCCGCCGCAGACTACGCCGCGCACCTTCACCTTAGTCAGCAGCGCAAGTGCGTGGCCGCCGCGCCGTACCTCAACGATCTTTTCGACGTGGCTACCGGAGTCACCACGTCGCTGGTTTGCTCGAACATTCGGTTCTCGGAGTGCTCGTTGATATGGGTACCATGACAAGGCCGCTGCGGGCTCAGGACGCACAGTATCGCTCAGTGAACGGGCGCTCTTCGTATTAAAACTCCGGGCGCAAAACATTCCAGATCGGCAGCCAGCCCACTTCGTATTTCCACGCGAGCGTTACGGAGCGAAAGGACAAACGTTTCAGGCATCGACGGCTTTGGTGTACGCAGTTGACCCGACATAACCTATAGGTTCGATCCAACCGCGTGGGATGGCGTCCGCAAGCGTCTGAGCATCACACAACCGCCTGCACGCCCTTCGGCATACCGCCGTGAGCCAAAGGGTCCCTGAAAGCGTTCCTTTGACCACCATCGGCGAGATCGTCAGATGGTCTCCGTCGACCCCCGTGCTGATGTCGACCATCTATGGTCATTCGCGGATGGACAAGATGAGGGAGGCGGTCAACAAAATCTTTCCGGAGCGAGAGTCCGCGAAACAGGCAGTCACCGGTGTTTTCCCCGTCCTTCGGGGTCAACGAAAAGTTAGTATGCTTTGAGTTGTTGAATGGAATGGAGCCGATGAGCGGAGTTGAACCGCTGACCTACTGATTACGAATCAGTTGCTCTACCAACTGAGCTACATCGGCCTACCGTCTCATTCTACTGGTCTATCTCCGTAGGCACAACCGTAGGCAGCAGATGGCTGCCCCTGCGGCTCCCAACACCTCTCGCTTCGGCACAATCACATCCTTGCATGCAGTCGCCATGTTGTTGGCCGCCCCCGCTATCGCATTCTTGCCGAATTCCACCACGCACACGCTCTCACCCTTGAACGAAGAGTCGATCCCGGCGCAACGGTAACGACATCCGCGAAGACCTGTACGTCTGTGTCTTCGTGATGCCGTTCGCCACCACATGCCTCAGCACTATCTGCGTGCGCTGCTTCTCCTCCAGCCCCGCGATCAGTACATTCCACCGCGTCTCGTTGTAGATATTCTCCAACTCGATCTTCGTAAGGTCCGGAATCACCAGGCCTAGATATCTTGCGTCGACAAACGTTTCCGTCGTATGGTTCGTGAGGCACGGAGAACTGGCAGTCGGGTTCGTCACACCACGCATGCCGATGTTCCAGCACGTCAGATCATGCGCCAGGCGACCACATGTCACTTTCTCTTCATAAGCATCAGCCACCGCGCGAATCTTCGCTCCCAAGGTCGCTGAGACCGCCGGGATCTTTGTCTCTTTCATATCCCATGTATCCTTCGCCCTTCCAGGCCCCAACCCCCACGGCTCCCAGGCCCACGACAAATCCAATCACCTCGTCCTCAGGCTTATGTTCAGTCTCCGGGAACCTCCTTCGCGAAGCTCTGGCGAGCATCGGCGAGCGTCCAAAACGCACGCCGGACGACGAAGAGGCCGCCCGGCAACGGGGCGACCTCTTGTTTAGGGAGAATAGTTCCGACGGAGGCAAAGCCATCTGAACTTTCTGGCGAAATACTAGATTCGCCTAAATCGGGTGTCAAGGCGAATTCGCGCGCGGTTCAAAATACTGATTGCAGGATACTTAGCTATTGACCAGAAAGATACTTTCTACCCTTGACATTCGCCACATGTTCGCCTTCTCACCGCGGTTTTCATCCCCAACAGACACTGAATGAACCGCTTAGCTCCTTCTATGCACCGGTACAGGTGCAACTATTCGGCTGGAATTTCTTCTAGCTAGGGGTTGGTGTCCTTCGGTGCGAAAAGCGCCTTGGGACTGTCGCGCAGACTGATCGTCAGAAACTCCGGCTCACTCGCCGCCGGCTTGCCGTGCATCACGCGCCAGCCGGCTCGTGCTCCACCCAGAAATAAGCCCAGCAACACTGCCGCAAGGATCAATATGCCGCACAGCACCGCGATGTTCTGCAACAGGCTCGCGGTCTTCTTAACCTCAGCGTGGAACTCGAGCGGCATCTTCTTGTCGAAGGTCACTTCCTCGCTCAGGTGCAGTCCCGCAATCAACCTCTGCGCCTGATCAGCCGACAGCCCGCCCGAAGTGATGCCAAGCAACGGGCCTACGCGACGCATCTTCACCGTTCCAAATTTGCCCGCACCCTCTTCATTCACTTCTTTCTCGATCGCGCGCCCACGCTCTCCCGCAATCTGCGGCGTCGGATACATCAGCAGCGTCAACGTGCCTTTGCTGCTACCACGTCCGCTGTAGGAAGCCGTCGCCGACTCAGCGCTCTTGTCCCAGTTCAACATTCCCGCCGGCAGCACTCCACCCATGGCCGTGTAAGCCACCGGCCCCAGCGCGTATCGCACACTCGCGGCGTCCAGTCCATCCTTCGGTAATATCTTCGGCAGCAGTGGAGCCAGGCTTCTGCGCCCACCAATCTTCGGCAATCCAACCTCAACGCTCTTCAATAGCGCTCCAACAGCTTCCGGGTGCTGTTTCGCCAGCGCCCTTACCACCGTGACGCCGCTTAGGTAAATCATCTCGCCGCCAGGCAACTGAACTTCCGTCTCGTTGACCTTTCCGCTACCCCCAATTGCTCTTCCGCCCTGCCGCAAATAGGTATAGGCGGAGTACGCACCCGTGGCATCGCCAAACTGATACGCCGCAACCCAGGCCTGAGGCGAGTCCACAATTGCCCGCGTCTCCGACCGCACGATCCCATCTTCCTTCAGGATCGCCTCCAACTCCGCGGTCGCCGCAGGCACTGCTCCCGCTGTATCCAGCACCAGTTGCGCGTTGGTTGGAAGCAACGGCGCGAGAGGTTCCACCACCATGATCTTGGGCGCATCCTTGCCCGGCGCTCCAAGAGACGCTACGCCCTGCCCCCAGGCACAAGCGCCCGCAAAAGCCAAAACACCCACAAACAAGCGTCTAACCGAACTCAACTTCACGAATAGCCCCATCAGCATGAGACTACCACCGGCCCCACCCGGTAAGCAGCCTCACCCTTCACGCCGTGTGTCCCCAAGAGATTGTCATCCTGAGCAAAGGTAGGAGATCTGCGTTTCGTCAAAGCACCACCAGCCCTACCCAGCCACAAATCGAGGTATCCCAGTTTCCACCTCTGAAACCTGGCTCTCGATACCGCTCAACTCCCGCCTTTATCCCGCCCTCATTCTTGTTACACCCTATCTTCCGCTCGAAGCGCCCACTACTTCTCCGCCATCTGAACCGGCCTCGCCCCCGCCAGGCCACCCTCATACTTCGCCACACCCGTAAACAAGCTCTCCGCCACCCGCTGTCGATACTCCGGCATCCGCAACTGCTCCGCATCCCGCGCGTTGGTGACAAACGAGATCTCCGCCAGAATCGAAGGCATATTAGCCCCGATCAGCACCACAAACGGCGCCTTCTTGACCCCGCGATTTCTCAGCCCCGCATTGCCCCTCTGCAACCCTGAAAAGAGTGCCCCCTCAACATCCGAAGCAAACTCACGCGACTCCGCAATCTTGTCCTTCAACGTAATCTTCTTCACCAGATCGCTAAGCTGATGAATCGACTGACCACCCACCGCATTCTCTCTCGCCGCCACGTCCAGCGCATTTGAGTCGCTCGTAAAGTTCAGGTAATAGGTCTCCACGCCACGCGCCGTCACATCCTGCGAGCTATTTGCATGGATGGAAAGAAACAGATCCGCCTGCGCCTTGTTCGCGATCGCCGTCCGCGTCTCCAGCGGAATAAAGGTATCGTCGGACCGGGTGTAGATAATCTCCGCGCCCAGACGCTCATGCAGCAGCTTGCCTAGGCGCAAGGCTACGTCCAGTACCACATCCTTCTCCTGGATTCCGTCCACGCCCAGCGTCCCCGAGTCGTGCCCGCCATGCCCTGCGTCGATCACAATCCGCCCAATCTTCAACCCCAGCGCACGCACCAGGCTCGTCTCACCATCGGCCGTCTTCTCCGCAGCCTTGGTCGGGACGGCGGCTGAAGTTGAGCGCCCCATCTTCGCGACCGTTCTATCGTCTTTGGCTCGGATCTCTGACGGAGCTCGTCCAACCTTCACGACAGCCGCAATTGGCCTGGAGGTCGGCGCGCTTGTCGCCTCAACCTTACCCGGCGCGCTGCTAACGGCCACCACCTCCATCGTCGTCACCGGAGCCTTCACGGCAACCGTATTCGGCACGGGCTTGGTCTCCGTGGCCTTTGTGGAAAAGCCTGTCCGCGGAGCCGCCACAGAACTCGTGTGCCCCGCTTTCACCGGACCGGAGGCAAGATTGTCGAGGGGTTGTGCACGACCCGAAGCCCAGGCCTGAGTCGGTGTCTGCACCGGCGTAACCGGCCGCACCGCCTCTCCACCATCGGTCACCGCCATCGCCGGCAATCCCGAAGCATTCGCCGCCGCACTCGCCTTCTTCCCAGCCCCCGCGTCGACCGGCGTCGAGCTAGCTGCCAACTCTACCTTCGGCGCCAACGCCCCATTGCCGCCATGAATATCGACAATCAACCGATAAGGATTCGGCAACAAAAACGCCGAATACTCCGAAACATCACTCACATCCAACACCACCCGCGTCACGTCCCCGCCCGCCTGTGCGGCCCGGATCTTCTTTAAATATCCGTCATCCGTCACGTCGAAGCTCTTACCCACAAGCTCCGCCCCCAGCCTGGTCCCATGTAGGTCAAAGTAGATCCGATCCGGATTTGGCACCCGCGCCGCCTCAAACGTCACCTCGGATCCCAGATCAATCGCAACCCGCGTATAAGTCGGCGTAGACCAATGTCGAATCCCCGTCACTAAGGCCAGAGGCCCGCGTTTGGCCGCAACAATCGGAACCTCCGCCACAAGCTTGTTGTCGGCCACTCCTTTGTTGTCATTCCGCAGCGCACGTTTGTTGTCATTCCGCAGCACATCTTGGTTGTCATTCCGCAGCACGCCTTCGTTGTCATTCCGCAGCACGCCTTGGTTGTCATTTCGCAGCACGTCTTTGTTGTCATTTCGTAGCACAGCGGAGGAATCCGCTTCTTTTCCATTACCCCCTACGAATCCGTGTCCCCCCGCCGCCTGACCCAACTCCGCCAGCTTCGCCCGAGCCTCCCCCGCCGAGCTACTGCGCGGAGCTTCCTTCACAACCGCCGCATACTTCTCCCGCGCAACCGCCCCGTCCTCCAGATCCTCTTCCTCGATTGTCGCTTCGGCCAGCAGCGCCGGCACCCGTAACCCGCTGCCCGGATACTGCGTCCGCAGAAATTCGTACTGCCCCACCGCGGCTCGCAGGCTCTTCGCATCGCCCAGCGTCCGCCCCTGCTCCGCCAGCAGCTCCGCCACAGCATTCACTGCTTCCGGCGCATGTGTCGCCCGCGGATTGCTGTGATAAACCGCACGAAAACTATCCATCACCTGCGCAAACGCAGCCTTGGTCTTACTGCTCTCCGGCAGTGCTTCAAACTCCACACGCTCCCGCTCTGCCTGCTGAAACGGCGTCAGCATGTCTTGTTTTCTCGCCGTCTCGGTCCGCGTTGAACCCCATGCCAGACCTACCGAAACCCATACCAAACCCACGCAGCAAAAGCCGCGCCCACTCCAACCCACCTTCGCCCCAGAGATCCCCATACCACCCTAGTTTAAGACCGCCCCCGGTCCCCGACCTTGTGAAAAGCCACCCCGTACACCCCCCGATACCCCCAGCCACGACCTTTTGGGGGACCAATGATCACCAAAAGACGAAGCCCGAGGGTTAGCGCGGGTGCAATCCCCTGGACCGGAAACTACACAAACCAGGTGCCCCAGGTCTCGATTCTGAGACCTGGGTTTTCCGACTACCCCAACATCCCCCCCACAACCTCCCCGACCTTCGCCAGCGACCCGTCCAACCCCGAAACATCCGATCCACCAGCCTCTGCCAGATCTGGCCGACCGCCTCCCTTGCCCCCAACCATCACCGCCAGAACTCCAACGATCTTCCCCGCCATAACCCTCGCCGTCAGATCCTTCGTGACTCCGACGATCAGCGTTACCTTCCCATCATTCGCTCCGCCGAGCACTACGACTCCAGACCCGATCTTCCCCCGCAGCCCATCCACAAGCTCCCGCATCTGCGCCTTGTCCACGCCATCGACGCGTTTTGCCAGCACCCTGACGCCCTTGACCTCAACCGCCTCAGAAGCCGCATCCGCCACCGTAGCCGAGGCCGCTTTCAACCGCAGCGCGTCCAGTTCTTTCTTGAGCCGGCGAATCTCTTCCTCATCCGCAGCCAGCCGTTCCCGCAGGCCACTGGCGCCGCCCGGAACCACCCGAGCCATCTCGAACCCACGCCGGAATTCTTCCAGTGCGCCGGTTCCCGTGACTGCTTCCACGCGCCGCACGCCGCTCGCAACAGAACTCTCCCCCACCAGCTTGATCACGCCAATCTCGCCTGTCGCCAGCGTGTGTGTCCCGCCGCAAAGCTCGGTCGAAAAGGCCCCGATCTTCACCACCCGCACCTTGTCGCCGTACTTCTCGCCAAATAGCGCCATCGCGCCATAGTCATTCACGGCCACGTCGATCGGCACATCCACCATCGTCTGCACCGGCGTATTGGCGAGCACCTGCGCATTCACAATCGACTCAATCTCCCGCAGTTCCTCCTCCGCCACGCCCGTAAAGTGCGAAAAATCGAATCGCAGCCGATCCCGGCTCACCATCGACCCAGCCTGCTTGACATGCTTCCCCAGCACCTCTCGCAGCGCCGCGTGCAGCAGATGCGTACCGGTATGGTTACGCATCGTCGCCGCCCGCACCTCGCCATTCACGACGGTCTTGACTTCATCTCCAACTGCAATCCTTGCTCTGGCCACAACCTTATGCGCAAAGACTCCCTGCACCGGCTTCGTGCAACCCTTCACGTCAGCCAAAACAGCCTGATAATCGCCCCCATAGAGCCATCCCACATCCCCAATCTGTCCGCCTGAGTCGGCATAGAAGCTGGTGGAATCGAGTACCACCTCGCCCTCCTGCCCCGCCTCCAGCGCCTGCAGGCCGACGCCATCCTTCACCAGTGCCAATACCCGGGCGCCCTCCAGCCGCAGCGCCGAATACCCCTCGAACTCCGTCTTCGCCAAGTCGCGATAAACCGGGCTAGCCGTCTTCTGCGACCCCCCCTTCCACGAAGCCCGCGCCCGCTCCTGCTCCTCGAGCTTGGCAGCCTGGAAGCCTGCTTCATCAAACGTCAGGCGAGCGTCGCGCGTCGCGTCTTCAATAAAGTCCTTGGGCAACCCGTAAGTTTCGAAGATGGCGAAGGCTTTACGACCTGAATAAATCCTGGCTTGTTCCAGTTCGCGCTCTTGATCTTCATCAATCCAAACGAAGTCCTTCCCACTCCCGAATAGCTGCCACATCTTTCTGTCATGCCTCGACGCTTCAGACTGCAGGTCAGCAGCTAAAACAGTCGCACCCAGCTCCCGTTCTTTCTCAATGATCAATGCCACCTGTGCTGCCTGCTCTTGATCGAGTATGTTGGCAGCTGAGGTGATCACCCTTGCAAACTGCTCCTCCTCCGCCAGCACCACCTTACTAACCTGCTCCGCATGCTCCACCAACTCCGGGTAAGCCACCTTCATCTCATCCCGAACGGCTTTCACCATCTCGAACATGAACGGACTCTCCTGCCCCAGCAGTCGTCCATGCCGAATCCCACGGCGCAAAATCTTCCGCAGCACATATCCCCGACCCTCGTTCGCAGGCTGCACCCCATCGGCAATCAAAAACGTAGCCGCCCGCGCATGATCCGCAATAATCCTCAACGAAGCCGCACCCTTTTCCTCTGAGACCTGAGAACTGAAAGCTGAGAGCTGAGACCCAGTCAACTCCGCCGCCCGGGCAATCAGCGTCGTAAACAGGTCCGTCTGATAGTTCGACTTCACTCCCTGCAACACGCAAGCGATCCGCTCCAGCCCCATGCCCGTATCGATTGAAGGTTTTGGCAACGGCGTCAACACCCCATCCCCACCCCGGTCAAACTGCATAAACACCAGATTCCAGATCTCCATATACCGCTGGTCGTCATCCGGAAAAGCAACATCGCCTCCAGTGGTAGAGGCCTCCACCCCGAGGTCAAAGTAAATCTCCGAGCAGGGACCACAAGGCCCCGTATCCCCCATCGCCCAAAAGTTATCCTTGGCACCCAACTCAAAGATCCGCTCCGCTGGCACACCCGCCTCGAGCCACAGATCATAGGCTTCCGCATCCCGTGGAACAGCAGCATCTCCCTCAAAGATCGTGACGTACAACCGGGCCGGATCGATCGCAAACCACTGCGGACTCGTCAGCAGTTCCCACGCATACGCAATCGCATCCCGCTTGAAATAATCGCCAAAGGAAAAGTTCCCCAGCATCTCAAAAAACGTATGGTGCCGCCGCGTAAACCCTACGTTCTCCAGATCGTTATGCTTGCCGCCCGCCCGCACGCATTTCTGGCTGGAAACCGCGCGCGTGTAACCCCGTTTCTCCGCACCCAGGAACACGTCCTTGAACTGGTTCATCCCCGCGTTGGTAAACAGCAGGGTCGGATCATTGACCGGCACCAGCGACGAGGAATGCACGCGCCGGTGCATTTTCCCCTCAAAAAACCGTAAAAAGTCTTCACGAATCTGACTGCCCGAACGATATTCCATAGCCCAAAGTCTACCAGCGCCCACACCCCGCAACGGTATACTTGGCTGGGTCACGGCGGTACCGGGCCCTATCAAATGCTTCAAGCCAAAATACAAACATGGTCCAACTCACCGAGCTCTATCCTTCGAGCGCTCGCACGCGTGTTCCGGACCTTCGGAACCGGCCGCCGATTCGTCTTCAGCTCCCGCATGCGGTCTGAGATACTCACCCGCATACTCCACCGCGATCTCCACTTTCAGGGAGCCACCTTCACCGCACCTGATCGCTACCCCGAGCTCTTCGAAGCCTGCCGCGAACACCTCAAGCATCTCGACGCCCCTGCCATCCTCTCCTTTGGCTGCGCCACCGGCGAAGAAGTCTTCTCGCTCGCCCGCCACCTCCCCAACGCTTTAATCCTCGGCGTCGACATCAATCGTTGGTGCCTGAAACAGTGCCGCCGCCGCAATTCCAACCCCCGCCTAACCTTCGTCGAGACCCATTCCCCGGAGTTTGCTGCCGCTGGCCCCTTCGACGCCATCTTCTGCATGGCCGTCTTCCAGCGCACCGAATACAAAGACCTCAACAACGGCGTCATCCGCAACGGCTTCACCTTCGAGCGATTCGAAGAAAGTCTCCGCCTCCTCGACATCAAACTCAAACCCGGCGGCATCCTCTTCGTCGAGCACGCCAACTTCGACTTCGCCCAGTCCGGCCTCGCACCCCGCTACGAGCCACTGGACTTCGCCGAAAACCAGACCCTCCACCAAGGTCCCCTCTTCGATCCCGAAAACGTCGTCATCCGCGGCGAATCCTACCTCTACCGCGCCTTCCGCAAGCGCCCCTTCTAAATCCCGTCCATCACCCCCGGCCGCCACGTAACCCCCTCCAACCGCAAACCTGCGTCCCGAGTAGCCCGCAACCCCTCAAAATCTTGCTGCCATCGCACCATCTCCAAACAGCAAACCAGCGCGTCGAATCCATCTTCACTCCCCCGCGCCTTACCCACCACACCGCCACTCAGCCCCCGATACAGCAACGCATCCGTCCTCTTCTTCGCCAACAGGTACTCTCTCCGGGCCATCGCGTTCGATTTCTTGACCGGGCCTGTCAGCAGCCGGGTGTACATCTCCACCAGCAGCGGTCTGGGCGTGTCCTCCACAAGGTCCGCATCCTCAAACGGCCAGACCCGGAAGCCCGACTCCCACAGCTTCATCAGCCACGGCATCGCGCGGAGCGAGCCCGTTCCTACGCTGCCGCTGCCGCCAACCTGAAACGGCGACTTGGGCTGAATACCAAACATCAGCGCGGCCCGCTCAGGGTCCCCGCCCTCAAGCCCCTGTTCGATCTTGTTGTCCCTGTCGGTCCTGCGCATCATGCTGGGGTAGCCGGCGCCTGAGAAAACAGCGGGCCGTTTGTGCGGACGACCCCAGAAACGGACATCGCGAGCTTCGGTCGTGTCGGTGAGCCAGCGTTCGCCATGACCCGCAGCCACGTGGCGCCAGAAGTCGAAGACGGTGGCGCAGCCATGCTCGTCCAGAAACCAGGCCGGATAGCTGAAACAGCAATCGATACTGACGACCATGCGCGGGGTCTGTTGCGCCAGCCCGATAAGCCAGTCGGTGAGTTCTTCGCGGGTGCGGCCGTCTTCCAACCGAACTTTTCCGCCGGCTACCCGCCCCCGCGGATCCCGCGTCCAGACGCCGGCCCAGATCTTCTTGCGCTGGCCCGGGCCCTTCTCGCCGGACCAATCGACGGCCACCAGTCGCTCTAGCTCTGCCACGGAACTTTCTCCCTGGATTCAGCGTAATTTGATTGCAGGAGATTGTGCATCATGCTCAAATTTCTGATCTTTCTATTCCTTCTGCTTACCTGCTGGCCTCTTGCCTTGTTGGCGCTGGTCCTGTACCCGCTCATCTGGCTCATTCTGCTGCCGTTCCGGCTAATGGGCATCATTGTATGGAGCGCATTTCAGTTGGTGGAGGCGATCTTCATGCTTCCGGTCCGCGCGCTCCGCGCAGCCTAGCTAGAAGTCCGGGAGTTCATAGTTGTCGGAGTCGGCCTGATCTTCACCCGGAATTTCAAGCTTCCACGTCCGCAACAGCTTAAAAATTGCGTTCGAAGAGTAACCCGCGCGCATCAGCCGGTTCATCACCCGGACAGTCTCCTTCTTGGCGTCGGGGCCTGATGGCTCCTTCATGCGTTTGCGAGCACAGTAAGCGCGTGCCAGTTCCACCTCGTCCGTCTCGTCATAAGCGGCAGCAAGGGTGGTCGCCGCCAGCTCCTTGTCCACTCCCTTCACCGCCAGATCCTGAGCCACCCGTCGCCGGCCGAACTTCTGATTCTCCTTCCGCAGGCGTGTGTAATCCTGCGCAAACCGAGTGTCTGAAAGATATTTCAACTCCACCAACCGCTCCACCACGCGGTCCATGTCACGCTCACCCTGCTCTCCTTCATATGCACGAGTCTTCATCAACCGCTTCAGATCGCGCACGGTACGCATCCTTCGCGAAAGCGCACCCACTGCATACTCAAACAACTCCGCCTCACCTACGGGCTCTCGTTTCTTCGGACGCGCAAATGCCAATTCCTACTCCTCCCAGAAGACTTTACCCAGATTCACATCGAAAGAACACACCTGTTCAAATCGGTATTTGCGACGATTCATCGGTGTTTTGCCTTCCTTACTTCCCTGCGTAAGCGTTCGTATGGGTCCACTTATCGCACCAGTCCGACACGGTCTTATTCCATAACTCCGAGTTCTGTGGCTTCTGGACCCAGTGCCCTTCGTCCGGGAAGTACAGCATCTCACTCGGCACATTCAGCCGCTGCAGTGCCGTAAACAACTGGAACCCTTCCGAAACATCGAGCCGAAAGTCCTTCTGGCTATGAATCACCAGTGTAGGCGTCTTCGCATGCTGAATATGCAGCATCGGCGACCACTTACGGAACGGATCCTGATCTGCCGGCAGCACTGCATACCGCCACGGCTGCCCGGGCTCAGTAGTCCCAGGCCGCTTGAACTCCCACTCGTTGAACCACATCTCTTCAGTATCCCCATAAGCCGCCGCGGGGTTGAACATGCCGTCATGCGTGACGATGCACTTGAATCGATCCGTCTGGGTCAGAATCCAGTTAGCCATATACCCGCCATAGCTGGCTCCTAGCGCGCACTCGCGGGTCTTGTCGATAAACGGAAACCGGGCCTCCGCCGCATCCAGCCCCTTCATCAAATCGATGTAAGCCTTGCCACCCCAGTCCCCATTCACTCCATCGATAAACGCCTGACCATACCCGGTAGACCCTCGCGGGTTCACCATCACCACCACATAACCGGGCGCAGCCATAAGTTCCGGATTCCACCGGTAACTCCAGACGTCCCCCCACGCCCCCTGTGGTCCCCCGTGAATCAAAAACTTTACCGGATACTTCCGGGCAGGATCGAAGTTAGGTGGACGGACGATGAAGCCCTGAACTTTGGCGTTTTCAGCTCCAATGAATGTGAAGGAGGTCAGGGGATCCGTTGCCAGCATGGATAGCGTCGAACCGTTGAGATGAGTCAGCAGATGCGGGGGCAAGGGCATCGCGTTGGCATGCAGGTCCAGGGCTTTTTGTTCGCTATTGCTCTTGCCCATGTTGAGCACCAACGTGACTGTACTGTCGTCCATCTTGGATAAATCCGCGAGCGCAATCTCCGCGGGCTGATCGATGCGCATCAGGGTGCCCACCAGTTTATATTCCTGGCCAGCCTGCACCAGACCTACCCATTCCCCAGATGTCTTGCCGAATCGATGAAGATCATCCCCTGTGAAGTTGGTGCCATAAATGACTTGCTCGCCGCGATCGCCGGCCGTGAAGAAGACTCGCTGCGAATCAGACGACCAAATAAATTCGTCGACCCATCGATCAAGGTCACTTTCGGTTGGTCTGCCCGGCTTCGAATAATCCTTCAGATCAAGATCCAGATTATGAAGCGAGTTGGCCTTGCGGTCATATATCGTCAACCGAAACCGATCCGACTCATATCCAGCCCGCTCCTGCGACCGGAACGCCAGCCACTTCCCATCCGGCGAGTAAGCCGGCCCATCATCACTGCCCAAACTTGTACTTACCTTTACCGCTTTAGCCCCCGCCTCATCCAGCCGCAAAGTAAACACGTCATTGTTGGTCGAAGCCGCCGGAACCTTATCCAGATTCGTCACATAAGCCATCTCGTGCGAGTCCGGTGCCCACGCATACCCTAGCGGACCACCAAGCGAAAACGTCGGCGTCTCAGCATCCCCAACGGCCAACCGCGGCGTTAGATCCCGCAGTCCCGATCCATCCGCCGCATTCACCATTGCGACATGGCTCCGCCGCTCTCCCGTAAATGCGTTCCAATGCCGATAAAGCAGGTGCGTAAATAGCTGCGCCTTGACCGGCGACGTATTCGCAGCATCATCCTTCGTCTTGTCGCATGCATCCTCGGCGGCCCAATCGGGCTTGTCCGAGCACTCCGGATACACATTCACAACAAACATCAGCCGCTTCGAATCCGGCGACCAGATCGCCCCATCAGCCCCGCCGTTGACGTTCGTGACCTGGGTCGATTCCCCAAGCTTGCCGGTGGGTTCATCCCACGGCATCTCATAGATCTGGCCCTTCATAGACAGCGCAACCTTCTTGCCATCGGGTGAGAACCTGCCGTTAGCCTCGCCCTCGCCCGTCGTAACCTGCACTTCTTTACCACCAGCGATCGGCACCACCCAAAGGTGATTCACCTTCGTGTTCTTCTCCAGCGACACGTCCGTAACAGAAAATAAAACCCACTTGCCGGACGGCGATATCTGGGGGTCGCTAACCCGCTTCATCGCCATCAAGTCCTGAAAAGTCATGGGGCGCTTCTGCGCCGGGGCCGCGGTCAGCAAAAGGCTTGCCGCCAGCAGAGCTGCAAAGATCTTCATCGCGCCAGTCTACAAGCTTTACAACTACTCAAGAACGAGCCGCAACAAGGATCAAAGCGGATAGACGGATCACGACACAGCTGAGGCCCTGTCCGCTCTCATCCATTTTGATCCGCACTTATCTGCGTTACGCCGTGTTCTGCGTCGCGGCACGCACATTCTCTTCAATCAGGATGGGCTCGCGAATAACTTTGCTGATCGGCAGCTCAATCACGACTGCGGCCCCATGCGGATGCAGGTTGAACGCGGAGATCTCCCCGCCATGCTCTCGGACGATGCCATAACAGATCGACAACTCCATCCCAGCACCCTCCTCCGGTCCGCGCGTCGTGTAGAACGGATCAAAGATACGCGTAGGGTCGCCAAAGCCAGGCCCTGTATCGCTCACAATAATGTGCAGGGTTTGCTCATCGTGAGAAACAGTGACGCGGATGGCATGTTCTTCCCCTTCTTCCCGCGGCCTCGCCGTCGCGATAGTCTGCGCCGCGTTGTTGAGCAGACGTTCCATAACCTGCCGCAGCCGGTCCCGACTCCCCCGTACAACGGGGACATCAGTTCCGGCCGAAAGGATCAGCGCGACCCCGCGCTCCTTGAGCTTGGGCTGGCAGGCTGCAGCCAGCTCCCGCAGAATATCGGTGACCGAGATCGCCTCATCGGTTGGCGGAGCAGGACGCCAGAACTCGACGAGCTTTTCGACCGTTTCCTTCATCTTCAGTGCTTCGAGCACGATCGTATCGGCATCTTTTCGCACTCGCGATTCCTCGCTGGTCTCTGCTATGAGTTCCGCGAAGCCAAGCACGGCGGTCAGCGGATTGTTCAGCGCGTGGGCGACGCTACCCGCAAGGTGCCCCAGCCCGGCAAGCTTTTCCGCGCGAAGCAAACGCTCACGGAGGCTCTCGTTCTCAAACTCACGGCCCAGGCGGGCGGCAAGAGTTTCAAGCGGGCTCGTCGCTCTTTCAATGCCGTCGGCGAGCGCGGTGCCGTCGCTGCAGACCACAATCGCGCCCGCCATCTTGCCGCTGCCAACGCGAATGGGTACAACAATGGCACGTCGCCACTTGCGCCGTTCGCGCTTACCGGAGAGAGCCCAGGTGCCAACCTCGCGGTCGAAGTCGCTCCAGTGGCCAAGCTGAATCGAGAAGCTCTTGGCGGTGGTGCGGATGCTTTGGCCCGCGCGGTTAGCTAGCTCTTCCACGACAATCTTCTCGCCCCAGATGGTCAGCGCGGCGACCGTCAGATCATCCACGCCTATGCTGCCAATGCAGACGAAACGGCCTTCCGGATTGCGCAGCAGCATGGTCACGCGGGTAAACACGCTCTTTTCCGCGACCAGCCTGCAGATGCGTCGGGCAAGGTCGCGGCCAGCCTCGGCGGGGTCGGTCATGACGCCATGCTCACCCAAGCGGGACGTTTCAATATGCGCGTAGGCTTCAAGCTCTTCACGCATACGGCGCTCTCTCCAACGCTCCGCAGCCTGCACTCCACGCTGCTGAAATATGGCCCACAATGCCAGCGCAAGTCCAACTATCGCCAGCAGACACATCCAATGCCCCGCCCAAACTTGACCCATTACGCCCCTTCGGAACCCGTTTGCTTCGATTTAGCGTCTAAACCTGAGATATGAAACCGACTTACCTTCTTGCAGCCGGTATGGCTGCGATGTTCGCTCTGTCTGTATCGGTCCCGAGGGCCAATGCCCTTTTACCTGTCCGAAATTCAGACGCCGCCCCGCAGTCCGGGCAGCCCGCCGGTTTTGGCCCGCTGGACCCGGCGCCACCGTCCAATGGGCTCACGCCAGCTGCGCTTATCGCCAAATTTGGCGAGCGCGAGTCCGGCTTTGCTAAAGCTCGGGATGCTTACACGTTTCGCCAGACAGTCAAGATTCAAACCATCAACGATGACACGACGAAACCGGATGGAACCTACCAGCAAGTCACCGACATTGTGTTTTCCGATAAAGACGCCCGCACCGAGCACGTAATCTTTGCGCCGGCAAATACCATCGAGCGACTCATCATGACGGAGTCGGACTTCGACGATATCGCCCACCGCCTGCCGTTTGTACTGACCACGCCGGAACTACCCCAGTACGACCTCAGCTACCTCGGCCGGCAAAAGGTCGACGACATCGACACCTACGTCTTCGACTGCAAGCCGAAGACTCTCGAAAAAGGCAAGCGGTACTTCCAGGGCAGAGTCTGGGTCGACCAGCAGCAGTTTGAGATTGTGCTGATCAACGGCAAGTCCGTACCGGACAATTTGAAGCGAGGCCACGAAGATCTATCGCCGCCCTACACCACCTACTACCAGGAAGTCGACGGCGGCAACTGGTTTCCCGTCTACACAAAAGCGGATGGCGTGCTGCACTTTCCGGCTCAGGAAGGCGCGCCCGGACAAGAAGTGCACATTCGCTATGTCGTAAAGTACGAGGACTATAAGCGATTCCGGGCTAAGTCACGAATTATCTATAACGGAGAGGCCCTGCCGACCGCTGCACCCGCTGCGCCAGTTCTTCCAGGGACCGCGACAACACCACCGAGCGCGGATTCAATTCCGGCGGGTGCACCGCCGCCGGATCCGGACGCTCCTTCGCTCTCCCGGCCCAAGCCTCCAAAGCAGTTCAGCTAAGCGCAAGGCAGATGAGAGAAGCGCAAGGCAGATGAGGGAAGCGCAAGCCAGATGAGGCTTTAGCGGCCCTTATCCAGTCTTTCTCCGCTCTAATCCGCCTTATGCCCTGCTCTTTGCCAAGCGGCACTATGGGTCAGAGATCAAATCCGCGGCGTCACCCACCTTGGGCTCAAAGTCGCCGACGAAGATCCCGGACCCCATGCCTCCCTGAATCTTCGTCAGGGTCACGCGGCCAATCTCTTCATCGCGCAGCAAGTGCAGCGTGTAGGTGGTGGGGTTCTTAGCCAGACGCCACGCGTGAATCGCAACCTGATCGCCGGCCTTGAGCTTCGCACCCCTTTCCAGTCGGATCGTCGCCGTGCCATGGTCTATGCCCGTCAGCATACCCGCCGTGCCGTGCTGGTCCGGCGGCGTGCCCGCGTGCTCAAGAGGAACCAGCAACGCGTCCAGCGATTGCTTGAAAGACCCGGACGCATCCTTGGGGTCTGACGCCTGCCTGGCCGTCACCGAGTATCGAGCACACCCATTGCTGGTGCCGCCGATATCGATACCGCCGGGGCAAACCGCGGAGCTAAGCCGCATCAAAAGCTGCCCCGTACAGGTATCGACCATGCCGGCGCGAAGCTCATAGGTTTTGGGTCCGGGGAAGCCATCGGGTGTGTCAGGCACCTCGACAGGTTGAAAGGTGCCGGCAAGGACAGCATCCACGCCAAGCTGACGGCCAAGTCGGGCGGCACCGGCAAAATCACCCCGGTAGAGCTTATCGCGGTCGCCACGGCGGTAGGAGATCTCAGTCCGTGGCTCCAAACGATCGAAGACAAGGTCGGCGACTGCCGTTCCCGATCCGCCACCCGTTGTGCCGCTCTCGTGCGACTCCTCGCGCTCGGTGGGATAGCGAAAGTCCAGGATCGCGATGCTAATGGGTTGAGAGGGCCAATCCTGGTTGGACCGGTTGCACTCCTCACTGGGGGTATCGCGTGCGATCTCCCGCGTGCCGGGAGCGTTCCGGTGCGACTTGGCATCTTCCGGCACGCCCATGGGTACAGAGATAACGGCCGGCACCTTTGGCTTGGCAGTATTGCCAAGGTCAACCGCGACGGGCGCTTTGCTGCTCCGGGGAGTCAGGACCGGCAAGGCCGAGTTGGAAGCGCGACGATCCGCTCCAGATTTGCCGGGAGCGATGACGGCTGAACGGGGTGCAGATTGCTGCGGAGGAGACCCTGCCTTGGGGATGCCACCCGGGAGCGCCATCAAACGGCGCAGCGTCCACGCCGCTCCCTGGGGTACAAAGATCACTTCGACAGCGTCGCCAGGACGCACAACGTCAGCACGCGTCTCTCCGGTAAGCAGGAACGTATGGAGCGAGGATTTTTGGTGTTGCGCATCGTACGTCTGGACGTCCACCGCAGTGCGACCAACAGATACGACCGTGCCGAACTCAAAGTAGGTCGAACTGCCGTCGATCTGCGCAGGGTCCTGCGCGCTCGCGAGAGCCGGCAGGAAGAGTCCTAGCGCAGCGCAGACAGTTAGGCCAAGGAGCTTTTGCCTTCGAGACAAGACGATTTTGCTATTCACCCGTGAAGAAACCCCAACCGTCAGTATCGCAAAAATGCTTATGTCCGGGGCGCGAACTGCACCTAAAGTGGCAGTTCGCGCATTCGGCAGAGCATTATGGGCGCTGCGATGTCTCGACGATATCTCCGGTCATGGGAGAGTAAGGACCGGAAAAAACACCTGAAGCAGTGTTGCCTGCAACCTGCTGAACCGTTACCTTACCGATCTCCTGGTTGGTGAGATTGTGCAGGGAGTAGGTTGCGAGATCCTTGCCAAGCCGATTCGCCTTGATACTAAGTTGGTCGCCTACCTTCACCGCAGAACCATCAGGAAGCTCAACCGTGACGCCAGCCTGATCGGTCGTCTTGACGACAGCCGTACCGTGGGACGAAACGCTGATCGCACGATCCAGTGGAGAGACCATACGGTCAATCGCACCGTCCACATCCGGCATAAAAAAGTGAGGATTGAGCGCGGCGTCCGTGGTCAGCGACTGTCCGGCGCATGCCGCACCCGGTGCGCAGACGTCAGAAGTCATCTTGAGGAGTAATTCGCCGGTACAGGTATCGACCAGGCCCGCAGCCATCCGCAAAGGGTCCCGTTTGCCGCTCGACTTCAGCAAGGCGTCCCGTCGCACGGCTGGAACCGTACCGTTCTGGTACTCCCAGGTGCCAGCAAGAACTGCGTCCACACCCAGCATGCGACCCAGGGCGGCAACGCGCGCCGCGTCGTCATAGCCCATCTCCATCCAGTCTCCGCGGCTGAACGTGAAGGCTTTATCCTGGCTCAGGTGGCCGTAGACCATATCCGCCAAAGCGACGCCGGAGTGGGTGGGCTCCAATTGTCCGGGATAACCAAAGTCAAGAACGGCAATGCTGATCGGTTGGGAGGCCCATGCCTTGTTTGAGCGGTGGCAGGCGGCGTCCGGCGTGTCTAACGTGACCTGAGAGTGCTCCGGGACGTGCTGAGCCGAGAGAGACCCACCAAGGGGGGAGAAGATCACGAGAGTGGAGACGAAGAGATGAACCAAGCGCATAGCAGTACCTTCCAGAGTTTCAGCCGGCGCCCTAACACCAAAGTGGCATTGAGCATAGCTTTAGTCTTATTGACAGACCAAGCATTTAAGCCGGTGGAGAAACTATAACTGGAACAGCGCAGATTTTTCGCAACATCTTTCGTAATGCACGTTTTCGTACTTTAAAAGTCTTTTGCCTGCACCGACGGAGCCTTACCGATTCCCGTCACGGTAACCGAAAAAGATCAGCCATTAGGCGGCTTCGCCTGACTCAAAATAGAGATACCGCCGCCAACTAGGGTCTGCCGAGCCAATCATGCGCATAATATGGCGGCTAGTATGCAGAGAGAACGGACGAGGCTCACGCTGCAGCTTCATCTCTGTCAGTTCGTGAATTAACTGATTACCCTTTCTGCGATTGCAATCATGGCAGCAGGCGACGAGATTCTCCCACGTAGAAAGACCCCCACGGCTACGTGGAATCACATGATCGAGTGTCAGTTCCCCCGCCGTCAGCACAACCGAGCAGTACTGGCAGCAATTATGGTCACGCAACAGAATATTCTTGCGACTAAGCGCCCGTGTCTGGTGTGGAATACGGCGATACTCCAGCAAGCGAATCACGCTCGGCATCGCCACGTTGACCCGCGCGGCGTGCAAAATAGTCCCCTGTTCTTCCTCTGTCCGGGCCACTCCCTTGAGCACCAGGACCAGCGCTCGCCGCGCCCCACAGATGTTGATGGGTTCATAGCTTGCGTTCAGAACCAGAACGGGAGTCTGCATCGCAGGCTGGCGAAATACGCCAATCCGGACGTCCAGTTCGGTCGTTACTCTGCGCGAGCTTCCAGACCCATGTCCAGCATGACGACTCACCGATACTCTTTTTTTTCTGCCCTTGACCGTCTGCATCGCCACTCAAATCCTCCGGTTCAAACTTCGTCCCAACTCTTCTTATTGACTCCAAACTGCTGTTGCAGGTGCTACGGCGTTGCTAAATCCCATGCCGCCGTTTCGTTCTGTAAACCCTCCTGGGACCGGCGGACAGTGCCCTTTTGCGACCGTGCCAAAGTTGCAACCCAAACCCGGCTTGCGCCTGCGCGAAGGAGGACGCGGGCACATTCACGGGCAGTCGCGCCTGTGGTCAGGACGTCGTCCATCAGCAAAACCTCCTGGCCCCGGACGTTTCCTCTTACCTCAAAGGCTCCGGACATGTTGCGGCGGCGTCCACGCCGGGTCAGGCCCAAAGAACTATCCGTGCTCTTCCGGCGGCCTAGCCTGTTATGCGCCGCGGTAAGCTTCCATTCAGGGCGCGCCCGCCTCAGGATGCGGAGCGCCTCGTCTGCGAGCAGTACAGACTGGTTGAAGCCGCGGCGCTGCTCCCGTGCGCCGAAAAGCGGCACCGCTACGACCAGCATCTCCTGTCCCGCAACCTCTTCCAACTTCAGCGTTGCCTCCGCAAGATGCCCCCCCAGAAGCCGAGCTACGCCACGGATACGTGTGAATTTAAGCAGACCAATCAATGCCCGCAGTTCGCCCGAGTAAGTCCCAAAGCTGACGGCGCGTTCAAAGGCCGGCGGCGCCATGCGGCACTCGCGACAGAGCAGAAGCTCGCCGAGCAGGCTTGCAAATCGAATATCTTCCATGTCGAGTGCGAGGTCGATTGCCTCGCCACAGCGCCAGCAACCCGCCAGCGCCTCAGCTGTCACATTTCCCACGCAGGTACTACACACCGGAACGGCCCCAGCCCGTTCAAGTGGCCCTTCACAAGCTCTGCAGGTCGCCGGGACGACCGTTGTCACTGCATCATCTACAAGTTGCCGGGCTAATGCGGCCGTACTTCGAAGAACTTGTACAACTGCCCGCCAGCGTCCTGTTTGGGAGACAGAGCCATCCTCAAACACAACTCCGGTTATGCCCCCGCCAGGCGGACCTCCCGCACCAACCCCGAGCGTCTGTCGATTCGAGCTCCCGCTGAAGACACACCTCACTCGCTGACGCAGACAGCGGCGTCGATGACCCTGAGTATATGCCTCCTAGTGACCAGTTCGTCAACACTTTCGCGCTGATACACTCCGACTCGACGCTCAAATGCATATCCGCACGCAGGAGACCCTAAAAAAACCACATGGCCGCGCCTAACTTTACCCCTTTTGTTCCCGCCTCTGACTCGCGCCCCGAGTTCACGCTGCGTGCCTTAATCCTTGGGGCCCTCTTCGCCGTCGTGTTCGGCGCGGTGACGGTTTACGTCGGCCTCCGCGCCGGCCTGACAGTCGCGGCTTCCATTCCTATCTCGGTCCTGTCCATCTCAATCCTCCGCGCGTTTGGCAAAGCCAGCATCCTTGAAAACAACATCGTCCAGACCATCGGCAACGCCGGGCAGTCTATCGCCTCGGGCGTCATCTTTACCTTGCCCGCGCTGATCTTCCTGGGCTTCGACCTCGAATCGACCCGCATCTTTGCCCTTGCCCTCTTCGGCGGGTGGCTGGGCGTACTTTTCATGATTCCCCTCCGGCGTCAACTTATCGTCGATGAGCACGAGACCCTCATCTACCCCGAAGGCACCGCCTGCGCCGACGTCCTGATGGCGGGAGAGCGGGGCGGCAGCTTTGCCTCCCGTGTCTTCATGGGCCTGGGAATTGGCGGGATCTATACCCTCTTCCAGAATGAAAACCTCCTCGCCCTCTGGCCTTCCGGCCCAAACTACGAACCCGACATGGGCCCCCAGCACCTCCTCAAGGGCTCGGCCATCCGCGCCGACTGCACCCCGGAATACCTGGGCGTCGGCTACATCATCGGCATCCGCGTTGCAGCCGTCATGCTGGCGGGCGGTGTCTTCTCCTGGCTCGTGCTCATGCCCGCGATCTCCTTCTTTGGTGCCCACTTTACCGGCCCAATCTATCCCGGCACGACGCCAATCTCGGAGATGAACCCCTCAGCCCTTTGGAGGACGTACGTCCGGCCAATGGGTGCCGGAGCCGTCGCCGCTGCGGGCCTCATTACGCTGCTCCGCACTGCGCCAACGATCATTTCGGCCCTGACCGAGGGTGTCCGCTCCATGCGCAAGAACAAGGACGCGGCGACACAAAAAGCCTCGACCGTAGTGAGGACGATGCACGACCTGCCTATGTCAGTCGTCCTGGGCGGGTCGGTCCTGCTGATCGTCCTGATGGTCGCCTTCCTCCAATTCCACCCCATCCCGGGCGCTCAGGTTGGGCTGCTCGCCAACATCTCCGCGGCAGTTCTGGTAATCGTCTTCGGCTTCCTGTTCGTAGCCGTTTCAGCCCGCATCGTCGGAATCGTCGGCTCTTCATCCTCGCCGGTTTCAGGCATGACCATTGCTACTCTCATGGCGACGACCGCCATCTTCCTCGTCCGCGGCTGGACAGCACCCGCCTTCGGTGCCCTTGCAATCACCATCGGCGGCATCGTCTGCATCGCGGCCTCTAACGCCGGCGACACCTCTCAGGATCTGAAGACCGGATATCTGATCGGTGCGACGCCCTGGAAGCAGCAGGCGGCGGTCATGGCCGGCGTCATCATCTCGGTCTTCTCGATTGGCGCCACCCTGAACGCCATGAATAACGGCCTCGAAAGCTTCCAACGCCTGCCCCAGCCGATTCCCGTAACGTCGCAACTACTGACCGACGGCGTCCAGAACAAGGGACCCTTCTCCCGTGACCACTTCGCCCTGACTGCCCGGACGGGAACGGAGAACGGCCCCAAGGAGCAGATTACAAACGGCCACAACTACACCCTGCTCAACGCTATCGGTTCGACCTCTCTCCCCGATGGCAAATACCTCGTCGACCCCACAACGAATCAGATCGTCATCCAGTGGACTCAGGGCATCGGCAGCGAAAAGGCCGCGGCGCCGCAGGGCAAGCTTATGGCGACCGTCATCAACGGCATTCTTTCGCGCAAACTTCCGTGGGGACTCGTGCTGCTCGGCGTGGCACTGGTGATCATGGTGGAACTACTGGGCGTTCGCTCGCTTACCTTTGCCGTCGGAGCTTATCTATCCATCGCCACAACGCTCGCCATCTTCGTAGGCGGCGTCATGCGCTGGATGGTGGATCGAGCCATGCTGCACCATCATGCGCGCGTCTCGGCCGCGGCATATCAGGCAAGCCTTGACCTCTGGAGGACGGATCGCCCAGCCTTTTTCGCTCGCCATCCCAACTTCAGCGAGACTAACCCTGATCACATCGATCCGGCCAATGGACTCCCCGTACCCACGTCCGTAACTCCATCGCTCGACATCGAATCCGAGATCTCTCCAGGCAGCCTTTACGCCTCGGGCCTGATCGCCGCCGGCGGCATCGTTGGCCTGCTGGGAGTAGTTGTCAAGCTCTACGAGGCCGCTACGGACAAGACCATCCCCCGCTTTCCAGACAATAACTTCCTGCACCATGACTGGATGAGCATCCTTATGTTCGGCGCGCTGGCCTTCAGCCTCTACTATTTCGCCCGCAAGCCGCTGCAGATGGGCGAGTAATGGCAGAGACCATTTTTTTACGCGGCCGGCTCGGCCTCCACGGTCAGATCTTCGGCCACATTCTTGAGCTTTGAGCTGGTCACCAGATACACCGCGATGAGGATTGCAGCCATGCCAGCGTACTCGATCGGCACTAAACGCTCTCCCAGAAACAGCGCTCCCAGACCCACCGCGACGATGGGATTGATATAGGCATAAGTCGATACCTTCGCCACTGGAACGTGGTCAAGCAAATACACATAAGCGGTGTACCCAACCAGCGACCCAAAGACTACCAGCCACGCAATCGACCACATTGCCTGCGCGGTCCAGCGCACGTTATGCCCTTCACCGGACACAAGCAGGCACAGCGTGTTGAAGATGCCGCCAAACAGCATCTCCCACGCCGCGGCGACAAAGGCCGTGGCAGCAAGCTTGGAACGTCGTGACAAAATCGATCCCCAGGTCCACGCAAAGGCCGACGCGATAGCCACAAAAGAGGCCAGAAGCTGCCCGCCCTTGTCATGGATTCCATCTCTCAGACCAGGCGAAAGCAGGATGACGAGACCAATAAATCCAATCCCGATCCCCATCCAACCTCTCGCACGCAGGCCCTCGCCGCGCGGCATCAGCACTTCAATCAGCGCAACGTAGATCGGAATCACCGCGATCAGCAATGAAGCGAGCCCGCTGGGCAGGAACTGCTCGCACCACACCAGGCCCATGTTTCCGATACCCAGCATCAAAATGCCAATTGCCGCCAGAATCGCAAAATCGCGCTTGCTCTGTCGCAGCTTCATTCCCCGCGCAGCGCAGATGGCCAGCATCAGCGGACCCGCGATGAGGTAGCGGACACTCGCCAGCACGAACGGCGGAAGCACCTGCACGCCAAAGCGGATGGCGACGTACGTCGATCCCCAGAAAAAGTACACGCAGGCAAAGGCCACGATGATGCGTGTCGGAAGCTTTGATGAGAGTTCGACAGAGGACATAACCACTAGGATATCGTCGTCTCGCCTGAACTCCCGTACACTCCGCTTTTGTTACGCGATGTCTGCGCTACATAATCCGGAAGCGTTCTCGCATCAGCCTTTGAAAACGTGGCCGCCAGATGATCTCATAAGCCAGTTCCTTGTCCGGAAACATGGCCATAGCGGCTTTTTTCGAGTCCGCAATCATCTGTGAAGCCTCATCGATACTGAGCGAGCTATCCTGCGCGATGGTCTGCATCACAAGGTTCATCATGAGCTGCAGGCGGCGGATCAGCTTGCCTTCCGCGACCGTATCATGGGTCTCAAAGGGGACATTCTCCGAAGATTCCATCAGGCCTCCAAGGGTACTAATTCATTGGACGTTCATGGACCGGAGTTCGGCACAGGTCCTATCTCTCCGGTACCGGCAAAAGCACGGATGCTACCGTCCCGCGCAAGCAGAAACGTAGTCAAACCAAACTCATCGGTGCGGAAAAGGTGCGTTCCGCCGGCCGCAAGACGTGCAATCACATCTCCGCGAGGATGCCCAAAGGTATTGCTTCTTCCTACACTTACGATCGCATCCCGAGCCTGAACCGCCGTCGCAAACTCCGGATTCGTCGAGGTCTTGCTCCCATGATGCCCCACCTTGAGCAACGTCACCGGGCCCACCAGCCCCGCGGCCAGCATGGTATCTTCGCTCGCCCGTTCCGCGTCTCCTTCCAGCAGCACGGACGCCTTGCCAAGCTGCATCCTCAGCACCAGCGAGTCGCTATTCCGCGGTGCCCCCAAATTTCCATAGCTGACCGCCGGCGCAAGCACCGACACCGCAACCGAACCCCACTGGACGCGATCTCCCGCGTGCAGATGCCGGACCGTAATGCCGAGCCGTGCCGCTTGTGCAAGCAAAGCCGCATACAGCGGAGAGCGTGGATCGACACCCGTCCAAAGCTCTCGCGGACGGAAGTTTTCAAGCACCGCCGCCATGCCACCCATGTGGTCCGTATGCGCATGCGTCAGAACAACCACATCCAGGTGCCGAAGCCGGCGACTCCATAGATAAGGCGAAACAACCTGTTCACCGACGTCGAAGCTCGCCACAATCTCCGCCATTCCATGCCCGCCGACGGGACCACCGGCGTCGATGAGCATCGTCCCGCGTTCCGGGTTGACGGCAAGCAACGAGTCCCCCTGCCCGACGTCGATCGCCGTCACCTCCAGCGTCTGCGGATGCAGAACCGCAGGCTCCGGCCACAACACCATCGCTGCAATAACTGGAACCGCAAGCGCCGTCAAAAGGGCTCCCCCTTGGCTGCGGCGGACCATCCAGCAGCAACCTCCCCACAGCAGAATCGCAAGCACCGCGACCCACCACACCGGCCCTGGAACCCGCAGATCGGCAGCATCCAGATGGCTCACATGCCTGATCGCAAACGTAATGGTGTGGAGCAGCGCCGCAGTAAGACTGGCGGGAAGCAGCGCCAGCCAGGGGCTAACCAGAGAAGCGGCAAACGTAGCGACCGCCACCGGAGCAAGCAGCGCAATCACCGGAATCACAACCATGTTGGCCGGTAGCGCGAAGAGTGCGGCGCGATGAAAGTACATCGCCATCGGCAGCACCATCACCAGTTCAGCCAACGTGCCCACGAGCGCCAGTTCCAATATTAGTAACGTCCAGCGGACCAGCACCGCGGGAAGTTTGCGCGACCACGGCCCCACCACTGCGGAGATGGCGCTGCCCCACAGCTCCAACATCATTCTCAATTGCGCGGCATGCGGGGTGAGTGCATTGCCATGGCGCTCAAAAACCTCTCGAGTGACATGAATGTGTCGCAGAAACGTCCAGTTGCCGAGCGGAACCGCAATCCCGGCAATCGCCACGATAGCGAGCATGGTCATCTGAAAGCTTGCCTCAAACAAACTCCCCGGAGCCCAAACCAGCATCGCCAGCGCTGCGGCTCCAAGGGCGTTCAGGGGCATTCGGTCATGCTCGCGCGAGAGCAGGCGCGTCAACAGGAATACGGCCGTCATGGCAAGCGCACGCTGCGCAGGCTGGCCGAACCCCGTAAGCGCGGCGTAGGCGGATGTCGCGAGCAACGTTCCTGGCGTCGCAAGCCAGGGCGGCAGGTGCAGACGACGCAACAGCCAGAAGACTCCCCCGGCTAGAAGCGCGATATGAAGCCCGGAAACGACGAACAGGTGAAAGGTTCCGGTCCTCTCGAAGCTGGTCCGGAGGCTGTGATTCAGGCCGGCCCGATCGCCGAAGAGCATCGCGTCGAGCATCTGCGCATCCGGCTGTCCAAGCCGTAGAAACTGCGGGAGATGCTGATTCTGCGCTGTGCCTACAAACTGCTGCAACCGACCGGAAGCCCATGCCTGTGCGCTCGCTAGCCGACACGCCAGGGTGGCAGTTGAGCTACCCAGCAGCGTGAGCCGATCAGCATCGACGCTTGCACGCGCAGCGATTCCCTGCGCCAACAGGGCGTCCGCTGAGGCAAACGCGCCCGGATCGCGGTAGGTGTCCGGAAGCTTCATGCGGAGGGGGACCTCGATACGGTCGCTGCACCTGAGATTCAGTCTTGAAACAGAGTCCCCGTAGACCGAAATGCGAACTCCGCCGTCCGCCGCAACCATCGTGCTCCGGTCAGGCGTAACGTCTTCAACATGGTCAATGGCCAGGTCGATCGAAAGCATGGGACCAGAGTCAGAGGGAGCAGCCTCGGCGGACTCCCAGGGCGGGACGGCGTCCAGGCCGGCGCTCTCCGCGGCAGGCCGTCCGGGCAACTTTCTGATGCGGATCACGCGGCCCTGTACCGTGCGGCTCAGATTGTCCGCATAGGAAAGCAACGTCACCGGCCTGGGCGGAGACGGATGCCACAGCGCAGCGGCGAGCCCCAGCGCAACCCACACCCCCGCCACCGGAAGCCATGCCACAGCCGTTCGCAGGGCGAAGATTGACACCAACGCCAGCAACAGAACTGCCGTCAGGACAAGAATTGTGGGTGCATAGGCCGTCCGGCTGGCCTGCCAATGCTCCAGCACGATCCCGGCCGCAAACCAGCAGGCTGCGGCCGCCAGCGGAGCCTGGCGGAGACGCATTCTTTCGACCCTTCGCTCGTGTACTGCTCTGGCAGGCATCAGGTCTGGTGTAGGTACTGATTACCTTCTACACCAAGCGACGCTCCAGGTGCACAACAGTCTCCAGATGGAAGGTTTGCGGAAAGAGATCAACCAGCGCCACTGACTGAATCCGGTAGTCCTCCCGGGTCAGAATGGCCAGGTCTCGAGCCAGCGTCACCGGGTCGCACGAGACATAAATCAGCTTCGGCGCCGCGATTCGGGCCAGCACGGCAGCGCCTTCCACACCCAGCCCGGCGCGTGGCGGGTCAAGGACGACGAGGTCAGGCTGGTCGCGCTGATGCTCAGCGGCGCGCAGGAAGTCGAGCGTCGAGGACTGGATCGCCGTAAACGTCGGCCTGCCCTTCGTCCCTTTACCCGCAATCACCAGCGCCGCGGCGGATGCTTCTGCGCCCTCCACCGCAACAACGCGGTCGAAGGTCTCCGCCAGCGCTGCTGTAAACAGCCCTACTCCAGCAAAGAGATCCCACGCGAGCGAGCCCCGCTGCCCGTCGCAAACGAGTTCAACCAATCGATCCACGAGGAAGCGATTGACCTGAAAAAAAGCTCCCCGGTTGACCCAGTAAGTTCGTCCGCCAACCGGATACGCCAACCCCGGGGGCCCCCATGCGCTTTCAGAGAACGCCCGGCGGTTGCGACGGCTCAGTTCCGGGTCTGGCTCAGCCCCCGCGCCGTGGAGCTCCGGCAATACGCTCCGCAGTCGCTCGCAGAAGCGCGGAAAGGCAGAAGCATCACCATGCGCGGGCCCCGGGACGCGGAGAAAAAACTGCATCTGCAACTTCGATTCATCGGGCAGGCAGAAGAGTTCGACCTCGGAGATGGCAGATAACCAGCGGCGGCTCAGCGGATCGGAGGCCGACGACACCAGGGCCTCAGCGGCGCGCCACAGCAGTGGGGCGGCGATAGGACAGGTCCGGATCGGCAGAAAGACGTTGGCGCCGCGCTCGCTGTAACCCAGCTCAAATCCGTCGCCCAGTGGCTCGACGCGCAGCCGGATGCGGTTGCGGTAAGCCCATTCCGGCCCTTGATGGACGCTCAACTGCGGGATGTCCCTAAGCCCGGAATCACTAAAAATGTCTCTGAGTATCTGTTGTTTGATCTCAAGCTGCGCGGGATAGGCGACGTGCTGGTAATGGCACCCCCCGCAGACGCCAAAGTGAGGACAACGCGGTTCAACGCGAGAAGCTGCGGGCTCCAGCACGGTGACCGGGGCGTCGGACGCGAGCATAACCAGTTCCCCTGGCAGGACGAAAGGCTGGGGGTCGCCGGGCACGCAGGCAAAATTGCCTCCGTAGAGAGCGGCTTTGACACGAACTTCTAATTCTTGAGCCATGGTTTGTATGCGATGCAGGTCTTATCCTACGTGGCGCAGGCCTTTACGGCATCGCCAAGGCCCGCGAGGACACGGCCAGCTTTCTCGAGAGACCAGCCTTGGAAAGATACAAGTTAGGGCCGCGTCGCCCTCGCGCCGCAACCGGCAAGACAGAGCCTGCCCCAGCAGGAGGCGTCAGAAATCCTGTAAATATCTCGCGCTTCTTACCATCTTGCTTATCGCTGGCCATTCTTATAATCGAATTCCTAACCGACGTGCGGCATGTAAAAGAGGCTCAGGCGTGGCAGTTTACGGGCTTCAAGCAGGCGCTTCTGCAGAAATTGCTGGCTAATCTGCTTGATCTGCACAGCGCCCATCTTAGCCCGGAAAGGAGCCAACTCCCTCGCAGCCTGCTCGCGGAGGGCGAAGAGTTCGGCTTCAGGCGCGGTCGCCAGCAAACCGGCAAACATCTTTTCTTCGAGTACTGTCAGGGTCCGATCCAGATCTTCAAGCGTCGGCGCGGTCGAGCCCTGGACCTCCGCCGCCAGGTCGCGCAGGCGCGCGGCAGTGGCAGGATCCAGACCTTCGATAGCAAGAGCATTGCTTTCGAGATAACTCGCAACCCGCTCGGCTTCAAAGCCGCTCTGTCGCTCCGTCGGCTGATTTACGAGACGGGCACCGGTGGACGCATCGACTGCAGCCTCAGCCGCTTGCATCACGCTCTGCGCAGCCCAGGCTAACCCATTGATCCTGCGCGTCCGGTGAGCGCCCGCGCGGAGCTTCTGAGCGTCGTGTTTGTCGAAGGCATCGTCAATCCCACGCAGCACTGCAAGCAGCGGGACCCCGGCCTCACACCACGTCTCAATCAGCGCCCAGTCCAGCGTGGAGAGCATCAGCAGCGAGCCCCTCCGCTTCTGGAAGTGGTCCTCGATTTCCGTGAAATAGTTGAAATAATTTTGCATGGGGAAAGAAAAAGGAGACTACTCCGTTTCAGCAAGCCAATGACCCCATACGAGTTAGAACGTCCGACGCCGTTGGCGTTCTTGGCGATCCAGATTGCGCTCGTAGATGATGCGAAGCCCGGTGAGCGTCAGATTTTCGTCCACCTCATTGAGATAGCGGGAGCCCCCGGCAATCAGACTCGCAAGACCTCCCGTGGCAATCGTCTTGATTGACACCGTGCCAACCGACTGCGTCGCGAGTTCAGCCAGCATCCTCTCCAGAATCCCGTCTACCAACCCGATATACCCGTAATAAAGCCCAATCTGAATGTTATCCACGGTCCCCGTTCCAATAACCTTCGCGGGCTTTCGGACATCGATGCGAGGCAGGCGCGCAGCACGGGTAAACAGTGCGTCCGCAGAGATCCCCAACCCCGGTGCGATCGCCCCTCCCAGAAACTCGCCGCGCGCCGAGACCACGTCAAACGTGGTCGCCGTCCCCATATCCACGATGATGCAAGGTGACTTGAAGCGATCGAACGCCGCGACGCAATTGACTATCCGATCGGCACCCACCTCTGCCGGGTTATCCGTCAGCACAGGCAGGCCGGTCTTGACTCCGGGCTCGATAAAGAGCGGACGCACCTTGAAAAAAAGCTCGCAAACATGCCGCAGGGTTGAGTCAATGGGAGGCACTACGGACGAGATCGCGATACCCGTCACGGCAGAAAGCTCGAAGCCATTCAAATCGAACAGGCTCCGGAGCAGAACACCAAACTCGTCCGCCGTACGCGCATCCGGCGTCGTAATGCGCCAGTGCGCCGCCAGGCTAGACGAGTAGCGACCGTTCCCACCCTCCGTCTCCGGATGCACCGCGTAAAGGCCCAGAACGGTATTGGAGTTACCTACATCAATTGCAAGAAGCATGTCCGCCCAGATCCCTTCCGGATTCGTCAACCACCGTGGCCTTGTCCAGCCCGGCGTACACCGCCATGTCTTACTGTGCGCTTGGAACCGTTCGCCAGGCGCACCCGTAACAAGCCATGCGGGTCGAGTCCGTCCGTGACGCCAGTATATCCGTCCCCTTCCGCAACATGGACCGAAAGCCCACGAACCCAGGTACTGGCGCGTTCAAACCGCAAGGCCAGAGACTCCTGGGCCTTCGGAATCCCCCCCGCCTCCGCCTCGACCAGATTCACCTGGACCGCCAGTTCGCGGAGCATCTCAATCAAAATTGCCTCGCGCGAAACAAGCTCCGCCCCCGCCAGATATAGCGAAGTGGCAAGATCGCTCAGCTCCGCAGGCATGGCGGCGTGGTTCAGATTCATCCCTATCCCAATCACCGCATACGCCAGCGCACCATCGCCCCCGTCCATCGAAGATTCCGTCAGAATGCCGCCAAACTTACGTTGCTCACCGTCCCGCCCCGTAATCATCAGATCGTTGGGCCAGCGCAGATCGATCCGTTCTAAAGGAATGCCACCAGCTTCCGCGATAGCGTGTTTCGCCGCCAGCCCTGCCGCCAGCGAAAGCTTCAACGCATCCGCCCCGAACAGCCTGGGCCGCAGCAGCACACTCACATAAAGTCCGTCCCCCACGGACGAGTGCCACGTATGCCCGCCACGCCCTCGTCCGGCAGTCTGCTCATCCGCCAGCCACACCCCCGTTCGCACGCCAGCCTGCGCCGCCTCCAGTGCCAGTGCATTCGTCGATCCGGTGGAAGCAACATGATGCAAGTGATGCGCGAAGGAAGTGCCGGCCAGGGCAGCTTCAACCTGCCCCAGATCGAAACTAGCTCTCATCGACCGAGATTCGCATGCTCAGATCCGCGGCGCTGGCCGAATGAGTCAAGGCTCCAATCGAAACGAAGTTCACGCCGGCCTCCGCGTACTCGCGAACATGGGCGAGCGCAATGTCGCCCGAGGCCTCAATCGGGATCGTAGGGCTGACTGCACGAACGTGCTTCACGGCCTTCCTGGCCAACGCAGCAGTCATATTTCCGAGCAGAAAAGACTCCGCACCGGCCGTAAGCGCTTCTTCCAGATCCCCGAGCGTTCGAACCTCGACCTGCACAGGCTGCTGGGCGGAGCGTTTGGCCAGCACCTTCGTAATGGCTTTTGTAATCCCACCCGCCAAAGCAATGTGATTGCTCTTCAACAGAATCCCGTCCTGCAGGTCCTGGCGATGGCTCGTCCCGCCGCCGCAGCTGACTGCGTACTTGTCGAACGCACGCAGCCCGGGGATGGTCTTGCGCGTATCGAGCACATGGGTCTTGGTCCCGGCAAGCGCGCGCACGTACTCGTTCGTAAACGTGGCGATACCGCTCATGCGCTGCAGAAAGTTCAAAATCACACGTTCCGTACTCAGCAGCGCAGCGGCGTTGTAGCGGATCACAGCCAGCGTCTGTCCCTTCTTCACCCGCACCCCATCAAAGATTTCAGGGTGGCTCACGACCTCGAACCGGCCCATGGGAGGCGCCCCAGCCTTGGTCCGCAGAGCCGCGTAAAGCTCCAGCACCACAGGAATCACGCCTATCCCCGAAACCACGCAGGGCTGCAAAGCCACAATGCTCGCAGTGGCGCGCATGCGCGGGTCAATCGCGAGACCGGTGGTTAAATCGTTGGCGGCCTTATCTTCAATCAGCGCGGCTTCAAGGATTCCGCGGACTCGCTTGCTCTTCCAATCCATGGCGTAATCCTAAACCGGAAGACTCCCTTTGCGTAAAATCGCTTTCTAAAGACCGCTCCGCTGGAGGCCCCAGAGGAACCTGTACGTCGCTCGCCCACCCGTTCGCCTTGCCGCTGATGCTCGCCTTCCCCATCGCCTGCGCCTGCGCCTCCTGGACCGTCACACAGAAGAGGTCTTCCGCGAGCCCCGCGACTTCTGCAAGCGCAAGTACGAAGGGTGCAGAAGACTGCCGGAACGTAAGTTTTTTACCTATTCACCTGCGAGTACTGCTTCTTTCACCAGGTCACTGCGTTTTTCCTCGTCCTAACGCGCTTCACCATGCTCGACTACAAAACTCGCTGCCGCGTCCTACCCAAGCTCAGCCAGCGCCGACTTGGTCCTGTCGTACAGCGTGCGAGATTCAGCAGCCTGCTTACGCAGACCCTCAACAATGTGCGCCGGAGCCTTCGCCATAAACGCATCGTTACTGAGCTGGCGCTCGCCTGCCACCAGTCCCTTCTCGTACTTTGCAAGATCCTTCGTCAGGCGCTCACGCTCAGCGGGCACGTCGATAAGCCGCTCATAGACCACCTGCACATCAAATTGAGCAGCGCTACGGGCACCATTGCCGGACAGCGGACCACCCGCAATCTCAACCCCAGCTACACGTGCCATCTTGGCGAGAATGTCAGCGTTTGACAGGGCAATCTCCGCCGCCGCCCCGAAGATGCGTATCGGCGTCGCTTCCTTATCCGGCACCAGCATCTCCTTGCGCTGGCCACGAACCGCAACGATGACCTCCTGCAACAATTGCATCGCCGCAGCGCTCGTCTCATCGGCCGCCGCATCGCCTGGCTGAGGATAGCGGCTCAGTGCGATGGACTTCAGCTTCGCCGGAGCGCTGCCAAGCGCGGACTTGGCCCACAGCGCGTGCCAGATCTCTTCCGTAATAAACGGCATGAACGGCGAAAGCAGACGCAACGCAGCCTCAAAAATCGCAACGAATGTCGTCAGTGCCGACCGCGTTGCCATCCGGGCCGCTTCATCTACAACGCTATCTTCCGCAAAGTTCAACCGCAGCTTCACGACCTCCAGGTACCAGTCGCAAAGTTCACCCCAAAAGAACTGGTAGATCGCATTTGCGGCTTCATCGAAGCGATACGCCGCAAGCGCCTTATCGACCGCGGCAGCAGTCGCATTGAGCCGCGCCAGAATCCACTTCGTCTCAAGCGAGTCGTCCTCACTCCCCGCCAGCGCGCTGGAAAGCTCTGTAAAGTCCAGTGCGATGCCCGCCTCACGCGCCCGGTCGAGGTTCATGAACAGAAAACGGGCCGCGTTCCAGATCTTGTTCGCAAACGCACGATACCCATCCGTCCGCTCTTCCGAGAACGCAATATCCGTGCCCGGCGAAGCCATACTCGCCAGCGTAAACCGCACAGCATCCGTCCCGAATCGACCAATAATGTCGATCGGGTCGATGACATTGCCTTTTGTCTTCGACATCTTCTGCCGGTCCGCGTCCCGCACCAACGCGTGGATATACACCGACCGGAACGGCACCGCCTCAGCCAGCGTGCGCGCACTTCCATCCGGCATCGGCACATCCAGCATGAAATGCGTCCCCAGCATGATCATCCGCGCAACCCAGAAGAACAGGATGTCGAAGCCCGTAACCAGCAACTCCGTGGGATAAAACGCCGCCATATCCGGAGCAGGCTTACCATCCTTCGACGGCCAGCCAAACACCGTAAACGGTAGCAGCCCGGACGAGAACCACGTGTCCAGCACGTCAGTCTCCTGGGTGATCTCCTTCGAGCAGCAGGTGCCACAGGCCGTCGCCGTGCTGCGCGAAACCGTAATCGCCTTGCACGCACCGCAGTGCCACGCCGGAATCCGATGCCCCCACCAAAGCTGCCTTGAGATGCACCAGTCGTGAATATTCCCCATCCACTCAAAGTAAGTCTTTTCGTACATCTCCGGCGTGAACTTGATGTGGCCGTCTTTGACCGCCGCAATCGCCTTATCCGCCAGCGGCTGAATCTTGATGAACCACTGGTCCGAAAGCCTCGGCTCGATCACCGCGCCGGTCCGCTGCGACACCGGAACAGTCATCGGATGATCCTTCACCTCAACCAGCAGCCCCGCCAGGTCAAGATGCTCCACAATCAGCTTGCGCGCTTCAAACCGGTCCAGCCCCTGGTAGTTCGCACGTGCCGCGAGCCCCTCCGGATTGTCCCCAATGGCCGCCGGTGGCAGGTCAATCTTCGCCGTCTTGTCCAGAATCGTAATGCTTGGCAAGCTGTGCCGCTGCCCGATCGCAAAGTCGTTCGGATCATGTGCCGGCGTCACCTTCACTGCCCCCGTACCGAACTCCGGGTTGGCCCAGTCGTCCGCCACAATCGGAATCTGACGCCCGGTCAGGGGCAGGTTCAGTGTCCGGCCAATCAGCTCCCTATACCGCTCGTCCCCAGGATTCACCGCCACCGCAACGTCGCCCAGCAACGTCTCCGGCCGCGTCGTCGCAATCACAATCGAACCCGACCCGTCCGCCAGCATGTAGCGAATCTGATACAGCTTCCCGATCCGCTCGTCGTTCTCCACCTCCAGATCCGACACCGCCGTCTGCGCACTCGGATCCCAGTTCACGATGTACGCCCCGCGATAAATCAGCCCCTGCTCATACAAGCGCACAAACGCCTCATTCACCGCGAGCGAGAGGTCATCGTCCATCGTGAAATACTCGCGGCTCCAGTCGACGCTCGCCCCCAACCGCCGCATCTGATCCGTAATCGCACCGCCATACTGCCGCTTCCAATCCCACACGCGATCCGTAAACGCCTCGCGCCCAAGCTCCTCGCGTGTCGTCCGACCTTCCGCCGCAAGCTGTTTCTCCACCATCATCTGCGTGGCAATACCGGCATGATCGGTCCCCGGAACCCACAGCGCGCGCTCGCCCCGCATCCGGTGCCAGCGCGTCAAAATATCCATCTCCGTCTGGTTCAGCATGTGCCCCATGTGCAGGCGGCCCGTCACGTTGGGCGGCGGCAGCAACATCGTGAACGGCTTGCCCGTCCCCGGAGCCTCAAACAGACGCTGCTCAACCCAGTACTCTGCCCATTTTTCTTCGATCGCGGAGGGATCGTATGCCTTTGCCAGTTCAACTGTTTCAGTACTCATTTGTTTAAGGGTAGCATCGCCGCGCATCCCTTCCGCAAACAGAAGCCACGCCTCCACAAACAGACAGGCGCAGCCGAAGCCGCGCCTGTGCCACTGATTTCATACGTCCGTTTAGAAGGGGTTCGGCGGAATAATTTTCTTCACGCCCTTCTTAGGCTTGTGCTTGCTGGAGCTCTCATCCGCCTTGTCAAATTCGGGCTTCGCAGCTTTCTTCTTGCCTCCGGGAAGGACCTGAGCAGGCGCAGTTGGAGCCGTGATGTCATTGGCCTGGTCAGGCGCCGGTGCGGGCTTCTCCGTCGGCGGAAGATCCGTCGCGTTCTTCGGGCCAACGGCATTCAGACCGTTTCCACCCACAGGCCTCGAAGCAGAAGGCAGAATTTCAATCCCCACTCCGCCACTGGGTCCGGCCGTCGGCGTCGGCGTCGTCAGCGTCGTGGTCGCACTACCTGCATCCTCTCCGGTCGGGACGTCCTGCAACGCCAGCGGAGCCGCTGGAGTCCCCGGAGCAGCCGTGGTGGTTTCCGTCACCGGTGCCGCTACAGGGGTCGTCGCACCGGAAGCACCAGAGGACACCTCAGGATTGAACGCTGACTTGAAATTCTCATTCACCTTCTTGACGATCGTCGGCGCAACCGTTGGCTTCGGATCCGTCAAAGTGGGCTCGCCATCACGCGCCGCCATCACCGTGTCCGGCATGTGCAAAATCAGCAGCTTCGCACGATCTGTAAGCTTGTAGCTCGCCCGGCTGTTCTCCAGTGCAACGCTGGCTGCAATCTGCTGCTGGGTTGGCTCCGGAATCGGCAGGTTCATTGCCGCAAGACGGTCACGAGCATCCTCTACGTGCAGCGCAGCCGAGTGCTCCAATACGACCTTGCGATAAGCATCCGCCGCTAGCCCGTCGTACGTGGCCTCCAGCTTTGCCTTACCCGCTTCCGGCAGCTTCATTGTTCGGATATAGCGGGCTTCCGCGCCGTACGCATCACCAAGACCAATCAGCGCGTCGTCCATATGGCTGAACAGCGGATACGTGTCGACAACAGTCTGATAGCGCGCAATCACCGCCGCCCAGTTACTGCGAGTAGCATAAAAGCTGGCGATGTCAGACTCTCGCGTGGCCAGAACTTCCTGCACCTGGCGGAGTCGCTGCTTTGCATCCTTGATCAGAACGGAGTCCGGATAGTCGGTCAGCATGCGGCGATACTCTTCCTCCGCGTGCGTCGACTTTATATAGTCACGGTCCGGCTTATCCATCTCGCGAAAGTAGATATCTCCAATGCGCATCTGCGCCTCGGCGGCCTCAGGCGCATTCGGAAAGAACACCCGGAAGTCGGCGTACTCGCTCTCAGCCTGCGTCAAAGCGGCCGTGCCGCCTTCCTTGTACCAGCTATCCGCAATCGCCAACTTGGCGCGCATCTGATACTGCGAGTCCGGATACGTGTTCAACATAGTCTGCAGATCCAGACGAGCGACGTCAAAGTGGCCCTTCTTCAGGGCTACCAGGGCCTTATCGTAAAGCTGCTTATCCGGCAGGCGCGAGTCCACGCCGATCAGTGCATCCGCACTCTTTTCCTTCTTCAAAGACTTCTTCGTGTCCTTCGACTGGACAACCTTGTCGTCTTTCTTGCGGCCGCGATGGAACGTCGCGGTTCCCGTGACAGTCTCAACAGGTTTTCCCTTGCTATCGGTCGACGTAGTGGTCGTCGTCTGCACGACGCCGTCCGAGTTGGTCGTGGTCACGGGCGCAGGCGGCGGCACAGTAGGATTCTGCTGAGCCGCGGCAGAAAGTCCTGCGGCGATAGCTGCGCCAGCGAGCACGGCGGCACGCAATGTGGGGAAGAAGGACTTCTGTTGCATCAAGCTTGAAATCACGCTGGTATGGCCTCATCCGCTCTGCGCAACAGGTGCGCGGAACTCCATTTAGTTTAGCCCCGCTGGCTGCTTTATGCGGGATTGCCCGTCGCTCGGGCCAGTTGCAGGAACTCCTGCGCATTCCGGATGGTGCGCGTGCGATCGCCAGGCGCAAAAATTGCTGAGCCAGCCACGAGCATGTCCGCTCCCGCTTTGACCACCTGCGCAACCGTATCGTGAGCAACGCCGCCATCCACTTCAATACGAAAGTTCAAGCCCATCTCCTCCCGCAGCTCCGCCAGATGCGCAATCTTGTCCAGCGCCAGAGGTAAAAAACGCTGCCCGCCGAACCCCGGGTTCACGCTCATGATCAGCACATGATGCAGCATCGGAAGCACTTCAATCAGCGTCTCCACTGGCGTAGCCGGGTTGATAACCACCGCCGGCTTCATCCCATGCAGCTCAATCTGCTGGATCGTCCTGTGCAGATGCCGGCATACCTCCTGATGAACGCACAGCATGTCGGCACCGGCCTTCGCAAAATCCTCGATGAACGCGTCCGGGTTCTCGACCATCAGATGGCAGTCTAGCGGCAGCCGTGTAATGGGGCGCAGCGCCTTGACCATCGGCGGTCCAAACGTAATGTTCGGCACAAAGTGTCCGTCCATCACATCGACATGCACGATCGTCCCGCCGCCCTGCTCGGCTGCGGCAATCTCGTCTGCCAGATGCGCAAAGTCCGAAGCAAGAATCGAAAATGCAAGCTCAATCACGCTGAAATTACTCCTGCCTGAAGTCTAACCTGCCACTGAACCAGAGGGCATTGCCAGTAAAACCTTCCGTGAGACGCCCAAGCCCCACAATTCTGATTCCTAGCGGCCCTTTGACTCCATTCCTTTGTCCAGTTCATCTGTCACCTCCGGCGCAGTAGCCTTCGCTCTTCGGTTCTTCTTCGCAACTACCGCCACCACCCTCTCCACACCCTCCCGTCCCTCATGAATAATCTTCGTCTTGGCCGCCGCAGCCCCTGCCCGGTCCGTCTCTGCCATCCCCTTCGGCTCTCCCAACGCCGTCCGCGCCGCGCCCCGTAGAATCCGCCGAATCGGCCAACTCCCATCCGCGTTCGGAAAAAATATTTCGCCAGCCCGCTGCTTCTCCGGCCGATAGTACCAACGCCGCAACAACGAAAGATGATCCCCCAACCGCGCCATATCCGTTACCGGATCCGCCCTCGAAACCAGCGCAGCCAAAACGCTCTCCGCACGAAGCTCAGGCGAATCCACCGAGGCAGCCGCGGAATCATCCAACGGAACAGCTTGCAACATCAGCGGCTGCGCAAAAAGGCTACTCCCTACAGAAGTCTGCTCCTTCACCGCCCGCACCCCTAACGTCGACAACCGCTCCGGCCCCAGGATGCAGCCACCCTCAAGCAAAAAGACCGCCGCATCCTGCAGATCTTCGCCACCCGCCCGAGCCGAAGCCGCCTGAACAATCACTGCCCGAAGCTTCGGCACCGGACGAACCAACGCATCCGCCAGAGCCGCAGACGCCTTCACCTTTGTGTACTGAGCATGAAGCGCCGCCGCCTGCTCAAACTCCATCTCTGCCGATGCCCGTTCCCGTTCCGCGCTGATCGCTGTCAGCATGGATTCACCATGTGTATTGAAAAATGCCTCGACCGCCGTAGCTTCCGCCGCATACTCCGCCCCGGTGCAGGTCATATTGCAGGGCGCCATGCATTTTTTCATCTCCCCATACGCACATCCCGGGTGCTCAGGCGAGACCTCCAGATCCTCATAGCACCGCCTCAGCTTGAACAAATCGAGCACCGCGTCACAATACCTCTCGCCCGCCGCACGCGAAGGAAACGGCCCGTAAGTATTGGGCAGCCCCCGCTTGCTGAGCCGATTGGTCGAGTAAACCCGCGGATGCGCATTCTCCATCGTCATGCGCAAAAAGTAAGGGGTATGAAGACGCAGCCGCCGCCGAGCCTCGGTCGGCCCAAAGATAGCCTCCGCCGCATCGTAGACCGTCAGCAGCGACTCAAACTCGGCCCCCGTAACGCAATACTCAATCGACCGGACCCGATCCCGCAGATTCAGCCGCTTCGACTGCGACTCCGGCGGCGCCAGCAACCGCGTCATGCGACGCCGCAGGTCAGCCGCCCGCGTCAGGTATGGCTCATCCGTCGCCCGCTCCCCCCTCAGGGCAAAGACCCCCGGCAGGGCAGGAATCTGTCGCAAAATCTCTTCAGCGCGGTCAGATTCGAACGCGACCCGATGCGGAAACTGGAAGCCCGTAGACACAAGAAGATTGTAGCCGCTCAGGGTTGCATCTCCCTATGCAGGATCCAGACTTCCAGGTCCGGACTTAACTATAATGAATGGAATACTTTAGGACTTTAAGGCCAGGGGACAGGTAAGTCTACAGACCCGCAATCGTCATGCCCTCAATGCAGATCGTAGGCGAAGCGCTTGCCCCACGAAACACCAGGTCATTCCCAATCGCAACGATGTTCTTGTACATGTCCTTCAAATTCCCGGCAATCGTGATCTCTTCCACAGGAAACGTCAGTTCCCCGTTCTCGATCCACAATCCGGCAGCACCCTGCGAATAATCGCCCGTCACCAGATTGACACCAAAACCCATGGTCTCTGTCACATAAAGCCCCTGCTTGATCGGCTTCAGAATGTCTTCCGGCGTCATCGTCCCCGGCTCCAGATAGAAGTTATGCGCCCCTATCCCCGGATTGCCCGCCAGCCCCCGCGAAGCATTCCCTGTCGACCGCATCCCCAGCTTGCGCGCCGTGTAGGTATTCATCACATAGCTCTTGAGAATGCCCTTCTCGACCAGCACGGTCCGCCGCGTAGGTAATCCCTCACCATCAAATGGCGTAGTCCCAAAGCCGCCAATGCCATCGCGGACAATGGTGCCATCATCTACGACGGTGATGTTCTCTCCCGCCACCCGCTCGCCCAGCATCTCGTCAAAAAATGTAGCGTGGCGATAGATGGAGTCGCCATTGGCCGCCTGAAAGATATTGCCGATGATGGACCGCGCAATCTCCGGCGCAAAGACCACAGGCACACGCTGTGTCTTCACTGGCCGCGCGCCCATGCGGCGAAGTGTGCGCTGTGCCGCAATTTTGCCGATCTCTTCGGGAGACTCCAGCATCCGCGTGGTGCGTGAGCTCGAATACCAGTAATTCCGCTGCATCCGGCCTTGCTCGTCCACCGCGATTGGCGCAGCCGAGAATCCGCAGTAGGAACTGCGATATTCGCCCACAAAGCCGCGAGAGTTAACCATCACCTTGTACGCAGTGGCCGTGTCAAAGTCGCCGCCACCCGAGTTTTGTATGCGGGTGTCGTAGGCCATCGCGGCGGCCTCGCAGCGCCGTGCAATCTCAATGCGCTCAGCAGGGGCCTGCTCGTTGACATCCTCAAAATAAAGGCCCAGATCGCCTGCAAGCTGGCCGAACTCGGACGCATCCGGCAGGCCTGCGTAGGGGTCTTCGCTGGTGATCTTTGAGAGCGTCACAGCGCCTTCCACCAGCTTGCTCAGGCCTTCGCGTGACAGATCTGACGACGAAGTGCTGGCCGTGCGGAGGCCATTGAAGACGCGCAGGCCGATGGCACGCGATCCGGATTCTTTGAGGGTCTCGACCTGTCCGAGTCGTACCAAGGCGGAGAACTCGTCGCCTTCGTAGGCTACGGCTTCGGCGTCCGTGGCCCCTGCTCTAAGAGCCTGGGCCAGGACCTCGGACGCAATTTTTTGCAGGCCGACTGCGGTTTCTATTGAAGCCATGCTTCGTTCTTCCTGAGTACAGTTGTTAGCGCACGGGCGCGGAGCTCATGCGGGCAGCGCGGCCATCCGTGGCTTGCAGGAAATGCAGGCCGGAGACGCAGTACTCCGAGTCCGTCTTGAGCTTGTGCTCGACGTGCGGCGGGGCAGCGTTTTTGACGTGACGGCGGAACAACTTGACGGCGCCGCCGCAGTCTTTGCAGCGGAACTCCGTGTCTTCATCGACGAGGGCTTCCGACAACATTTTAACTTTCCAGAAGGGCTCATAGCCACCCGCAGCGCGAACTCGCCGGCGTTTCACTTCGCATTCATAAAATTTTTCGCGTTCTGCAGTTGCCATTGAGCACCTCGGGCCGATCTTGACTTGCGCTGAATGCTTCTTTCTCGTACACCGGCGCGGCCACTTGTCCACGCTGAAAAATTGGGGAAAGCTAGTCGACGGGCTTTTCGCTGCGCCTGGGTTCGCGTCCATCGGTCGCCTTGCGGAAGTACATTCCGGCCGGGCAGAACTCGGAGTCGTGGCGAACTTTGTGCTCGACGTGGGGGCCGGGGCCATCGACTTTCAGGCTGCGGTGCAGCTTCACTTCGCCGCCGCAGTCTTTGCAGCGGAACTCAGTGTCGGCGTCGGAGAGTGCATCCTTGACAGCCTTGGTCTTCCAGAAGGGCTCATAGCCGCCGCCGGTCTTGACACGCCTGCGCTTGACTTCACACTCATACAGTTTTGTTTCGCGCTCCGCTGCCATTAGTGTCCTGTTCCACCGACCGTCATGCGGTCGAGTTTTATTGTTGGCATCCCGACGCCCACAGGCACGCTCTGCCCGGCTTTGCCACACGTTCCGATACCTTCATCCAGAGCCAGGTCGTTGCCGACCATGGACACGTACTTGAGCGCTTCCGGGCCGTTGCCGATCAGGGTCGCACCCTTGACCGGACGCGTCACCTTGCCGTCTTCGATCAGGTAGGCCTCAGACGCCGAGAAGACAAACTTTCCGTTCGTGATATCAACCTGTCCCCCGCCGAAGTTAACCGCGTAAAGACCCCGTTTGACACTCTTGATGATGTCTTCCGGCATATCGTCGCCGTTGAGCATGTAGGTGTTCGTCATGCGCGGCATGGGGATGTGGTGGTAGCTCTCGCGACGTCCGCTGCCGGTACTGACGCCGCCCATCAGTCGGGCGTTCATCTTGTCCGACAGAAAGGTCTTGAGGATGCCGTTTTCAATCAGTACGGTTTCCTGCGTCGGCACGCCTTCGTCATCCATATTGAGCGAGCCGCGGCGGTTGGGCATGGTCCCGTTGTCAACCACCGTCACCTTGCTGGACGCAACCTGCTGGCCGATGAGCCCCGCGAAGGCGGATGTCTTCTTGCGGTTAAAGTCGGCCTCAAGTCCATGGCCCACAGCTTCATGCAGCAGTACGCCGGGCCATCCGGGGCCGAGGACAACTTCCATTTCGCCGGCGGGCGCTTCTATGGCGCCGAGTTGCAGGAGCGCGGTGCGAGCGGCTTCGCTGGCGAAGTGTTCGGGGCTCTTTTTACCTTCAAAGAATTCGAGTGTTACGCGTCCGCCACCGCCGCTGCTGCCCTTGGCGGTGCTCTGCGAGTCCTTGGCAATGACAAAGACGTTCAGACGTGCCAGCGGTTGCGTGTCCGAGGCAAATGTTCCGTCGGAGGCCGCGACAAGGATGCGGCGAAGCTCGTCGCTGATGCCGGCCCGTACCTGGGTGACGCGGGGGTCGAAGTCGCGGGCGGCTTTATCAGCGCGCTGAATCAGGGCCAGTTTCTCGGCAATTTCGGCGTTTGTGGACAGGCCGGCAATGGGATACAGGGATGGTATTTCGGTGTGGCGGAAGCCGCTAACGATCTCTTTGGCGGGTCCGCTCGCAATGAGAGCGGCGGTGCGTGCCGCACGAAGCAGCCTCTCGCTGGATAGATCATCGGTGTAGGCGAAGCCCGTGCGTTCACCTGAAACCACCCTGATCCCGCAGCCTACGCTGATTCCCTGGCTAGCAGTCTTGACGAGACCCTCATCGATTCCGAGGGAAGTGCTGGTGACGGATTCGAAGTAAAGATCGGCATAATCGCCGCCGGCAGAGAGCGCTTCGCCCAGACATCTTTCCATCAGTCGCTCGGACAGACCCAGCTTTTCAATGAAGTAGCGCTTGTGATCCGGCCGCGTGTCCTGGCTGAGTCCCGAGGCAATTTGCGATTTGAGCGCAGCGGTGGAGAACATCATTATTGTCTATGATAGGCTCCCACAGCCCCCGCGGCAAATGCGTATCGGAACGCAGCGGTTGGGCGCACGACCAATCACCGCGAATGACGTCTCCTAACGCGCGCACCTCTGCGGGATGTTGATCGTCTTTTACTCACGGTTTGGAGGCTCACCTGGTGATATGCTCCGCGCATGAAAAGAGTCTTGTCGTCTTCTCCTGTGATCCTTGACGGACTCGAGGCAGTCCTCGACCGTGAGCTTGCTCAATCCATCCACGAGGGATTGTTGTCGCCGGCGCAACATGGCGGTGTCGCCATCGGAGTGGTCCAGGGCGGAAGGCGCCTGATCTTGACCTACGGCGAAGGCCGATCCGATGGTTTGTACGAAATCGGTTCCGTTACGAAGACATTTACCGGGCTCATCCTTGCGCAGATGGTTGAACAGGGTCTGGTAGAGCTAAGCACGCCTGTGCGCGAGTTGCTGCCAGCCGGTACTGTCGGAAGACCCTCCTCAGGGAGAGAGTTGACATTGCTTGACCTTAGCAGTCAGCATTCCGGTCTGCCACGAATGCCGGCAAACTTCAGCCCTGCAGATCCGTTCAATCCTTATGCCGATTACGACGCACAATTGTTGTATGCCTTCATGGGGCAACAGGGCGTAGCGATTTTGCCCCATGTACCTTTCGTTTACAGCAACTTAGGAGTTGGTCTGCTCGGACAGGCTTTGGCGAACCGCGCAGGAAAACCCTACCCGCTGTTACTACATGAAAAGGTAACTTCCCCTCTCGGGATGCACGACACTTCGATTACGCTGTCCCCTGCTCATCAAGCCAGGTTTGTGCAGGGCTATAGTGCGGATCACCGTCCGGCACATCCCTGGGATCTCGATGCTCTGGCCGGTGCGGGAGCGATTCGATCCACAGCGAATGACATGTTCACTTACCTTGAGTCATACCTGCATCCGGACCGGCTGCCATCCTCTGTCAAGGCCTTCCCTGACGGCAGCACGCTGGCCGCGAGCATCGCCGCCTCATGCGTCCTCCACGGCGAGGCTGGACCGGGGATGCATATCGGCCTGAACTGGTTCTATAACGACAGTGCAGGGGCATATTGGCATAACGGTGGTACTGGTGGCTTTTCGTCCTATGCCCAATTTAATCAAAACCAGGATTATGCGCTTGTTGTGCTGTGCAACACCGCTTCCAACAGTTTCACCGATACCTTAGGAATTCGTATCGCACAGCAATTTGAAGGTAACCCGGCCAACGCCGTGCAGAACTGGCGGTAAAGAACCGTCCGAATTTAGTTCAGGAAAGCGCAGAGTGTGTCGCTGGTCCTGGGGTCACGGAATAGCGATTGGGCCGTCTCTAGCTCTGGCTTTTACTTTGGTAGAGCGGCAAGGTGTCTGGCCTGCGGTATCGGTCGCACTTCTGAACCAGAGGCACTTCAACGTCCATGGGAAGGGTCGGGGGAGTCGGATACGTTGAGGTCTAGAAATAAATCCGTGGATACAGCAGCGTAGCAATTGCCGTCTGAGGCATAGGTTTTAGCACAGCTCTTGGTGAGTTCCGGGCGTCGGGGAGACTGGGCGTACTGCCAGACAGGAGCGTCGGGGGTGCCGCTGTCCTTGATGTGCGGAGGCTGGATGGTGCAACCGGGAGCGGGACCGCCGGGGGCGCACTCGTCCTGCGAGACCCAAAAGACGACGGGGTGGAGGTGTTTGGCGGCGATCTGCTCGCGGACGTCTTGAGCGGTAGTGATCATGAGCGGCTTGCCGTCGGGGCCGGTGCCGTCGTTACTGGGTTGGCCGCTCAGATAGGAACCGGCGCGGAAGTTTGAGATGGCTACGGCTTCCGTCCAGGCCAGGAAATACGCGGCTTGTTCGGGCAGGAGGCGGCCGCCTTCTTCCTGGTCAAGGAAGAGAATGGTTTTATCAGGAAACCCTTCTCGCCTGGCCGCGATGATGGCTTCTGCAGCGTCTTTTCTACCTAGGGCTTCCGGAGTTATTTTGGCTTTTTTAATTTCGGCATCGAGCCGCCCGTTGGCGAGCACGAGAAAGCCGAAGCCGGTGTCACGCAGGATCTGGCGTTTGCCCACCCAGGGGTTTGATTTGGCGCCAGGAGGGATATTGAGCCAGTAGCCGACGAAGGCAAAGTGCTTGTAGAGATCGGCGAGGCGGTCGTCGCCGGGGTAGTCGTTGCGATCGAAGCCTACATAGTCGGCGGGCTTGGGGGCGAGCGTCGGGGCGGGCGTCGGGGCAAGTTTACTCGAAGAGACGGCTTGCAAAACGGACGGATCTGGTTCGGCTTTGCGACAGCCCACGATGGACAGGACGGTGACGAGTAGCGTGGCGTGTTTCATTCCCATTGCGGCGGTCTCCTGAAGCTGTTGCCCTGATGCTCAGCCTGTCTTCTAATTGTGCTACGTTTTAGGCGATGACACCTGAAACGAAGGCAATCCAAATCGACCCCCGTTTTCCGATCGGACGGTTCAACCGTCCCACGCCCGGCCAGCCTCTGCCGGAAGGCCTGCTCGCGGGCGCGATTGGGAGTATTTCGGAGTTGCCGGAGCAGCTCCGCAATGCGCTGAACGGGCTGGACTCGCACCAGCTTGGCACGCCGTACCGGGAAGGCGGATGGACGGTGCTGCAGTTGGTGCACCATATTGCGGACTCGCACATGAATGCGTTCTGCCGCGTGCGGCTGGCGCTGACGGAGCAATCTCCGGTAATTACCGGGTACAACGAGAAGGCGTGGGCGGAGTTGCATGACTCGCATGCGCCGGCGGAGTGGTCCCTTGAGTTGATTGAGAGCCTGCATGCGCGCTGGGTGATGTTGCTGCAATCGCTGACACCGGAACAGATGCAACGCGACTTTGTGCATTCTGAGCATGGCGCGCAGACGATTGAATTTGCGACGCTGCTGTATGGATGGCACTCGCGCCACCACCTCGCGCATATTACGCATCTGCGTGGCGCCAAAGGCTGGTAGTGACGAGTCGAGGGGGGATAGAAGCGCCAGAGCAGACGCCAGAACAGTTGGCAGTAGCGCTCGAGAGCTTTCTGGTGGAGTATCCGGCCGCGGTCGTGATGGAGGACGGCAAGGTGCTGTTCGACATGCGCGAGGCGAAGTACACGCTTTCAACCGAGCATGGCCGCTGCACGCTGCATCTTTGGGGAGAAGACCGCAACCTGGTGCGCCGGGTAACGGGCGCGGAACCGCGGGCGAAGACGTTGCGGTTAATGACGCAGCGCTTTGGGCAGAGCAAGCCAACGCTGCTGGAACTAGCAGGCGAAAAGGATCGCAGGACGCCTTCAACGCGGGAGGCGACGCGGACACGCTACGTCAAGGTGCTGGAGCGAGCGCTTGAAAGAAACTTCGAGGGTTGGAAGCCTGAGGCGTTTCGGACGGCGATGGACCTGGAGAGGTCGTTTGGACCGGCCTATACGCGAGGGTTGCTGGTACAAGGCGGCAAGGCCTGGGCAGTCATCGGCGTGAACGACGAAGAAATGCCGGTCACGATCGATGGCATCTTGACGTTCGGGATTTTGTGGCTCCAGTACTGCCGCGAGCAGGGCGGCGGCAAAAGGCTGGTGCAGGGGCTGAAGGTCGTGCTGCCGCATGGGGCCGGGATGCTGACGCTCTCGCGGATGGCGTGGCTGCATGAAGGGACGAAGTGGGAGCTCTGGGAGCTGGACCAGCGGAGCGAAGAGCTGACCCTGCGTGATCCGGCGGACCATGGGAACCTGGCGACGCGGTTAGCGCATGCTCCAAATGTTCAGTCGGCAAGGGAGAGGTTTGCGGTGTCTTCAGCGCGAGTGATGGGGCTTGTTCCGGAGGGATTTCGCGATGTGATTGAGCAGCGCCTGCGGACCCCGACAGAGCTCGGGTTTCTGCTGCACGGGCTGGAGTTCGCGAGGGTTCGGATTGGATCGTCTGCGGAGTCGTTCAACCGCGTGGAGGAGATCAGCTTTGGCGCTGGAGCCAGTGAGACCTTACTGACCGCAGCAAGCGAAGACGATCTGCGACAACTTGTCGCGCGGTTGTGCGAGCGACGCAATGCAAAGGGTGACAAGCGCGATCCGCTGTTTCGCATGCAGCCGGAGCGATGGCTTGAGGGTAAGCTGCGCCGGGATGTCTCGCTGCTACAGCTTTCCGGGGCGGAGGCTAAGCTGGATCCGGCGCATGTGTACGCGCAGGTGCCAGCCTTTGCGGCGAGCGACCGTGGCATGCTGGACCTACTCTCTGTTACTGAGGATGGGAGGCTGGCAGTGATCGAGATCAAGGTGGAGGAGGATCCACAACTTGCTCTTCAGGGGCTCGATTACTGGGTACGGGTGCGGTGGCATCATGCGCAGAATCCGGACGCGCAGAGCGGGCTTGGCGAGTTTCAGCGGCATGGCTACTTTGGCGGAGTCACCCTGGTGCCGCTGCCACCGAGGCTGTTTCTCGTTGCGCCGGCGCTGCGGATTCATTCGGCGACGGAGGTGATTCTGCGTCATCTTTCGCCGCGCGTGGAGTGGAGCCTGGTGGCGCTCGATGAGCGGTGGCGCGATGGAATTAAAGTTGTGTGGCGGAAACGGAGCAGCGATTCTCGCTAGCTCGCTTCTCCCGATGCAGATGTAGTCTGCGTCGGCAAGCTGACGATTTGGTCTTGACGACCAAGTCTGTGGTTCCGACGCAGGACCTGCCGGCCTTGCCAGGGAGATTGCAGATGACTTACCGAGTATCGCCGTTGAATGCGGGCCAGGCTGCAGGCCTGTTCCAATATGCCGATGCATTGCAAACAAAAGCCCACCCACTGCAATAAATCGCGATGGGTGGGCACAGTTCTCAGTAGAGTTACGTTGCGCTTAGAAGGTCAGGCGCCCCCCTAGCTGGATGAGGCGGGGAAAGCCCAGGGTTCCGGTGATCTGGCCGGCGGCGGCGCTGTCAACGGCCAGGTTAGGACCGTTGAACTGCGGCGTGTTGAAGGCGTTGAGAGCCTCTGCGCGAAACTCTACGTGAACCTTTTCCGTCATGCGGAAGTCCTTGTTGAGCGACAGGTCAGAGTTGGTGTATCCAGGGCCGTAGCAGTTGCTGGCACGGGGTTGGTTGCCATACTGGAGGAGCCCGGCAGGGCCAAGCAGACCCGCGGCAAGATTCGCAGAGTTGATGCCGGTGAAGGCCTTGGGGTTGAAATACGGCGTATTCCCCACCCCACCCAGGCGACTCTCCGGAGATCCCGAGAGACATGCCGACCCGCCCGCCGGGTTGATGAGAGGGCGCTGCGTTCCGTTGCCGTAGGCAGACAGGCTATTGGTGGACTGTGTCAAAGCCATCGGGCCGCCGTTCTGCAGGATCATGACGTCATTGAAACGCCAGCCGCCGACGACAAAATCCAGCAACCGATTCGTTGCGAGGAATTGCTTGCCATGGCCGAAGGGAAGCTCATAAGTCGCGGCGACCGTAAATCGGTTGGGGATGTCGTTGGTTGCACGTGCGTATTCAGACGACACGTTGTAGATATCCTGCGGTCCATTGTTGCCTGGGTTGATCGTGTTGGACGAGCCGTAGGCACCCCAGATGTTGTCCCAGTTCGAGGACCAGGTGTAGCCCATCAAAAGGGTCAGGCCACGGCTGAGGCGCTTCTGGACCTTCACGTCAAGCGCGTTGTAATCTGACCGTCCGATACTAACGGAGTCCGTAATGGCCTGGTATTGAGGGAATGGGAGAAGCGTCTGGTAGGCCTTGACAGTACCTGCACGAAAAGACCCAAAACCTGCATATTGATTGGCCACGGGGGAACCAAGTGCAGTCGCACCCTGGCTGTAGTTGCTATCCGCGAGTTGGTTGATGTTGTAGCTATTGGGCAGGTTGCGTCCATGGCCACCCACATAGCCGATCTTGAACGCCACACCCCAGGGGAACTCATGCTCCAGATCGAACGAATAAGACTCATACAAGGGTGCGCGACGATCCCGGTCAATGACAGAGAGTGTGGTCCCTATGTTCTGGCTCAGGCCGTTGGCGTTACCTGTGGCCTGCGTCTTGAGTGTGGGAAAGGGATTGCTGAGGCTGATGGTCGGAACACCCGTTTGCGGAGCGATGCTGTTGCTAAGAACGTAGCCGGGAGCCAACAAGGCTGAACCCGAATACACCAGCGGAGCGTAGAAGACGCCTGCCCCACCGCGAACTACAGTCTTCGCATCAAGCGAGTAGGCGAATCCGGCGCGTGGATTGTACTTGCCACCCATCTTGCCAGTGGAGGTTGGATATCCGTTTTGGCCTGCGAACATAACTCCGCCAGTGGCCTGCGGACCGGTGCCAAAGACGTTGTAGGTCGCGGTCCGGTCAAATCCCACGGAGTAGTGATTATTGCGCTCATGGACGCCAGGTTCAAATTCATACCGGAAGCCGAGGTTGAGAGTGAGCCGAGGTGTGACGCGGAAGTCATCCTGCAGATACGCGGCCTGATAGTCCGTGGTGATGGCCAGCTGAGCGGGGATGTTGAGCGAGCCGGAGGTTGGGTAGCCAAGAAGCATGTCAGCGGCGGTTGCCCCGGCCAACGTGCTATCGAAGGCAAAGGTGCCGGAGGTATCCGACAACGACTTGAACGTGAGGGAGATTGCCCGGTACGCATAGCCGACTTTGAGACTATGCTTGCCCAGACTCTTGGACAAGCCAACGACGAAGTTGCGGGAAAAATAAACAGCGGGGCCGGAGTTGGAGGTGCCTTCATTCGACAGGCCGGAGTCCGTCGTGATGCGTGGGAAACCGGTCTTCGAAAGCGCACTGGTGTAGGTCGACGGGAAGCCCAGCGTCGTCTGGTCAAAGCCGGAGCTAATGTCCTTGGTGTCGTTGGGGAAGCGGTTGAAGCCGAAGCCCACTGTTAGCAGCGTGGTGGAATTGAGAGAAATGGTGTTTTGCAGGCCAATGGCGTCAACCTTGCGGTAGAGCAGGTAAGACGACGAGCTACCTGCCTGGGACATCAGCGCATTTCCGCCGGGCTCTTTGGAGCCGTAGTGCAGGTAGTAAAAGTCTGCCAGCCACTTGCTGCCGAACTCATGCGTGACCTTGCCATTGAACTCGTCGGCCCTATCGCCCAGAGTATCGCCACCATTGAAGTTAGTGACGCCATACGCGGTCGCAGGAGTGTTGGCATGCGGATACATATTGACGAGGGCCTGACCGACTGGATTAATGCGGGACGAGGAAATGACGTTGCCGGCAAAATAAGCGCCGCTCAGAGGGTCCTTGATGCATCGGCCGCTGGTGCAGACTCCATTGGCTACGACACCGATCTCTGAGAAGTCACCGGTGCGCTGTTTATCGGTGGGTACGATAAATGCGTTGGAAGCCGTAAGCGGCGAGCGCTGCCGATAGCCTTCTTCAGCGATCCAGAAGAACGTCTTATGGGCGCCACCCAGAAAATGGGGTAATGGGATCGGTCCGCCGATGCCACCAACGTAGCTGTAAAATTCAGCCGCGCCGCGCGGCGTTGTAGGATACGTGATTCCGTTTGCAGTGTAGGGAGTCCGATTGTTGAAGAAGAGATTTGCGCCCCAGTTGGTCTGTCGCGTCTCGCCCTGGAGGACGCCGTGGTAAACGCTGGAACCCGACCGCAACGTGGTGTTGAGCATGCCACCTGAAGTGCGACCAATTTCGCCATCGTAGGTATTGGACTGCACCTTAACTTCTTCAACCGCCTCAATCGTCGGAATGATGACGGCACGATTGGAGAAGTCCGTTATCGGCACACCGTCGATCGAATAGTTATTAGAGCTCATAGGCGCGCCTGCGATGGAGATAGTCGACGAACCGGATTGATCCTGAAAGCGTACGAAGCGGGGATCTCCAACGGGTGTCACGTTGTTATCGAGTTTCGAGAAGAGGAAGGGATTGCGGCCGGGATTCGGCAAATTTTGGAGCTTCTGCGCGTCGATAAGCTGGCCGTTGTAAGACGTGCCGTTATTGACGATAGCCTCCACGGCCGTGACCTCCACGCTCTCAGACGCTTGACCGATTTGCAGCTTCAGGTCGAGGGGAATTGTGTTGCCGGAGTCGACTACGACACCGGATTCCTGAACGGTCTTGAAGCCGATCCCAGTGACGGACACCGTATATTTGCCGGGTTCAACTGCATTGAAGACGTATTCGCCGGATCCGTTTGACGTAGTGGAGCGTGAAATCTTCGTACTATCAGAGATCAACTGGACCATCGCACTGGCGATGGCGGCTCCCTGAGCATCGGAGACCAGGCCGCGGACGGCACCGTAGTTCGACTGGGCGGCCGCTGTGCCGAGCATCAGGACCATGCCGATGGCGGCTACGAACCAACGAGGAAGACAAGGAGATGTCAGTTTCATACGTTGACTCCTTCACAAATCAAGCTGTGTGTAATTGCAAAACGACTAAGTCGATCACTGAAGACAAGAAAGGTCGCCCGCGTGGAGGAGTTACTCCTTTAGCAGTGACTTAGTAGCTGGAAGTTCGATGAGAGGCCAAGAAGAGTTAGGTTGCCAATGAGGACAACCTAGCGGCCAGCGGCGTGGGTGGCCTGACTTCTTGTAGGTGAAATAGGTTTCAGAAAACAGACTGCGCGTGCTGACTGCGGGGTGCTGAACCCTGTTGCAAGGTGCGGCGACAGGATAGGACGGCTCGACCAGTTCAACTTCACTTCTGTGGTTTGCGAAGAAACGCTGCCCGGGAGGGCAATGAACTCTACGCAGGTGGGAAACCTGGTGGTGGGAGGTACTATCATCACTTTTTCCGAACAGACCGCAGATAGATTGCCAGCCTCACGGTCGGTGGAAGTGAGCTTTGTGGTAATGAGGCCAACGTTACAGCCGGTTGAATGACGTGTCAATAGAAAAGTTGCGACGGACTAAAAACAATCTTCCGCCCTATTTTGAATGCATTCTGGATAGCACACAATTTCCGCGACTTTATCTATGCGTAATTCGAGTTTTAAGTTAGAGTAGCGAAAAGCTTCTACAACTTATTTGTTTTTATTACGTACCTCTTCTTCGGGCCATGCACTCACGCAACTGGAATTCCCTTCCTGACTTATCCGCTGATCGCACCACGCGGTCAACCTTTTTAAACCAGATGGTTTACGAGAAAGATGAAGGAGTCCCTCCAATGCATAAAGATCCGAAGCAGAACTCGACCTCACGCCGTTCCTTTTTGCGTTACGCGTCCATAGCCGCAGCAACCGTGCCGATTATGACGGAGGCGCATTTCGCTTGGGCTGCCCAGCAGGCCGCGACGCCTGGAAAAGCTGCAGCCCCTGCACGGCGTATGCGCCAGGCCCCGCCAGATGGCGCAGTACTGATCAACGCGAACGAGAACCCGCTCGGGCCTTGTAAAAGCGCGTGCGCGGTCATTGGCTCCATCGCTCCCATGGGCGGACGTTATGACTTCTATGGCGAAACCGACAAGCTCACCAAGACCTTCGCCTCGCAGCACAAGCTGAAGGAGGAGTACATCACTGTTTACGGTGGCTCCAGCGATCCACTACACTTCGCCGTGCTCGCCTACACGTCTCCCAGCAAGGGCCTCGTAATGGCTGACCCTTCGTACGAAGCGCCTATGCGGGCCGCAATGGCCAGTGGCGCAAAGGTGTCCAAGGTAAAGCTGCGGGGAGACTACTCGCACGATATAAAGGCGATGATTGCCGCAGATCCGACCGCTGGCGTCTTGTACATCTGCAACCCGAACAATCCAACCGGCACGTTGACGACCAAGGAAGACATTGCTTACGCGCTTGAGCACAAACCCAAGGGCTCGATTCTGCTGGTCGACGAGGCTTACATTCATTTATCGGATGCGCCGGATGTCCTTGACTTCGTCGCTGCGGACAAGGACCTGATTGTGCTGCGAACTTTTTCGAAGATCTACGGGATGGCCGGGATTCGCTGTGGTTTCGCTGTAGGCCGTCCGGACCTATTGGCCAAACTTCAGCGCTTTGGTCAAAATCCGCTGCCAATCACGGGATGCGCCGCGGCTAATGTATCGCTGCTGGATGCGGAGTTGATTCCGACTCGCAAGGCCATCATAGGCAATACGCGCGAGGAGACCATCACCTGGCTGAAGGCCAATAACTACAAGGTAATCGGCGATTCGCAGAGCAACTGCTTCATGATCGATACCGGCCGCAATGGCCGTTCGGTCATTGCGGCGATGGCTGCCAAGAATGTCTTCATCGGGCGCACGTGGCCAATCTGGCCGAACGCCGTTCGTATCTCCGTTGGAACCCCGGAAGAGATGGCGAAGTTCAGAACAGCATGGAAAGAAGTAATGGACATGCCCGCTCCTCCGGTGACAGCGGAACTGCATGACCCCATGTATCCGCACTACGCGTAGTCATCCGGAGGGCGAAGCAAAGCCTGATCAGGATCAACGAGAACAAGACGGGATTTGGACTTAGCGGATCGAGGCTTTTAGCTCTTTCCGCTTTGTACTTATCCCGTCTTCTTTTTAATCAGACTTATCTGTTTAGTTGGACTTTACGGCGATTACTTCGATCTCGACGAGGGCCCACGGCGCAGCGAGAGCAGCGACCTGGAAGGCTGAGCGAGCTACTTTGTTGGGCTGTTCCTTGGTGCCGAAGTACTTGAGATACTCGGACTGCATGCCGCTAAAATCAAGCTTGCCGGTCTTGGGATCGGGTCCAAGGAAGACTGTCATCTTGACGACATCTTTCATATCCAGCCCCTGATCTTTGAGCGCAGCCTGGATCTTGGCGAAGACACTTGCGGACTGCGCCTTGGTGTCGCCGTAAGCAGCTGGTGTGCCTGCGGAGGCGTCAGCCGCAGTGACTGGGTTTGCAAGTTGGCCGGACAGATAGTAGGTATCGCCAGCCCATACACCTGTTGCGATTGCGGCCTTCTCAGTCTGGATGTGCTTGACAACGGTCTGTGCGGATAAGGTCGAGGCGGCGAAGAGAGCAGCGACAAGGATGGCGGATTTGAGCAACTTCATAGATCTCCTTTGTGATCGGAATGCAATGCGTTACCAAGCATGAGAGCGGAACCTCTGAGGACTCCACTCTTGTCAGGAAATTATGCAAATGTTGAGCTGGTCCGTTGGACCAACCGGGCGGCTTTCGTTTTTTCGCTGACCTGCTGCACCGCGCGCAGGGCGCTCAACGCCGCACCTTCCTGCCACGCGACGATGTGCGAAACATGGTCGCCGGCAAAGATGATCGGGCCATCGGGTTGCAACAGAGTTTCATACCCTGGATTGGTCTGCGTGCGGGCAGCACCAGCGTCGCGCACCTGGCCGGTCTGTTGCGTTAGTGCGATACCCGGGGGCGTGGTGCTCGTAGCCAAAGGCCCCTGATTCTGCACCGGACTGCGGTTCTGATTTGGGCCATATGCGCGAATCCACGAGCCCTCGTTATACGGCATCTTTCCCCAGCCAACGTACATGGGCTTCTCAAGCTCTTTGCCGTAGCCCGGGTGTAGCCGCTCGATCGACTTGCGAGACTCCGCAAACTTCTCCTGTATGGAAAGCTTGCCGAACGGACTATTGGTCTCATCTGTGTAGCCCGAGACGACAATGCCGCGCTCCGTAAACATTCCGGCCGAAGGGAACCAGATGGGGCTGCAGCCGGTATTGACGAACTCCAGGCCGCCATAGATGTTGCAGTCCTGCTCCCAGAAACGGCGTGACTCCCATGCAACTTTGTAAGCGCTGGCATAAGTACACTCGTCGATAACTTTCTTGTAGGGCGCGGACAAGTCGGTGGGAACGGAGCGCAGAATGTTCAGCGGCATTGCGCAGATACAGATATCCGCCTCGATGGTCTTAGGGCTTCCTTTCTGCGTATAGCCGATGCGGACACCCTTCGTAGTTTTCCGAATTTCAGTGACGGGCGCGTCAAATTTCACGATGTTGCCGAGTGACTTGGCAAACGCAAAGGGAATCTTGTCCATGCCGCCGACCGGTTGGAACATCGTGGCCTGCATGTCGAACTGTTGATCGAACAGGATGCCTTGCCAAAAGCCTTCGTCGAGCAGCGTATGCATATCAATTGGCGTTGCAAGCACGCCGGCATCATCACCCGCACCCGCGGTCTTCGCATAGCCAGCACGGTCGGAACCTGCGTATTTTCCTGCATCGTCGAGCGGACCATAGGTACGGAGGAAAACGAGCATACGTTCGCGATCCATCGCCGAAAGATCCTGATCCAGCGCGCCCTGGTGAATGGACTTCGACAACAATTCAGAGACATGGCCACGAGTATCGTTCACCGCCTGGCGTATGACCACAGGCTTGCCGTCGTTGGCAGCATCGTTCTGCAGGTAGGCGGAGTTGCTCATGTTTACTTCGACTTGCAGCTCAACCCCAAGCTTTTTGCAGTACGCAAGAATCGTAGGATGAATGGATGGCAGACGCGCTGGCCCAAAGTTCTGGTAGTGGCCAGGGTCCCACGTACAGGCCTGTTTGGTGCCGTCCAGGAAGCTGATGGTATCGCCTCCGCGCACTGTCCAGTTGCGGCCGCCTGGGCGTTCCCGCGCCTCCAGCAAAGTAACCGCGTAGCCCAGCGAGCGGAGTTCATACGCCGCCACCAACCCTGCAATGCCGCCTCCAAGAACCACCACCGAACTTCCCTTGCCTGAACCCGGCTCGGCTGCAATGGGAACCGGAAGAGCGGACGCCTGCATTAAGCCAAGACCCTGCATGGCGAGAAAAGCTGCACTATAACCGCCGGCCTGGCCGACTCGGGACAAAAAATCACGTCTGGTAAGACCCATTGGTAAATCTCCTCGTTCTTAGGTTCAGATAGGTGCAGAACTGCTGCGGCATTTGCCGAGGCACGGGGGAGTTGCTTGGGTTTTTACGATAGCGTTCAACTACAACGATGCAGAATTTTCGGGTATTTGTATGAATGTAACTCAGCCGGAAGGATTTGTGCGGGGAATTTTACAGGTAGCCTAGACGGCAGAAAATAAAACGGCCACGCAATAGGCCTCGCGTGGTCCTGCCGTCGTCCACATAAGTAGTTAGTTTGGCTTCACTTCGAAAATAAGGAAATAATCCTGTCCATCTTTTTTGGTGAAGTCGTACTTGGCGACCTTGCGGTAGCCGGCCTGCGACATCTCCTTCTCAACTACAGCTTCGGGCAGGCCATGATCGGTCCCAGTCCCGCTGCCGTTGCGGTCGATGATGCCGACGTGCGCCCCAGGTTTGAGCGAGCTTTTGAGACGCTGCATAAATGGGATCGGCCGTGCGATCTCGTGGTAAACCTTCAGCAGCAGCACCGCGTCGATCATCGCGGTGGGCGGCAGCCTGGCGTCATCGGGCGTTCCGAGGAGCGTGCGAATATTGGCGAGCTGTTCCTTCTTTGCTCGATCCTCGATGGCGTGCGTGGCCTCCGGGTTGATGTCTTCCGCCAGCACTAGACCCGTTGGTCCCACGCGCCGTGCAGCCCGCACTGTGAACCAGCCTGAGCCCGCGCCGATATCGGCGACCGTCTTGCCCGCGGTGATGTGCAATAAATCCATCACGCGGAAGATCTGCAGATTCTTTTCGCGGTCGGGCGACTCGAAGATCGAGAGGTCACCCACGTATGGTGTGCTAGCAGGGCGCGGAGCCGACCGCGGCGTCTGGCTGACTGCAGCAAGAGCCGTACAAGCAACAAAGGCAAGGACGATTACACGGGCGAACCGAAGGGTCTGCATTGAGTTAGCATCCGCCAAATTCTGATCAGGTGCAACCGCCAGGCTTTGCTTTGGCTCTGACGAGTGGATGAGCCCAAAAATCCGTTTCTGCCTGATAGCCACGGCAATGGTCCTGAGTGGGGCAACTACCTGCCTGCTGATGTTGACCGTGTTCGACAGTCTGCTGCAAACGGGTGCCATGCTTGGCTTCGATACGCGCACGCAGGCATTGGTTCATAGCTGGACCAATCCGTCGGTCACCGCGGTTGCGCTGGCGTTGACCTGGTTGGGCGCAATCAAAATCTTCGCGGTCGGGCTTGGGTTATTCGTGGGATTCATATTTGTACAGGGGCGCAGATACGTGGCGGTCGTTCTTGGTCTTGCGATTACAGGTGCGTTCCTCCTGAACGAGGGCCTGAAAGTACACTTTCATCGTGCCCGGCCCAGTGTCCGTTGGTCCATCGGCGACGAGCACACTTATTCCTACCCCAGCGGCCATTCACTCTTTGCGGTGGTGCTTTACGGAACGCTGCTTTGGCTGGCGATGCGGGAAGGTCACTCTGCATGGAATGCGATAGTCGCTCTAACTCTGGCGATCGGCATCGGCATCAGCCGAATCTATCTCGGCATGCACTGGCCGACGGATGTGCTTGCAGGCTGGCTCGCCGGCGGCATCTGGCTTGCGACAGTGATAGGTATTGACCGCGCCTGGACTAGCCTTGCTTATATGGAAAGCGACAGGATCAGCCCTGACTGACGACCCAGCCCGCATCCGTTCGTTTGTAGTGGTCGCTGTGAGACTGCTTAAAAGCGCTCCCCGTCCAATCCATTTGGTGGATCGCAATCGTATCGTGGTCGAGATGGATCAGATTCCACGCATTGGGATCGTTTCGCGTTCGTGTGGAGACGGCCGTTCCTGCATGTGCGACGATTGCGGAATAGCCGGGGATCGGATAGCGAGCGGAACTCGCCAGCGAAAGTCCACTATGCAGGTGTCCGGAGAGAAAAAGATCGACCTTGCACAGCGCGAAAGACTTCATCGCCATCCCGGCGCGCGTTACGATTGCGTGTTTCACATCGTAAGCAGGAACATCCATAGGATGGTGCGTGACCACAACCCGGATCGCTTCCGGTGACGCACTCGACAGTTGCGCGCAAGCTTCAGCGACCTGTCTCGCGTTGATGCGGCCATCCTTGGTGGACAACAGGCGCACCGTGTTGATGCCGGCGATTGCAACTGTGTCGTCTTCATGAAACGGACTCAGGTCTGTGGTGATGTAACGCTTGTAGCGCTCCAGCGGGCGCGTAGCGCGGACCCACAAATTGGTTGTCGAAACATCATGATTGCCCGGCACCACGATTCGCGGAACGTCCGGCAGTTCACCTAGAAATGCTCGTGCCGCCTTGAACTGCTTCTTCCTGGCGCGCTGGGTCAGGTCGCCCGACACGACCATCAAGTCAGGACCAGCGTTGGCGAGAGAACTCAGCAACTCGTCGACAAGTGCCGGATCTTCACGCCCAAAATGGATGTCCGATATGTGGGCCAGCGTTTTCATGCTTCCCCTCCATCCGGGGTTGCTGGCAAACAGATTACATGTAACGCCGCAGGCAAGATGCGGTACTCCAGCGGTGTTGCGATGCGACGAACTTCGCCATCCAGCGAGACCCGCAGGCTGCGCTTTTTTGTTGTTACTCGAAAGTTGATCGTCTTATGGACTTCGAAATCTGCTGTCGGTTTCAGCCGTCCAAATAGAGCGGATACGAGCAATCGCAGCATGGTCGAGCGTGTGGCGCCCGGGGCCAGATAAAGCGAGAGCCTGCCCTCATCCAATTGCGCGCGCTCGCCTAGCCGCGCACCCTCCAGGCAATAGTCGTTGTTACCCACGAAGAGGAACGGCGTGGTGCAGACGCGGGATTTGCCATTCACGTCAAACTCGACCGTAAGGCACCGAAAGCGAATGAATGCCTGCGCTGAAGCCACCACGAGCGACGCCCACTTGTTGCGGCCAGACGTCTTCATCCGTTCCCGCGCAATCACCATCGCCGGATACACGCCCAACGATGAGTTGTTCACAAATATCATCCCGTTTACCTGCGCTGCGTCGATATGCCGGCCCTGTCCGCCCGCAATCAGTGCGACTGCAGCTTCCAGCTCCAAAGGAAGATCAAGATCTTTTGCAAAGTGATTGAGCGTTCCCACTGGAAGCACCCCCATCAGGCGCTGGGTCCCGGCAACTGCCTGTGCAACCAGATTCACCGTACCGTCGCCCCCGGCGGCCACGAAGACCATCTCCGGCGGGTCGGTCCGAGCCAGTGCCATGGCATCCACTTGCTTGCCCAGTTGAGAAACCTCGCACGCATGACCGTGCTTCGCAAACAATTCTGTGATGCGGTCCGGGAGGGCCGTTCCGTTGCCGGATTTTAAATTCAGGAAGACGCGAACTGCCTTGCTCATGGGTATTTCGATGCAAATGAGCCAATCGTGCATCAGAGGAAGTGTCCACAGGACAAATCTGCATCCCGTTTCGTCTGCGCAGGAAACTAACCGACGACGACGGCAGGGAATCTGGAGAAACCAGAAGAATAAACAACGGCACGGAAGAGTCGCCTGCACAAAACGAGAGTCGCAACGGAGCCCGACGAATCTAACGCCTGAGGAGAAAACACATGCCTGAAACTGCTACCGCAAAGATCGTGCGCTTCCACCAGACCGGAGGACCAGAAGTATTGAAGGTCGAGGCAGGGCCATTGCCTCAACCCGGCGAGGGCGAGGTTCGGCTCCGCGTGAAAGCCCTCGGACTAAACCGCGCCGAGGTCATGTTCCGCGAGGGCTTATATCTGATCGCCCCCAAGCTGCCTTCAAAGTTGGGCTACGAGGCCAGTGGAATCGTAGAGGCTGTTGGCCCAGGAGTGGACCCCGCGCTCGTGGGCAGGACGTTTTCGACCGTCCCCGCATTCCCCGCCGATACCTACGGCGTCTATGGGGAGGTGGCCATCGTGCCGGCCAGCGCACTTGCCGAGTACCCCGCAAAACTTTCGTTTGAAGAAGGCACCAGCATCTGGATGCAGTACCTGACGGCCTATGGGGCGCTTATCCACTCCGGCAAGATCACTAAGGGCGACTTCGTACTCATCACGGCCGCGTCGAGTTCTGTTGGCGTTGCGGCAATAGAGATCGTCAAAGCAGAGGGCGCTATCTCCATTGCAACGACACGCACACAGCCGAAGAAGGCTGAATTGCTCGCACTCGGTGCGGATTACGTCATCGTTACGGACGAAGAAGACCTGGTAGCACGGGTAAACGAGATCACCGGCGGCAAGGGTGCGCGGGTTACGTTCGATCCCATCGGCGGCAAGGGCCTCGAGGCACTGGCCGCAGCAGCAGCCAGCAGCGGGCTTATCTACGAGTATGGCGCGCTGGCCAAGGAACCTACCCCCTTTCCGCTGTTTGCCGTACTCGCCAAGCATCTGACGATCAAGGGGTACACCTTGTTCGAGATCGTCGGAAATCCGGAAGCACGTCCGATTGCAGAGAAGTACGTCTTTGATCATTTGGCCGATGGAAGCTTCAAACCACGTATCGACAAGGTGTTCCGCGGCCTGGACCAGATCGTGGAAGCGCACCGTTACATGGAATCGAACGCGCAGATCGGCAAAATAGTCGTAGCCCTCTAGTGCATCGAGAAAAGCCACCATTTGCAGAGAGCGAGTGGTGGCTTCTTGTCATCGGCGTCGCGTAGCCATGCTACCGAGCAAATCCCAGGCTCAGATTGTTTTAGAGAAGAAGTACGCATAGCTTCGCCGACAGCATTATCAGTACTCATCTGCCGCGCAGCGGGTAGACTTGAAGACAGCATGATTCTCCCCTTTGTTGGCGATCTTCTCGCTGACCTCAAACACACTGATTCTTTCGATCGCGTCCGCCGCCACCTCCAGGCCGGCCAGGGGCGGCGGCGGATTGCGGGTCTCACTTTCACCGCGCGCGCACTCTATTTGCCTTACTTTGTTCAGTCACTCAACGCGCCTGCCCTCGTGCTCGTCGCCGATAACAAAGCCGCAGAAGCCATGCACCAGGCCATCACAGCCACGTGCGAACTCACCGGCGCACTGGACCCCGCATCCGTCGTCCGCCTGCCCGCGCACGATGTGCTGCCCTTTGAAAATCTTTCACCGCACCCTGAGATTCAGGAGACCCGAGCGGCCTCCCTTTGGAAGATCGCCACCGGCACCGCGCGCCTGGTCATCGCTCCGGTTGAAGCCGCATGTCTAAAGCTGTTCCACCCGGAGTTCTATTCCGCCCTCGCGCTCTCACTCAAAGTCGGGGAAGAATACTTGCCCGACATGCTTGTCGAGCACCTGCTCTCCGTCGGCTACACCCGCGTCGACGTCGTAGAAATGCCAGGACAACTGACCTTGCGTGGCGGCATCCTGGACGTCTACTCCCCCGAGCAGGATCGCCCCGTGCGCATCGATTTCTTCGGTGACGAGATCGAATCGATCCGCAAGTTCGACCCCGAAACTCAGCGATCTTCCTCGCAGATCGACTCCGCTCTTCTCCTTCCCCTCACCGAAGTCCCAATCACCGAAAAAGTTCTTGAAGCCATCAACGCCCGCCTGACCCGCAGCGGTTCGGCAGTGGCAGTCGCGACCATCGAAGGCGGCGAAACTCCTCGCGAGCTCCAAACCCACGTCTCCACCCGGACGGGCGAAGCCACGGTGTTTCCTGGATGGGAGTTCTTCGCACCTGTCGCCGGAGCTACAAAGTCCCTGCTTGAATTGATGGGCAGCACCACCCGCGTCTTCGTCGAAGAGCCGGCCATGATCAAAAATCAGGGCGAGCGCTGGTGGAACAAAGTTGAGCAACGCCATGATCGCTCCGGCATCGGTAACCTTATCCGCCCAGAAGATATTTATCTTTCACCGTGGGCGCTCGATGACCGTCTGCGCGGCTTCTGCGGCGCGGAACTAGATCAACTCGGCGCAGTCGACGTACTCGACGCCGACCGCAGCGACTTATCCGAGGTCGAGTTCCATACCCGGCCCACCATGCGCTTCCACGGCTCGGTGCCCGCGCTGCTCGATTCCATCCAGACCCTCATCAAGACCGAGACGCGCGTCATTCTCACCGCGCCAAATCAGGGTGAAGTCGAACGCCTTGCGGGGCTCCTCCAGGAGTACGGCGTCCCCTACCGACTCGGCTCGCGCAACATGGCCGCGGGCTCAGAGACGATCTACTCAGAATCCAGCTATCTCGCCGGAGCCACGGGCACACCGGTCATCGTGCGCACGCCCATCGCCAACGGAGTGCAGGTACTGAATCTGGAAAAAGCCAGCGCCCGCCAGATCGTCATCTTTGGCGCCAACGATCTGACCGACGAGGCAGACGTCACCGCCCGTCCCGTGACGCGCAAGTCCAAAACCTCGGCTTTCATCTCCGACTTCCGCGACCTCGCCGTTGGTGATTACGTTGTGCACATCGAACACGGCATCGCGCAGTACTGCGGATTACGCACGCTCGAAGAGACCAGCGACACACCTCTCGAACTTATGATCCTCGAGTTCGCAGACGCCGCAAAACTCTATGTTCCGCTTACCCGGCTGGACCTGATCCAGAAGTACCGCTCCACCGAAACCGGCCCCGCGCCCGTGCTCAACAAGCTCGGCAACCAGGCATGGCAGAAGACCAAAGCCCGCGTCAAGAAGGCCATGGCAGACATGGCGGGTGAACTGCTCAAGCTCTATGCTCAGCGCAAAGCCGCCGTCGGCACCGCCTTCTCGCCAGATAACAATCTGCAGCGCGAATTTGAAGACGCCTTCCCCTTCACCGAAACCGACGACCAACTCTCCGCGGTCGCGGATATCAAGCGCGATATGGAATCAACGCAGCCCATGGACCGCCTTCTCTGCGGCGACGTTGGCTACGGCAAAACAGAGGTCGCCATGCGCGCTGCCTTCAAAGCCGTGCAGGACTCCAAACAAGTTGCGGTGCTCACGCCCACCACGGTCCTGAGCTTTCAACACTTTGAGACCTTCAAAAAGCGCTTCGCAAACTTCCCCGTCAAGGTGGAGATGCTCTCGCGCTTCCGTACCACTAAAGAGAAGACCGCGATCCTTAAAGAGGCCGAAGCCGGCAAGATCGACATCCTTATTGGCACACACGCCGTACTGGCGCAGAAGCTCAAGTTTCAGGACCTCGGCCTGCTCATCGTCGATGAAGAACAGCGCTTTGGCGTCCGCCACAAAGAGCGCCTCAAGCAGATGCGTTCCGAGATTGACGTCCTCGCCATGTCCGCCACGCCCATCCCGCGCACGCTGCACATGTCGCTCATTGGCCTGCGAGATATGTCCGTCATCGAGACCCCGCCAAAAGATCGCATGGCCATCCAGACCATTGTCGCCAAGTTCGATGAAAAGCTCGTCCGCACTGCCATCGAGATGGAACTCGAGCGCGGGGGGCAGATCTTCTTCGTTCACAACCGCGTCGAAACCATCTATGAGATGGCCTCAATGATTCGCGAACAGGTTCCCAGCGCCCGCGTCGTTGTGGGCCACGGCCAGTTGCCGGAGACTGAGCTCGAACGCGTCATGCTCGCCTTCATGAACCATGAGTACGACGTTCTCGTAGCCACGTCCATCATCGAAAACGGCCTCGACATCCCGCTCGCTAACACCATCATCATCAACCGCGCAGACCGTCACGGTCTCAGCGAGTTGTATCAGCTCCGGGGGCGCGTCGGCCGCTCCAATCGCCGCGCCTACTCCTACCTGCTCATCCCTCCGGACACGGAGCTGACGGAGGTGGCACGTCGTCGCCTCGCAGCGCTCAAGGAGTTCTCCGACCTTGGTGCCGGCTTCAAAATTGCCGCGCTCGACCTGGAGTTGCGCGGCGCGGGCAACATGCTCGGAGGCGAGCAAAGCGGCCACATCGAAGCCATCGGTTTTGAGATGTACACCACCATGCTCGAAGAGGCCGTCAACAAAATGAAGGGCGAAGGCGACAAACCTGCATACGCCACCACCGTCCTCAACCTCGGTATCTCCGTCCGTATCGACAGCAACTACATCCCCGAAGAGAACCAGCGGCTGCGCATGTACAAACGTATCGCCGGAGCCGTGGATCAGGCCACCATCGATGACGTCCGCAGTGAGCTGCACGACCGTTACGGCACCCCGCCGGAGACTGTTCTCAACCTGCTCGCGGCTGGCGAACTCCGTCTCAAGTGCGAGCAGCTAGGCATCGCGCAGCTCGACCGGAAACGGACGCAGGTAGAGCTACCCAATCCGAACGGAAACAAGAAACTACCCCTCAAACTCTTCGTCGAGATGCTCCACCTTCGCTTCGCCGTCCCCGAGGATGCTGCCTCCAACACCCTTGCCCACACCAGCGTGGATCCCGGGGTCCTGATGAGGCTCGTAGCTCGCAACGCCAAGCGTGGCGCGCAGTTTACCCCGCAAGGCATCTTCCGCTGGCCTCTGGGCAGCGCCAAGGCCGACGACGTTATCGCAGAGACCCGCACCCTCCTCGACTCACTGAGCCCCACGGACTAGAGTGCTCCCAAGGTGAAAATCATGACATGGAAACTATCGCGATTTCTGGCCTTTGCACTGTGCACAATCTGCGCATTCTCCATCTCGCAAGCGCCACCTAATGACGTCATCTCTCCGTCCCGCCCAGTGCCCGTCGGCAAAGCGCCGGGCATGCGAGTCAAGCTCGTCAAGGCCACGACTGAAGAAAAGGTCTACGCCGTCATCTTCAGTAAGGGCGACGAAGCCCTCAGCGGCCTCACCGACTTTGCCATCGCCAACAAGATCACCGACGCACACTTCACCGGCATCGGTGCGGCTAGCGGCGCTACCGTGGCGTGGCTCGATCTGGAAAAGAAGATGTATCACCGCATCGCCGTGCCGCAGCAGGTAGAAGTCCTCTCCCTCATCGGCGATATCGCAGAGTTCAACGGACGACCCATCGTGCACATGCATGCCGTACTGTGCAAGCGGGACGGTACCACAGTGGGTGGCCACGTTTTTGAGCTCAACGTCAATCCAACGGTCGAGGTTTTCATGACAGTGAACACAGTTAGTCTTCAGAAAAAACAAGATGAAACCTCTGGCATGAAGCTAATCGACCCTACCCAATAGCGATCGATGCAGCATGAAAGTCCAAGCTCAAATGCTCGTATTTGGTGCATTCTGGATACTTCCTTTGTTACGATTGACTTCGAAATTAGGTTGAGGAACACAAACCCCAAATGACTCCCCAGAAGATCCGTAAAGCTGTATTTCCCGCCGCCGGTATGGGCACGCGCTTCCTACCCGCCACCAAAGCCACTCCCAAAGAGATGCTTTGCCTGGTCGATAAACCGCTGATCCAGTACGGCGTGGAAGAGGCCGTCGCGGCCGGTTGTACTGAAGTCATCATCATCACTTCTCGCGGCAAAGCATCCATGGAAGACCACTTCGACAAATCCGCGGAACTCGAAGCGTCTCTCGCCGCCAAGAACAAGACTGCGCTGCTCGAGATTGCACGCGCCGTCTCCAAGCTTGCCAAGGTCACCTTCACCCGCCAGCCTGAGCCTCTCGGCCTCGGCCACGCGGTCCTGATGGCCAAAGAGATCGTTGGCAACGAGCCCTTTGCGGTCTTGCTCCCAGACGACATCGTCGACGCCGATATCGCATGCATGAAGCAGATGGTCCAGGCCTACAACGAGACCGGCTGCTCCATCCTCGGCTCGGAAGTCGTAGAAGGCGACGCCATCTCCGCGTACGGCTGCCTGGACTGCACCCCCGACCAGACGAACCCGCGCCTGCTTTCCGTCAGGAATATGGTTGAAAAGCCCAAGGCTGGTGAGCAGCCGAGCCAGAACGCCATCATCGGCCGCTACATTCTCACGCCGCGCATCTTCGAGATGATCGAAAGCATAACCCCCGGCGCAGGCGGCGAACTCCAGCTTACCGACGCCATCAAGGCCCTGCTGCAGTTTGAAAAAGTCTACGGCTACAGCTACGTCGGCAAGCGCCACGATGCCGGGGACAAGCAGGGATTCCTGCGCGCCACGGTAGAACTCGGCTTGAAACACCCAGCCCTGGGAGCGGACTTCCGCGCCTGGCTCAAGACCTTGCCCGTTTAAACGATTAACATGATCGCTTCACGAGCAAGGCATCGTCGCAATCGACGGTGCCTTGCTTTCTTTGCTACTTTGCAAGTCACATGAAACATAGATAAAGAGCACTGATTTTCTTGTTGCCTCTTCCGACGAAGATCAATGCATAATCTCATATGCCTGCTTCGATCGATGCGACTCGCCGCCATTTCTTATCTGTATGCTCGGCTCTTGGCCTGGGCCAGACCCTCCTGCCCGGTGCCCTGTTTGCCTTGACCACACAGGCCGCACAGGCCCAGACCGATGCAGCGCACTCAACAACCAAAATCACCGCGGCCATGATCGACGCGGCTGCAACGATCGCCGGCATAACGATTGAGGATGGCCAGAAGGCCATGATGCTCGACGGACTCAACAACCAGCGGGACGATGTCTTCGAGATTCGCAAGCTGCCCCTGCCCAATAGTGTGGCGCCCGCATTCATCTTTGACCCCGTTCCGGGCGGGATGACGCTCGACACGGTGAAGAAGCCACTCCGCATGAGCGCCGCGCCGGATGTCCGCGTGTTGATGTCAAAGTTTTCTGGCGGCACCGAAAACGCAACCGAAGCCCTGGCATTCCTGACTGTCCGTGAGTTGGCGGAGTTGATCCGCACGAAGCGCGTAAGCTCGACCACGCTGACAAAGATGTATCTGGCACGATTGAAGCGTCTGGATGCGAAGCTGTATTGCGTCATCACGCTGACTGAAGAGCGAGCGCTCAAGCAGGCGGCAGCAGCGGATGCGGAGATAGCGGCGGGCAAGTATCGCGGTCCGCTGCATGGAATTCCGTGGGGTGCGAAGGACCTGCTCGCAGTCAAGGGGTATCCGACCACGTGGGGTGCGGCGGGCTATGAAAAGCAGATGTTCGATGACGACGCCGAGGTGGTGAAAAGGCTGGATGCCGCGGGCGCCGTCCTGATTGCAAAGCTCGCGATGGGCGCGCTTGCCCAGGGCGACCTCTGGTTTGGCGGCCGCTGCCGCAATCCGTGGAACACCCAGCAGGGATCTAGTGGATCCTCCGCGGGAAGTGCCAGCGCAGCTGCTGCGGGATGTGTGGGCTTCGCCATCGGCACAGAAACACTCGGTTCCATCTCTTCGCCCAGCACCCGTTGCGGAGCGACCGGCCTACGCCCCACCTATGGTTTTGTGCCTCGCACCGGAGCCGAGGCGTTGAGCTGGTCGATGGATAAGATTGGCCCCATTACCCGTTCCGTAGAGGACTGCGCGCTGGTCCTGAGTGCGATCTACGGACCCGATGGCCATGACCTCTCCGTGAAGCCCGCCGCGATGAATTGGGATGCGGACTTCGATTGGCGCAAGCTTCGTATCGGCTATATTAAAGCGGCGTTCGATGCGCCAGTGATGCCCGAATTGAAGGTGCCAACATCCGGCGGCGAAACCGAGATGGAAAACTATCGCAAGCGCATGGAGCGCGTGAAAAACGGGATGGCGAACGCGAATTATGATCTCCAATACGCATCCGCCGCGCTCAATGCGATTCGCAAAATGGGAGTGAACCTGATTCCAATCGAGATGCCGAAACTGCCGTTCAATTCAATGGTGCCGCTGCTCGAAGCCGAGGGTGCCGCCGCGTTCGACGAACTGACCCGCAGTGGCCGCGACAAGTTGCTGACCGGCCAGGAGTCGTTCGATTGGCCGAACAACTTCCGCGTAGCACGCTTCTATTCCGCGGTGGATTATATCCAGGCCATGCGTGCACGGACCTTGGCGATTGCCGCAATGGATGCGCTCTTCAAGACCGTCGACATCATCGTCACGCCGTCGCAGGGAGCGCAGTTGACCGCGACAAATCTAACCGGACAACCAGCGGTGATCGTTCCCAACGGGTTCCGCGGCCCCGATGCACCACCCTCTCCGAATCCTAAAGACGGCGCAGTCGACAACGCGGGTGGCCCCGGGACACCTGTATCGATCACGTTTCTGGGTGGCCTTTATGCAGATGCGCGGGTCGCCGCATTTGCCCGGGCTTATCAGGAAGCGACAGGCTTCCACCGTGTGCATCCGGAGCTTGGCTAGCCTGCGTCTCGGCACTCACAGCGGTGGATGCTAACATCCCCAAATGCTTCATAACGATCCAGTCTCACTGGCCGCGCCTCTCCTCGTCTCTGCGCAGGGCCTCGTGAAGAACTACGGCTCATCGCGCGTGGTGGACGACGTTTCGTTTACGATCCGCCGAGGCGAGACGCTTGGCCTGGTAGGCGAATCGGGCTCCGGCAAAAGCACCGTCGCGCGCATCATCCTACGCCTGGTTGAGCCTACTGCGGGGAGCGTTAACTTCGATGGAGTTGATGTTCTGGCGGCTAAACCACGCGCTCTACGTGCCTTGCGACAGCGCATGCAGATGGTGTTTCAGGATCCCTTCGCCGCACTGAATCCCAAGATGCGTATCCGCCAGATTGTGGCAGAGCCATTCGCGATCCAGGGTGGCTTCAGCCAGCAGCATGTGCGCGTGCGACTTGCCGAACTGCTGCACGAAGTGGGGCTGGAAACCGACGTGCTGGAGCGGTATCCGCACGAGTTCAGCGGAGGCCAGCGGCAGCGCATCAACATTGCCCGCGCCCTGGCGCTCAAGCCGGACTTCCTGGCGCTGGACGAGCCGGTGAGCGCGCTCGACGTGTCGGTCGGAGCACAGGTCATCAACCTGCTCAAGGATCTGCAGCGCACGCACGGGCTGACGTATCTCTTCATCTCGCACTCCATGCCGCTCGTCCGCTATCTCTGCGACCGCGTGGCTGTGATGGAGCGCGGTCATCTCATCGAAGTTGGCGATGCGCTGGCCGTCTGCGAGCATCCGCGCGAGGCGTACACTCAGCGCCTGATCTCTGCAACGCCGCTGATGCCGTCGCAGCGCCCAGTGGATGCGGTCAAAGCGTCACCCCACGTAGCTCCACCAGAGAACGCGCCCGATACAATAAAGCCAGGATGATCTGGGGTATAACTTCGCATTGGCACTTTCTCTGGCTGGTGGCGGCATCGCTGTTGGCCGGCGTGATGAATGCGATGGCCGGTGGCGGCTCGTTTATCTCCTTCCCTGCGATGTTGGGGATGGGAGTTCCACCGATCGAAGCGAACGCAACCAACACGGTTGCGCTATGGCCGGGGCAGTTGACTTCTCTTGCCACCCTGCACGGTGATGTACGCCGCGACCTGTTGCCGGTGGTGCTTACGACCTCTGTTCTGGGCGGAATCGCCGGGGCGGAGGTGCTCCTGCACACCCGTCAGGTCACCTTTATGCACCTCATCCCCTGGCTGTTGCTGACGGGTGCATTGATCTTTGGAATCAGTGGGAGGGTCTCACGCTGGCTGCGCGCAAGGTCGTTACAGGGTGCCAGTGAGCACCATGCCGAGCCGAAGATGAACTCGATTGCGCTGTTGTTCGCGCTGTTTCCCGTCTGCTTTTACATCGGCTATTTTGGTGCCGGTGGCGGCTTTCTGTTTATGACAGTGCTGGCTCTCTTCGGTATGGAAGAGATGCACCAGTTGAATGCGATGAAAGTCGTAGCGGCGTGTGCGTCCAATTTCTGTGCCATCCTCGCGTTCATCTTCAGTGGTCGCATTCTGTGGCAGTATTGCGTGGTCTCCATGGTGTTCGCGGCCTTCGGAGGCTACATCGGCGCACGTTATGCGCGCAGAATGAATGCAGAGATTCTGCGATCCGTCGTGGTCATCACCGGCGTGGTGATTGCCGGATATTTCTTCTGGAGGAACCATTGAGCTTTGCCTCTACAGTCGCGCTGCAGCCAGGATGGGTTGAGCGGGTGGGCTTTGTCGCCGCCTTCTGCACCACGACCGCGTTTGTACCGCAGCTTGTACGGGTCTACAAATTAAAGAGTGCGCGTGATATTTCGCTCGGCACGTTTCTAATGTTTTCCTTTGGAGTCTTTGTGTGGCTGATTTACGGTATCTGCGCTGGGTCCAAGCCAGTCATCGCGTCCAACGCACTGACGCTGGTCCTGTCACTGAGCATTCTGTTCTTGAAGTTGAAGTATGAGCGCCATGCGGCGAAGGAGTTGAAAAAATGAGCCACGAAGGCATCAGGATCGTAAGTGAAGAACAAGCCCGCCGCGAGAGTGCGGGAGAAGAAAAGCTGCCGGTAGACGCCGTAACGCCAATCAAAGTCCGCGTGATGAAGACCGAGGGAACCGGCGTCAGCATTGATTGGAAGGACGGTCACCGCAGCTCATGGAACTTTGCCTGGCTGCGTTGGGCTTGCCCATGTGCGATGTGCAATGAAGAACGTAGCCAGACCGGACGTGCCATCGGCGTGCCAAAGCCAAAGCCCGGCGGACTGCTGGTGATGTACCAGGCTCCGCCGCGCCCCGTAGAGGCGACCCCCGTGGGCAAGTATGCGCTGCGGTTCAAGTGGAATGACGGACATGAAAGCGGCATCTACAGCTGGGAATATCTGCGCCGCGTGTGCCAGTGCTCGTTGTGCGTTGGTACACGTTCAGGGAGTTAGCGAATCCTGCGAGAGCATCACAGGCCAAGAAGGGTCATCGCCTCATCAACACTGTCAGCCACGAGCAGGATCTCGCGTTTCCGCTGCGTCATCATTCCTTCCGTCACGCAGTGCTCCAGAAAGTCCAGCATCTTGTCATAGAAGCCGTTTATGTTGATCAGCAGGATCGGTTTGCTATGCAGCTTAAGAGTCTGCCAGGCGAGCACTTCAAACAGCTCTTCAAAGGTTCCATAGCCGCCGGGCAGCGCGATAAAGACGTCTGAGCGCTCACCCATCAAAGCCTTGCGCGTGTGCATGGTGGAGGTTACGTGCAGCTCTGTTAGGCCCGGGTGTGCCGCTTCAAGATTGACCAGCACTTCCGGAATCACCCCGACAACACGACCGCCGCCTGCCAGCGTTGCATCTGCGACAGCCTGCATGAGCCCCACGGTGGCGCCGCCGTAAATAAGGCCCAGGCTCCTGGCCGCAAGTGCACGGCCCAGTTCTTCGGCGACATTGCGATAGACAGGGTTAGTGCCGTCTGCAGAAGCACAAAAAACGGCTACATTGCGAATAGGGTTAGGTGCGGGCATCGTTCGTTCAATTATCTAATAGTGGCCCATGAACATAGCCTGAAAAATGCGCGCACCTTTGGTGAGACCTTACAGGCTCAATTGATCGTGATGCTTTTGTGATCGACACTTGGGGTCACTTCGAGCACCACATCACCGCGCTTGAACTCCGGCGTACGGCTCGCGGCATAAATAACCGTACCGGCGGGTGCCTTGATACGCAGCATCTGCCCTGAAAGGACGGTATAGACCCGGCCATCGATCTTCAGATCGCGGAAGAGGAAGCCTTTGTTGTACACGGTTAGGCTGACACGATGGTCGGAAGTCGCTGGGTGCATATGAAGATGCACCAGCTTCGACAAAGGTGAAACAGCAGTTGAAGCAGACAAAGCAACTATGGCGAGGGACGTGTAGATCATTGGAAACTCCCTTTTGCTACCGAATCGACGATTTCGGCTGCCATGGTTCAGTCAAGTTCGTCGTGAATGGAGTTACGCCGGTGATGGTCCGCTGGTTCCGCAAAATGTGAGTAAATTTCATTTTTCTTGCAGTGTTTCCGGGTGCAGGACCTGAGGGACGCCTGACGGGTTGATAGACTGAAACGTCAACCTATGAGTCTGAAAGCCAAGATCGAAGCGGTCATTTATGCGTGCGAAGAGCCTGTTACCCTGGCCCAGCTGGTAGGCCTTCTGGGCCAGGAGGCTGAAGGCGAGTTGGCAGAGATCGCAGCGCGTCAGCAGTGGTTGCATCTGGCTGAGACGGACGAAGCCTCCGCGGAAGCTCCAACGAACGAATCAGAAGCCGAAAGCGATAGCCCCGATATTCAGCTCCAGACCATCCCAGACGCGGAAACAGAACTATCCGGCGCGTCACCCACCGCTGCCGAGAAGCGCATCGCTCGCGAAAAAGAGCGGCGATTGCGGGACTACCTGCGCGAGACCGTCCAGCAACTGATCGCGGACTATGCCACCAGCGATCGTGGACTTGAGGTTCGTGAGGTCGCAGGCGGCTTCCGCATGGCGACGAAGCCGGAGTATCACGACGCCGTACGGGGGTTTGTAAAGAGCCTGAAAGCGCCGCTCAAATTGACGTTGCAGGCGCTTGAGACGTTGGCGGTTGTGGCCTATAAACAGCCCGTAACCGCACCCGAAATTTCAGAGATCCGCGGAGTGGATTCGAACGGCGTTCTGGGATCGCTGATGGCGCGCAAACTCATCACAACCGCGGGCCGCAAGCAGGTCATCGGACGTCCGATACTTTACAAGACCACCAAAGACTTTCTGCTGCGCTTCGGACTGAAAGACGTCGGCGAGCTTCCAAGCATCGAAGAGTTTGAGAAGTTGGCCAACGAACTGGCCGAACAGGAGGAGATTCCCATGGCTGAAGGAAGCGGAACTGTTGAAGAGCGCATCACACACGAAAATCTTGCGGAAGAGCAACATTCCAAGGCGCCACAAGCAGATGGCGATGACGCAGATCTAAACCCGGCCAACGGTCGTCCCCACGCCGCGTTGCCGACGGATGAAGTCCAGGCTTCAGACGCAGAACTCCAGGGCATTAAAGGAGAGAGTGACTGATGCGCCCCAACCCTGACAGCGCAAAGAACCGCGAATCCGATGTCATCTCCACTCCTGAAGGCGATAACGAGTTTCCGCCCGATCGACCTTTAGAGCCGACTGAGGACATCGCCTTGGAAGACCTTGAAATTCCCCCCGGCAGCGCACCGAACTCCTATAAGCGCGATCACTCCTGATTCCAGCCCGATATCGGGAGATAATGGAGAGATGACCGACAAGCAGCCCGCCAAAAAGACTCCCGCCCCGCAGTCCGTAGCCAGGACGCCCGATGCTCCGACCGGAGAGCGGCTGCAGAAGATCCTCGCGCAGGCCGGAATTGCCAGCCGCCGTAAGGCCGAAGAAATTATTCTTGAAGGGCGTGTGCAGGTCAACGGCACCGTCGTCACTGAGCTTGGTACCCGTGCGGACGCAACGCGCGATCACATCCGTGTTGACGGCAAACTCCTGCACGGCCCGGAAGAACAGCGCTACTACATGCTCAACAAGCCTCGCGGCTACGTTACTACCCTGGACGACCCGCAGAAACGCCCCACCGTCATGCAGTTGATGCAGCAGAAGTCCGGCCCACATGGCGATCAGGTTCGTCTCTACCCGGTCGGCCGTCTGGATTACCTGAGCGAAGGCCTGTTGCTGATGACGAACGACGGCGCCCTTGCCAACTCCCTTTCAAAGGCCGCCGCGGGTGTGGAAAAAACTTACCTCGTCAAGGTCAGCGGCAACCCGCCACCGGAAGGGCTCGACCAGATTCGACGCGGCATCATGATCGACCGCGGACGTCTGGACGAAGTCCGTGCCGGCCGTCGCGATCGTATTCTGACTGCTCCGGCCAAGTTGGAACTCGTCCGCGGTGGTGACAACCCCTGGTACGAACTAACCCTCACCGAGGGCCGCAATCGTCAGCTCCGCAAAATGTTTGAAGAGATTGGGCACCATGTGGAAAAAATCCGGCGCATCGGCTACGGCGCGCTCCGTCTGGATGTTCCCCCTGGCGAATATCGTGAGCTCAAGCCAGGCGAAGTGATGGCGCTTGACCGTGCCGCAAAGGGCCGGAAGGTCGTACCAAAAAAGAGCCTGCCGGAGTTCTCCAGGCTCAAGTCGCCCGTGAAGCCAAAGACAACCACCTCTCGGCGGAGCTTCGCGTCAAAGGCACGTCCCAGCCGCTAGTCATCTTCCCGCCGGGTAATTTTTCTCTCTACGCGTACGTAACAACTTCGCAGGCAAGATATATATTTCGTAGCTTGACGGATGGACTTGTGGCGTTCCACAATACTCCCGCTTTTCACATTGGATGTTGACGACCTTTCAAGGCCTAAAGCATCCAACGAAGGGTAAAGGAGCAACAGAGCGTGGCAATTGAAAAAGCAACATTTGGAGCAGGCTGTTTTTGGGGTGTGGAAGCTCGATTTAGCGAGATGCACGGGGTTCTTGAGACAGCGGTGGGCTATGAGGGAGGAACGCTGGAACACCCCACTTACAAGGAAGTCTGCACGGATCGAACAGGCCATGCAGAGGTCGTTCAGGTCACCTTCGATTCATCGCGGTTGCGCTATGAGGATCTGCTGGACGCCCTTTTCGCCCTCCACGATCCTACGCAGTTGAACCGGCAGGGCCCGGACTGGGGATCGCAATACCGCAGCGCAATTTTTACGCACTCCGACGATCAGCGTGAGCAAGCGCTTGCCAAGATTGCAGAGTTGAATGCCGCCGGTACCTTCCGCAGACCCATCGTTACGGATGTGACTCCGGGAACAAACTTCTGGAAGGCAGAGGAATACCACCAGAGGTATCTCGAAAAGCGCGGCATGGTCAGCTGCCACATCTAACTGACTGTTTCAGGCACGACGTTAGTCGTGGACGACTTGCTAAACCCCATCACCGACACGTACGCGTGGGCAATCAATGGGCAGAAGCTCGATACAAAGGTGAACTCGACTGCCTCGTGTACCGTCCTCACTCCAACGAATGCTACGAACGCGATTTGTGTCCCGAGAAGCAAGCCGATTTCCATCGCCGAGCCGCTCCAGAAAAGCCACTTTCGCGCGCGATTCATGATCCACATCACGCCCGCCAGGTAGTTGATGCAGGATGCGAGAATCAGCCAGCCGATGTTGTTTCGCAGGTCTGCATATTTTGGTCCCAGCAGCCACAAGAAGGTGCCGGGATGCCAGAAAGCCAGCAGAACGACCGGCACCGAAGCTACAACCGCCCCGAAGAGGACCATGACGTAGTTCCGCATGACCTGTCTTGGTTTGAGTCTGGCGAAGTAAGGTTCGACGACCACCGCGTTGAATGTCATCAGCACCGAGAAGAGTGCGCCGATCCGCCCCAGCGCTGCCACCTGGGCGATGTCCACCGTGCCGCCGAAGATGCCGATGAGAAAAAGCGAGATCTGCGATTGAAAAGCGGAGAAGATAGAAGCCGGTGCCGCAGGCAAGACATACCGCACTATCTCGCGATCGGTCGACACACTCTCTTCCTCCGGCCAGTTGATGCAGGTTCTACCTTTCCTTTCGAGCAGCATGCCGTTCAAAGTGACGTTCAGCGCGCTTAGTCCGGCAGCGCTCCAGGCGTTGAGTCCGCCGACCACACTGAGCACAACATATGCCACCAGCCTGCAAGCACCGGAGAAAACTTGTGGCATGTAATAGTCGCGCAGTTTGCCATAAAGAAAGAGGGGCGCGGAGAAGTACGACATCTTGCCGCTCGAATACAGCGCAAGCAAAACTGAACACGTGAGTGCCGCCTGAATCTTCCAGTCCCAATGGTGGCGATGCATAACCGCAAGAAACGCAACTGTAGCAATGGGCGCAATAATTAAAAAGCTGCGATCACGCAGATGCTTGGCGGATCGAACGTACCGGCCGACAAGGGCACGGTCGTCACGATTTTCTCCCACCAAAGGGATGATTGTGCTCGCGAAACCGAGATCCATCAGGATTGCCGTCACCGACTGGAAGCCAATGGCAAGTCCGAATTGAGCGTAGGCATCCAGGCTCAGAGTCCTCGCCAGGAGCAGGCCTGAGACGATGCCGATCCCTTGAATGGCCCCCTGGCCCAAAAAGAAGTTGGCGGCTACACGCATCCCGCGCTGCCCTCGTGTCAGCAGTTCGCTCCAGGCCTGGGGCTCCGCCAGCGAGGTTTGCTCTCCGTCCATCTGCCCTGGTTCCTGCGGCGGCAGTGCAAGGCCGGAGGCTCTTGAGGAGACAGGACGCTTCTGTGTGGAATCTTCCATCATCAACTGGACCGCAATCCATCTCGGTTCAACAACTCAAACGGCAGAAGATGAGAGCTTTGGACATGCTGAACTTTGATTTTCATTGATTCCTGTTCCTGCGCGTTCCCTTACGTATTGAACCATGAAGCGACAACTGCGGGCGATGTCCCCCCCCGCACCTGCATCTCGTCTGTCGCGGACCTGGAACCTATAATCGAGCGGGGAGCAAATTGATCGTGCAGGAGAACATGCGTCCGATAGCAGAAGTACCGGGAGCGGCACAACACTGTGCCAGGTTGTCAGTCGTGATCCCGACTTACAATCGCGAAGAGGCACTGATCCTCTGCCTCTCGCATCTGGAAGCTCAGACCGTCAACGATTTTGAAGTGATCATCGTTGATGATGGGTCAACGGATGGTACGCCTGGGCGGCTCGAGCAGTTCATGGCTGTAAGTCCGCTACGAATCTGTTCTGTACGCCAGGAAAACGCCGGCCCGGCACGCGCTCGAAACACGGCAATTGTCATGGCGAAATCCCCGATCTGCGTCATTATCGGCGACGATATTTTCGGCTCTCCACAATTTCTTGAGACGCATTTGAATTTCCATCAAGCCAACCCCTCTGTTCAGGATGCGGCCGTCGGCTTGACCCGCTGGAGCCTCGACGGGCAAGAAGTGACACCCTTCATGCGTTGGCTCGATGAGGGCGGCGTCCAGTTCTCCTACGGAGAGTTGCTTGACGGAGCGGATGCTTCCTGGAAGCACTTCTACACAAGCAACGTCTCAGTTAAGACGGAGCTCTTGCTCAAGGAGCCGTTCTTCGAAGGATTCGAAGGCTACGGCATGGAGGACATCGAGTTGGGCTACCGACTCGAACATACCTACGGGCTCCGCCTGCATTTCCTGCCCGAGGCCCTTGCTTATCATCTCCATCCCACTGGGTTGAGACAATCATGCAGACGCGCCTACATGGTCGGCAAATCGACGTATGTCTTCCATCGACGTTGGCCAGAGCAGAAGCCAAAGCCGGGACAATCATTCAGGACAAAAGTTCGGGACGTGCTTTGCCGAAATACATGGCTCATTAGCCCACTCACGACTGCTGCGGAACAGCTGACACGCTTCTGGTGTCCCAACCCCCTCCTGAAGTTTTTGCTGCACTATTGCTTCGCAGCTGGCTACAAGAGCGGAGAGAAGCGATGACTCAATCGCAGTTGCCTGAATCGAAAGCAGCCAGCACAGGTGTAGCCGGAATCGTCGTTACCTTTCACCCTGACGAGCATGTTCTCAAAAACCTGGAGGAGCTTCGTCCACAGGTCGAGCTGATCGTCGTTGTCGATAACGGTTCCAACCCTTCCGAGCTTCAGCTCCTGCGCACAGCCTGCGAACTGATGCATATCCACCTTATTGAAAACGGAGCCAACCTCGGCATCGCGACAGGACTAAATATCGGTGTGCGGCGCGGGCTTCAGGCAGGCATGCAATGGATCATTCTGTTCGATCAGGATAGCCGCGTGCAGGATGGCTTCATCGGTCACATGGTCCAAAGGTTCCAGGAACGCGAGCACCATGAGCCGCTTGGTCTGCTGGCGCCGTTATACCTCGACATGCGCTCTGGTAACCCAATCCACGGCGAGACCCTGCACGGCAGAAATCTTGAAGTGGCCATGACCTCCGGCAGCTTGCTGCGGGCCACAACGTTTGAGCGATGCGGCTTCTTTGTGGACGGACTCTTCATCGACGTAGTCGACCACGAGTACAGCCTGCGACTGCGCCGCGCCGGTCTCACGATAGAGGAATGCGACAGTGCCGTACTGCTTCACTCTCCCGGCGCACCGGCGGTACATTACGTCTTTGGCAAGCGCTTCCTGACCTCGAATTACAGCCCGCTACGCCGCTACTACCAGGAGCGAAACAAGATCTGGGTTGCGCGACGCTACTTCTCAGCGTTTCCAAAATTTTGTCTTGGAATGTTCTTTATCAGCGCAAAAGACTTCATAAAAATCCTGTTCGTGGAGCCTGAACCTCGCATCAGGAAATTACGCTTTTTTCTGCTGGGTGTGTGGGATGGCCTCTTGGGAAGAACGGGGCCACTTCAAATTGGTTAGAGCCAGCAATGGTATTTTCGTGTTATTCTAGTGGTACGCGAAAGCGTAGGGCATTTCAGGGAAAGACCGGAAAATTGGTCTGGCCAGAGACTGAAGTGAGATCCCTTTCCATCGCACTATCTTTTCTTTGGCTCACCTCTTCTGAGGAAGCGCCGAAAAAGTATCGGAAAGATGCCGCGCTGGTTGCTCTGGCTGGAAGGCACTGGTCATCGGATCTGCCTCGCCGTGCAGCAGCAGCGCTTCGGTAAAACGACAGCAATGCTGACTCCTCGAATCTGAATGTGTACTGTGCCTTGCACAGCCGCACCCGCCAGCGCCCCGAGCGCTCGCTCACCCGCAAGAATAAGGACGACTCTTGACATCTGCAACGCTTGAACCTCAGAACGAAACCCAAAATACTGCCTCCTCGGAACCAAAGACCCCGAGCAACCCCGACCGTCACGTCAACACCGCAAATATCTCCGCCACGGCTACTGAGATTGATCCTAAAACGGGTCTCCCCATGATGAAGGACGTGAACTTCAGCGACTTCAAAGTATCCGACTCACTCAAAAGCCGCCTGGCCGCCGCCGGATTCAACACGCCCACACCCGTGCAGGCCAAGGCCATCCCGCCCGCGCTCGAAGGCCACGACATTCTAGCCACCGCGTCTACCGGCACCGGCAAAACGCTCTCCTTCCTTATCCCGATGATCGAGCGTATGGACGCCAACTCTGTTCCGTCCTCCAAGGGCAAGCGCGGTCCAATCCGTTCGCTCATCCTGCTGCCGACGCGCGAGCTTGCGATGCAGGTTCTTGAGGCCTATGGCAAGATCTCGCCCCAGGCAAAGTCTGACTCCGTGCTCGTCTGCGGTGGACTCTCTGAGAACACGCAGCTCGATCAGCTTGGCCGCGGTCCCCGTCTCGTGGTAGCTACCCCGGGCCGTCTCGAGGACTTCCTCCGCCGCCGCTCGGTCAATCTTTCCTCCGTTGAGATGCTCGTCCTCGATGAAGTGGATCGCATGCTGGACATGGGTTTCCTTCCGGCCATCCGCCGCATCGTCGGTGCCCTGCCCAAGACGCGTCAGACCATGTGCTACTCCGCGACCCTCGACGCCAACATCTCCGAGATCGTCCGCGATTACGTGCAGAAGCCCGTACGCGTCGAAATCGGCTCCACATCCAAGCCGTCCGATCAGGTTGAGCTTCGCGTTTACACTGTCATGCAGGATCAGAAACTTGGCTTGCTCAACCAGATGCTGACCACGGAAGAAGGCACGTTCCTCGTCTTCTCGCGTACCAAGCATGGCGCGGACCGTATTGCCAAGAAGCTTGAAAAACTGGGCCACGACACGGAAGTCATCCACGGCGATCGCTCGCAGTCACAGCGTACCGCCGCTCTCAGGGGCTTCTCCAACGGCAAGCACCGCATCCTCGTCGCAACTGACGTGGCCGCCCGCGGTATCGACGTCAAGGACATCGCACATGTCGTCAACTACGATCTGCCCAATGCCTCTGAAGATTTCGTACATCGCATCGGCCGCACCGGACGCGCTGGCAAGAAGGGCGTGGCAACCACGTTCGTTATGCCGCAGGAGCGTTCTGACGCACGCAAGCTTGAGCGCGAACTGAAGATCAAGTTCGAATGGCGTGAAGCCGACAAGAATCTCGAGAAGGAAGAGCGCAACAAGCCTCTCGATGGCGGCAACCCGTCCGACATGCTCGGAATGGAATCGCGCGCGTGGCGCTCAGGCGACGTCTCCGCTCAGAACCAGGTCAACGGCGGTACCACCGTTCCCTCCAGCCCATATCGTGGAGCCGGTAACGGTTTCCGCGGTCGCCCGGCAGGTGGCGGACAGGGCCGTGGCGGCAGTGGTGGTGGATTCTCCGGCGGCCGCAGCGCCGGCCGACCGAACTCGCGTCCCGGCAGCAGCCGCTCCGGACCAGCGCGCCGCGGTCAGTAAGCACCCGTTTTCACGACACCAACGATGGGGACATAGCGAAAACTATGTCCCTGTCTCGGCCTGCATCACAATCACGAGATATGGCAGACATTGTTCCCACCATGAGCGACATCAACGATCTTCTCGGCAACGAGAAGAACTTCGTCCTGCGTGTCGTTCAGCCAGCCCTTTCCGGTCTCATGGATGGTTCGGTCTCTACCCTGGCACCTATTTTTGCCACCGCCTTCGCCACCAAGAATTCACACACTGTTTTTTTGATCGGGGCGGCGGCTGCAGTTGGAGCGGGCATCTCCATGGCCTTCTCGGAGGGCCTCTCCGATGATGGTGAACTCACTGGCCGCGGCAAGCCAGTGATTCGCGGCATCATCACCGGTCTGATGACATTCATCGGCGGCTTTCTCCACACGCTGCCCTTCCTTATTCCCAACGTCCACACCGCCTTGCTGTGGGCCTATGGCGTGGTCGGGCTGGAACTGATCGTCATTGCATGGATTCGTTACCGATTCATGAAGACAAGCTTCGCTCTCTCCTGCCTGCAGGTAATCCTGGGCGGTGGTCTGGTCTTCGCCGCCGGCGTCTTGATCGGCAGTTCATAAGCATCAAAATTCATCGCAGCGGCGAGACAACCGCTGGCTTACAGGACGCAGAACCCCCTCCGCCCTGTAAAATAGGACTAATCCAATGATTTCTACTTCCAACGTAACCATGCGATACGGCTCGAAGCTCCTGTTCGAAGACGTGTCCGTCACCTTCACCACGGGCCGCCGCTACGGTCTCACTGGCCCCAACGGTGCCGGCAAATCTACCTTCATGAAGGTGCTCACAAGCGAGATCGACCCCCAAAAGGGCACCGTTGTCCGCCCCAAGAAGGTCGGTATCCTCTCCCAGGATCAGTATGCGTTTGACGCCTACCGCGTCATCGATACTGTGATCATGGGCAACAAAGCTCTCTGGGCCGCCCTTGAAGAGCGCGAAGTGATCTACAACAAGGCCGAAATGACCGACGAAGACGGCTCCCGTCTCGGCGAACTCGAAGGCACCGTCGGCGATGAAGACGGCTACGAGGCCGAGGCCAACGCTGCCGTGCTGCTCCAGGGTCTCGACATTCCTGACGAGCTGCACGACCGCAAGATGTCCGAGCTGCAGGGTGGCCAGAAGGTCCGCGTCCTGCTATGCCAGGCTCTCTTTGGTCAGCCCCAGGCGCTGCTCCTGGACGAGCCCACCAACTATCTCGACCTTGACTCCATCCACTGGCTCCAGGACTTCCTGATTCGCTACAACGGCACCGTCATCACCATCTCGCATGATCGCCACTTTCTCAACGCCGTCTGCACTCATATTGCAGATATCGATTACGAGACGATCATCACCTACAACGGCGGCTACGACGACATGGTCCTGCAGAAGACCAGCGTGCGCACCCGTATCGAAAGCCAGAACGAGCAGCGCGAAAAGAAGATCGCTCAGTTGAATGACTTTATTGCGCGCTTCTCCGCCGGCACACGGTCCAGCCAGGTCAATTCCCGTAAGAAAGAAGTCGAACGTCTAGCAACCAGCGAGCTTGCCCGCTCCAATATTGCGCGCCCCTTTATCCGCTTCGATATGCTCCGGCCCTCCGGTAAAACCGTTGTTGAGTTTGAGCATGTCAACAAGAGCTACGCCCAGAAGGATGGCAAGGTAGAGCACGTCATCGATAACTTCTCGGCCTCCGTCAATCGCGGCGACAAAGTAATCCTGATGGGCCGCAACGGCCAGGGCAAAACCACCTTACTGAAGGCATTGCTTGCCAACGGGCCCGGCGTCGAAGAGACCGACGTTTCCATCGACTCAGGCTCCGTCAAATGGGGTCACGAGGTGCAGATCGGATACTTCGCCCAGGACCACAAACGTTCCATTCAACTTGGTATGACGGCCTCTGACTGGCTCCATCAGTTCGACCCGGCGGCGACCAAAGAAGACATCCGCGGCATTCTTGGACAGATGCTCTTCAAGGGCGAAGAAGGCCTCAAGAAGACCGATGCCCTCTCCGGAGGCGAAGCCGCCCGTCTGCTCTTCTGCAAGATCATGTTGCAGAAACCCAACGTCCTCGTCCTCGACGAACCCACCAACCACCTTGACCTCGAAAGCATCAACGCGCTCAACCAGGCCATCCAGAAATACGAGGGCACGGTATTTCTCGTTACCCATGACCAGGAGCTCATCGAAGAGGCGGGAACCCGCATCTGGCACTTCGAAGGTGGCCCAAAGAACTTCCACATCACCGACCACAAGGGCCCCTACGAAGAGTATGAACAGCAGCTTGCCTTGACCGCAAAATAACTCCTTCAACAATCCGACCCAAACTATGCGATTGCGGAACAGCCCCCAAGGCTGCTTCGCAATCGCATAGTCAATGGTGTAACTGTGTTTTCAGTCAGCGATGCTGATGCCCAACTTCTCCCGTCACGCGTTTCATCGCCACATAGCCCGCTGAACCCTTTATCTCAGTCATCGCCGCCAGCATCTGGCCCTTGCTCGTGGACTCCAGGTCGCCGTGGAACGTCTTATCGATCGACATCCTGCCGATCTTTGACTCCTCCGACATTCCCGTGAAAGGAGGTGTGATACTGGAGAGAGACAATTATGCCCTCCACTGAGCCCATAGAATCACGCGGAACGAATGTACTGGGCCAGCCTCTGGTTACCTGTGGTTGTGACCCCATGACTGGCTTTTACCGTAACGGATGCTGCGAGACCGGACCCGACGACCTCGGCGTCCACACCATCTGCTGTATCGTCGACGCAGCATTTCTGCAGGCTTCACAGGCATTCGGCAACGACCTGACAACGCCCATGCCGCAATATGGTTTCCCTGGCCTCAAGCCCGGCGATCGCTGGTGCGTCTGCGCCGCACGCTGGCTGCAGGCGCAGCGAGCTGGCGCCGGATGTCCCGTTGTCCTTGAAGCCACACACGAGAACACGCTCAAGATCGTTCCCTTCGATCTCCTCATCCAGTTCGCCATCATTCCCGACCAGTTGCATTAGCCTGTTTTAGGCTTCCCGCTGGAACGCCCACCGCTAAACCAGAATGCGGGCTCATCCCCCATGCAATCGACTAAAAGAGAGACGCCTGAAAGCGTTTTCCGCTTGACTTGACGGCGGCGCTGCTTGACTCTAAGGCTGACCGCACCCTTCTCACTCGACACTCACAAAGCGTCCCGTACGTTCAAATTCATCACGACGGTAACGCCACATAAATAAAGTCGAGACGACGTTCACCAGCCGGCCCCTGGTGCCGGCTCCTGATGTATGGAGTCCTGCCATGAATTTTTCACCCAAATCCTATCTCTTCTCTGCTGCCGGCCTCATAGCCGTCTTCGCAGTCTTTTCGGCCGGCGCGCAGACCGCCGCCCTCGGCAATATCGCAGGTGTCGTACGCGATAGCTCCGGCGCAGTCGTTCCCGGTGTCAGCGTCGCCATCACAGACACCCTGACCGGCGCATCCCGCACTACCACCACCGACTCTGAAGGCCACTACGCCGCGACTTTCCTGCAGCCCGGCATCTATGAAGTCATTCTCGGTGGCGGCTCCTTCGGCAGAGTCGACCAGAAGAATGTTTCCGTGACCGTAGGCGACACCCGCACCGTGGACGCGACGCTGCCCGCCGCTACCGTCTCGACCCAAGTCGTCGTCACCAGCGAAGCCCCCCTGCTCGATACAGAAAAGGTAGCTTCCTCCCAGACCGTCTCTGAAGAACTCGTGTCGAACCTTCCGGTCAACGGTCGACGTTTCGACAACTTCGTACTGCTGACGCCCAACGTCATCCCCGATGGCAACACCGGCCTCATCAGCTTTCGCGGTATCTCCGGTATCTACAACTCCAATCTGGTGGATGGCGCCAATAACAACCAGGCCTTCTTCTCGGAAGCCCGCGGGCGTTCCATCGGCGCTCCCTATGTCTACCCGATCGACGCCATCAAAGAATTCTCCTCCGAGAGCACAGGCTATTCCGCCGAGTTCGGCCAGGCTGCCGGCGGCATCATCAACGCCATCACCAAGTCAGGCGGCAACACCCCCCACGGTGACGTGTACGAGTACTACCGCACGCCAGGCTACAACGCCCTCGACCGCCAGACCAGAACCAAGCCCGTAAAGGTGCAGCACCAGTTCGGCGGCTCCATCGGCGGTCCCATCATCAAGGACAAACTCTTCTTCCACTTCACCTACGATGGCTTCCGCAAGGTCACGCCCATCACTTACCTCAGCGGCTACAACGGAGTTATCAATGGGAACCTGCAGAACGTCAACGATCTGACCGGTCTCTGCGATCAAAGGACGACCAGTTTTCTGACCCGAGGAGGCGCGATCTACCCCAGCACCATCCCCGGTATCTCGCCTACTCAGTGCTCGGCCGCCACCACCTTCCTGCTGACCAAGCAGCTTGGCACTTACGGCCGCAACGTCAAGCAGGATGTCTACTTTCCGCGTCTTGACTACCAGCTCACCCCCAGGACCCACCTCTCCGCCATCTTCCTCTTTGAGAACTTCCACCAGCCCAATGGCTACAACACTTCCACCACCGTCACCAGCGGCGGCGTTACCCAGAACGGCACCGCGGACTTCCACGAGCGCTTCCTCGTCGTCAACGCTGAGTCCGCCATCTCCGCCCGCGCTGCCAATGTAGTCCACTTCCAATGGTCGCGCGACCTCGAAACCGACACCACCAACAGCGGCGGCCCCGCAATAGGCCTCAGCGGCATCGCAGCCTACGGCGAAACCAACGCGCTTCCCCGCGGAGCCTTCCCGGATGAGCATCGCTGGCAGATTACCGACATCTTCTCGATCGCCCTCGGCAAGCACTCAATCAAGCTCGGCACCGACGTAAATCTCATCCACGAGCAGATTCAGAACCTCTTCCAGGGCGATGGCAGCTTCACCTACGGTACCGGCACCGGCGAATTCAACTTCGCCAACTGGATTCAGGATGTCTACCAGGTCAACGGCGGACGCCACTACAACTCCTTCACCCAGGTAAACGACCCCATCACCAAGGTCGGAGCGGACGACTTCTGGAACCAGGATCTAGACGGCTTCATCGAAGACTCCTGGAAGGTTCGTTCCAACCTCCTTCTCTCGCTTGGCGCACGCTATGACGTACAGCTTGTTCCCCAGCCGGAGAAGCCGAACCTCTCCTCCCCCGTAGCCCAGCTCTACACCACCACTATCAACAACTACAAGGGTATGATCCAGCCGCGCGTCGGCTTCGCCTGGAACCCGTATGAGAAGACCGTCGTTCGCGGCGGCTATGGCAGCTTCTACGGCCTCAACTCTAACTCCACCTATTACACGCAGCGTCGTGAGAACGGTGTGTATCAGCAGCAATTCAACGTTAGCGCGCTCACCACGCCTAACTCTCCCTACGTCGCTGCCGGCGCCACCTGCACTCCGCTCGCCGGCACCACGCGCTGCTTCAAACAGTCCGGAACCTACGCCGTGAATGCTCCCCAGGGCGGCATCCCGGAGTTCACCCCTCCCGGCCCGGCCCCTGTCAACCAGGTTACCGGCGCACCCAACCCTGCCGTCGACACCGGCCTCGCCCTGGGCAGCATCAGCGCCCGTGGACTCGACCCCAACTTCAAAAACCCACAGTCCATGTCATGGGACTTGACCGTCGAGCAGCAGCTTCCCTATCGCACCACCCTCACCGTCGCCTACGTTGGCAACCGCGGTCTCCGCCTGCCAATCTTCGTCGATACCAACGTAGACCCCAGCTCAGCCGTCACCCGCACCTACGCCTTCCTACCGGGTGGAACAGGTACGCCCCAGACCATCCAGCTCCCTTACTACACCGCGCGTCTCTCCACCAACAGCGGCTCGATCCTTGCCGGCTTTTCGGACGTGAACAGCAACTACCACTCGCTGGTCTTTACCGTGCGCAAGCCCATCAGCCACGGACTTGAAGTCCTTGCCAACTACACCTGGGCGAAAGCCATGGACGGCGGACAAGTCTCAGGCGTCAACGGAACCTTCAACGGAACCGACATCCCCTTCGATCCCTTCGCCCGCGGCCATCGCTCCGGACGCAGCGCCGAGTACGCCCGCTCCGACCTGGATGAGCGCACCCGCCTCGTCGTGTCGGTTGTCGCCCAGCCCACCATCGATAAACTGCTGAGCAACAAACTAGCCCGCTACACTCTCAACGGATTTATCATCTCCGGCACTGCCACCGCGCAGGACGGCCAACCCCTCACCGGCTTCATGGGCAGCGCACCCAGCTCCACCATAGGCGATGGCGGACTTACCGGCGCCGAGGTCTCCCTCTTCAACTCCGGCACTAACGGGCGCGTACCCGACCAGATTGCACGTCGCAACCAGTTCACCGGTCCTGGCGTGCACAACGTCGACGCACGCATCTCCCGCACCTTCCCCTTCCACGAGCGCTATCGCGTTGAAATCTTCGCGGAGGCCTTCAACGTTCTGAATCACAAGAACATTCTCGGCGTGAACACCACGCTCTACACCTATGTAACCAACGGCTCGGCTTACAACGGTGGCACCTGCGCCGCGGCCTCGACCGGCATAAATGGTTGCATCGTTCCCCTGGCCACCAGCTCGGCGCCGTTCGCATCGACCAATAACACCAGCAGCGTACTCTATGGTTCCCGCCAGGTCCAGCTGACGGGCAAGCTCTACTTCTAACGCAGCATCCGGGCACAGCAAAGCGGCCTGGGTTATCAAACCCAGGCCGCTTTGCTGTCCGCACTCTTCGAAGCACCCGCTAAGGCAGTTCTGCCTCGGCAAAAGTGCTTCCCTTGCAATCTTTCCCGCTCACCACTGGCGCTCCCTCAATCTTGTCCACCGGCCACGGAATCGCAAGCGTCGGATCATTCCAGCAGATGCACCGCTCCCCCGCCGGATAATAGACGTCCGTCGTCTTGTAGAGCACCTCGGCTGTCTCGCTCAGCACCAGAAATCCATGGGCGAAGCCCGCCGGAATCCAGACCAGCTCCAAATCGCCCTGCTCATTGAGCGGCTTCAAATGAAAACCGGCATGTTTGCCAAAATCCGGCGAATCCCGCCGTAAGTCAACCGCCACATCCCAGATATGTCCGGAAAGCACCCGCACCAGCTTTCCCTGCGGCTTGCCCAACTGATAATGCAGCCCCCGCAAAACCCCACGCGTCGAAAGCGACTGGTTATCCTGCACGAAATTAGCCGGTAGTCCCAGACCCGTGAAGGTGGATGCGTTGAAAACTTCCGCAAACCAACCCCGATCATCTCCGAAACGCCGCGGACTCAATAACTTGACGTCACGCAGCGAAGTTTCAATTGCTTGCATCGTAGTATCGTAAATCACTGACCCTTACCAATCGGGAAACTGACAAGATGGTTCAACCATTGACACTGCGTGGTTCGCTATAAGAAGTAAGCTATCCAAAGAATGGATTTCGTGTAAAAATTTGACCGAAGTAGACGCACCCTATCTGCACCTGACTTGGAGCTGAACATACGCAAGGTACACACCCAGTAAAAAGGCGAACGCGATTTCAAACCACTCAGACAGGGGGAATGATGCATAAAAGCTCTGAAGTGTTGAAGTCAAGATTCAAGCCGATGAACACTGTAACGATATTTCAATGACTCAAACTCTTGCTCCACGGGGACCCGTTTGCCAACGCACAGTGAGTCTCAGGGAACCGAAACGCGGCTGGTAGAGGCGACAGCAGGCAATGCTGCAGCCTCCAGCTATGTCCAAGCCCATGATCATGGTCGCGTCGCCAGGCGACAGACCCATCCAAAACCCTCAAGCCTCTTCCGCTATCACTACCTCAAGCGCGGGATGGACATCGTTCTGGTCCTCTTGGCTCTGCCCTTGCTCCTCATCGCAATCGTCATCGTTGCAACCGTCGTAAAGTCGACATCCCCCGGCCCGGTCTTCTTCTCTCACCGACGCATCTGCCGCCAAGGCGCTTTCTTTTCCATGTGGAAGTTCCGCACCATGTGCGTCAACTCGTCCGAAATCCTGGAGCAGCACCTCGCCGCACGACCTGCTGCACGCGAAGAGTGGAGCCGCACTCACAAGCTCAGGCAAGACCCTCGCATCACGCGCGTCGGCCTCTTTCTGCGCTGCTATTCGCTGGACGAACTTCCGCAGGTCTGGAACGTCCTCGCAGGCCGCATGAGCCTCGTAGGTCCGCGCCCCATCGTCGCTGCTGAAGTTGAAAAGTATGGCGAGTTCTTCGACTTCTACTGTCGCGTCAAGCCGGGCGTCACCGGCCTCTGGCAGGTGTCCGGACGCAGCAAGCTAAGCTATGACGCACGCGTCAAACTTGACTGCGACTATGTTGCCCGCTGGTCTCTCTTCCGCGACCTGAGCATACTTACCCGCACCTTTAAGTCAGTCGTCAACCGCGACGGAGCCTACTAACCCAGGTGCGGGTCGCAATCGTCCATCACTGGTTCGTCACTCGCGGCGGTGGAGAGCGCGTCGCCGAGTGCATCGCCTCTCTCTTCCCCCAGGCTGAAATCTTCACCCTCGTCTCGGCTCCTCCCGGCATCCCGGAAAGCCTGAAAAATCGCCTCTGGCACCACTCTTTTCTGCAGAAGCTTCCGCTCGGCCCCAGCCATCATCGCCACATGATGCCGCTCTACCCCAGCGCCACAGAGAGCCTGGACCTCCGCGGCTTCGACCTTGTTATCTCCTCCGATAGCGGACCCGTCAAGGGAGTTCGGATCGATCCTGGCGCCGTCCACATCTGCTACTGCCACTCCCCCATGCGCTACCTCTACGACGGCTATCAGATCTATCGCAGCCAGATGGGCAGCCTCGTGAAGCTCGCCTTCACGGCCACCGCGGGACGTGTCCGACGCTGGGACCTCGCCGCGGCCCAACGTGTCACCTTCTTCATCGCCAATTCCCACTATGTCCAAGAGCGTATTCAGCGCATTTACGGACGCGACTCCGTCGTCATCCACCCGCCGATCGATCTTACCCGTGCCCATCTCGCAACTCCCGGGCCGCATTATCTTTGCGCGGGACGCCTCGTCGGCTACAAGCGCACCGACCTGCTCATGGAGGCTTGCCAACGCCTCGGGCGGCAACTGCGCATAGCTGGCACCGGTCCGGAACAACCTGCGCTGAAAAGAAAGGCCAGCCTGGCTGGCTCCGGCGTCCAATTCCTCGGCGAACTCTCCAACAACCAACTCTGGCAGCAATACGCCGAGTGCCGAGCCCTTCTCTTTGCCGCCGACGAAGATTTCGGCATGGTGCCACTCGAGGCCCAGGCCTGCGGACGCCCGGTCGTCTGCTTTGGCGCCGGCGGCTCGCTTGAAACCGTCCGCGGCACCGGCCCCCAGCCCACTGGCGTCTACTTTGACAGTCAAACCGTAGAATCGGCTATGGACGGCATCCTCCGCTTTGAAGCCCGCGAGTCCGAATTTTCTCCAGCCGTCACCCAGAACCGGGCCGCAGAGTTCGCAACCCCGGTCTTTCTCGATCACCTCCGCTCTTTCATCCTGCAGCGCGTCCCGGCGGCAGCCTCCGCTATCGCTCCCGGCACAACTCCGGCTGTGAGCTGAAAGCTCTCTCGCTGTAAGCTCAGGAATCATTCTTTTTCACCCGGAGCCCCACCATGCAGAACATGCGCGACCTGCTAAAGACCACACTGGGCCGCAGCCTCCAGACCATGCCCGAAGTTGACCGCCTGGCCGCCGCATGGCCGGTTGCCTGCGGCAAAGCCATGGCCGATCGCGGAACGATCGCCGGGTATGAAGCAGGTCTGGTCACCATTGAGGTCACTGATCCGGTCTGGCTGACGCAGATGCTCTCCATGCGGTCCATGCTCGAGCGCGAACTTGCCCGCATCGCCGGGGTTCGCGTCACCGCGATACACTTTGAAAAGAGGAATAACCGCGGATGAGTGATGTAACGCTCGAAGAAGTAAGGCGGGTCGCAGAGCTCGCAAACCTTGAACTGACCCCGGAGGAAGAGCCGCGCATGCAGCGCGACCTCAATGCCATTCTGGGCCATGTGGCCCAGCTTGGTGAATTGAATACGACCGGCATCGAGCCCATGGCCCAGGTTGGCGACGTACTCGGCAACGTGCAGGAAGGCTTCGGCGCTTTCCTCCGGCTCGACACGGTGCGCCCATCCATCGACCGTCGCGCCGTCATGGCGTCCGCCCCGGATACCGATGGCCGTTTCTTCAAAGTCCCCAAGGTAATCGAACGCTAATGGAGAAGATGCTGACTCTCGACACGGCTAAAGCGGCCGTCCACGCCACCTCCGCAACCGCACTCGCGGAGCGCCACTACGCCCTTATCGCCGCCGAAGACGGACCCGACGGACCCGGCATCAACAGCTTCCTTGCCTTGAGCCGCGAGCGCGCCATGGCCCAGGCTGCCAGAGTTGACGTAATGCACGCCCGCGGCGAAGACGCCGGCCCCCTTGCGGGCGTACCCATCGCGGTCAAGGACGTGCTCGCCATGATGGGCACGCCCGCCACAGCTGGCTCCAGAATCCTCGCAGGCTGGATGCCCCCGTACGACGCAACCGTCGTAGCGAAACTTGAGACCGCTGGCGCCGTCCTGCTGGGCAAACTCAACTGCGACGAGTTCGCCATGGGCTCTTCCAACGAGAATTCTGCCTACGGCCCCGTACGGAACCCGCGCGCGCTCGACCGCGTCCCGGGTGGCTCATCCGGTGGCTCCGCAGCGGCCGTGGCCGCAGGCTTTGCCGCAGCCACGCTCGGCACCGATACCGGTGGCTCCATTCGTCAGCCTGCGGCCTTCTGCGGTGTTGTCGGCGTGCTGCCGACGTATGGCCGCGTGAGCCGTTTCGGCCTCATTGCCTTCGCCTCATCGCTGGACCGCGTCGGGCCCTTGGCGGCAAGCGTCAGCGACGCCGCGACCATGCTCTCCGTTCTGGCAGGCAAGGACCAACTGGATGCCACAAGTTCCGATCGACCCGTCGACGATTACGTCGGCGCGCTCCAGACTCCTGTCGCAGGCCTGCGCGTCGGTGTCCCAGCAGAGTACTTCGGCGAGGGTCTCGATTCCGAAATTCGCGCGGCCATTGAAGCCGCGCTCGACGGCCTGAAGGCCCAGGGATGCGAACTGGTCAAGGTAAGTCTGCCGCACACGCGCTATGCCATTCCGACGTATTACGTCCTCGCCACGGCGGAGGCATCCTCCAACCTCTCGCGCTTTGACGGCGTCCGCTTCGGTCCGCGCTCGAAGGAGGCGAAGACGCTTTCGGAGATGTTCCGCAAGACCCGCGAAGAGGGCTTCGGCCCTGAGGTCAAGCGCCGCATCCTGCTCGGCACCTACGCCCTGAGTGCGGGATACTATGACGCGTACTATCGCAAAGCACAGCAGGTCCGGGCGCTGGTTACTCGGGACTACCTGCAGGCCTTCGCCAAATGCGACATCCTTATCGGACCGGTGACTCCGACGCCAGCCTTCAAACTCGGCGAGAAGGTCGACGATCCGATCGCGATGTATCTGGCAGATATCTATTCCGTGGCGGCGAGCCTGGCCGGAATCTGCGCTATGAGCGTTCCCTGCGGTGAGACCAAAAACGGTTTGCCAATCGGCATCCAGATTATGAGCAAGCATTTCGATGAGGCGACGATGTTCCGTGTCGGCCTGGCAGTAGAGACAAACCAACAGTTGAAGGGGAAGGTTTAGGGATTAAGATGGCGCTGGTGAATGGTAACGAAGAGCACAATGAACAGGAATTGACAGCTAATCTAATTGAAAACAGCGGCCCGCCAGAAGGTATCCGCGCCTTCGATCAGAATGGGCAGGAAGTAATGGTGCCCCGCGAGGAATGGCGGGATAACGTCCTTCCGGGCATGCTCCGTGAAGTCTGGGATCAGCCCGACAACCTGTACATGCTGATCGTTAATTCTTTGAACGATGGCTTTGTCGCTGAAGTGACAGAAGCCTCTGCACGTTTGCGTGAGATTGACACAATTCCCGCTCGTGGCGCGTGCATGTGGGCCGTGGTGCTGATCCAGGCAAGCCGTCTGGATGAAGCCGAGCAGGTACTGAATGAGCATCTGACCAGGCACGGTGTAGACGGATCGGTGCTGGTCAATCTAGCCAAGATCTACTCGATGCGCGGTGAGACGCAGCGTGCCGACGAGACTCTGTGGCGTGGGTTGGAAGCGGAGCCAAACCAGGAAAATGGCCTGGGATGGTTCGTCTCCATGGCGCAGGAACGAGGCGGCGATGAAGCGGCCAAGGCTTCGCTTGAGCGGATCAGCGCGCTGGACGGAAGCTGGCGGGCGCAGATCTGGCTGGCTCGCGCCGAGCTTGCCGCCGGTAATCTGAATAGCGCAAAAGAGTTTTACACCGAAGCGCTGGGCCACGTGGGTCGGCCCGTTCCGCCGGAACTGTTGATGCAGATGTCGGGCGATCTGGGCGGACAGGGACACCTCGCCGAGTTGGTGGAGATGACTGCGCCGCACTTTGTGCCGGAGATGCACGGCCTGCCGATCGGTAACAACCTGATCAAGGCCTATGTCGACCTCGGCAACCTCGAAGGGGCGGATTTGGTCAAAAATGCTCTTGCAGCGTTTCAGAGGCCGGAGTGGGCGCAGGCGCTCGGCTTTTGGGACAACGAGATCGCCAAGCGTCGCGGTGGTGGAGTGGCGACGCAGGAAGGTCAGATTCAGATAGGCATGTTGCGGGTCGACGGGCCAATCTGGCTCCCGCCAGGATCACCAGCGCGGGCTGTGTTTGGAGCCAAACCTGCGGGGCCCATGGTCACATTCCTGGGCGGAACCGCCGAGTCGCCGGAGAAGGGGGCCGATGTCGCTCCGCAGCTTGCAGATGCGCTGGGCCGCATGACGCGGTCCCTGCCGCTCTATCTCTCCGAACAGGTGGAGATGCGGACGGCAGCGACGGGACGGGCGATGATTCCGTGGGCCTCTGGCGCGGGACCGAACCAGCCCAGCGGCTTTGTGGTGAGCGGCACACGCTGGCCGGACGACGTTGCGATGCAGGCCGTACAGGACCCGGCGAACCGCAGCGAGTACGTTGTGACCGTGCATGTGGACGCGGAGGTCCAGCCCTGGGAGGCCTCTCTGGTGTTCGTGCGGGCAAGCGACGGGACGCGGATTGGCGAGTTGCAGGCCGAGTTTGCGCCGGATGCTCCAGAAGAAGGTCTGCCCGGGCTCGCCGATGAAGTTGTCGAGTTGTTGCACGCGTTGGGTTCAGTCCCGGTGCCGTCGGCCTACGTCGTTCCGGAGCCATTTGGGACTTATCTCTTGCGGTTGGAGCAGTTGCTCGCGGTACGCTGCGCCGGGATGGATGGCGTGGCACCACAGTTCCTGCAAGGCGAGCGCGAGATTCTGGAAGGGGAACTCGCCCTGTGCGAGGCTGCTCCAGGAAATGTTCCGGCGCGTGTGCTGCTGGTGGAGACGATGGGCGCGCTGTCCAGAATTCGCCCGGAAATCGTTCAGAGCTTCCAGGAATCGTTTATCCAGTTGCAGAAGGATCATCCGGTTGCGGCGCTGGACGCGGCGTTTGGGGTGGTTCAGGGATAACCCCCTCCCCCCTGGGCATCGTAAGATTCCTGGAATGAATACTTTGCGGTTTCGATACCACGCAAAGTATTCATTCTTTTGGGGTTACAGCTAAAGTATTCATTCTATTGAATTTAGGTCGCAAAGAACCCCGGCAGCTTGCCGGGGCTATCTTTTGCCATCCACTCCTTGTCGGAGAGGATGGAGGGGCATGCCTACGCCGGCTCTACTCCCCTCGGAATGTTGGGTTTCGGTAGTTTGGGGCCCTGACATGCAGATTTTCCGGCGCGTCTGGTGGTTCGACCTAAAGGGCCTGGAGCCAGGATTGGGCCTCGCTTAGTCGGGAGATGAGGGTGTGGGGATGGGTGCAAGGGTTGGTTTCGGTGCCGGAGAGGAGGAAGGCATGGCGGAGGGCGGCGCTGTGGGCGGCTGCTATGTCGGAGCAGCGGTCGCCGATGAGAATGGATTGTGAGAGGTCCAGCGAGAAGGTTTTGGCGGCGCGGTGCAGCATGCCGGGAGAGGGTTTGCGGTCTTCATGCTCGCGCTTGTAGTGACCGACCCCATGCTCGGGATGGTAGGGGCAATAAAGGACTGCGTCCAGGTTGACGCCTTCCCGGTGGAATTGGCGGAGCATCCACTTGGTGAGGTTGTCGAAATCTTCTTCGGAGTAGAGGCCGCGTGCGATGCCGGACTGGTTGGTGACGACGACCAGACGATAACCGAGAGCGTGGGCGGTGCGGCAGAGAGGGAAGATGCCATCGATGAAGCGGACGTCGGAGGACTTGTGGAGGTAGCCGATTTCTTCGTTGATAACGCCGTCGCGGTCCAGAAAGAGGGCTTTTTGGCTCATTTTATGGGCTCCAAAGATTCAGTGTCGGTGAGGTAGTGCAAGTGCGACCGCAGATCCCTTCGGGATCACAACAGCGGAGGCAAAGGCGAAACGCACATCCTTCGACTACGCATTCAGCGATGAGGCTTCGGAATGCTTCGCCTTGGATGACAATGTTGCGGGGGCCCGGGTAGTGGAGCCCAAGCGGTTCTTCGCTCGGGATGAGAGAGTCTACGAGGCAATCACGATCAGGTCGGCTTGAGGGGCTGGCGGTGGAGTGACGATTCGGGGCGGTTGGTTGGGTTCGGCGATGGTGCTGAGGACGGCTTCAAAGACCTGGGCTACGAGGATCTGGCGCATGCAGTCGTTGGCGGAACAGTTTGCGAAGCTGTGGCCATCGTAGCAGGGGCGGCAGGCAAAGCCCTCGCCGCCCCAGATGCCTACGATTCCGGAGCGGCGGGGGAGGAAGGTGTGGGGATCGGTGGGGCCGAAGAGGGCGACGACTCCAGCGCGAGTGATACCGGCGAGGTGCAGGGGCCCGGTGTCATGGGTGACGACTACGGCGGCGGAGTCCATAACCGCCAAAGTTTCGGGCAGGCGCAGGGTGCCGATGATATCGATGACGGGAAGGTGTGCGAATTGGGGCTGGACCCAGATATCGTCCGGGCCTCCGATGAGGACAACTTCAAAGCCCTGGGCGAGAAGCTGCTCGGCGAGCGCGACGTAGTTTTGCGCGGGCCAGCGGCGGAGCACAGCTTCTGCGAGCATGTTGCGTGCGCCCGCGGGAGCCATGACGATGCGAGTGGTCAGGGGCGGCGGCAGGGGCGAAGCGGGAAGGTGGTCGGGAGGCAGGGGTGGGGTGGACTCGGCACGGACGCCGTCCGGCAGATTATTCAGGATGCGGGTGAACTCGTCCGTGTGGTTTCGGCTGGGGAGAATGCGGGTGGAGCGTTCGGTGGGCGACAACATGATCTTGCGGCGGGCACGGACGGGGAGACTGATGAGGCGGTAGCGAGGGTCGTAGTAGAGAGTGGCAGCGAGATCGTAGGAATGCTCGCGCAGCGCGGGCCAGAGGCTGACGAGGGCTTTGAGCCTGGCGGTAGGACTACCGAGGAGGATGGCCTTGTCGTCGGCCAGGATGGGATTGATCCAGGGGTAGAGTTGCAGGATGGGGAGGATGCCGGGGCCGCAGACCCAGTCGATGGCGTGTCCAGCGAGGTGAAGCTGGCGTACGGCCGGGATGAGCATGATGGCGTCGCCGATGGCTCCGAATTTGATGATGAGAGTGCGCATTGGAGAGTTTTGGCGGGCTATTTACTCGTCTTTGGGTAGGCTGCGGTTGAGGAAGACGCTCTGGTGGCGGAGGACGGCGATGAACGCGACATAGCGCATTAGAAGTTCATAGCGGTTGGGGCCGAGGGTGCGCAGGGCTACTCGCAAAAGCTTATGGACGGTTTGAACGCGGCGGTCGGTAGGGGAAAACTGCTTCCACGTGGCTTTGGGCAATGCGGCTTTACCGGCGACGAGCTTTTCCACGCGGGCAAAGACGGCGAAAGGGCCGCGGGCGTCGAAGGGGTCGGGCTGGGGGAAATGCTGCTTGTGGACGGCATAGATCCGGCGGGCAAGACGCGTGAGCATGGTGCCATCCGAGAAGGTATCGAAGCCGTAAGGGAGAGACTCAAGCTTCTGGTCTTTATTGGCGAGAATGGCAGCTTTGTAAGCGCTGAAAAGAGGCTGGAGATCGGGGCGGACGGCCAGGGTGGAGCGGTTGGTGTGTTGCGAGAGGCTGGTGGGATCGGCCGGGACGATGCCGCTGAAGTGGAAGAAGCACAGGGGGACGGAGCCTACCGTGGTAGTGGGGCTGAGGACCTGCGGGATGGCTGAATCACCGGGAGCGAGGGAGCGCTCGTGCAGGTTCCAGTAGGCCATGTTGGTGCCGGGGTAGCGCAGGATCGCGACCTGGGCGAAGAGGCCGGGGAGGAGATTCATCCACTTTTGATCGACAAAGAGGCCGGTGCGGCCCTCGCTAAAGCCGTTATCGAGGCAGCGGCGCTCCCACCAGGAGAGAATGCGGATGCCTTCCGGGGTGTTGCGTGTGGCGAAGAAGCCGAGGTTATAGGTGCCGTTGTAGAGGTGGTCCTGCTCGGAGGGAGACTTGCCGTCATCCACTGGAGTGGTGATGTGGGGAGTCAAGACGGCGTCGTGAGTTCTAAGCGCTTCAAAGACGGGTGTAAGGGGGGAGTAGCAGAAGATGTCGGGGTCCAGGTAGAGGAGGTGGTCGAGGGCGTAGGTAGTGAGGAGGTATTTCATGAACGTCGGTTTGACGTTGGTGTTGAGTTCGAGGATCTCGTACTTCATGGCTTCGCCGCGGAGATCGGGGATGTCGAGGGCGGGGAGCATGACGGTCTGGAAGGGCTCGTTGGCGAAGGGCGCGGGGTCCGTGAGGTCGGCGACGATGAGCACGAAGAACTGGTGGCCGGGATGCTGCGCAAGGTAGGAGCCTGCGAGGGTGCGGGCGTAGGCGAGGTAGTTCGGAGAGATGATGGTGCAGGCAGCGGTGCGCGCGTCGGCATGCGGGGCAGCGTTGGGATTTGCAGGGGCGATGGAATCAGTCATCTGGATGAGGATACTAGAGGGCGCTGCCTAGCTGATTTGGGCGGAGGCTTCTGTGAGGGCGGCTTGCCAAGTGGGGAAGGTGAAGCCGAGGTTGGCTGAAAGCCGGGCGCAGTTGAGGCGGGAGTTGACGGGCCGACGGGCAGGCGTGGGGTACTCGGATGTGGGGATGGGGATGAGGGTGGCGGAGGGGGTTGCGGGGTCGGCTTCGCTGCGGAGGCGGAGGGCTTCGGTGGCGAAACCGTACCAAGTGGTCTCGCCGGAGGAGGTGGCGTGATAGATGCCGCCGAGGGTGTCGAGGTCGGGATTGGTGGCGAGGATGTGGGTGGCGAGACGGGCGAGGTCGAGGGCGGAGGTGGGGGCTCCGTGCTGGTCGGCGACGATCTTCATCTCCGGGCGCTGGGCAGCTACGCGGAGGACAGTGAGAAGAAAGTTTTTGCCCGTCGGGCCGAAGACCCAGGAAGTCCGAAGGATGACGTGGGGGACTCCGGTTGCGGTGAGAGACTGCTCGCCCAGGAGCTTGGTCTGGCCGTAGACGCTTGTGGGATTTGTGGGATCGGTTTCGACGTAGGGACGGTCCAGGGTGCCGTCGAAGACGTAGTCGGTGGAGAAATGGAGGACGCTGGCACCGAGCTGAGCGGCTTCTTCGCCGAGGACGCGAGGGGCTTGGGCGTTGATGGCGTGGGCGAGGGCGGGCTCGGACTCGGCTTGATCGACCGCGGTGTAGGCGGCGGGGTTGATAATCCAGCGAGGCTTATGGGTGCGGAGGTAGGTGCGGATGGAGGCTTCGGAGGTGAGGTCCAGCTCAGCGCGGGTGGGGGTGAGGGCACCGGGGAGAAGGTGCGCGATGGCTCCGCCGACCTGGCCGGTGGCTCCGGTGATGAGGATGGACACGGGGTTCTCCTGGGAGTTGCGGGTGGACCACAGATTCCGGATTCCGGAATTTAGTAGACGGTCTCTTCGAGGATGCGCAGGAGATATTGGCCGTAAGTGCCCTTGGCGATTTTGGCGGCGAGGGCGCGGAGTTGGGTCTCGTCGATATAGCCGAGGCGGTAGGCGATCTCTTCCGGGCAGGCGACCTTGAGGCCCTGGCGGTGCTCGAGGGTGTGAATGAAGTTGGAGGCCTCGAGGAGCGAGTCGTGGGTGCCAGTGTCGAGCCAGGCAATGCCGCGGCCGAGGACCTCGGTGCGGAGTTGGCCGCGCTCAAGGTACCAGCGGTTGACGTCGGTGATTTCAAGTTCGCCGCGGGGGCTGGGCTTGAGGTTGGCGGCGATCTCAACGACCTGTGCATCGTAGAAGTAGATTCCGGTGACGGCGTAGCGGGACTTGGGCTTGAGGGGTTTTTCTTCAAGCGAGATGGCTTTGCGGTTAGCGTCGAACTCTACGACTCCGTAGCGCTCCGGGTCCATGACTGGGTAGGCGAAGACAGTGGCACCTTGGGGGTGGGCAGCGGCTTCGCGGAGGGTGCGGCCAAAGTCGTGGCCGTAGAAGATGTTGTCCCCGAGGACAAGGCAGCAGCCCTCCCCAGCGAGGAAGTCCTTGCCGATGATAAAGGCCTGGGCGAGGCCGTCGGGCGAGGGCTGGATGGCGTAAGTGAGGGTGAGGCCCCACTTTGCACCGTCGCCGAGCAGTTGTTGGAAACGCGGAGTGTCTTCCGGGGTAGAGATGATGAGAATCTCGCGGATGCCGGCGAGCATGAGAGCCGAGAGGGGGTAGTAGATCATCGGCTTGTCGTAGACGGGGAGGAGTTGCTTGGAGACGGCCTGGGTGACGGGGTGGAGACGGGTGCCGGAGCCTCCGGCGAGGATAATTCCCTTCATCGTGATCCTTCTCCAACTACTGCTGGTTGGTGCGTTTCAGAGGTTTCGCGGGCTGCGTAATTTTGCTGCATCCAGTGCTGGTAGGCGCCGCTGGTGACGTTTTCTACCCAGGCGGTGTTGGCCAGGTACCACTCAACAGTCTTGCGAAGGCCGGTTTCGAAGGACTCAGTGGCGTTCCAGTTGAGTTCGCTTTCAAGCTTGCGGGCGTCGATGGCGTAGCGGCGATCGTGCCCCGGGCGGTCTGTGACAAAGCGCATGAGTTGCTTGTGCGGGACGTGCGCTGAAGTTGGGACGAGTTCATCCAGCAGCGTGCAGAGGGTGGTAACAACTTCAAGGTTGGTACGCTGGTTGCCGCCGCCGACGTTGTAGGTTTCGCCGGGCCGGCCGTTGGCGAGGACTGCGTGGATGGCGGAACAGTGGTCGAGGACAAAAAGCCAGTCGCGGACCTGGGCACCATCGCCGTAGATGGGGAGCGGCTTACCGGAGAGGGCGTTGTTCAGGACCAGGGGGATGAGTTTTTCCGGGAACTGGTAGGGGCCGTAGTTGTTGCTGCAGTTGGTGATGAGGGTGGGGAGTCCGTAGGTGTGGTGCCAGGCGCGGACGAGGTGGTCGGAAGAGGCCTTGGACGCCGCGTAAGGCGAGTTGGGAGCGTAAGGGGTCTCTTCGTGGAAGGCAGGAGCGGTGGGCGAGAGCGTTCCGTAGACCTCGTCAGTGGAAACATGGAGAAAGCGGAAGTTTTCCTTTTCGGCCCCGGTGAGGATTGAATAGAATGCGCGCGCCGCTTGCAGGAGGGTGAAGGTGCCATCGATGTTGGTGCGGAGGAAGGCCTCCGGGCCGGCGATGGAGCGGTCTACGTGGGACTCGGCTGCAAAATGAACGATGGCGACGGGGCGGTGTTCACTGAAGAGGCGGGCGACGAGGGGGGCGTCGCAGATATCGCCATGCACGAAGGTGTAGGCAGGGTTTCCTGCAAGGGGTGCGAGGGTTTCGGGGTTGCCAGCGTAGGTGAGCTTGTCGAGGTTGACGATGTCGTAGTGGCCGTCAGCGATAGTGTGGAGCACGAAGTTCGCACCGATAAAGCCTGCTCCGCCCGTGACCAGAAGAGTCTGTTTTTTTTGCAATTGCATGCTCCTTCGTCTTGTTCGTCGTCGCGGTGAGGCGTGTTCAGCTGATGACGCGAAAGTTCAATGAAATGAGATTGATGGGCGGCTACTGAAGGGTTCGTCCGAAAGACCTACGGGACGGCTGACAGCCAGGTCCAGACCGCCCGGCCACCCTTCAAGAAATAGCATATATACAAACCAGTAGAAAGCCATGACGGGAATGAGAAGCAAGGCGCCATCGATCCAGGTAAAGAAAAAATAAAGCACCAGGCCTTTGAAGGCTGCGCGTCGGAGCGGTGATCTCAGGCTCTTTGTGTCGGTAAGCATGATGAAGATGGGTCCGAGAAAAACCAGGAGGATGGTGATAAGACCGAGGATTCCGAAGTCTGAAAGGGCCGAGGTGTAGATGATCTCCAGGAAGCCATTGACGGGCTCGGCGGGGAGGAAGGTGACGTGATTGAGCGATGAGGCGATGTAGCCAGAACGCCCACCCAGTTGTTTGTCGAAGAGAAACGCGATGTCGCCGAAGGAGACAATGACGGCAAACAATACGGCGGCGATGGTAAGGACGATAAAGACGCCGCGCTTGAGGGCCGGTCCGAAGACGACGCGGGGGAACGTGTACGCGGCGTGGGCACCCAGCCAAAGCAGAGAAAGCGCCTGCTCCAGGATGAGCCCAAACCAGACGGTGCGCGAAAGCGTGAGAACGAGTGCCATTTTGAGCAGCACGCGTTTCCACGTTCTGGTTTCGAGTTTGTCATAAAGGGGCAGCAGCATAAGGGTCGCGACCCCATAAAGATTGCCGTTGTTGTAGGTGGAAATGAGCTTGAGGATGCCGCCGCGGTCGATGTGTTTGGTTGCCGCGATCAGGCCGTAGTCATCGGCGTTCACTGTGAGGTAGGGGACCTCAAACAGCTTTCCGGTAAGGGGATACACAAAGAAGAGAATCAACCCATAGACGGCTGCGACAAAGATACAGAAGCGGAATTGCCTTGCCAGTCTGCGTCCATCGATCCGATGGAGAAAAGCGGGATAGACAAAGAGGAAGGCAAAAGGAAATACGTAGAAAGCGACAAACATGCTGATTCCGTAGCCCGTATTGCTTATGCCGTTCTGCAGGGCGCTGTAGATCAGCGTGACCTGAAACGGGACAAGCGTTGCGAGCGCAAGCAGAGCACGTTTTCGCATCCTGAGGGGAAGTCTGACGACGCGAACCAAGGCCAGCGGGGGCAAGGACGCGGCCAGGACCATATAACCCCAGGTGAGGGGAACCGGACCGACCTTGATGCCGCCCTTGGGGAAAAGAATAAGGAAAACTACGAGGGTGAAGGTGAGCAGCGAAGTAATGCGATGCCTGGGTGTCGCATTCGGTGGTGTGATGGGGAACGGCCCAGGGGTGGACATGACGCTTACCGTCCGCGGCTAAAGCTGTTGCGGATTGCGGCGAATCGAGCATCCTGCGATGGGTCTGCGCGCAGTTTGCGCCAAAGGAGCCTGATCCCAACGGTGACGAATCCGATGATGACGCTGAAGACAAAGACGAGCATAAGGAGCAGCTTGCGGGGTGGCCAGGCTTTGACTTCGGGCGCGACGGCTCTATCGACGATAACGAAGGGTGCACCGGAGTTGCCTCCGTTCAGACGGGCAACCTCGTACTGAGTCGAGATGGAATTGAAGAGAACTTCATGATATTTGACCTCACGCTGCCGCCGAGCGTATTCCAGGTTGAGCTCCGGCATCTGCTTTGCGGAGGCCGCGGCCCCTGCGCCGCCCGCGCCACTGGCGGATTCAAGTGATTGCTCCTGCCCCTGAAGCTGTGCGATTTGAGCACGCAGCGCACGCACCTGGGAATTCTGATCGGAGGCGCCCAGCAGAAGCGCGGAGAGTTCCACCTGCAGGTTGGTGATTTGCCCACGGACCTCCGCGATTGCGTTCAGGCCGATCGCAGTCTGAGCCTCGGGTTGAACGACACCGGAGCGTTCCTGAACCTGCTTCAGACTCTGCTCGGCGGCGGAAAGCGCCGCGGCCTCCTGGGCTATTTGCTGCTGGAAAAAACGGCTGCGCCCTTCGCCTTCGTGAAGGAGCATCTTTTCTCGCTGGTTTTCCAGGCCATCGAGGTAGGCGTTTGCAATGCGCATGGCTGTCTGCGCGTCGCGGTTACGGACCTTGATGGTGACAAGAGTGTCTTTGCCAGTGGTAAAGACACTGGCACCAGCCAGAATATTACGTGCTTTTTCACGACTGCTGGTTTTGTAGATCTCCAGCAGATTGGTCCGGTCGATGACATCATCCGCGACCGAGCGGCTGGCGAGGAGACCGGCAAAGACATCGCCAGGAGAGCGGCTGGAGAAGAGCGTTGCCAGATTGCTGGAGTCTTCCTTGCCTTGCGGCATCAGGGACGCAGACGCCTCGTAAAGGGGCGTGATGCTGTAGACCAGCACGAGTCCCAAGAGAAAGGCGACGCAGGCCGTCACCAGAAAATATCGCCACTCGATGAAGAACACGGTAGCGACCTCGAACAGGTCGATTCCGTCGTCGTCGGGCTCTGCGGATTGAAGTGGATCGGAAATCATATTTGCGGATGTATCTACGATCATCGTGCTCAGCGCCTGTGCGGTTTTACCGTTGTTCTGAAGACTGCGGTGAGGGCCAGGTTGGGACTTATTTCAACACGTTGATGGCTGCTGCGCCGAGGCCGAACTGGCCGACGATAGAGGAGATATCCAGCAGGTTGCGAAGGACGGCGCGACGATCAAACTGCGGCGGCACGATGATTGTATCTCCGGGGAAGATGGTGGCGTGGTCTACGTTGCCATACTGCCTGCTGAGCACGGAGCCATCAGCGCGGAGTATGAAGGTGCGCTTGGGATCTGCCTGGCGATCGGGTCCGCCAGCCTGGCGGAGATAGTCATGCTCCTTGCGTCCGCGCTCAAAGACAAAAGCGTTGGCGCTGTAAACCTGGCCTTCGACAGAGACGGTGGAAGGGACGCGGGGCACGACAAAGCGGTCACCATCTTCAAGCGGCAGGTCGGGGATGCCCTCGAGACCGCGGCTATCGGGCCTTAGCTCCAGCACGATGCGACCGAGAGGGACAAGGCGGCGGAGACGAGCGACTGCCTGACGGGCATCGAGTGCGGCGGCGGCTGTGGCGGCGGCATCGCGGTCGTTTATGGCGCGCGCATTGCCGGCGGCGGAATTGCCGGAGACCTGCGCTTCCAGGTTGTCTGCGTACTCGTTGAGCCGCTGTTGCTGGACGCGGCGGGTCGACTGCCGGGTGAACTCAGAGCCGTAGAGGTAGGAGTCGCCGGTAAACCCACCGGCGCGCGCGACAAGTTGTCGCAGGCCTTCGCCCGGCTGAACGCTGTAGACGCCGGATGCGACGAACTCCCCTTCGAGACGGACGAAGCGAGTTTGCTGAGAGGTGGGAACCTTAAGGTCGGCGGTGGAGAAGAAGGTGATGACATCGCCCGGCTGGAGTTCCAGATTCTGGCTCTGATCGCCCTGCATATAGAGCTTGCCGGGGTTGAAGGCGATAAGCGAGGTGGAGAGGGTCTGGGGTTCCAGGCGCTCGATGACGGCATAGTTCCAGTCGAGGTCCGGACCGGAGAGGACGACATCGGTAGTGGCTGGGAAGACGGAGTTGAAGCTGGTGAGCGCGGCGCCGACCGAGTTGCCGCCATTGCTGGAGCTGGAGGCGCTGCCCGCCTGGATGGCGGTATCTGCCCGTTGGGTTTCGCCACTGCCGCGCAGTTGCAGAGAACCGACTGTAGCGGGTGTGTAGTCCGAGATGATGTTGCCCAGCATGTTGCGACGGCGATAATAGTCGCGGGTGATGAGCTGATCGCGAGCAGGAACGAGGTCGGTGATGTGCATGCCCTGTCGCCAGACGTAGCGACCGGGGAAGCCGACGTTGCCACGGAGGGTGACGGCATCCTTGAAACGATCAAGGATGGTGCTGACGGTTACGATGTCTCCGTCGGCGAGGGTGAGGTTGCGTTCGGCGAGGTCCACGTCGACGATGTTGCGCATGGTGTGCTCGAAGATGCGCTCCAGGCGGACATGGGTGCCGAGCGCCACGCTGGTGTCGCCGCCGCTGAGGGCGATGAGTTGATTGACGGTCGTGCCGGGACGGAGTTCGTAGATGGCCGGGTTGTTGACACTTCCCGTGATGGCTGCCTGAGGGCCGACGGGTGGGATGAAGATGACGTCGCCGGGGGACAGCGAGACGTCTTTGGACTTGTCGCCGTGGAGAAGCAGGTCATAGAGATCGAAGTGAACGATTGGGACGTTGTTGCGCAGGACCTGGATATCCCGCAGGCTGCCCTGGGGGAGCGGTCCGCCGGAGACAAAGACGGCGTTTAGCAGTGTGCTGAGCGAGCTGATGGTGTAGCTGCCAGGCCGGCGGGCGGCGCCTACGACGAAGACCTGAATGGAGCGGAGCTCGCCCAGGTTCACGTTGAGGTCAAAATTGCGGTAAACGCGGTTGAGTTGGACCTTGAGAAAGGCCTGCAACTGATCGTAGTGGACGCCGGAGACGTGAATGGTACCGACCTCTGGGTAAGCAATATTCCCGATGCGATCGACGGTGAAGTTGCCTTGCTGGTTGACGGCGCCGAAGACCTGGACTTGAAGTTCGTCGCCGGGTCCGATGATGTAGTCGAGGTTGACGGGGATGTTATCCACCGGCGCGAAGGTGGAGGGGGCGTTGTTGAAAAGAGAGTTGCCAAAGATGGGGAGACTGGTTCCGGTGGAGGTAGAGACGAGTCGCTCAAACTCGGTGGGGACTTCTTGATCTTCGTTGGAAGCGCGATCACGCTGGTCGTTACGGTCGTTACGGTCGTTACGGTCGTTGTAGTCTTTTCGGTCGCTGCGGTCGCTGCGGTCGTTCTCCTCGCGGGTGCGACGTGCGGTGGAGGTCTGGGTCTCAGCGGATGCGGAGGCGGCGGTCTGGCCGGAGAGGACTCCGGTGGAAGTATTTCTCCCGGCAGGAATGACCGGGGCTGACGGACTGTAAGGGACAACTTGCGCGGCGGCGGGGTGCAGGCACGAAGTGAGCAATGCAGCGGCAATCGGCAAGACGGCGAGCCAGTGACGCAGGGAGCGGCCAATGGGAAGGCAACCCGGAAGACTTGGGGAGCAAGACGGCAGAACGAATTTCAGGGCCACAACAATCCTGTCCTGCCAGCCCCTCTTGACGCGTAGGAGGGGATAGCATGTGCGTTTCGCTTCGGCTGGAAGACCGAACCGGGGGCGTGCGCAACTCCGGCTAGTTTACAGAAGAATGAATACTTTTCACCATCCTCAGGCAACGGAGGCCGGCCCGTACGCCTCACAACTGTAAAGACACAGTAGTGAAGGGGTTGCATGAGCGAACAGACGAGTCAGAATCAGGGCAGAACAGGCGAGAAGCCGGCAGTGACTCCTTCCGGGTTCGAGGGTGACAACCCTGGGACGGCGGGGCCGGGACCGACAGGCGTGAAGTCCGGGACGCCGGAGAACAGGGACGGAAAGCTGAACCCATCGGCACCGGGAAACGCAGGGACGACGCCGGGTTCTACTGGGACGAAGTAAGGCGAATCCATCTGCTAAGGCGTTAGTGTCGCATTGTTGTGATTCGCGAGACTGCACACCTTTTACTGTGCGAGAGCATCAACGGCTGCAATGTTGGATCAATATCTGAGACGATGTCTCCTCTTTAGGGATGCGCATCAACTCAGTGAAAAAAACGCGCTCCATGTCTGAGCGTCAGGCGCTGTCTTACGCCGCGTGCGCTCCCACATCACGTTTTGGGCATTGTGACGCTTTTCTCAAATGTCCGCGAGATGGCGCCAGGGCTATGGCATGGCTCGCAGTGACAACCACGTTTACAATCATGGGGACGCTGCATGACGATTGTTCCCAAGCATTCGTTCCCCCTTGCCGGGCTGTCCGTGGGCATTCGTGCGGTGGGAGACATGAAACGACGGCAAAGTTTTTGCAGGGCCTATAGCTCAATTGGTTAGAGCAGTGGACTCATAATCCATTGGTTCCAGGTTCAAGTCCTGGTGGGCCCACCATTTTTGAGTACCGTTGCAGCGATTGGTGTGCAAGATGCTCGGCCCGTCGAAGCGCGGAATGTTTTGGCGAGTCCTGGGGGACTGGAATGCACTCACGGGCGATGTACACGGCGCAGAGGGTGACGTGGAAGCCCATTTGGTTGAAAGCGATCAAGGCATAAAGACCCCGATTTGTGCTGGGTAGAAGGCTTTGAGACGATCGCGGGTTTTCAGGGGTTGTCATTTCCGCATAATCGCGAGTGGAAGACCTGAATTATCGGGTGGTGGCGTCGATCATGGCGTCGACAGATGCGACGAATTGTATTGGGTGCCAGCTTTACTACACGGCTTGCTGGGATGGCGCGCACCAGTGCATCCATCTTGATTGGACAATGGGGGCACGCAGGAGGTTGTACTCGGAACGGACCCGCGCTATGCCCATTGGAAGCCGAACCCGAAGGGCAAGCCCACGCCGACCATGGTCTTTGCGCAGACGCAGACGGTGATTGCAACGACACCAATTCCAAAGCTGGATATGGCGAGGCTCGGTGTGAATCCTGGAACGACGCCGCTGGAGCGTGTACCTTGCGTGGATGTGGTTGAATGCGTTGGGTGCAATCTCTGCGCGCTGGTTTGTCCGGTGGAAGATTGCATCGACAATGCTGCGGCTCGAGAATGGGTTGGCGTCGGAGAGTTGGGAGGAGCGGGCGAAGGCGCGGCTCGCGACGGCTTTGTTGAGGGAAGGTTAACCGCAATCGGGTCAGGTGGTTCACTCTGAGGCAAGAGCAGGTGCTACCGCGGATCTAGTGGATAACGCAGATGAATCCGGATAAGGCGAGGATTGAGCAATGGGGATTTTGATTCAACATGGCACGGTTGTAAATGGAGACTCTACCGAGCAGTCGGATGTACTGATTGATGGCGAGTACATCGCGCTGGTGGACGCGGGATTGGATGCGACGGGGCATACGGTTGTGGATGCTTCCGGGCTGCTCGTCATGCCCGGTGGGATTGATGTGCACACGTATCTGGATATGCCGTTTGGCGGGACGACCTCTGCCGATGACTATCTGACCGGGACGCGCGCGGCAGCGATTGGCGGGACTACGACGGTCATCGACTTTTCGTTGCAGTCGAGCGGGCACACGCTGGCAGAGGCGCTGGAGACCTCACAGGGGAAGGCGGCAGGCAAGGCCTGCATAGATTACTCGCTGCACATGGCGATTACGGACCTGGGGCCTGTGGTCAACGGACAGGCGGCGGCGCTCGATGAGATGGAGCAGATGGTCGCCGAGGGGATTACGAGCTTCAAACTATTTATGGCGTATCCCGGCGTGCCGATGATCGACGATGGACTGATGTTCCAGGTGATGCAGAAGGCGGCGAAGCTGGGGGCGCTGATTATGGTGCACGCTGAGAGTCCTGCGGCGATCGATGTAGTCGTGGCGAAGGCGCAGACGTGCGGACAGACGGCGCCGCACCTCCATGCGCTGACGCTCAGCACGCAGGCTGAGGCGGAAGCCACGCATCGTGCCATTGCGCTGGCGGAGATGGCAGGGGCTACGGTTTACATCGTGCATCTTTCCAACAGCGACAGCCTGCGCGAGTTGAAGGCGGCACAGGCGCGCGGGCTGCGGGTGTTGGCGGAGACGTGTACGCAGTACCTGGTGCTATCACTTGAAGAGCAGATGCCGGGCAAGAGCTTTGAGGAGGCAAAGTATGTGTTTACGCCGCCGCTGCGCTCGAACGTGAACCATGCGCCGTTATGGGAGGCACTGGCGGATGGCTCGTTGAGTGTGGTGTCGACGGGTCATTGCCATTTCCGGTTTGCGGATCAGAATTCGCTGGGCAAGGATAACTTTACGAAGATTCCGAACGGTGGTCCGGGGATCGAAAACCGGATGCAGTTGCTGTGGCACCACGGCGTAAACGCGGGGCTGCTGACGCCGGAGCGATTTGTGGCGTTGACGGCGAGCGAACCCGCGAGGATCTTTGGCATGCAGACGAAGGGTCGGATTGCGCCGGGGATGGATGCAGATGTGCTGCTTTGGGATCCGGAGGCCGAATACACGATCAGCGCGGAGACACATGCGATGAACACCGGCTACTCGATGTTTGAGGGGTGGAAGGTGAAGGGCAACGCGGCAAAGGTTTGGTCGCGGGGCGCGCTGGTGGTGGATGGCGGAAAGTTTGTGGGCAAGGTGGGGCATGGACGATTTGTGAAGCGCAAGGCCAATGCGGCAGAGCTGAGTTGATCGAGACGATTGCCGTTGATAGAAGTGACGACGTACATGCTGGCGTCGTCGCTGATTGCGGGAGGGATGAACTGGTGGGAGCCGGTGGGACGATCCTGCTGGGCAACCTGATTGTGTTGGGCGAGGCGATCTGAAATCCGATCACGCTGCAAGGCCGGTTTCCTCAGTCGCTGGTGGCGTTTGTTGCTGTAATTTCAATCCCTGCGGCGACGCTGAATATGACCATCGGGGCGAAAGTAGTGTCGCCTTCGATTGATTCTTCCAACCTCGCGATGAGTACATCAGCCTTCGAACAGGTGCTTTAAATGAGGGATTTCCCGCCCCTCGCGATGACGCCATGGAAGTTGATTGCAACGTTTGGCAGCTACATCTTCGGGTGGCCGGTTGGATACTCGGGGCTGCTGGCCCGGTGGCTCGGATTGTGGCGGCAGACTTTTTTGTTTTGCGCCGGCGGCATCTGGAATTACCCGATCTGTACCGGCGGAATGGAATGTCTGAGTACTCGAAGAGGTTCACTCTGCGGGCGATTGTGAAGCTGGTTGCGGCCGTGCTCTGCGCGCTGAACGCGCTTGTGGTTCCAGCGCCTCGGTTCCTTTGCTGTTGCGCGTGGTTCGTCGGTTTCTTTTTGTCGGCAGGAGCTTATATTTTACTTATGAACAAAGTGCAGAACATTGGCTCTATTACACGACTGGAATCCCAGGAGTTGGCGACAGATCGATGGGCTTGCATGGTCTCCCGACTCGCGATATGTCGCCATCTCAGAATTGGTCCGGATACTACGGAAAAACTTCTGATGAACTATTCTTTGCGTTCTCCGGGCATCCCATCCGCGGCAGTAGCGTCTATTTGAATTTCTGGAATACGCAAGCGGGTGAGACCAGGGCAGACTTAGTGCGGAAGAATGTAAAGTACTCACTTACTCGAATACTTCAATGGCCAGATTAAAAGCTTCGGATTATCTAATCGCCTAAGCAAGGTATGGATTGTTTTGGAGAGGTTATCAATGAGCAAGCTAACTACACAGGAAGTCGTTGAGATTACGAAGCGCACGAATTACGGAACGTGGCGATTTCAAAAGTCGTGGAACCCGATGCATATTGTGAGTGCGAAGGATTGCATGATCACCGATGGCGCGGGCAAGGAGTATCTCGACTTCTCGTCGCAGTTGATGTGTTCAAACATTGGGCACGGAAATGAGGCGGTAATTGCGTCCATCGCCAGGCAGGCCAGAGAGCTTGCTTATGCCATGCCAGGGTATGCGACGGACTGCCGTGCGGAGTTGTCACAGCTTCTGCTGGAGGTACTGCCCAAGGGCCTGAGCCACTTCTTCTTTACGACCAGCGGTACGGATGCGAATGAGGCCGCGTTCAAAATTGCACGAATGTACACGGGCAAGAGCAAGATCATTGCGCGCTACCGCAGCTATCACGGGTCCACCTCTGCGAGTATTGCGGCGACGGGCGATCCGCGGCGCTGGGCGATGGAGCCCGTCGGGGGCAAGCAACATGGCGTAATCTTTGCACCGGAGACGAACTGTTATCGCTGCCCCATCAAACATACCTATCCGGGCTGCGGGATTGCGTGCGCGGACTATCTCGAACACATGATTCGCAACGAAAGCGACGTTGCGGCGGTGCTGGTGGAGCCGATCGTGGGGACCAATGGCGTGATCGTGCCGCCGGATGAGTATATGCCGAAGCTGCGCAAGATCTGCGATGAGACCGGCGTACTGCTTATCGCGGATGAGGTGATGAGTGGCTGGGGACGGTCCGGCAAGTGGTTCGCGATGGAGCACTGGGGCGTGACGCCGGACATTCTGACGACCGCCAAGGGCATTACGTCCGCCTACGTTCCGCTGGGATTGTGCGCGACGAACGACAAGATTGCGGCTCACTTTCAGGATCATTACTTCGCGCATGGACATACGTACGAGGCGCATCCGATGACGCTGGCACCGGCCGTGGCGACGATCCACGAGATGCAGCGACTGGGGCTTGTAGAGCGTGCAGCGGAGCTTGCACCCTATGTGAAGGAAAAGCTCGAAGCCCTGAAGGCGAAGCATCCGAGCATAGGTGATGTGCGAGGCAAGGGCTTGTTCTGGGCGGTTGAACTGGTCAAGGATCGGACGACCAGGGAGCCATTCAACAACTATGCGGATAAGGTTTCAGGCGTGCCTTTGCTGGTGGATCAGATTGCAGGCAAGTGTCTTGCCGATGGTGTGATCATCCAGGCGTGGGTGTCACACTTTGTGATTGCCCCACCGCTGATTGTCACGAAGGAAGAGATTGACCGCGGGGTTGCAACGCTGGACAAGCATCTTGCGATTGCGGATGCGCTGGTGGTTGGCGATGCCGTACCGGAACTTGAGCTGGCGATGGCGACGGGCGTTACTTCAGACAGCTAAACTGATTGCGATTTGAAAGGTGACAAAACGATGAAGCAGATCTTCTCTTTGGCGGCAGTGGCTCTTCTCTCGAGCGGCATAGGCCTGGCACAGGCTCCCGCGACGACTGCAACTCCTGCGGTTGCTGGACCTGCGGGCGAGGTACAGACCTCTTACAACCGGCTGAAGCCGAACATTATGAAGGCCGCGGAGAAGATGCCGGAGGCCGAGTATGCGTATAAACCAACACCGGAGATTCGCTCGTTTGCGCGCGTTGTGAATCATATTACCGAGGCGCAGTTCCACACCTGCACGACGCTGAACGGCGGCAAATTCGATCCGAAGTCCGTGCCTGCGGATACGGCGGACAAGGCGACGGTCATCGCCGGGCTTACGGCTTCATTTGCCGAGTGCGACAAGGCTTATGGTGCGTTGACCGATGTGAATATTACCGAGATGCTGACTGCCGGGACGAACAAGCGTTCGCGCATTGGCTTTGCGTGGGGCAACGTGTCGCATGATTACGAGCAGTATGCGGAGTTATCGACTTACCTACGGCTTAAGGGTCTTGTACCCCCGACTAGCGAGAAATAGAGCCCGCAGCGAGTACGGTGCAAATTCACGGTTTTGTAACGGTTGCACCGTACCCCGTCGCTATACTTCCGCTCTATGAGCGATGCGGGTTTGACTTTCACGTCCACAGCCGGCGAGGCCTTGGGTGTCTTGATTTTGAAGCTGGCTGGACCCCTGACGCTTGGTAACCTGTTTACGTTTCAGAATGAGTTCCGGGAGATGAAGCCGGACTATCTGATTGTGGATATGAGTGGTGTGCCCTACATGGATTCGGCTGGACTTGGCTTGCTGGTAAATGCCTTCGTGTCCGCGCAGACGGGCCATCGACAGTTTAGCCTTGCATGCGTGAGCCCGCGGCTGATGGCGTTGCTGGAGCTGACGAAGCTTCAGACACTGATTCCTATTTTTGCGGACGTCGAGAAGGCTGAGCGGTCCAAATCCTAGAACTGCGCATGGATATCAGGCCAATGTCGGCATGGTGGTGTCGACGCCCTTGCGAATGCCCGTCGGCCAGCGGCTGGTGCCCGTCTTGATAGAGGTATAGAAGCGCATGCCCTCAGGCCCGTGGACGCTGTGGTCGCCGAAGAGCGAGCGCTTCCAGCCACCGAAAGAGTGGAACGCCATGGGGCCGGGATAGGGACGTTGACCCCGAGCATGCCGGCCTGGACCCGGTGGGCGAAGTCGCGCGCGATATCGCCATCGCGGGTGAAGATGCCGTTGCCGTATTCGTGCTTGTTGACGAGGGAGAGGGCGGTCTCGAAGTTGGACGCGCGCACGAGGCCGAGGACGGGTTCGAAAATCTCTTCGCAGTGGATGCGTATCTCCGGTTTGACGTGGTCGAAGAGGCAGGCGCCGAGAAAGAATTCTCTGCCTGCGGGTAGCCCCGTCTTGAGCCTTGAAGCTGCGCAGTGTCAGTGGCGGTAGGGAGGGGAGACACGATGGTGGACACGGACAGTACCTCTTGAGACCGTGGTGCTAGCAAGTGCCGAGAAATTTTGGCAGCTGGAGCAACAGGGCAATTAGGCGTTATTGTGGTTTGAGGCGATGGTCGTCGCAGTTTGGGGGAATGGTTTGAAGACCTTAGGTGGCTGGTTTGGAACGAAGTTTGTATCTGGGATAGTCAGTTTGGCCTTACTGACTGGCGGGGCAACGGCCTATGGTCAGCGCGGGATGCGCACGCTGAAAGGAAAAGTGACGGATCGGCACCACGAGCCGCTTCGGGGGGCCATCGTCCAGGTGGAAAATGAGCAGACCGGGGCTGTTGCTTCCTACATTACGGATCGACAAGGAAGCTATTCGTTCAAGCACTTGTCACAAAACGACGATTACAAGGTCTGGGCAACATACCGCAGCCAGAGGTCGGGCAGTCGGGAGATAACCCACTTCGACTCAAAAACGGAAAAAGTGATCGGCCTGACGATCAAGCTGGAAGATTGACGATCAGTACTGAAGCACGTGCGGTGCGGGCTCGGTCAGGGCGCCGTCGGAGCGCTCGACCCACATAAAGAGCTTTTTATCACCATTGATGCGAACCGCCACGATGGTGCCGGTCCCGAAGGTGCCTGAGCCGTCTGTCCGGGAGATATCGACGTGGTGCGAGGTGATGGGGGCCTGGACGGGGCTCTCGGTGGTCCAGTCCTCAGTGAACCGCTCCAGCGAATAGTCCTTGTGCCTGGCCGGATGCTGCTTCCAGTCGGAGTCGTTGGTATAGATGGCGTAAGCCTTGGGATAGTCCTTTGATTCAAGCGCGGTGAAGAATTTATCGACTTTACGCTCTGCGGGTAAATTGCTGAATAGCCAGCCGTGGCCCGCAACATAGCCCCCCAGCGTTAGCAAAATAAGCAAAACGACGATCGCGCCCGTGCCAATGAGCAGGTTTTTCTTGAGCGCTTCGTTGCGTGCATCGTATTTAGGAGGGTTCAACAGAGCCATGGTCAGAGTCCTTTGGTTTCTATCACCATATCGTTAGAGAGCGAAGCGACGCGAATCGTCTTCTCCGGAAGGGAACGCATTGCGCAGCAACTCACATTGAATTTGCCGGTTGCGAGCGTCCAGCAGGTAGACCGAGACGAGGTCGAAGCGAATCGGAGTGTTGTACCGCTGGACTGCGGGCAGTGTGCGACGGTAGGCGTCGGCCATGCGACGAAGCATGCGCTGTTTGCCGGAATCGACGGATGAAGTTGCGGGGGTCATGTCGCGTTTGCGGCGGGTCTTGACTTCGACAAAGCAAAGAGTTTCGCCCTCCCATGCAACAAGGTCAAGATCGCCGTTGAGTTCAGAGGTCCGCCACCGGCGCTCGACGATCTGAAATCCCTGGCGGCGCAGGAAGAACAGCGCTTCAAACTCCCCGCGCTCTCCGGTCAGGAGGTGGGCGGGACGCGAAGGCTGGCGGGCGATCGCCTGCAGGCCCAGTAGCGCGCGGCGTTGTAAATCGATTCGGATAAGTTCGAGCCGTCCCGTGGCCATGTCGAAAATATACCCCGAAATCGGGATACGAGCGGGTTGCCATTGCCTCGGTTGGGCTTAGCTGAGATACTTGTGTGTGCCTACCCTGCACAAACCAAACAATTCATTCAAGAGGTCGCGGATATGTCTGCAAAGTACATCTTTGTAACGGGCGGTGTCGTGTCTTCGCTCGGCAAGGGGCTCGCTGCGGCGTCCATCGGCTCCCTGCTGGAAGCACGTGGGATCAAGATCAACCTGATGAAATTCGACCCGTACCTGAACGTCGACCCGGGCACCATGAGCCCGTTTCAGCACGGCGAAGTCTTTGTCACAGACGATGGCGCCGAGACCGATCTCGACCTCGGCCACTACGAACGCTTTACGCACGCAAAGCTGACACGCGATAACAACCTGACCACCGGGCGCATCTATGAGCAGATCATCACCAAGGAGCGCCGCGGCGACTACCTGGGCAAGACCGTCCAGGTTATCCCCCACGTCACAAACGAGATCAAGAACGCCATGCGCAAGGTCGCGGCGGATTGTGAAGTCGCCATCGTCGAGATCGGCGGAACGGTCGGCGATATCGAGTCGCTTCCCTTTCTTGAAGCCATCCGCCAAATGCGGCAAGAACTCGGTCGCGAGAATACCTGTTTCGTACATATGACGCTGGTGCCGTGGATCGCTGCCGCGCAGGAGCTCAAGACCAAGCCGACGCAGCACTCGGTCAAGGAAATGCTGTCGATCGGGATTCAGCCCGATATCCTGCTTTGCCGCGCTGACCGCCATGTTCCACGCGAGATGGCGTCCAAGATCGCCGCTTTCTGCAACGTAGAAGAGAAGGCCGTCATCATTGCCCGGGACGTTCCCTCCATCTATGAGGTTCCGCTCAATCTGGCGGAGCAGGGCGTCGACACCCTGATCCTGAAGTATCTGCGAATGGAGGCCAAAGTCGCCGATCTGTCCAAGTGGCAGGAGATCGTCCGCCGCGCCTACAATCCCACAGACGCGGTCGATATAGCCATTGTAGGCAAGTATGTGGAGTACGAGGACAGCTACAAGTCGCTCAAGGAATCGCTGGTCCACGGCGCGCTGGCACACAATTTAAAGCTGCAGGTGACATGGATAGAAGCAGAGGGACTGGAAGCGCACAACTACCGCGAACAACTTGCAGGGTTCGACGGCATCCTGGTTCCCGGCGGGTTTGGCAAACGCGGAGTTGAAGGCATGCTCAACGCCATCCGCTACGCACGCGAAGAACTGGTGCCGTACTTTGGCATCTGCCTGGGTATGCAGACCGCCTGCGTAGAGTACGCGCGCAACGTCTGCGGGCTGACCGGTGCCAACTCAGGCGAGTTCGACCCCGCAACGCCGTACCGGATTATCTACAAACTGCGCGAACTGACCGGCGTAGAAGAGATGGGCGGCACGATGCGGTTAGGCGCATGGGATTGCGTCATGGAACCCGATTCCCTGGCCGCACAATCCTACGGGACGACTGAAATCTCTGAGCGCCATCGCCATCGTTACGAGTTCAACCGCGAGTATGAGGCTGTTCTGACTGGCGCTGGATTGCGCCTCACAGGAACGACGCCGGACTCCACTTACGTTGAGATCGTTGAAATTCCGACGCATCCCTTCTTCCTCGGCTGCCAGTTCCATCCAGAGTTCAAGTCGAAGCCGCTGGAGCCGCACCCGCTATTCAGGGCGTTTGTGGGAGCAAGCTACAAGAACCGGATGGCGGCAGCAAACACAATCATCCACGTAGCCGAAACACCCCATACCGCCGTCCCCGCGGCAAAGGCGTAATACAGCCAATATCGAACAACTACAGGCGGCCGAGTCTCCTCGGCCGCCTGTAGTTGTTGGAATCAGCTTTTTGCAATCACCTAGTACTGCCAGCTCACCGTCACATTGCCGACCCCCGACGCAGGCACCGTATACGTATGGTTGCTGCCATTTTCATATGTGACCGTACCATTGGCCGCGATCTTGATGAACTTGAACTGAATCGTAGTGCCCGCCGGTACGGAAACGTTCTCGAACCAGTTCGGATAGTTCGGTGTCAGCAACGGGCCGACGGCCGTATCGAACGTTGTGCCCCAGCTTCCGAGCTCCACCACATTTCCGGTCAAAAAAATGTTGTCGCCGGGATTGGTTGGGGAAGCATTGTTGACCGTAAAGGTCACCGGGATCAGCTTTGCAGTCAGCACTGTGAACTGGATCGAGTTCGAAGCCGTTCCTGCGGAGTTTTTCACGACCGCCTGGTAGATACCGCCCGCAATGTTCGGAACCGTAAACGTCACGGAGGTGTTGGACCAGGTCTTTATCGCAGCCGCCGCGCCGTTGATCAGAACAGAACCCGTGTTGGCTCCGAAGGTGTCGCCTGCGATCGTCACCGTCATGCCCGGCTGCCCGACCGTGGGTCCGACCGAGCCAATGGCAGGCCCGGGCTCGCCGCCGGCAATCTGCCAGACGGAGACCGAGTTCGCCGGCAGTGTCAATGCGTTGGCGGGGTTATTGCCGCCCGTGCCGGCATTCACTGTCAGGCTTAGCCCGTTCAGCAGGCCGCCCATGTAGTCGGTGTAGGTACCAGCCGGCAGCGCAGTGTTTAGACCGCTCACCGCCTGGGCCGTGGAGTTGTTCTTGTTGATCGCAACCAGCACGATGTTGTTGTAGAACTGCCGCTCGTACACATAAACATCATTGCCAAGTGAACGTTGCTTCGAGCTTCCATACGCTACGGCATCGTTGGACTGACGCAGCGCACTAAGCTTGGCGATAGTCTGGTAAGCCGCCGTCGTAGTTGCAAACGACGTCATCTGCGGGCGGTTATAGGGGTCGTTACCACCATTCGTATCGTTATGCAGATACTGCTCGTCGCCGTAGTAAACGACCGGAACGCCGCGCGTGGTGAGTTGGAAGGCCAGCGCTTCGTTCAGACGATTCTGGTTGTTGTTGATAGTCAGGAGACGGTTGAGGTCCTGGCTGTCGATGAACGTAACCTGGTCGTTCTGCCAGGTGAAGTTCGAGTTTTCCTGGCCCAGCGCCGAGTCAATCTCGCTAAAGCCGGCATCATTCGCAAATACGTCGCGCATGGCCGTGTTCAGAGGAAAGTCCAGCAGATTGATGCCACTCTTGTTCGCGAACTTATAGGCATCGTGATAAAGCCCGTCCGCCGTGTTCGACATGGACCACTCTCCGAACAAGAAGCTTGGCGCGTTTGAAAATACCGCATTCGCCATCGAATACTCCCAGCCCCAGGTCACATGCTTTACAGCATCCAGCCGAAAACCGTCCACATGATGCGCCTGCAACTGGGTCAGGGCAGACTTCAGGTAAGAGTCGACCGTCGCATTCTCCTGATTCAGGTCCGCCAGATTCTCCAATGTCAGATACTGGACCTGGTAGCGGTCCTGATAGTTCGAGATATTGCCATTGTGGTGGAACACGCCGTTGGGATCGTTGTTGTAAGCCGCGATGAACGTGCCGTTGTTGAAGAGCGAGCCATACTCACCTGCGTCCTGCGGATTCGTATGATTAAGCGCAACGTCCGCGATCACTTTGATCCCATTGGTGTGCGCCGCCGAAACCATGTTGTCGAAGGCGGTCCAGGTGTTGTTCACATCGCCGAAATGCTCCTCGATCTGTTGAAAATCGCGCGCCCAGTAGCCGTGATATCCCGCCTGTGGCGAGGCGGTGGTCCCATAGGTGTTCAGGTTGTCTCCATTGACCGGCGGCGAGATCCAAATCGCCGTAATGCCGAGACCCTTCAGGTAGGTCATCTTGGATTGAATCCCTGCCAGGTCGCCTCCCCAGTACGCCTGCCAGTTGGTCTTGGTGGAGTCATACAAACCTGAGCTTTGCGAAGGATTGTTGTTCGTCGTATCTCCATCCACAAAGCGGTCCGTAATGATCTCGTAGATAACTTGTTTCTTGAAATCCTGCGCATACGCTGGAAACGTTCCAGCCGAGGCTGCAAGTAGCGCAGCCATGGCAATCCCAAAGACCCCGAACTTCTTCATTTCGTCGTTCTCCTGAAATTCTGTCACTGGTACAAACGCGTTCAAATCCCGTGTGCAGTCTTTATCTTCGGGAGCCAATTTGCATGCACACCGGATACACCTTTACCAGTCGCGAGTAACTCTGCTCTCTAATCCAAAGACTTGGCAAACTTTCTCCGATACACTGGGCATCATTTGTACCTCCACGCGCAAGCCCCAATCTTTGCAATGACTTACCACTGCAATACACTGAAGAAGAGAGGGCCTCCACGGACCATGAAGTTCTTATCTGAACCGCTTTGTCGCGTCCTGCTGTCGCTAGGGTTGTTGTTCGGAGTGCTGACGCCTGCCTTGGCCATTGAGGTCCGGATCTCTGCCCCCGCGCTGGAACGGACGCTCAAAAATCAGCTTTTCACGGCCACCGGGCCGGACGGCAAGCCGGAGCGTTACTTCCTCAAGGGTTCAGCCACCAGCGCCTGCGGGGTCTATGCTGATGACCCGCATGTGTCATTCAAGGAGGACCGCGTCGTCGTCAAGCTCAAGACGCATTCGAAGCTTGGGACGGCGATCCACGGTGCCTGTGTGGGTATCTCGCTCAACACCGATGCGGAGGTTTCCTTCATTCCGCAGGCCGAGGGTGAGTCCATTGGCTTCCGCGATGCACGTATCGATCACTTGTCGGAGAACAAGGAATTGGACTTCCTGCTGGTGCCGTTCCTATCGCACCAGCTGCCGGCGGAGATGAAGATCAACGCGGCTGTACTGATGCGGACGCTGCTCATCCATGCTCCAGATCAGACTGGGTACACGCTGACGTTGAGTTCGTTGAAGCTGCATTCGATGCTGGTTGAAGGCCAGACCCTGACGGTAGATCTGGATGCCAAGATAAAAGTGGAGTAGGCCTTTCTGTGCGGCGAAACGATATACTCGCCTGAATCATGCTGACCCGCAAAGCCGTCCGTATTCTCCTCGCGATCTCTTTCCTCGCCGCAGCACAAATCGGATTCTCGCAGGCCAGGGGACCCGGCCTGCGCACCGTCAGCGAGGTCAACGGAAACCCCACCGGCTTTCCTCCGCACGGAGGCACGTGGAGCCCCGACTCGCGTCTCTACACCTTCATCGCGACTGACAGCCTTACGCTCAACGGGAATGCGCCCATCGGCAGCCCCGGCGATATCGTCCAGATCGACGCAGCTACCGGACAGGCCAGCGTACTTGCATCGGTTGCACAGCTTTCGTCGCTAAGTTCCGCTGCTATCAATGAAAAAGATCTGGACCACCGCACTCGGTACAGCATGTCGTCGTTCCTGTGGGCGGACGACTCGCGTCACCTGATGCTGGATAACGGCGGACGTCTCTGGCTCTATGACATCGCCACAGGTACGGGCAAGCTCATCGTCGACACGGGCGCTGGTGCCGGCGACGATCCCAAGTTCTCGCCCGATGCGCGCTCCGTGTCTTACCTGCGCAACCACAATCTTTATGTGCATCCGGTTGGCGTGGCAGGTGCGTCAGAGGTGGCGCTCACGAGCACAAAAGCCGATTCGATGCTGAACGGTGAGGTGGATTGGGTCTACCTGGAAGAGTTGGAGGTGCGCAGCAACTACTTCTGGTCGCCAGACTCCAGCGCCATCGCGTACCTGCAGATGGACGAGTCCAGGGTTCCGCAGTTCCCTATCGTGGACTGGATACCCCGGCATGCCGACGTGGATATGCAACGCTATCCGCAGCCCGGAGACAACAACCCCACTGTTCGCGTCGGCGTCGTGCCTGCCACCGGAGGCCCGACGCACTGGATCGAAGTTCCATTCAGCGCCAACAACGACTACATTCCGCGCTTCGGCTGGGTTGACCCCAAAACCGTATACGTCGAAGTGCTGACACGCGACCAGCAGCACCTGAACCTTTACTTTGCAGACGTGGCGACGGGCCGCACCGCACTGGTCCACAGCGAGACGGACAGCAAGTATCTCGAAGACAATTACGATGTCACCATGTTGCCCGGCGGCCGCTTCGCCAACACGTCCTGGAAAGACGGCCACACCCACATTTATCTCTACCAGTTCGATTCGGCGCATCCACTCGACCGCGAGGCGACGCTCACCAAACAACTAAGCCATGGCGATTTTGAAGTAACGAACCTCGAGTCCCACGGGGGAACGCTTTATTACACCTCCAATGAAGGCAATGTCCTTGAGAACAACCTCTGGTCCATCGCACTGGACGGCAGCCAAAAGAAACGACTGACCCCCGCTGCAGGTACGCACGATCCGAAGGTCTCGCCCGACGGCAAGCACTTCATCGATCTCCCCACCACGGCGGCAACTCCACCCGTTGCCGCGCTCTGCGGAATCTCGGGCGAAGCCTGCACCTCTTATTGGAAGTCCATACCCATCGCCCCTGCCACAGGAGTTACCTCGGCCCGCGTCAGCTATCTGGCCGCAGATGGCAGGACCACGCTTTACGGCATCCTGACCCAACCCTCGGCGACCGCCGGCGGCGCCTCCATTCCCATCATCCTCAACCCCTATGGCGGTCCACTTCCGTCGCTTGGTCTGCGCAATGCGTGGAGCCCGGAGCACCTGTTCGACGAGTTGTTGGCGCAGCACGGCTTCGCCGTCCTGGCGTTGGAAAATCGCGGCCAGGGCGGGCGCGGACGCGACTTTCAACAAGCCGCATATCGCAACTTCGGGCCGGTCCAGTTCTCCGATCAGATTGCTGCGCTCAACCAGGCGCTCGCGAAGAATCCGCAGCTTGATGCCAAACGCGTTGGCTGGTGGGGCTGGAGCTGGGGCGGCGCCTTCACCCTCTACGCCATGACCCATACCGATCGCATCCGGGCCGGGGTCGCGGTCGCGCCGGTCACGAACTTCCTCAACTACGACTCCATCTACACCGAGCGTTACCTTGGCCTGCCATCTGCCTCGGACTCGCCCTATCCTGCAGACGCGGCCGTCACCTCAGCGACGAATCTCAAGGGTCACCTGCTGCTCGCACAGGGAACGGGCGATGATAACGTCCATCTGTCCAACATCATCCAGTTCATCCAGCCGCTTATCGCTGCCGGTATCCCTTACGATCTGCAACTCTTCCCACGCAAGACGCACTCCATCTCCGGGTCGACAGCGCGCGATGAGTTGTTCAACCGCATCCTGGCTCAGTTCGAGACCTATCTGAAATAACAGAAAAGTAGTGGGCGGAATGCCAGCCGAACCAGACCGAGCCAACCCCGAGCAAGGCAGCGCATTTTCCCTGCGCAAAGCGCAAAAGGGGCATCCAACTCAAAATGACCATGCAGTACGATTCTGGCCGCAGCTCCTCATCCTCTTTTTCAGTCATCCTGATCGCCCTGCTGGTTGGCGTAGTGGGCCTGGTGGTGTTTCTGCGCTTCGCAACCACCGGCCTCCCCGGGCGCATGGCAAACCTGATCGCAGGACGTACCGAGACCATCGGCACTTCGGTCCCGGCCGTGGTCGAAAAGATTCAGAAGCTCAATCGGATGGAAACCGTCGTCTACTCCCTGGATTCGGTCGTTGAAGGCGCCAAGACCAGCCCGGTCTTTCCGGACATCCTCGCCGCGGATCGCGTGTTGCTGGTCGTCCACGGACAATCCATCGCCGGAATTGATTTTTCCAAGCTGAAGCCCGAAGACGTCCGTATAGATTCCGCCGATCAGCATTCGATCCACATCAATCTGCCGCCTTCGGAACTCTTCGTCACCACGCTGGACAACGAGCACACCCGGGTTTACGCCCGGACAACCGGCCTGCTGGTCCCGGTGGACCAGAATCTGGAGTCGGACACCCGCGCCAAGGCGCAGCAGCAATTGCAGGCCGCCGCCCTGTCCGACGGCATTCTGGACGCCGCCCGCAGGAACGCCCGTTCCACCATCTCCGCACTCCTCTATGGTCTGGGTTTCACCCATGTAGATGTCACCTAGCCAACAAATCGACCGGGAGGGTATCGCTATGTATCCATCGAGCTCAATCATTGGAGATGGTCATTGCCAACCGTGGCTGCCCGTGCGTTATCATCGCCTCACTATGTTGTCCCTTTTGAAGTCGCTCATTCCCGCAAAGAACTCCCAGGACGCATCTGTCTCGATGGCCTCCACGGTCGTCGAAGTAATCACTTACGCCATTCCCGAAGGCGTGACGGAAGAGCAGGAATCTACAATTCTGCGTACTGTCGGCTGGGTTTCGGCCGGCATGGGCGCGCTCGCGCTGGGACTTTTTGTAGGTCGTGAACTCCGGCAGCGATATAAATTCAATCGCCGGACTCCGTATGATTTCTACGCCCACTCGGGCGACGAGATACACGATGTCGAGTTCGGAGTCGGGATCTAACAATCCACGAGCGCGTTAGTTCATTTACCATCGGAGCGATGCTATTTACCGCTAAACCAGCACTCCTCTTTCCGGGCCAGGGTTCGCAAGTCGTTGGAATGGGCCGTGAACTCTACGAGAAATTTCCCGCCGCACGCGCAGTCTTCGATGAGGCAGATGAAGCTCTTGGATTTCCGCTGTCCCGAATCATTTTTGAAGGCCCTGCAGCAACGCTGCAACTGACCGAGCACACCCAGCCAGCCATCCTGACCGCCTCTATAGCCGCCTTTCGCGTACTGGCCGAGCGGGTTCCCGAGCTTACGCCTGCCTTCGCGGCAGGCCACTCCCTGGGCGAGTACAGCGCGCATGTCGCAGCCGGCACCCTCAGCTTCGCCGATGCCGTTCGCACCGTGCGCGCACGTGGCCAGTTCATGCAGCAGGCCATGCCGGAGGGCGAAGGCTCAATGGCCGCCATCATCGGCTTGACCGAACCCCAGGTTAATGACATCTGTGCCGCAGCGGCGGACGAGATGGCCTCCCCGCCCGTATCAGCCACTCCCAGCGAATCCGAGCAGCCGCGCAACGATGCGGCTCGATCGATCGTGTCACCCGCAAATCTCAATTCGCCCGGCCAGATCGTGATATCCGGTTCCACCGCAGCCGTGGCCCGCGCAGTCGAACTCAGCGCGGCCGCCGGTGCGAAGATGACTGTCATCCTGAAGGTGTCCGCGCCATTCCATTGCGCGCTCATGCAACCCGCGCAGGATCAGCTTGCAAGTACGCTCGAAGGCATCATCTTCAACGATCCTGCCTTTCCCGTAGCCTGCAATGTTGATGCCCGGCTGATGACACGCAGGAGCGAGATCCGTGATTCGCTGATCCGCCAGGTGACCGGCCCGGTCCGATGGGTCGAATGCATCGAGCTTCTGGTCCAGCACGGTACGACGCATCTGATCGAGATTGGCCCCGGCAGGGTTCTGACCGGTCTGACGCGACAGATTCTTGGCAAAGGCGTCTTATCGCCGATAAGCCTGAACGTCGAAGATCTCGCATCGCTCGAGAAAACAGTTGCAGAACTCAACCGTAAACCCACCGAAGGAGTCCAGGCATGAGCGCACCTACGCAGGCCAATGACGTCGTGGAGAACTTCACCGCGCAGGATCAGGACGGCCACGAAGTCTCGCTGTCCGACTTTGCCGCCAGCCCTGTCGTTCTCTTCTTTTATCCCAGGGCCGATACCTCCGGCTGCACGATTGAAGCGTGTGGCTTCCGCGACACCTTTGAGAAACTGCAAGCGGCAGGAGTCATCGTGCTCGGCATCTCCCGCGACACGGTCAAGGCACAGAAAAAATTTGCCGAAAAGTTTGACCTCAACTACCCACTGCTCGCAGACCCCGATGAAAAAATCTGCGCCTACTTCGGCGTTATCAAGCCGAAGAACATGTACGGCAAGCTGGTCAAAGGGATTGAGCGTACGACATACCTGATCGGTCACGCGGACAAAGACGGCAAGCAGCGCCTCGTGCACGTCTGGCCCAAGGTAAAGCCAGAAAACCATGCCGAAGAAGTCCTCGCGTACATCGAGAAGTCAAAGGGCTAGGGACGCATGGATCGTATCCGCAAAAACTTTAGACTCCTACTAAGATGCTGACATCGCTCGAAGCCGCCACGGTTGCCGGTCTATCGCTTGCTGCGGCAGCCGGTGCGGTCACTTACGCAACCATCAACCCGCGTTCGCAGTTGTTCGGGCCGATACTGGTCGCGCCGCCTTGTACCAATCAACTTGCCCTGACCTTTGACGATGGTCCCAACCCCACGGCAACTCCGCAACTACTGGAGGTGCTGGCTCGTCATAACGTTCAGGCGACATTTTTCCTGATCGGCGATCACGCCCTCAAAGAGCCCTCCCTGACGAGAGCGATCGCGGCGGCGGGACATGTGATCGGCAACCACAGCATGACGCATATGTGGCTGCCGCGTCTTTCCACGCAAGCAATCCACGCGGAGTTGGCAGACTGCAACAAGGCCCTCGAAGACATCCTCGGCGCCCGCATCCAGATCTTTCGAGCACCCCACGGAGCGCGTACTCCGGCGGTGCTGCGGTCCGCGCGTGAGCTTGGTTTGACGACAATAGCCTGGAACCTGATCGTTGGCGACTGGAACGTGTTGCCCCCAGCGGTCCTAATGGAAAGACTGGAGCGCGGGCTCCGGCAAAATCAAAGGCGCAGCCTTGGAACCAATGTCGTCCTGCATGACGGCAGCCAGCACACCTTGACGGCGGCACGACTTCCGACCGTCGAGGCTGTGTCACTTTGGCTCCAGCAGTTACCGACGGATACGGCCTTTGTGACCCCACCCAAATGGCATTCATCTTCGCATCACGATCCGGTGTGAGAATGAAGATGATTGAAACATCGTTTGTGCAATGACAAGGAGTTCCATGAACCGCATCTCTGCCGCACTCGCCCTGAGTCTCGTCGCCACCGCTCCGTTCGCCGCCAAGATCGCAGCCGCGCAGGATGGCCCGTACAAGGTTCTCGCCACTACCAGGGTTGGCGGCGAAGGCGGCTTTGATTACGTCACCGCAGACTCCGTCGGACGGCGTTTGTACGTTGCGCGCTCTGGAACCACGGGCCACATCGCCGTCTTCAATCTAGACACGCTTGCCCCTGCGGGCGATATCCCCAACGTCAGCGCGCATGGCGCCGCTGTAAACACCAGGTACGGTCACGGCTTCGCGACCAGCAAGCCCGTAACAATGTTCGACGCCAAAACGCTTGCGGTCATCAAGACACTGGACACGCAGGGCAATCCCGATGGCTACCTGGATGATGCCTCCACCAACCGCGTCTACATCCTGTCCCACGCCGCGCCGAACGTAACCGTGATCGACGCCAAAGATGGTTCGATCCTCGGCACCATCGATCTGGGCGGCGCGCCAGAACAGGCTGTCACCGATGGCAAGGGTCGCCTCTACATCGATCTCGAAGACAAGGATGCTATCGCGGTCGTCGATACAAAGACAATGAGGATGACCGGCAAATATGACATTTCCAGCAAAGGCGGCGGCTGCGCGGGCCTGGCGATGGACGTAAAGAATGACATATTGTTTGCCACCTGCCGCGACAAGAGCAACATGATCATCCTGAGTGCGAAGGACGGCAGGATTCTGGAGGTGCTGCCGACCGGCAAGGGCTCCGATGGCGCATTCTTCAGCCCTGCAACCAACGAAGTCTTCAGCGCGCAGGGCGATGGAACGATGACCATCGTCAAAGAAAACTCGCCCACCAGCTTTGTCGTTGAGCAGAACCTGAAGACCGGACCCCGTGCCAAGACGCTGGCGCTGGACGAAAAGACCGGCAAGATCTTCCTTATCTCTGCCGAGTTTGGCGAAGCCCCGCCGCCGGTTCCGGGACAGCGTTACGCTCGTGCCCCTATGATCCCCAACACATTCCAGATCATCACCGTTGGCAAGTAACCGAAACCGCACTTGATTCGGTCGAATTCGCCCGAGATCGGCTACGATAGCGCATCCCCATGAGCGCTTCTCCTCAGTCGATTTCGGGCGTTCCTGAACCTCTTTCGATGTCCGCAGTCCTGCGCGTCCCCGTGATGCGGCGTCTCTGGTACGCGCAGATCGTCTCCACCTTTGGCGATTTCCTCGCTCTGTTCGCCGTCATAAACTTCCTTACCTTCCATCTGAACGCCGGGCCTGAGCAGGTGACCGGGCTCCAGATTGCCTATCTGCTGCCCATCGCCATTCTGGGCGTGCTGGCCGGGGTGTTCGTCGATCGCTGGAAGCTCAAGCCCACGCTCGTTGCCTCTGACTTTGCGCGTGCTCTGCTTTGCCTGCTGCTGCTCCGCGCAGGAACCGTCACAGAGTTCTATCTCATCCTGGCCTCCATCAGCGTCGTCTCCAGCTTCTTCGGACCAGCGCAGGGCGTGGCGATTCGTTCCGCCGTGCCTATCCACGGACTTCGTTCCGCCAATGCGTTGATGCAACAGGTAATGTTCGGCATGCGCATCGTAGGTCCACCACTGGCGGGCCTGCTCTACTCCCTGCTGGGCGCGAGAAGCTGCTACGTAGCGGACGCGGTGAGCTTCCTCCTATCCGGATCGCTCATCGCATCGCTCGCCATCAACCGGCCGTTTGCTGAAGAGCTAACCGGCACTCCGGCCGCCACGGAGCCGGGCAAGGGCCTTTCGAGTGTTCTGCCAGATATGCGCGAAGGTATCTCGTTCATCGTGCACCATGCGGCGTTGCTGTTCGTGATCCTGGCGCTGGCTGCGGGCATGTTCGTCATCGGCTGCTTTGGCCCGTTGATCGCCGTCTACACGCGCGATACGCTGCACTCTTCGACGCGGCTTTACAGCATCATCTCGGCCATGATCGGCGTGGGCATGTTCCTTGGGATCAACGCGCTCAACACAATCGGCAAGAACCTCAAAAACTCGACGCTGGTCTACGCCGGGCTGGGCGGCATCTCGCTGGGCCTATGCCTGCTGACCGCGATCCCACATATTTGGGCTGCTGTAACCGCGAACTTCATCATCGGCTTCGCCGTCGCCGGCATCGTCGTACCTTCGAACACAATGATCCAGAGCGAGACGCCCGCAGCGCTGATGGGCCGCGTCGGATCGACCGTCATGAGCCTGATCTTCTCCGCACAGATCGCAGGCCTGCTGCTCTCCGGAGCGCTGGCTGGACGCATCGGCGTGCGCCACGTCTTTGCGGTTTGCGCCGTCATGCTGATAGCGCTCATGGGCGCAGGAAAGCTCCTCATGGAGCCCCGCACGCCCGTGGTAACCTCCTGAGCTAAAACGCCTTTTCTGCGGCGGCAAGCGCAAGTTCAATCTCCGCCTCTCCATGCGCGGCCGAGATAAAAGCCGCCTCAAACTGCGAGGGCGGTAACCAGACACCGGCCTCCATCATGCCGCGATGGAAGTGCCCAAACGCTGCAGCGTCCGAGTGTGCGGCCGAGGTAAAGTCCAACACGTCTGAGCCGGTAAAGAACCACGTGAACATGGAGCCAATCCGGTTCGTAGTCAACGGAATTCCCCGACTCTGCGCGATTGCAGCCACACCGTCGGCTATCGCCTGCGTGCTCCGGGCAAGGCCCTCATAGAGCGTTGTTTCATGCGTAATCAGGTGGCTGAGGGTTGCGATCCCCGCTGCCATCGCCAGCGGATTGCCACTAAGCGTGCCGGCCTGGTAAACCGGACCAATGGGTGCCAGAAAATTCATCACATCAGAGCGGCCGCCAAAGGCACCGCAGGGTAACCCACCGCCGATGATCTTTCCCAGTGTGGTCAGGTCCGGCTTGATGCCGAAGATCTGTTGCGCCCCCCCGAGCGACAACCGAAAGCCCGTCATCACTTCATCCAGAATCAGCAATGCCCCGTGTTCGTGCGTGATGCGGCGCAGGCCCTCCAGGTAGCCGAGAGCGGGCAGAATCGTGCCGGCATTGCCCACCACAGGCTCTACGATGATGCATGCGATTTGGCCCGGCAGCGCGGCAAATGTCGCCTCAACCGCGGTCAGATCGTTGTACGGTAGCGCCAGCGTGTGCATCGCCGTCTCTTCCGGAACCCCAGCGGATCCGGGAATCCCCAGCGTTACGATGCCCGAGCCCGCCTTGACCAGCAGCGAATCGGCATGGCCGTGATAACAACCTTCAAACTTGATGATGTACTTGCGCCCCGTAAACCCTCGCGCCAACCGAACCGCTGACATGCACGCCTCAGTCCCTGAGCTCACAAAGCGCAGACTCTCAACCGACGGAAAGCAACGTGTGACGAGTTCCGCAAGGTTCGCTTCGTCCTTGTGCGAAGCACCAAAGCTGGTCCCGCGGCCAGCAGCCTCGCGGATCGCCTCCAGCACCGGTGGAAAGGCGTGCCCGAGGATCATCGGTCCCCACGAGCCAAAGCAGTCCAGATAGCGATTCCCATCCGCGTCCCAAAGGTAGGCGCCGTGGGCTCGCTCGACGAAGGGTGGATCGCCGCCCACGGCCCGGAAAGCACGCACCGGAGAATCCACTCCGCCTGGCAGCAACCCGGCTGCTCGGACCTGCAATTGTCTCGATTTCTCCATCACACGCATACCTTGAGTTTAGGTCAGGCCGTGTGGGAACGGGTGCTTGACGATTTGACAGAGCACAATCACGCGGAAGTTGCGGCCACCCGTCGCAAGCCTTCACATGGCTTGGAAAGCGTCCTGCTAGACTGAGAGTCCCTTCGACATACAGAAACAGGAGAAAAGCGTGCCGGACGAATCCGCGACTACAGACCTGACCCAACCCGCAAAAAGCCCTAAAACGTCCATCTCGTACGCCGACGCCGGCGTGGACATAACCTCTGGCGACCGCGCCAAACAGCGCATCAAGATGCTCGCCCGCAAGACCTTCAACAAACACGTTCTCAGCGAGATCGGCGGCTTTGGCGGTTTGTTTGCGCTCGATCTCGCCAAGTATCCCGAGCCCATTCTGGTCTCCTCCGCAGACGGGGTAGGCACCAAGCTCAAAGTCGCCTTCGACCTCGGCATCCACCACACCGTGGGCGCGGACCTGGTCAATCACTGCGTAAACGACATCGCCGTGCAGGGCGCGACGCCCCTGTTTTTTCTCGACTACCTGGCAACCGGACGACTCGAAAATGACATCGTCGAAACCGTAGTCCGCGGCATCTCTGAAGCTTGCCGGGCTAACGGCTGCGCGCTCATCGGCGGCGAAACCGCCCAGATGCCGGGCTTCTACGCAGACGGCGAGTATGACCTTGCCGGAACGATTATCGGCGCCGTGAACCGCCCGAACATCATCACCGGTGCCGGCATTGAACCGGGCGACGTCCTCCTCAGCCTGCCCTCGAACGGTCTGCACACCAACGGCTACTCGCTGGCACGCAAGCTGTTCTTTGAGGTCGCAAAGTACGGACCGGACCAATACGTCAACGAACTCAAGGACAAGACCGGCGCGGCCTTGATGCGCACCCATCGCAGCTACCTGAGCGTCATCAAGAAGCTCACCGCGGGCGGTCTCGTCTCCGGTATGGCCCACATCACCGGCGGCGGCATTACGGAGAATCTCCCACGTATTCTGCCCAAGGGCATGGATGCAGTTGTCGACCTTGCAAGCTGGACCCCGCCGCCGCTGTTCGAGCACCTGCAGCAACTCGGGAACGTCGAGCAGGATGAGATGTACCGCACCTTCAACATGGGCATCGGCCTCATTGCCGTCATTCCGGCAGAGCAGGTCAAAAAAGCCAAGGCAATCCTGAACCGCGCCAACGAACGCCACTGCATCATCGGCCGCATAGTCAGCCGCGGAACGCGCAAAGTCATCTACAACTGAGCTCAAGTCTGGCGGATCGCATGAGCAAACTCGGAATCCTCCTATCCGGTCGAGGCTCCAACTTCCTCGCCATCCACGCCGCGATCCGCGCCGGTCACATTCCTGACGCTCAAATCGTCGTCGTGCTCTCCAACAGGGCCGACGCTCCCGGATTAGCCGCCGCGCGCGAACTCGGTCTGCCCACGCACCATATCCCCGTCGCCGGACGCACGCCCCAGCAGCGGGACGCCGACTTTATCGCCCGGCTTCAGGAAGCCCACGTCGATCTCGTCTGCCTGGCCGGCTACATGCGGATCATCTCGCCGGACTTTGTGGAAGCGTTCCCCAATCGAATCATCAACGTGCATCCCAGCCTGCTGCCCAGCTTTCCCGGTCTGGAGGCGCAGGCACAAGCTTTGAAGATGGGCGCGAAGGTTGCCGGCTGCACCGTGCATTTTGTCGATGAGCAGGTCGATCATGGCGTCATCATCCTGCAGAAAGCAGTCGCCATTGCAGATGACGACACTCCCGAAACTCTGTCAGCGCGCATTCTGATCGAAGAGCACAAGGCCTACCCCGAGGCCATTCGGCGAGTTCTAAGCGGCAATTACGCTGTCGTCGACCGTCGGTTCCTGAAGCGCGTTTAAAAGTTTCCAAAGCGTCGCGTATCCGGGAACATATACATCACGACGCCAAGCACGAAGAGCAGAAGCACATACTGCACCAGCGCCCGCGTGTGGGGCTTCTCCGCATCGCCGCCGCGATACACCCGCCATGCCATGCCCAGCGCGATCAGCAGAAACACGCCTTCATGCAACATCCCAAAGAAGATGAGTGACGTAGCCAGCACCAGCCAGCGCTGCGTTCGGTCCAACGCGTAGGTGGCCTGGGCACCGTCCAGCCCAAAGATGGGAATCAGGTTCAACAGATTCAGCCATGCGGAGACGTGCGCCAGCGCGCTGAACAGCGGGTTGTGGGTTACGGCTGCCAAGCCGCCACAGACAATGGCGAAAATAAGCCCAAAGAAAGGCCCGGCCAGCGCAATTGTCGAGAGATCGTCCAGCGAGACGCCCATCGAATACCAGCGCACGTAAGCGCCCATCCCCGGGATAAACACCGGAAGATCTACCTTGAGACCCCTGCGCTTGGCGGCGACGAAGTGGCCCATCTCGTGAACCAGAATGGACAGCGTAAAGCCCAGCCCAAAGCGCCAGCCAAAGAGCGCCCAGTAGAGTCCGAAGAAGCCCACAAAGCTGAGCAGAAACTTTGCCTTGAAGAGAAAGAAAAGGAACGTTTTCGCCTTGGCCAGGAAGAGAACCACCGGCGCAAACGGGCCCAGCCGTCGTGTCCACTTCTCCTTGCTTTCTTCTGCGCCGCGGAGCCGCGTGTCGATGAGCGCAATCCGCTGGATCACTGCGGTGGCCTGCTTGGTGTCCCCCGGGACCCAGTCCAGCCCCTGTCGCCAGGTTTCACGGGCAGCGATCCATTCCCCTGCATCCTCCTGCCCGGTCGCCTGGATCGCAAGCGTCCGCAGATACCCGCCATAAACGATGGCGTTGCACTCCGGACACGCAAGGGAGCCGGGAGCCAGGTAGTGGCTACATTCCGGGCAGTTGAAGATGGCCTGTGGAGAAGAATCGGGTTGGGGAAGTGCGTTTGCTATCGCTTCGGTCACGTTAATTTAGACGTCCGTGCAGGATGAAACTGTGCAAAGCATTAGCGTGGGCCGAACGGACTTACACGCGTATTTCCGCCGCGCTGAAAACCGGGAGAACCCGCCGCCATCTTCCACGCTGTCCGAAGGCCAAAGAAGAGGATGACCAGCCCGAGGATGCCATTCAGGCCTCCCTGCAACTCCACCAGCGGTCCCACGAAGAGGTACTTCAACAGCAGCGGATTGAACAAAATGATGCTCGCGGGGAAGCCCTGCTGATGGGCCTTCCACAGGGGGTGAATCAGGTTGCCGGCCGTGACCGCAAAATACGTCAATGCCGTCGCAGCAATCTGGCAGCTCCTATTGCCAACTCCGCCCGTCGCAGTCATCATGGATCGCGCAACCAGCCAGCCAATGCCAATCGCAACGATGCTGATCATGAAGCCCATCGACGACACAAGCCCATAGCCGATGCTTCCAACAATTGCCGCTCCAAGCCCGTAAACCAGAGCGAGAGGGAATGTATTCCCCACGCCGTTTCGCACCGGCCTGCCGACCACCTCACCCTCAATTGCCTGTGGTTCGTTGTACTCCGCGCGTCTAAAATCGGGAATGTTCATAAGCTCCTTCGCGAGTCTCTAAATCGTCTGTGCAGGAAGCGAAATCGCGTCCTTGGCATCGCCCAGTGTCACCTTGACGTCCATCCGTTTCTGTCCGCGGAAGATCGTAACGGTCACGATGTCTCCGGCGCGATGGCTGTTGAGCGCCGCCGACAGGTCCTGCGGCGAAGCAATCTCCTGCTTGTCAAACGCGACGATCAGGTCCCCTCCCAGCATCACCGGAGTATTGCCCTGGTAAAGCCTTTTGGTCCCGCCATTTAGCCCGGCTTTTTCCGCGGCCCCACCAGGCAGCACTCTCTCAATCAATATGCCGTAATCGGAAGCCAGCCCAATCTGCGCCGCGATATCCGAATCGATCGGCAACGTCACAACATCCAGCGACGGTCGCCGCACACGACCATACCGCGCAAAGTCGTCCAGCACAGCTTTGGCCGTGTTGATAGGAATGGCAAACCCGATACCCGCGCTCTGGTCCGCATTCGACGCAATCAGCGTCGTGATGCCAATCACTTCGCCACGCGAGTTCAGCAACGGCCCGCCCGAGTTGCCGGGATTCACCGCCGCGTCCGTCTGGATGGCATCCTCAATCGGGGTTCCAGTCTCCATGCGAATGCTGCGAATCGCAGAGATGATGCCGCGGGTCATCGTTCCGCTCAGTCCAAACGGATTGCCGATGGCATACACACGCTGCCCCACAACCAGTCCGTTCGACTCTGCAAGGGTTGCGGGCGTCAGGTTCGGTGCGGCGATCTGCAACAATGCAAGGTCATGCTGCTTGTCAATCCCCACCACCGTCGCCTTGTACTTGTGCTTATCCCCAAGCGTCACTTCAACGCGCTGGGCGTTGTCAATCACGTGATTATTCGTAAGAATGTGGCCTTGTCTATCGAGAACAAAACCGGAACCCTGCCCCTGCTGGGGAACCGGACGATTAAAGAAGTCGAACGCCACCGCGGTCGAAGTGATGTTGACCACCGAAGGCAGTGCCTTCCGATAAACAGCGATATTCTGCTGTTCTTCGGAATCAAAGGCTGGCGCGGCTGCCGCCTCCTGGAGTTCAAACGTGCCGTTCGGACCCTGGAATGAAGTCGGCGTCATGTGGCCGTTGGAATCGTGCGCAGGGAGGTGAAGCCAGGGCAGAACAGCCCCGGTCGACAGCCCACGAGTCGTAACGTAATAAAACCCTGAAAGCAGCACGAGAACGAGCAGAACCGGACGCAGCTTCATCGATGAATCCCTAGCCTCTCATTGGCGGGTCGCCCCGGTCATTTCATTGTAGCGACCTTGGAGCGTCGCTGTCGCACTCGGCCATACCCTCCCAGATTGTTCAGACCGCGTTCCAGAGTTTCGTTGATCCAGCGCAATTCCGTCGCCCGAACACCCTCCCAGACCTCAGCTTTCAGCCGTTTCCGAACTGCGTCAGCGTGCGCCAGGAGCCCGAAGCCGCCGTCGCCCACTAGCGACGCGCACGAAACGCATTGGCCAGACTAAACTCGTCGCGAAGCTCCGGCGTCTTCAAGTTCTCGCGTATATGCGCAAGCCGTTGCTCCAATGCAAACAACGTCGCCGCGACCGCATCCGTATTGGTCATCGCAACATCGCGCCACATGCTGTAAGGGCTCGCCCCCAGGCGCGTCATCTCGCGCAGCGCCCGCCCGCCGACTGCGGTAATCTCTTCCGCATCACCAAACTCATCTTCAAACAGTGCGGCCATCGCAGTCGAAACCATCTGCGGCAAGTGGCTCACCCACGCGCACAGCTTGTCATGCTGAAGCGCATCCATATCCATCGTCCTGCAGCCAAACTTCTGCACCCAGCTCCGCCACTCCACCTCAATCGCAGTGTCCTCCGCGATCGGGGTAAAGAGCCACATTGCGCCCTCGAGCATAGCCCCCTCTCCCAGCGCGGCACCACCCAATTCCTTACCAGCCATCGGGTGACCTGGAAGAATACGCACCGTGGAGTCATGCGATAACGCTTGCCCCAGCTTGCTGATCTCGAGCTTGGTGCTGCCCACATCCGTAATCAGTTGCTGCGGCCCCATCATCGGAACCAGGCGGCGCATCCAGTCCATGATGGCCAGTACCGGCACCGCAAGCAAAACCACGTTGCAACGAGTCGCATCGTCAAATGTCCCCTGCCTTGAAACTGCACCAAGCCCCACGGCAGTCTGGATCTCAGAGTCGCGCGTATCGATCCCGATAATTTCCCCTGCGAAGCCGGCGCGGCGCAACGCCAGACCCACAGACGCCCCAATCAAACCTGTACCGACGATGGCGACGCTTTCGATCATCTTGCCCTTCGATGCTCCTGAGTCCTAGGCAATCGTCCGACCTACGACCGGCGCGATCAAGCGCAGCTGTGCCATCAGTTTTTCCAACTGTTCCGGATACAGGCTCTGTGCTCCATCGCTCATCGCCTTATCAGGATTCGGATGCATTTCCATCAACAACCCGTCGGCTCCCGCAGCAACAGACGCAAGCGCCATCGGGGGCACCAGATCGCGGATCCCAACCCCGTGCGAAGGATCACCAAAGACCGGCAGATGCGTTAGCTTCTTGAGCACCGGAATCGCCGAGATATCCATGGTGTTACGCGTGTACGTCTCGAAAGTCCGGATGCCGCGCTCGCACAAGATCAGGTCGTAGTTGCCGCCGGAGAGAATGTACTCCGCCGAAAGCAGCACTTCTTCGATCGTCGCGGAGATGCCACGCTTCATTAGAACCGGCTTGCGCACATGGCCAAGCTCTCGCAGCAAGTTGAAGTTCTGCATGTTGCGCGCACCCACCTGGAAGCAATCGATGTACGGCAGCATGAGCTCAATCTGCGAGATCTCCATAACCTCGGTGATGACCAGCAGGCCCGTCTCATGGGAGACATCCCGCAGCAGCTTCAGTCCGTCGAGCCCCATACCCTGGAAGCTGTACGGCGAACTCCGCGGCTTGAACGCGCCACCACGCAAAAACTGGCAACCAGCCTTGGCCACAATCTTGGCGCTCGTAAGAATCTGCTCACGGCTCTCCACCGAGCAGGGCCCCGCCATCATCGTAATCTCTTTTCCACCAACAACCACGCCATTCGGGAACACCACCGTCGTTCCTTCAGGACGAAATCCGCGGCCAGCCAGCTTGTAAGGCGACGAGATGCGATACGCCTGGTACACACCGGGCAGAACACCAAACTCCGTCACCTCAAAGTGGCCCGGCGAGCCCACGCCAGCCAGGATCGTCTGCGTTGCGCCCGTAGTGCGATGGACGTTGAAGCCGAGTTCGACCATCCGCTCGATCACTAACTGAATCTGTTCATCTGTTGCTTCGCCCTGCATTGCTACGATCATCGTCGGTCTCGTCTTTCGTCAGTTCGGTTGGGCTTAAATGTCTCGGCGTTGAAGGCTGCGCATCACGTCCATCAGGCGCTCATACACGTCCAGCATCTCTGCATGGGAGAGCGGTCCTGGATTCACCGCCTTCACGTGGTTGAAGACCTCCTGCTCGCGCTTGGGCTCGTATACAGGTATGTCAGTTGTGCGCTTCAGGTTGCCGATTGCCTTGGCTGCCTCGGCGCGCTTGCTGATCAATGCCACGATCTCTTCGTCGAGCTCATCGATCTTCCTTCGCCAGTCTGCAATCTCCATGAGTTATGTGCCTTTCAAAATTGAGTCGTTGTTACTGCTGCAACTGCGCAATGAAGCTTCCGACAGCCTTTGCAGCGTCAGCAGGATCCGTCTTTTCAATCAGCGCAACCAGCGCACTGCCGATGATGGCCGCATCCGCAAACTCGCCGACCGCCTTCACATGCGCGGCGTTTGAGATGCCGAAGCCTACTGCAATAGGCAACTTCGTAAAGTTACGCAACCGCGCCACAAGCTGCGGAGCGTCGCTTGCCACCGCATCCTGCGTGCCCGTAATGCCCACACGCGAGATTGCATAAACGAATCCCCTGGACGCTTCACTGATTGCCTTCAGCCGCGCATCCGGGCTCGTCGGCGCGGCCAGAAAAACAGGAGAAAGATCATTTGCAGCCATCTCCTGCAAATACTCGCCGGCCTCTTCCACAATCATGTCTGTCAGTAGCACGCCGTCCGCGCCCGCGTCTTTGGCAGCAGCGCAGAACTTCTTCATCCCCATCCTTACTACCGGATTCAGATAACTGAACAGCACGATCCCACATTCCGGCCGCGCTGCCCGTAACTCCTTCGTGATTGCCAACACATCCGAAAGTCTCGTCCCGCGAGCCACCGAACGCTCGCTCGCCCGTTGAATCACCGGGCCATCAGCCAGTGGATCGCTGAACGGAACGCCAAGCTCAATGACGTCCGCACCGTTATCAATCGCGGCCAGCGCAATGTCACGCGTCGTTGCAAGATCGGGATCACCAGCGGTGAAATAAGCAACAATCCCAGGTTTCTTCTTGAACACAATCGGCACTAGAGGCTCCCCTTGGGCGAGACTGGTCCCGCACCCTTCAGGTCAAGTTCCTTCGCCAGAATCCCCATGTCCTTATCGCCGCGACCGGACAAATTAATCATGATAATTTCGTCCTTGCGCATCGTCTTCGCCAGCCGCATGGCCTCCGCAACCGCGTGCGCAGTCTCAAGCGCAGGCACAATGCCTTCTGTCCGCGATAACGCCACCGTTGCTGCCAATGCATCTTCATCCGAGCACGCAACATACGTCGCACGACCAGTGTCGTGAAGGTTAGCATGCTCTGGTCCCACGCTCGCGTAGTCCAGACCGGCGCTCACGGAGTGCGTCCCGCTCACCTGCCCCGCATCGTTCTGCAGGACGTATGAATATGTCCCCTGTAGCACTCCCGGCGTGCCGCCGCCGACCTTCTGGAAGCGCGATGCGTGCTCTCCGAGCGCCGAGCCACGTCCACCGGCCTCTACGCCTACCAGCGCCACATTTGCATCTGGCAAAAACTCATAGAACGCTCCAATGGCATTGGATCCGCCGCCAACACAAGCCACAACCGTCGTCGGCAGTTTGCCGACTTCCTCCAGAAACTGCCGCCGCGCCTCAACCGAAATCACGCGGTGAAAATTACGCACCATGGTCGGATAGGGATGAGCACCAAGCGCGCTGCCGAGAATGTAATACGTGTCGCGAACATTTGTTACCCAGTCGCGCATCGCCTCGTTGATCGCGTCTTTCAACGTCGCAGACCCGGTGTTGACTGCGCGGATCTCAGCACCCAGAAGGCGCATCCGGTACACATTCAGCTCCTGCCGCCGCATATCTTCTTCGCCCATGTAAATCAGGCAGTCGAGCCCAAACAGCGCGCACACGGTAGCCGTCGCAACTCCATGCTGACCTGCGCCCGTCTCGGCGATAATCCGCTGCTTGCCCATACGCCGCGCCAGCAAACCCTGTCCCAGCGCGTTATTGATCTTATGTGCGCCCGTGTGCAGCAAGTCTTCGCGCTTCAGATAAATCTGCGCTCCGCCCAACTGCTCCGTCATACGCTTGGCAAAGTAGAGCGGAGTCGGTCGCCCACAGTAGTGGTGCAGCAATCCATCTAGCTCCAGATGGAATGCCGGATCAGCATCGGCCAGTTCGTAGGCCGCTTCCAGTTCTTCGAGCGCTGCCATCAGCGTCTCAGGAACATACCTGCCGCCATACGCGCCAAAGCGACCTTTGACCGTGTTCGCTAATTCCACTACCGGATTCGCCAACGTTGCCATCTTCGTCTTCTCCTCAAACACAAAAGCCGCTCCCATTCAGGGTAGCGGCTCATCTGGTTCGTTTCGATCTCTCGTCCGAGTTTGCTTCCGGCCCTTTACTCAGAGGAATCTACTTCGCCAAAGCCGCCATGGGGCGCTGGAAGCGCCAATAGCGGAACGTAAACACCGGGCTAAAGTAGGTCTTCATTTCTCTCTTTACTGTACATCGGCAGCCGTACGCCTGCAAGAAGGCGTGGCCGCGCCATCAAAATATATGGTGCAGCACTAAAAAAACGGATTGATGCAATCTGACAACAAATTAGAGGTTACAAGTGCCAGACTCGCGGGACGATGCCTCCTGTCTGATCCGTTCGTATCTGCGTTACGCCTTGCTTTCCTCTTGCTCCGCAGGCTTGTCCACCTGCGATTGATACACCTCTTCCACCCTCGTTACGGTGTCGATCTCAGCCAGAGGCTTGTCCGTTCTGATACGAACAATCCTTGGAAAGCGCAGGGCAAACCCGCTCGCGTGGCGATCGCTCCGCATGATGTTGTTGAACGCCACCTCAAGCACCACCAGCGGCTCTACCGTGCGGAAGTGTCCGAAATCCTCCAGGGTGTGGGCCTTCAAGAACTCTGTCAGTTCCGCGATCTCCGTATCCGTGACGCCGCTGTAAGCCTTACCAACATTCTTCAACTCACCGTCCGCATCCCGCACGGCAAACGTGTAATCGCTCAAAAACTGCGCCCGTCGCCCAGACCCGTACTCGGCCCCCGTAATCACCACGTCCAGTGTCGCTAACTCGCGCTTGAGCTTCACCCACGCCAAACCCCGCCGCCCCGGCTGATACACGCTTCCCGCCGCCTTCAGCATCACGCCTTCATTGGCCCGCGCCCTTGCGTCCACATACGCCCGGTCGATCTCCTCCGCGCTCTCCACCAGACGTGCCGGAGAGATCATCAATCGCCGCAGTGGAGCAATTAAACGATCATCTGCCCCGCTCATCGTTGCCTCATCATGAACGGGTTCATCGAAGAGCAGCGTAGCCTGCGCAGCCGTCTTCCTCTTTGCCGCCTCACTCAACACCAGCGGTGACCGCGCCTTGTCCACCAGCGCCTCCACCGCCGCCTCCAGTCGATTCCGCCGATCCCGTAGCGGCCTCGGCAATTGCAACTCCCCATCCGCAAACATCAAGTCGAACGCCATAAAAATAACCGGCACCCTCTGCCGCCATTCGTTCTCTACCTTTTTGCGACCAATTCGCTGCCCCAGCACCGCAAATGGCAGCGCCTGCGCCGTCCCAAAGTCCCATCCCAAGATCTCGCCATCAAAGATCAGTCCCCGGCCACCCGTATCCCCCACCTCGGCAAACGCCTCCACCAGCTCCGGAAAGCTCTCCGTAATGTCTTCGCGATTGCGCGAGTAAATCGCCACCCGCCCGGGATGCTCCGCCGAGCCGCAGTGCACCTGAGCCCGCATCCCGTCGTACTTGTCCTCCAGAAATGCCTGCACGCCGCCAGCTTCAAGCATGTCGGCCTCAAGCATCGCCGCCTCGACATCGTTCGCCAGTGCCTCCTTCATTACCTCATCCAGCTCCGCACCCTTCGCAAGCTTCTTCGGCTTCCTCTTCGCGATCACCTTCGCAGGCTTCGCCGTAAACCTCTCGATCGCCTCCTCCGGCGTCTCCACAGGGCTCGCCAGCATGAATCCCAGCGGATGAAACAGGCGCATCCGTGCCTCCGCCAAGGTCCCCCCAAACGCCCTCACCGCCGCGTCTCCCAGGTCCGCCTCCAGCATCACGCAATGTCGCACTTGAGCCACATCCACTCCGGCCGCCACCGCAATCGCCTCTTCCACCAGGCTTTGCTTCACCCCGATTCGCATATCGCCCAGCATTAGCTTCAGCAGATACTTCGCCTCGAGCGCACTAGCCCCTCTCAGCAACCCCTCCACCAGCCCCGCCCGCATCGCGGTGGTCTTTGCCGTCGCCATACCCGCAAACGCCGCTTGCACCTGCCGCAACGAAACCGGGGGCCCCAGGTCTGAACTTTCAGAACTGGGTTTCTCACTTATGAGGTCAGACACCGCCGCCCCCAGATCCCCGTGCCTCCGGTAAGCCAAATTCAATGCTCCCTGCGATGCCCCCGTCACCGCCAGCACGGCCTTGGTCAATAGCGCTCCACCCGCATTCAGCTTGCGCGGATCTGACTCCGCAAACGGCAATCCCGCCATATATAAGCAGAAAATCCCCTCATCCCCCTTCCCTTCCACATGCACCGCCGCAATCGCCGCCGCGATTCCCGCACGTTTCTTCAGTCGGCTTGAAGTTCCCGCCATCGCCTCCGCCAACTCCGCCACCGCCAGAAACTGTGCCATCGTCAATCCTCCCCCTGTGAAAGATGCCTTTCGAACCGTTGGCGTCCGGAGTAATATATAAGAGCGTATGAATTCCCTTGCAAACCCGGTGACTTTGCCCCGCGTGACGCTTTCCCGTCACGATTTTGCCTAGCTAAGCCTAACGCGCCCGTCCTGCCCCCCAAAACTACAAACCTTTGCTCAGAGGACTTATATGTTTGACCGCTTAGCCCAGATGGAAGCCCGTTACGACTCGCTCTCCCGCGACATGTCCGACCCCACCCTGGTCAACGACCAGAAGAAGTTTCAGGCCATCGCCAAGGAACATCGCGACATGGAGCCCATCGTTGAAAAGTACCGCCAATGGCACCAGATCTCAGACGGCATTATTGAGGCCAAGGCCATGCTCGCCGATCCTGATATGAAAGAGATGGCTGAAGAAGAGCTTGCCGGTCTCGAGCCCCAGCTTGAGCCGCTCGCTGAAGCCCTGAAGGTGATGCTCCTCCCCAAGGATCCCAACGACGACAAGAACATCGTCATCGAACTCCGCGCCGGCACCGGCGGCGACGAGGCCGCGCTCTTCGCCGGCGATCTCTACCGCATGTATAACCGTTATGCAGAAACGCGCGGCTGGAAGATCGAACCGCTGGAATCCAGCCCCTCCGAAATGGGCGGGTTCAAGGAAGTCGTCTTCAAAGTCAGCGGCGAAGATGTCTTCAGCACCTTGAAATACGAGAGCGGCGTCCATCGTGTGCAGCGCGTGCCCGCCACCGAGGCCCAAGGCCGCATCCACACCTCCGCCGCCACCGTCGCCGCCCTGCCCGAAGCGGAGGAAGTGGACTTCCATCTCAAGCCCGAAGAAATCCGCATCGAAGTCTGCCGCTCGTCCGGCGCGGGGGGGCAGGGCGTGAACACCACCGACTCCGCCGTGCAGATCCTGCACATTCCCACCGGCATGATCGTCCGCTGCCAGGACGGTCGGAGCCAGATTAAGAACAAGGAAAAGGGCCTCACCATCATGCGCTCCCGACTGCTCGAAAAAAAGCAGCAGGAAGAAGCCGCGAAATACTCCGCCCATCGCCGCGCCCTCATCGGCGGCGGCGGACGCGAGGAAAAAATCCGCACCTACAACTACCCCCAGAATCGCATCACCGACCACCGCATCGAGGTCACACTCTATAACCTTGATCAATTCATGGAAGGCCGAATCAATGACATGGTCGAAAAACTCAAGGCCAGCGAAATCCACGACCGGTTGGCTGAGGCGGGGCTGGAGTGAGATTCAGTTCACCGGAATTCACAGATGAATGAATGAATGCTGGGTAGAACCTATCCCAAAACCAAAAAATTGCGCCCATGCAGTCAACTGAATTCGCCGCATCAATCCCAAAGTGCCTGGGTGAAACTGATTTTAGTTATTCATTGTTTACATGGGCCAACCGGGTTCTGGGATAGGTTCTATTGTTGCAATGCCGAGACACGTCCTTTTCAACTCGGCAACCTTACGTCACGCAAGCTTCACCGGGTCACCGCTTGATGATTAATAGTCTGCTAAACTCCATTCACGGAATAATTGCGCCTCACGAACATCCAGAATATGCCGCAACTCAATGCCAACCCCACAAGAAAGGAGAGCAAGCGCCCGAAAAGAGTTGATTTCTGCGCTGTGCGCGCTGTGTATGCGAGTCAAAAATGCTCTACAAATGGAGTGCTCTTGCGTTCCCTAATCCGTGTTTCTTTCCAAAGTCAAAGTCTCCGGTAGCGCCGTCAGTTCCGTCCCGCCATCAGTGCGCCAGACAATGCGCCCGTCATCGAGCACCTGAACCACCACCCCGTGTGCCGAGCCGCGCAAAGTCTTAACATGCGTGCCCGGCACCAGTTCCGCCCCTGCGCAAAGGTCTTCCACAATCTGCGCCATTGCCTCCCGATCCAACACGCCCGCGATGTAGTGGCCCACGGCCGAACCCACTTCCCGCTTACGGGACATTGGAATGTCACCGAAAATGACATAACTCAACTCTCGCCCGATGGCCGCGAAAGTGTTGCCATTGAAGAACAAGAACGGAGCTTTCTTATGAAACTCACGGAGTGTGTCAAACGCCTCCGCCAGCGTCATTTGGCTTTCGTGCCTTGCAGCCCAGATTGCCTCGCACGCCGCTCCAGCCTCTGAATTAATTCCATGCTGTGCGCCTCCTCGCGCGCACGCTCCTCGGTTGATGCTGACGACAGACTGCCAGTTCCAGTTTTCGAGAAAAGCGGCTCGGACTTGAAACGGTGAACCGTCGCCACCGCCTCTTCCATAACGTCCTCTGTGGTCAGGTGCTTGAGCAGATCGAGGCGAAGTTTCATCAGACATAGTTTAGCTTAATTCAGTTGGAGAGGCAAGAAATCTGCCGACTTCAGGAACACGTCTGGCGCAAATATAAACCCATTTGTCAAACGCACCCCTAAAATCCCCACGCCAAACAACACCCCTACCGCGTAGGACCGCCACTTCACCCCGATTCGATTGCTCTTCGCGCTTCACGAACAAATTCCTCCGTCTGAACCGCCTCAAGTTCCCTCCATTA
>JAYVZP010000067.1:0-11705 GCA_043783275.1 Rhodanobacteraceae bacterium
ATGAGCGGAGCCAGCACTGTGAAGGTGACGTCTCCCGCAGGAGTGTTGACGGATATCCAGGTTGCTCCGCTGACACGCACGGCGCCCTCTGGCAACTACACGGATCAAGAACAGCTTGGACGTCTTGACTACCAGGCTACGTCGAAGGACCGCTTCTACCTTCGTTACCTCTACCAGAAAAACCTCTCGTCGAATAACCCAGATAACGGTGCGGGCGGCACATTCTACGACGTTCCAGATGCGACGCACTCGGTTGGATCGGACTGGACTCACTCGTTCTCTTCGCGTTGGATCAACCAGTTGCGCTATTCGTTCCAGCAAAGCAAATTGGATTTCCAATCGGGTTCTTTTCCTAACTGCACGGTAAACACGTTGACTGCGTGCCCGGGCAATGTGACGTTTCTCTCGGGAACCGATCTAGGATTTGGCCAGGCGACGAACCTTCCCCAGGGCCGCACGGTCAAGGTGACGCAGGTTCAGGACAATGTCAGCTTCTCCTTTGGCAAGCAGACTATCCTTTTCGGCGGTGAGTTCGACTACCAGAACTCGCCCAATATCTTCCTGCCGAACTACAACGGGACCTTCCTGCCCGCTGGGCTTGATGCGTTCCTGCACCAAACCGGAAATTACAACCTCTCCACTGGAAATCCTGTGCTGCCTTTCAAGGAAAAGGACTACGCGCTGTATCTCCAGGATGATTACAAAGTGTCGTCGAGTCTGACGGTGAATCTTGGTCTGCGTTGGGAGTTTTTTGGGCAGGCTGTGAATACACTGAACGACATTACGACGAAGCGTGAGTCGAACCCGGCGACGGCGATCTGGAACACGGCGCTACCTCTCTCTGTTCGCACTACCCCTAAGGTCAAGAATGCATACAAAAACTTCGAGCCGCGCCTAGGATTCGCGTTCAATCCCAGCTTCGACAAGAAGCTTGTGATCCGCGGAGCCTACTCCATGGGCTTCGATCCTGCTTTCTACAACCTGTTTCTCAACTTTGCGACGGCTGCACCTTCGGCCATCACGGCGAACATCGGATGTGGCGGAAACTGCCTTGGAACCGGCAACTTTACCGGAGCTGCAAACCGGGCGAATAATCTTTCGAAGCTGCCTGTCGGGGGCGACCCCGCGATGGCGGATCAGGAGTTCGTACCTGCCAATTTCCACAATCCTTACGTGCAGACTTACTCCTTTGGGGTGGAGCACTCTCTTACCTCCAAGTTGCTGATGTCGGTGCGCTATGTTGGCAACCACGGCGTGGGCAACTTCCAGAGCGTGGATTCCAATCCGTATCTGGCGCCGGTGAAGGCTGCTTTCCCAAATGCGGCTCCGGGGCCTCTCTGCACGACGGTGGGAGCAGTCGGAATCGGACGTCCGAACTGCAAGCTTGGCAACGTCTCGTATGTCGCCAACTCAGCATTCTCGATTTACAACAGCTTGCAGATACAGGCGACGACGCGGTCGCTGCTTGGTTTTACCGGTAGCGTCAACTATACGTACAGCAAGACGATCGACAACAGCAGTGAGGTTTACAGCTCGGGCGCAGGCGGCAGCACGATCTCGGTCCCGCAGAACCCTCTGAATAACAACACTGCAGAGCGTGGCAACAGCGCCACGTCCTATCCGAACGTCCTCTCCGTGGGCATGGTCTATCGGGTTCCCTCGTTCAAGATGGGCAACTCGCTGGTTCGCAAGGCGCTTAACGGATTCAACATCAACTCGCTTTACCAGTACACGAGTGGTCAGCCGTTCAACCTTTACCAACCGAATCTGGACCAGTACGGACTCAATCCCAGCTACTGTGATTCTGCGTTCAACGAATCGAGCGTAGGACCTGGGGCGGATACCTGCCGCCTGGTCCTGGGCAACAAGTCGGCTCCTTTGAATACGGCTTCGATTCTTGCTGGGGGCAAGTACTACGATCTTGGCTCGTACCTGAGCGGTAAAACTGCCCTAAGGTCGCCAGACAACGCTCACTGGATCATCAATAACACCGATTATGCCGACGTAATCGGGAACCCCTACGGTGGTTCTGGTCGCAATATTCTCCGTGCCCAGAACTACAACAACCTTGATGCTTCGGTCTTCAAGGACACCAAGCTGACAGAGCGGCTTAACCTGGAACTGCAGGTCTCCTCGTTCAACGTGCTGAACCGCCAGTTCCGGGGAACGCCGCTGGCGAATGCGTTCTACGATAACGGCGGCTCCGATGTTTCGAATCCATTCCTGTCGAACGGATACAACAACTCCAACAACCGTAGCGTGCAGTTTGGCGCGAAGGTTCAGTTCTAAGGAAGCTCCCGTTCTAAACGGATCGCAGCAAAATGGGAAAGAGCCGTCACCCCTGGGGGTGGCGGCTCTTTTCTATTGTGTGTCCAGGTGTGAAACCTTCTACTGTTGCTGAGCCATCTGCTGCTGGCGGGTCAGGGGTGCAGGACCTTCGGGCAGGGCCTGTGCTTTTTCTACCAGGATCGACCAGTCTTCGGGGACAGGGAGCTCCTGGTCGAGGGAGGGGGTGCCCGCGCTGGGAGTGACCCGAACGGCTACGGTCAATTCGCTTTTGGCGCGGCCGCGGAACATCCCGTGGGTGGGGGGGACGTCGGCGTAGTCGCGGCCGATAGCGGTGCGGATGTGGCGCTCGCCGGCGACGAGCAAGTTGGTGGGGTCGAAGCCCACCCAGCCGAAGTGGGGCATCAAGACTTCAATCCAGGCGTGAGTGGCGGACGCGGCGGAGCGGTCGCTGTCGACTCCCCTGTGCGCAAGGTAGCCACTGACATAGCGGCAGGGCATCCGGAGCTTGGTGCGGATGAGCGTGATCATGATGTGCGCGAAGTCCTGGCAGACACCCTGACCGCTTGCGAGTGCGACGTCGATAGGCGAGTCGACCTTGGTGGAGCGCGGCACATAGTCAAAGTGCTTGAAGATGCGCATGTTGAGCTCGTGGAGGAGCATCAGGGGGTCGTCGCGGCGGACGACGTCGAGGTCGGCGGCAAGCTTGTCCAGGCTGGGGGTAGAGGCGCAGAACTCGCTGGGGAAGAGAAACTCCCAGTAGTCGCCCTGTTCGACCATGGAGTCGAGATCAGCCCAGGCTCCGGGGGCGAGGAAGGAGGGGATTTCTACCGCGGGCTGCACCTCTACGAGGGACTCGGCGACGATGACGAGCTGGCGATGCAGGCCCGGTATGTCGAAGTGATGGACATTGTTGGCGAGGTGGTCGCGGTAGGAGAAGACGCGGCAACGGGGGCTGACGGAGAGATGGAAGGTCAGGCAGCGCTGCTGCTGGTCGGAGCGCGGGTGCATGCGCGTCTCCATCATGGACTCGCTGACGGAGTGGTCATAGAGGAACTTGGTGAGATGGCGGATGGAGTAGAAGATTGTGGACTCCAGGTGCGATGGTTGGTGGTGAGAGGTAAGTGGTTCGTCAACGGATCGAAGCTGCGTCAGCCTGCCAGGGCGGTTTGGATTGAGTAGTCGATGTAGAGCTCGTAGATGGTGTTGTGGATCTCACGGCACTGTGCCTGGATGGTGCGGAGGTAGGCGATGACGTCGCCTTCGAGGATCTCTTCTACGCCGGAGTAACTGAGCGAGCCCTGGAGGCGGCCGGCGAGGCGGCGGACAGGTTCGGCGCGGCTCTTGCCGGACTCGTGCTGGATGGCGCCGAGAGCGTGCTGGAGCGAATCGATAGAGAAGCGCAGGGAGTGCGGAAACTCTTCGTCGAGAAGCAGGAACTCGAGTATGCGTTCCGGCGTGAGGTCGGCGGTGTAGACCTTGCAGTAGGCTTCAAAGGCGGTGGCGGAGCGGAGGAGGCCCATCCAGTCGAGGTATTCGGTGCCTTCCAGGCGTTCGATGGGGGAGTGGTCGGTGGGGTCGCCCCAGAGGTCTTTGTGATATGCCTCGAGCAGTGCGGCGGTGGCGGAGGCGCGCTCGATGAAACGACCGACCTGGATAAACTGCCAGCCTTCGCCGTGGCTCATGGTGGAGTCAGATACGCCCTGGAACTGGTGGACCGCGTCCATGACGGAGGTGAGGAACTCGGTAGGTTCGTCGGGCTCCGAGGACAAAGTGCCTGGCTCGCGGCGGCGCTGGAACTCGGGGCGAGTGACCTGAAGGTAAAGGCTGTTGAGGCGATGCCACTGTTCGGTAGAGATCTGCTCGCGGACGTGGCGAGAGTTTTCACGCGCATTGATGAGCAGCGAGAGGATGGAAGACTTGTTATCGATGTCGAAGGTGAGACAACGGACGAGTTCGTAGGGATCGCCCTTCCAGATGACGTCCCTGGGATTGCCAAGGGCCTGGAGGACGCGCTGCCAGCGGCGTTCGGCGGAGGCGGGGGATTCGTCGAGCATGAGGTTCAGGTTGACGGCGAGCAGGCGCGTCGTGTGCTCGGCGCGCTCGAGGTAGCGGGACATCCAATAGAGACTATCGGCTACGCGTGAAAGCAAAGGCAGTACCTCCGGGCAGTCTTAGGCGGAGAGCGGAAGATGCCCCGGTTGAACGGTCGTGAGGTCCATCTGAAAGGAAGCATGCTGGAGGTCCAGGCCCACGATGCGGCTATTCTCGTCGCAATCAGCCACCAAGTCTTCGGAGATCTGACGCGAATCGACCCTAGGCGCGGAGGAGAGGTCGAAATGAAGAGAGTCAGTATCAGGGTAGTGCTGAAGCTTCATGGTGTCCTCGGGGGAACCCGCTATCCAGAAACGCGTTGTGGATTGTTTATCTCTCTTCAAGAGTAACAACTCAGAGCGGCTTGCCTGTTAGTTCTGTCGGGAACCCCTGAATCGGTGTCGTCCGTCTAGCTGGATCTCCATGTGAATCGGCTCTGCGATGACTAGCGGACACATTTTGATTGTCAGGTGGATCGAAGTCAGGACTCACTGGCTCAAAACCCAGGTATCTTTACTGCCGCCGCCCTGGCTGGAGTTGACGACGAGCGAGCCGCGTTCGAGGGCTACGCGGGTGAGGCCGCCGGGAACGATCGAGACCTTGTCGCCGTAGAGGACGTAGGGTCGGAGGTCGACGTGGCGAGGCTCCAGGGCGTCGCCGATGAGGCAGGGAGCGCGGGAGAAGCTTATGGTGGGCTGGGCGATGTAGTTTCGCGGGTCGGCCTTGATCTTTTCGGCGAACTCTTCGCGTTGTGCAGCGGTCGATTGCGGGCCGATGAGCATGCCGTAGCCGCCGCTTTCGCCGACAGCCTTGACGACCAGCTTGTCGAGATTCTGCAGGACGTGATCGCGGGATTTGCGGTCGGTCAGCAGGTAGGTTTTGACGTTTTGAAGGATGGGCTCTTCGGACATGTAGTACTTGATGATGTCGGGAACGTAGGCATAGAGGGCCTTGTCGTCCGCGACGCCGGTGCCAAAGGCGTTGGCGAGCGTGACGTTACCGGCGCGATACGCGTTGAAGAGGCCGGAGACGCCGAGGATGGAGTCACCCCGGAAGCTGAGTGGGTCGATGAAGTCGTCGTCTACCCGGCGATAGATGACGTCCACGCGGCGGAGGCCGGAGGTGGTGCGCATGTAAATAACGTTGTCGTGGGTGACGAGGTCGCGGCCTTCGACAAGTTCAATGCCCATCTGGCGGGCGAGGTAGGCGTGCTCGAAGTAGGCGGAGTTGAAGACGCCGGGGGAGAGCAGCACGATGTTCGGCTCCGGGCGGCCTTCAGGCGCCAGCGAGCGTAGCGTCCCGAGCAAAAGCTGCGTGTACTGCTCGATAGGCCGCACGTTATAGCTGCGGAACATCTGCGGAAAGATGCGCTTCATGACCCGGCGATTGGTGAGCATGTAGCTGACGCCGGAGGGGACGCGCAGATTATCTTCCAACACAACGAACTCGCCGTTTTCAAGCCGGATCAGATCCGTTCCGCAGATGGCGACGTAAACGTTGCGGGGGACCTGAAGCCCAATCATCTGGCGGCGAAAGTGCTTGCAGGAGTACACGATCTCCCGCGGTACGACACCGTCGGCGAGGATGCGGCCTTCGTTATAAATATCGCGGAGGAAAAGATTCAAAGCGGTAATGCGCTGGGTCAGACCTCGCTCGACTTTTTCCCATTCGGCGGCGGTGATGATGCGGGGCAGCAGGTCGTAGGGAAAGATCTGCTCAGTGCCTTGTTCCCGGCCGTAGACGGTGAAAGTGATGCCCTGGTTGAGAAAGCTGAGGTCGGCGGCCTGTTTACGGCGCTGAAGTTCGCCTTCGGGAAGGGCGGCGAAGTGATCGAGAAGGGGCTGGTAGTGATCGTGCAGCCTGTCCGGACCGCTGAACATCTCGTCAAAGGCATGGTCCAGCAGGTAGTCTCTAAGTGCGGACTGCTCGAAGGTTTGCGCTTGAGTTGGATTCATCGGAAATTCGAGTATAAGCGGCAAACAGTTTTTGCAAAGCTTTCTGAAAAGACTCTTTGTCCTTAAGACGCTCCGAGTTGTACAGCACAAATGGGGCTCAGTCTGTAGTATCCAGTCTAGTTCTGGGCTAATCGAATCACTGGAGTCGTGAACGAATGAGACGTACGGTACGCCCGCTTGCACTTCGCATCCTGTCTGGTGTTGTTCTGGCCGCGGGCTTATTTAGTACACCCTCCGCCGGGGCCTACTCGGTACTGTCCCACGAGGAAGTGGTGGACATGGCGTGGAATGTTCAGATCGTGCCGATGCTGAAGGCTCGGTTTCCGGGCATCTCGGACGACGACATCCGACAGGCGCATGCGTATGCGTATGGCGGGTCGGTGATACAGGATATCGGCTACTATCCATTTGGCTCGCACTACTTTTCGGATCTGCTGCACTACGTTCGGCCAGGCAACTTTGTGAACGCGCTGATTCACGATTCGACGACGCCGAACGAGTATGCGTTTGCGCTGGGTGCGCTGGCGCATTACTGCGGCGACACGGTCGGGCATCCTTACATCAACCAGATCACGGCAAGCGAGAATCCGCCGCTTCGCCGCAGGTTCGGCAGCGTGGTGACGTATGGCGAAGACCCTACGGCGCACCTGCGAACGGAGTTTGGCTTTGACGTGGTTGAAGTAGCGCACGGGTACTATTCGCAGGAGAATTACCGGGATTTTATCGGGTTCCAGGTGTCGAAGACCCTGATGGAGAAGGCATTCAGGGAGACTTACGGAATACGAATGGACTCGGTGCTTACTCACGAGGATTTGGCGATTTCAACTTACCGCAGGGCTGTCTCGGTGCTGATTCCCAAGATGACAAAGGTCGCGTTTGTCAGCTACAGGAAAGACATCCAAATGGCTGAGCCCGGGATGCAGAAGAAAAAATTTATCTATCGCCTAGACCAGACGGAGTACCAGCAATCCTTTGGCACGGACTACACCCATGTGGGTAAAGCCGGCCAGGTTCTCGCGTTTTTCCTGCGCTTTGTGCCGAAAATTGGCCCTTTCAAAGCACTCAGGGTAACGGTTCCCAACTCGCAACAACAGACCGAATACCTGAAGAGCATCAACGAAACAGTGGACAAGTTTAAATCCGATCTTGCGCAGATCCATGCTGCACCGGCGCCGCTCCCGCTGCCGGACCCAAAGGACGCACGCGATGCCCGCAAAGCCGCGGATAGGGTAAGCAAGGACGCAGACAAGGCGGCAAAGCTGGCGGACCAGGCTAAGGATCCGGACGAAAGGGCGAAGAAGCAGGAAGTGGCCGAGAAGGTGCAGAAGATCGCGGATAAGGCGGATGCCTCAGCGACGCGCACTGAGGCCAACGTAAAGGCGGCCGAGGCGGATCCGAATGAGTCGCCGTCGGACTCCTCGAAGGCCCTGCCTTTGGGATCGCCGATTGAGCCGCCTACGACTCCCGCGCTCGCGGATTTGGACATGGATACCGGCAAGCCCTCCAATGCGGGTGAGTACGTCCTGGCAGACCAAACTTACGCTCATCTGCTGAGCGATCTGGTCAGGCCTGCCGCACCGCCGTCGCAGACGGGTACGGCGGGATCTGCGAAGGCTGCTGTTATGCCTGCTGCGACGATCGCGCACAGCGATTTCGTCCACGTGGACAACGCGCCGTCGCCTGGTATCGATCCGGCAGTTGCAGCGGATATCGAACATTTCTTTGCACGCCGCGTTGCTCCGACAGGGATTCCACCCTCACCGAAAGAAGCCAGGAAAGAAGCTAAAATCCAGGCGCAGGTTGCCGTCGATCTGGCAACGTTGAAAATACTGGAAGCGATTCCGTTTGTGTCTCCTGCGACAACCCGGCGCTAGGCTGTAGGGGGCATGGGCCAGTTGGCATTTTTAGTCGGCGGCAATGACACCCAGCACCCAGACAAAATAGCCGGCGGCGAGCGCCAGTGCTCCAACGATGGCGGCAGTTTTCTGCCATACGGCCCTGATATGCCACAGAAGCAAACGCAGGGTCATACCGTAGAGCGCTACGGCGTAGCCCCAGAAACTCGCCCACTCGCTTCAAAAATCTTGCATCTGTACCCTCTTTGCTGATCCTTACGCATGACTGAATGGATGTTCATCGGGTGCGGGATTGCATCCAATGCGGTAACGCACTGCGGATGGCCGGCGCGTCAGTAAGTCAGAGGCATCCCGCGTATTGCGGCTTTAGCCTGGAAAAATATTCATGTCCGCACGTGATTTTCGTTGCTTCAAATTTCTTTCGTTCGTGACCGGACCTCATCTGCATATGCGTGTTCGCTGGAATGAGGCATCTCTGGACCCCACACCACTGCTTGCGATGACTCTGCCGGAGACAGGCAAGGCGAAAGCGGCCGAGCACGCCAAGCCGGTCCGGACTTGGAAGCCTGCTCCTGAGCGGTAAGGGTATTTCCGGTGTGGCGGGAGCGTGGGCGCCGGGAGGGTAGCGTGCCTACTGCTAGACTAGAGACGGCGCGCATTTTCACTTTCACGACTACTTTGAAGCGCACACACTTTATCTACACAGAATAGGACGTAGACCCGCCGTGAGTTCCACTACCGCAGAAGCCATCCGCAATATCGCCATCATCGCCCACGTTGACCACGGCAAGACCACTTTGGTTGACGCCATGCTCCGCCAGTCTGGCACCTTTCGGTCGAACGAGGCCGTCGCCGAACGTGTCATGGACTCCAACGATCTTGAACGAGAGCGCGGCATCACAATTCTCGCCAAGAACACGGCGATCCATTACAAAGATTCGAAGATCAACATCGTCGACACACCAGGCCACGCCGATTTCGGTGGTGAAGTTGAGCGGGCGCTGAAGATGGTTGACGGCGTGGTTCTTCTCGTGGACGCTTCGGAAGGGCCGCTGCCGCAGACTCGCTACGTGCTCTCAAAGGCGCTTGAAGCGAAGTTGACCCCGATCATCGTTATCAACAAGATCGACCGCCCTGACGCACGCTGCCAGGAAGTCTTGAACGAGGTCTATGACCTCTTCATCGATCTGGATGCGGATGACTCGATTCTGGACTTCCCGGTCATCTACACCAACGGCAAAGCTGGTACGGCCACGATGGACCTCGCTGTCCCGGGCACAGACCTCCAGCCGCTGTTTGAGCTGATCTTTCAGACGATTCCGGCAGCACCCGGCACGGCTGATGGCGACCTGCAGATTCTGGTGACGAATCTCGACTACTCGGATTACCTTGGTCGTCTGGCCATCGGGCGCGTGTTCAACGGCACGCTCAAGATTGGCCAGGAGGTGAACTTGTCGAAGATCGACGGGACGCTGATGCCGGTCAAGGTCACGAAGCTGTTTACGTTCAACGGTCTGAAGCGCGAAGACACGACCGAGACTGCGGTGGGTGACATCGTCGCAATTGCCGGAATTCCCGGCATCACCATCGGTGAGAGTTTCTGCGCGCTGGACGATCCGAAACCGCTGCCGATCATCAAGATCGACGAGCCTACGATTGCGATCAACTTCTCCGTCAACAACTCGCCGTTTGCAGGTCGCGAAGGCAAATTCGTAACCTCGCGCAACATCAAGGATCGCCTTGAGCGGGAGCTTCTGACCAACGTTTCGATTCGCGTTGAAGACACCGGATCGCCTGAGACCTTCAAGGTTCTCGGCCGTGGCGAACTGCAGCTTTCGGTACTGATTGAAATGATGCGCCGCGAAGGTTTTGAGCTGATGGTTTCGCGTCCTACGATCGTGACCAAGCGAGTCGATGGTGCGCTGATGGAGCCGAGCGAGATTCTGACGATCGACATTCCGGAGAACTTTGTCGGAACGGTTATCGAGCGTCTGGGACCGAGAAAAGGCGAGATGACCCGCATGGCGAATCACGGTTCAGGCCGCGTTCGCATGGAGTTCAAGGTTCCGTCGCGCGGCCTGATCGGCCTGCGCAACGAAATGCTTACCGAGACTCGCGGAACGATCGTCATGAACTCGATTGCCGGCGAATACATTCCCTACCAGGGCGAGATTCCGCAGCGTCCTTCGGGCGCCTTGATCTCTGACCGCCAGGGCGTGACGACCACCTACGCGCTCGACGGTGTGCAGGAGCGCGGCGCACTCTTCATTGGTGACGGCGTGGAAGTTTATGAAGGCATGCTGGTCGGCGAGCACTCGCGGGACAACGATCTGGACGTCAACGCGGTTCGCGAAAAGAAGCTCACGAACATGCGCGCTTCCGGCTCCGACGATGCGTTGCGCCTGGTTCCGTTCAAGCTGCTGACGCTTGAGCAGTCCATCGAGTTCATCGCTGAGGACGAACTGGTGGAAGTTACGCCGAAGTCGCTGCGAATGCGCAAGAAGGTCTTGCAGGCGAACCGCCGTCCCAAGGGCACACGTGGCGGCAGCGTCCTCGAGTAAGCTCTGAATCGCGCCTCAAGCTTCAAATCGACTCCCGAGTGTTCGCACTCGGGAGTTTTTGCGTTGGCTGCCCGGTGAATTTGCTGCGGCAATGCAAAAGGCCGCCGGTGAGGGCGGCCCAAGCATGTTGCGAAAGCGGATCTTTACTTCTTGGCAGTTGCCAGGCGCTTGTTGATGGCGTCCCAGTTGACGGTGTTCCACCAGGCGGCGAGGTAGTCCGGACGCTTGTTCTGGTACTTCAGGTAGTAGGCATGCTCCCAGATGTCGTTGCCGAGGATGGGATAGTGACCCTGCGACATGGGGTTGTCCTGGTTGGCGGTGGTGACGATCTTCAGCTTGCCGCCGTCGTATACGACCCAGCCCCAGCCCGATCCAAACTGCTTGGCAGTGGTCTCGTTAAATTGCTTCTTGAAGTCATCGTAGGATCCGAAAGCGTCTTTGATGAGATCGGCGACTTCGCCAACGGGTTCTCCGCCGCCTTTGGGCTTCATGATCTCCCAGAACATGGTGTGGTTGACGTGGCCGCCGCCGTTGTTCTGGATGACTTTGCGCACATCCTCCGGCAAAGAAGCGAGATCCTTGATCAACTCTTCGGGCGATTTGCCTGCGAGTTCAGGGTGCTTCTCAATGGCCCCGTTCAGGTTGGTGACGTAAGCCTGGTGATGCTTGTCGTGGTGGAGTTTCATGGTGGCTTCGTCGATAAAAGGCTCGAGCGCCGCGTAATCATAGGGGAGTGCTGGAACTTCAAAGGCCACGGTATTTCTCCTTGCTCTTGGTTGGAGCGTTCGTGTGGTTCGATGCCAACTTGGACCCTTGCGATGCAAAGGGTACTCTTGCGGCGCATGAATCGTCGTCGGAAGGCGAAAACGAGGGTATGTAAAAGTCTGAAGGGCGTGCCGGGAAAGCGCGTCTTGGTTTCTAATGAGAAGTCATGAGCGACCTGACCACCCTGG
>JAYVZP010000068.1:0-85279 GCA_043783275.1 Rhodanobacteraceae bacterium
ACCGCAGAAGATGTATGCCACCGCAATGAGCTGGTGTCTTGCATTAACCGCTACACCATGGACGCGGAGGTAGGCGTAGTAATCGGTTCCGAGCAACTCAAGCCCGATTTCGATTGGAAACGCTAAAAAGCTACGCTCGTAGCGCACCATCGCTCCAATGAGAAGGCAAATGACCGTGGTCCGGATGGTGTATTTGCGCTTGATCGTGTTCACCGCGCCCAGATGATCCAGAACGGCTTCAAGCGGGTGCAGAAGGCGTTGGAGGGCAGGTCGTGCCTCTTTGTGCGATCCTCTGCCGCTTGCCTGGGCGTGAGTGACCAGCAACGTCATGTGATGGAATTCGTTCGCAGTGAGCGCGTGCGTGCGGTCGTAGCCTTCGACGTTGATCATTAAGAAGCAGACGATGCGCCGGATCGATGTCGCCTGTCGCGAGCAGGCATAGCTCCTCGCGACGGAGGCCGACATTTTAAGCCAGGGCGAGCATCACCCTGTTGCGGAGCGGCTCAGACCTGGCCGTCTGGAGTAGCTGTCGCCACTCGGCATCGTTCGGAATCCAGGGTAGGGCGGTGGAGTGGGGAACAAGGGCTCGGGGCAGGGCGCCGCCGAAGCCGCCGCCCTGCGTATACCGCCCGCGTCCAACCGGAGTTGTCCTCTGAGCCCTTCTTCAATCAGGTGATCGTAGAAAAGACGTATTGCCGTCAACCTTAGCCGGATCGTGGCATTGGCCATACCGAAGCGCTCGCTTTTCATCTTCCTGCTCGCAGGAAGACGAAAAGCAGTCATTGAGCGGATAAAGAGATCGACATCTGCCTTGCTGGCTTCAAGAACAGGTCGTTGCAGTGTCAGGCAGAAGCTGCCACAGCACTGCAGGGAGCGGCGGTATGCAACCAGTGTATTGGGAGCACGTCCAAGATTCTTTTGGATCGATAACCAGCGTTCAGCTTCAGGTTCCAGCATTCTTCTCTCCGGACCAAGGATGGCCGCGGAAGATTGGCGGATGAGAGAAAGAGTTTCCACATAACTTAAAGGTAAAACTGCTCGGGGTGAAAATGGGACACCCTGCGTTCAAGATTCGGGACCTCATCAAACGCAAGAACATTACCTAGTTCTCCAGCAATTAGGAGCTCTATGGCGACTTAAGTCGCAGGGTGAGTGACTGCCTGGGCTCCTTGGTGCCAACTGTGGAGATGTACTCCATCGATGAAAGCTTTCTCAACTTGGGAGAGTTCGGCGAAAGGGAAGTGGAGCCTCTCGCGCGCGGACTACGCGAGCGCGTGTTGCGACGGGTACCATTGCCGGGTATGCGATGCATCTGGCCGGAACAAGCGCACGATCATCGTGCATCATCGGAGACCCGGTAGATCAGTGCTCAACCTGATGTTGTCGTTGTGCCCAAGCTGCCATGCGAAGGTCGATCGAACAAGGGCGGTCCTCTCAGCCATGCCATCGCTTCTCCTGGAGTCGTGGCGAGAGCAGCACCCGGAAGGTTACGAACAGGTGCTGCTTGAATTCACCTCGACAAAGCCTGCGGCGAAGCTCGTTCCTCTATTTGGAGACGAAAGGGAGTTGAGCCGGTAGCGCGGCGAACCGCTAAGGGGTGGATTGACGAGGAATGCGTTCCACAACACCTTCAAGGCTAGAAAGAGCGATTATCGGCTCTGTTCCGCTGGCAAGGTGTCAGCGTCCGCTTTCCTCGACGAAGGTAACTCCACGCGTCAAGGCACGAGTCTGGCTACGCTGTGCGTCAGCATGTGCTCACCGCTTGCGAAGCACGGCATCGAATCCTCCCAATGACTTTCAGTCAGTTGACGCTTACCGGTGCCGTCCGCTTTCATCATCCAGATTGAGCCGTAAGGCTGAAACGAATTGTCATAGAGAGCGGCTTCGTCACGAAAGCCATACTCACCACTGCTCCAAAGGATGTACTGGCCGTCTCCGCTCCAGACTGCATGGGCGTCGTTCGTTGGAAAAGTGGTCAGGCGTTGCAAATCTGTTCCGTCGGGACGGACCGTGTAGATATCGAAGTTTGTGCCCTCCTGTCGTGTAAACACGATTTGCGAGCCGTCGGGCGACCAGTAGGGCAGATTGTCAAGACCGTTCGTCAACTCGCGCGTCGTGTGCGTCGCTACGTTCACAATGCGCAGGCCACGTACGTTCTGCGCGAACGAGCGGTAGACGATCTCCTTGCCATCTGCCGACCAGCTCGGAAACCCCGCATTCGGCATGTCTGGGGTCAATTCCTCCACGCCCGTACCATCCCGATTCACCAGCACGATCCGCGCTCCCGCAGTGCGCCGGCCCTGCAGGAACCCGCCATAACCGAAGGCAATCCGCTGACCGTCTGGAGACCAGCTTGGCGCAAAAGCTGCACCTTGAACTGTCTGAAAAACAACCTTGCGATTGGCCCCATCCGCGTTCATCGTCACGATCGAGGAATCCTGGTCCTTGTTCGTCAATACCAATGTTCCGTCGACTGAAAAACTCGGAAACACATCGGTGTACCGATACTCGTACTGAGGATCCCAACTGTAAAGAAGCTGGTTCTGCGGCCTTGGCGTGTAGTCGATCTTCTCGTACACCAACTTTGTGCCATCAGCCGTCCACGCTGGAGACCGCAGGTTAGCCGGGAAAGTACCTTTTCCACTCGTGTATGCGATCCCCTGGGTTTTGCCGGACTTGGTGGCGTAGCCCATCTGTCCATTCGGCAGAAACTGCGGCTGCAGCTTCAGTCCGGGCCCGGTCGTCCACTCGGTCCGCTTCCCGCTCTCGATCTCAACCGAAATAATCTGAGAAGTTGCCTTGGCGGACAGCTGAGATACGCGGGCGTTCCATGTCCCTTCGACCGGGATTTCATAGAAGACAATCTGCTTCGAATCTGCGGACCATTTCGGCGCGCCCGTACACATGCCTCCAGACGTTATGCGCTTCAACCCGGTCCCATCCGGATGAACAATGTAGACGCTCAGTTCCTGGACATGCTCCCATCCGGTGCCGTTCCCATGTCCCTTCCACTCAGTGTTTCTATCCGACGCGAAAGTAATCCACTTCCCATCGGGCGACCACGATGGGCGAAAAAATCCGTCCGGTTTCAAGGGATCGCCCTGTAGTTCTGCAGTGTCGCTCAGGCTGTGAACCTTGCGGCTCACCAGGTCCATGATCCAGATATTTGCGCGATGTGTGCTTCCGCGCGTAGAGACAAACGCAATCTGCTTGCCGTCAGGCGAGAACACAGCTTGGTCGTCTAGCGCTGGTTCGTTGGTAAGCCGCTCCAGACCGGTGCCGTCGATTCGTACTCGGTATATCTCTGCCTGGCCAAATCCAGCTCGCTCCGACGTGAAGACAACCCAGCGGCCATCCGCTGAGGGGCTTGCATGATAGTCAAACCCCTCAGAAGGGATTAGCTTGTGCTCACCACTACCGTCTGAATTGGCAACATACAATTCCGAAGAAGAGGGACCGATCCGGTTCATCAGCATGACGTCTTTTGCAAGTGCCGGAACACAGAAGAGAAGGCTTGTGAAAAGTACGAGCTTGGTCATAACATCAGCTTGCGCTCGCCACCTTAAGGCTGTCTGAGAATAGCTGCGGAATCTTTGTGCTCAAATAAAACGGAAGGAGAGTCGACGGTTTGACTTCGTGAGAGCTAATGTCGAAACGACCCGTACTGGCGGGACTCAGAATCCTTCTAGTTGACGACGATCAGTCCCTTGCAAGTTACTTGAAGATTGGTTTGGTCGAAGAAGCCTGTAATGTAAGCCTCGCTTTTGATGGCGGTACAGGTCTGCGGCTTGCCGAATTACATCCCTTTGATCTCATCCTGCTGGATGTGATGTTGCCAGTGATGAACGGCTTCGAACTTGCTCGGCGTTTGCGTCTGCAAAAGTGCCAGACGCCGATTATCCTTCTCACGGCACGCGGCGCCCCTGATGACATCGTGCGCGGCCTTGATGCGGGGGCGGATGACTATCTTGCCAAGCCATTTGTTTTCGAAGTGCTTCTGGCCCGTATTCGCGCAAGGACGCGGTCGTTCTCAGGCGAGGGTCAGACACAGACCCGATTTGCAGATCTCATGCTCGATGCAGACAAGCACGAGGCATTTCGCGGGAGCAGGCGTCTGGATCTGACGCAGACAGAGTTTGCCATCCTGGATTGTCTTATGCGAGCCGCGGGCCGCGTCGTCTCCCGCAGTCGAATTATCGAAATGGTTTGGGGAGATCGAGAGGTGAGCGAGAACAATCTTGATGTCTTCATCCGTTATCTCCGGACGAAGGTGGATGACTCGGATGCGCATCGGCTCATACACACTGAACGAGGCCTCGGTTATTGCTTGAGAGACACCTCAAGATGAAGTTCCTCACGATTCAAATGCGCATTGCATCATGGTATCTGGCGACCTCTCTGTCTATCGTGGCCCTGTTTGCAACATGCAGTTGGTTCGCTATGCGTGCCAGCATGCTGCACTCCATCGACCGCGATTTGCACTACCGCGTAAGACAGGTCGTTCCGTTCGTGCAGACGCATTACGTGCACACGGAGCAGCAATTTAAAGGTGCTTTCGGGAAGGGCGCGGACGCACCGATTGTCGGTGTCTTTGTGCAATTCACGACGGATGATTCCACTGTTGTTTTTGAATCCGATGTATTGCATTTGCACGGCTTCACTTCTTTTGGCATTGGTCCTTCAGATAGCACGGTTGCTATAAGAACCCTTGCAGAGCCGCGCAATTGGCCCATTCGTGTGGCGAGTCAGCGCATTCTCGTCTCAGGAGTCCCGCTGACGGTCCACCTGGTGGAACCGCTGAGAGACACTTTTCAGGCGCTCCGTGAGTACACGCTCGATCTGTGCGGGCTGGTAGTGGCAGCCCTTCTACTGATCACGTCTGCCGGCTATTTCTTGAGCGTGAAAGCGCTGGAGCCAGTGGAGCGCATCCGGAAAGAAGCAGAAGCTATCGATCTGGAGCACCTGGATTCGCGCCTCCCCGTTCCTCAGACCGAAGACGAACTCAAGCGGCTTGCCCTCACGCTGAATGCAATGCTAACGCGCATTGAGAATGGCTTTCTTGCTGTGCAACAGTTCACCGCGGACGCCTCTCATGAATTGCGCACGCCGCTTGCCTTGATCATCACCGCCGCAGAAGTCACACTGCGACGCAAGCGTTCACGCGGTGAACTCGAAGACACGCTCCGGAAAATGATCCTCGAAAGCAGGCGCATGTCCCTGCTGATTGAACAACTGTTGGCGCTCGCCCGAGCCGACCAGGAGACTCCACTTACGGACCTATCCAGGATTGACATAAGTTCTCTCACACATGAGGTTTGCCGGGAATTCCGTCCGCTGGCGGAAGTCAAAAAGCTGTCGATCTCCTGCACCAGCCCGCCGAGTGAGTGCACAGTGCTGGCAAGTGAGAATGATGTCCGCCGGATTCTTTTTGCCCTCCTCGACAACGCAGTCCGATATACCGAGCACGGATCAATCAAGGTGCATGTCGTCAGTACCTCCGGTGGCGTCGATTTGGCCGTAACGGATTCGGGCATAGGGATCAACTCAGAGGACACACTCAGGGTATTCGACCGCTTCTGGCGAGCCGATAAAGTCCGTTCAAGAGGGAACGGGGGAGCGGGACTGGGACTATCCCTTGCATCCCAGCTTGTGGCGAGGCTCGGTGCGCACATCACTGTAACCAGCCAGCCCGCGGAAGGCTCTTGCTTCACTGTTCACTTCAACAATTAGAGGGCAGTTGTCTCGCGCACCGATTTTCGTTTTCCCGTTTAGTAGCCACTGTTGCCTTAGGTCGATACCAGAGGCTTGAGCGGCGTAGAGACGTTAGGATGGTTCCCGTTCAAGCGTCGTCGTTTCCCTGTTGAGATCATCCTGGTGTGTGTTCGTTGGTACTGCAAGTATGGGGTCTCGTATCGCGATCTGTCGGAGATGATGGAGGAGCGCGACGTAGACATAGCCCCTTCCACGATCATGCCTTGGGTCCATCGCCACGTCCCAGAACTGGAGAAGCGAGTCCGTTGGTATCGACGTATTTGCCCCCGAGGCCCTCCGATAGCTCGCTCCGTTCCAGGATGATCTGTTGGCGATCGTAGGACATGGTCAGTTGCTCGCTTGCCTAGCGCTGTTTGCGATGGCACAGGATGTCCGTCAGCCGATTTCGTAAGAGCCGCGGCCGGCCGGCAAGCAACAAGTTATGCCAGGGCACGCGTGAGCCGGTGCTGGAAATCAGTGCTCCGCCACCGTTATCGCGATACTTGGCCACTAATCGCTAAGCCTGCCTCAGGCTCATACCCAACACGCTCGCCGCCGACTTCGTCGTGCGACTACCTGCCAGACCTCGGTCAAGACCTCAACTCGTCGTAACTGCTGCTTGCTCAAACTCAACCAGCCCATCTGCGCCGTCCACCCCTTACTCAAGGATGGGGCAGCGACGCTTTGGCTTTGCAGAGCTACGACATTACCGCTTTGCGCCTGCACGCCGACTCTACATAAGGGCACTATCAGACGTAGGTCGCTGATTGCAAACATTGATTGGCATTTTTGCTGTCAGACCCCCACAAATGGTGTCCAGTACAGTAAACCGAAACAGCCAGCGTTGAGGCTGCGCAGACGCGCAAGATAACGGTCGTTGGCATGCGTGGTAACGTCACCGATTGACATTTCGTATTATTCCGAAATATAAATGAGCTCGGAGGATAACTCAATGAATACAAGCGAACGACTTCACACGCTCAACGCGATTGGACACTTCGATATTGCAGGACCTGACCTCAAGCATCTTGGCGAATTTTACTCGTCGGTATTTGGCTGGCGGGTCGATACAAAAGGGTCTGGCTACGCCTTGGTGAAAACTCCGGAGGGCACACCTAGCGGCGCTTTGATTGAGGAAGACGCTCCTTCCCTGACGATTGGAATTGTCGTGAGCGACCTCGATACGACACTTCAAAAAGCTACGAGTGCAGGAGGCAAAGTGTTGATGCCTAAGACTGACAATGGCTGGGTGACTAAAGCCCAGGTCGCAGACCCAGCAGGAAACCGCATTACCGTAATCCAGGGGTGACAGTTCTCAACGAAGAGAGGCTAGACGAGGTGATACGAGCCCTCGCGCATTCTGACCGTCGCAGGTTTGTAAAGGCATGCTTGGGGTCGCCTCGTGCTGCCGGGGAGTTGGCGCAATTGTCGTCTCTCGCTCTGGCCAGCGTTTCTGAACATTTAAAGGTGTTGCGGAAGTCGGGTTTGTTAGTACTGCAGAAAGAAGGACGATTCAGAATGTACCGCACGGACACTGCTTTATTGCGCTATGTCGGGCGCGCCATCATCGACTTTGGAAGCCAAGAATAATGAGACGTGAAGCGAAGTGTCGCTGCACCTAGGCCAATGAGACTGCGTTTTGTTCTGTCCTTCTGAAGCCACGAGAATTAATTGTGCGAGGCATGACACATCGTCGTATTCCTTTGAGTTTGTTGACTAATGTAGAGGTGAAGGGAGAGTTGCTCGTTTTCGCGTGGGAAAAGAACACGTATCTCTGGCTCACGACGCAACCGTTGGCTCTCGGTGGGCTAAAGCGATAGCAACTCCTTTTCCCTCTCGCTAACAAGTAGTGATCTCAGACAATTGCTGCGTGCTCTAGATCGGTGCGGCAGACTCGGATGCATTGTGTGCCGCTATCGCACAGTAATAAACCGCAACGCTACCAAGGAGCATCGTCAGAAAACAGATGGTGAGCACGGCAGCGTGAGAGCCCAACACCTCATAAGGCTGACTGCATGGATCGTGCGTGTTGCCTTCAGCCGAGTTCTGGAACATATCCGAGCGCTTTCTCATGTGTCGTTTTCACCTCACCCTGGTAACAGATCACGGATGGTTGTGGCATGCCAGCGATTCCCATAGGGCGCCATAATTCCGAGCCCATGCAGGTGATCCACGATGGCTCGATGCGTATGGCCCTCTTGGCGTTGCTGCTGAACGATCTGGACCACCTGCGGGGAAGGGGAGAGCGGGTTACGGACTTCGCGAGCAAGGTGCAGGGTCTCTTTCCAGCGTGGATTGCCTAGCCGGATACCGCGCTTCTTCACTTGTGCAAGCGCTACCTTAGTCCTGGCAGAGATCATCTCGCGCTCGTGCTCTGCGACCGCCGCGAAGATGTGAACGGTCAATCTGTTTGCATGGGGCATGCCCACAGCCACAAATATGTTTAGCCGCTTTCCAAAGCTCGAAGCGGTTTATCGTGCGGAAATCGCTTACATGGAGGACGATGAACCTGCTCCGTACATGGTTCTCGGATCGATCCTCATACCTGTCTCAGCTACGGCGTTAGAACGGGTGTATGCACATGATCCTGTCCCGGCCACACGGTAAAGGAAAAGCCGCTGTGCTTGAATAACCTGCCTACCGTACGTCGCCCTCATGTAAACCCGAGCAGATGGGATCAACGGCACTTGCGCCTATTCCTGCTGAAGCCTGGTATCCATCCGCTTGCCGAAGTCGGCTAGCCTGGCCTCGACGGACTCGAACGGCTTAGGGCTTCGCTCTTCGGCCTGGGCCTCACCGTCAAGAAACCCAGCAGCGATCACGAACAAGATTAACCATCGATGGCTCAAATGAGCTCATCTGCAACTCCACGACGAAGGAGAGTGTCGCGCCGTTCACGCTTCATGCGTCGATATTCTCCCCAGATGGGCAAAGCAAACAGGATTGGCACCGACACGATGTAGCCGATGACTGTTGTGCGCCAAGAACTGATCAACCAGCCAAAGAGGATCCACGCCACAAGCCCTATCCAAAGAAACGGACGCATTTCAGAGATCTTGTCTTTGTATCTCTGCTTCAGCAAAGCACGGCCGGTAGGCGAGTTCAGGATGTAAGGCCATTCGGCTTTGATCTTCGCCTGTTCCAGCTCCCAAGCCGCTTGTCTCTCGAGGCTGCGTCTCTGACGCAGCTCTGGGGAAAGCAACTCCTCCAATGCCTCACGGGCACGCGTGCGCTTCCCTTCGGGATCGTCGGAGTAAAAGATGTCATCGTCGTGGAAGTAGGCCAATTTATACAATTCTTCGAGGCGGTCAGCCGCCAACATGAGACCGTAAAAGTACGGCGTGGACGGCAAAGGATCTTCGCCAGTCTTTAAGATGTGCCGAGCGCGTTGCCGGGCCAAGTGCAAGGCTGCATCTTCAGGAGAGATCGCCTTACAACCAAGTTCCTCCATCATGGGCGGCAAGGCTTGGTCGATTCCCCAATTCGCCACGGGCTCAAGAACTGCCATGCGGACGACACGCGGACCATCGAATTTGGCTTCCAACGCATCCTGGGCAACCGAAGGCAGCCGTTCCGTTGGGATCAACTTAAGCGCTACTTCAGCCTCAAACGTCGCTAGGTCGAAAGGCATGGGCTTTCCCTCTGCCGCACGGCTCTCATCTCTGCGACGGCTTCCTGGATGGCTTGCCCTGGCAATCCATGAGCGATGAGTCTCTGGCTGAACTCCTCGACGGTGCTGTACTTGGCCCGCTGCGCTTCCCTCTCGGCCAGGTGCTTGCGGAGGCAGTTTGAGATGTAGGCCCGGATGAGCGTCTGATATCCGCCGAACCCGAGCGACGGGGCGCCCCCCTTGAGATCCTCGATGACGTGATCGGGCAGACGGAGGGAGATCAGAGTCATGGGTTTGTCGGGCTGCATGTTGCGCTTGATGCGATCAGTCATTTTCATAGCGTCTCCTTTCCACCGGTTCCCCAAGCCTTGCGGAGATGAGGCGAAGCACATCACCTTCCCGAACCACATGGACGACATAGAGGAGCCGGTAGTCAGTCGTCAGGCCGATACACGCCTGTCGTGCCTCTTTCTGGGGGCTGGCGTCTTCGTAGCGGGCCAGCTGGTCGAGAAAGACCTCCTTTGGCCTGCTCGAGCCGTACGCCGTGCCTGGAGGCATTACTGGCAGCTTTATCGCAATCCTATACAAAGTTGCCCATCCAGCGCCGAGTACACGTCCGTCCATGTTACGTATTTATCTTTTAGGTACTGGCTTCAGTCTTTGCATACGTTACGGTCGGTTTTCTTTGATCGTTTCATTGAAATCGGTTTTGGTGGTTGCCCGATTTGAAAATCCACAAGCGCGACCCTATGCCATGCCCGCTCCTTTATACCAGTTAGGTTGCTACTGTAACGGAGCTTTTGAAGTATCTGGAGAGCTATCGGACGGGGTGTGCGATTACATTGAAGCGCCCAGGCTTCGGGTGCCGGTGGGCGATAGCCGAGCGACGAGTGCGGTCTGATGGTGTTGTAGTGGACCCGCCCCCGTACCGCCAGGACCTGCATCTCTTTGAGCGAAAAGAGGACCTCGCAAGTGAGGAACTCATCCGCAGTTTGAAGTTGAATCTCTTGCAGAAGGCGTTCTCCCAGGGGCTTCCAGGTTCGATGGAGAGCGTCTTTGCTCCCGTATCCGCCAACCACTTCCGCAGGTCCTTCGCGACGAACTCTGGCCCATTATCGGAGCGGATATGTTCTGGGACGCCCTGTAACACCATCAAGTCAGGCAGCGACCCGATCACCTTCGCGCTTGACCAGCGCCGCTCCGGACGCACTAGCAAGCTCTCCCTGGTTTGCTCATCGATCAGATTCAACATCCTCACCGTCCTCCCGTCATACGTCTTCGCGGTCACGAAGTTGCAGATCCACACGTGGTTGCAATGTTTCGAGCGACACGTTCCATGGCAGGAGCTCGTGGATTGATGAATGGGACGGTCTGCGATGCGTTCGAGGACATGGTGGAGATAGAGTTCGGGGTCGAGGCCGTTGAGTTTGGCTGAGCCGAGCAGCCCGTTCTCCGCCGGCGTCTGAGCCGCAGAAAACTTATCTAAATAGTGAAGGCCGCGTTCTCGAAACCTGTTCTCAAATGCCAGACCGAGTTTGTGGCTACAAAGATCAGTTTTGAGAACTCCATGATGGAGTCAACTATGAGGCCGCTGCATTGGTTGTCCAGCTTTGAAATCAGGACGACACGCTGCTTGGAAACACTTCAGAAAGTCCGGATTTACCTAACGCCATACGCTCCGCACCGGGTTCAGCGGTGCTGGCACGTCTTTTCCATCGAGTGCTTCCATTCGACTTGTCTTGATGGTTCGTGCAATCGCCGTGAGAGCCAAAGCATTCACGTCGGCGCCAAAGGGTCCCGCAATTCATCTTCAAGTGCATCCAGACCGAAGAACGTTTACGGCATGAGAGCAGCGAGGATCGGCGTTCCCCATCCAGTAGTACCGGCCAATCCGAACGGAAGCAGGAAGCAAAAAAGCGTATGCGGTTCGATGCAAAGGCAAAGTTTGGATAAAGGGACCGGGCATACTCTGCCTGCGCTCGCAGGCAACCTGGTGACCCGTCAGCGCGGTAAGCCGCTCATCCAGCCGGATGTACACGGTTTCGCCAAACTCGCTTTCTGCGAGCATCGCGCCGATCTTTGTTCCAGCCATGCGTAGCAGTGCATCTGGCGTGTTCTGTCCTGCTGGAACACCCCCACAGTAGAAAGCGACCTCTGCCGACATGGGTTCTGCACGCAGGTGAGCCATCAGAGAATAGGTATAGACGATCAAGCCGCGCACCAGGCGCTCACGTTTCCTGCGGTCTCTACCTTTTGTTTCGAGTGTTACCCGCGCCAGCGATCGCATCTCTCCGACCATGGCTCCCAATTGCCGCCGAGCCTCCCACCCACGCTCGTAGCAGGCACCGTTACTGAAAGCCAGCAAGATGGGGAATGCAAGATCGAGAAGCTTGCAGGGGGCCGGGCCAAGATTGCGAAAGCAAGTCCGGTCGCCATTACGCCGCCAGATCAACCATGATGCTGAAAACCGCCACCGATGCAACCTGCCACGCAACCTGCGGCAGGATCGACAGCCGCCAGAACATGAATAGTTCCCAGACTCGCGGCCTTGATCGAACGATCATGCTTTCATCCGATGCTGAGCTAGCAGAAAGAAGGCGCAAACCGGAGCTTCGGTTTACGCTACGGTGAGGGTGATATCGATATTGCCCCGGGTCGCATTCGAGGGTGGGCAGACTTCATGAGCTTTGTGGACTAGCTTTTCAGTAGCTGCTTTGTCCATGTCGAGGATATGAATTTCGTGCACTACATCGACATTGAACCCCTTTGCTCCATCAACGCGCGGTCCGAAACCAAGCTTGGAGCGGTTCGCGGTCTCTTCGGGCAAAGTCAGCTTTTGGTGCCAGCTATGAAGCGCATGGCTCCAATGACGCAGGCGGTGCATCCCACGGTAAAAAGCTGAGGATCGGTTCCTGCGTCATGTCCGCCCATTGCCTTGGGCAGGTCGAGCTGGACGTCAAATGTACGGTCGTCGGTTTCTTGCGGTAACTTCACGGCCGCCGATTGCGGTGGCCGTGAAGGTGTAGACAACTTTTCAGAATGCTCTTGATAATCTACTTTTGTTTCTATTTCGGTAACCTGTAAAAATTAGTGAGACTAACCAAGCTTCTTGATCGCGTCGCGCAGTTCTTTGGCTGCGGCAGCTGGATCCTTTGCGCCATAGATGGCTGCACCGGCGACTGCGATCGTTGCTCCGGCCGCTTCAACCGCGCTGATGCGATCCTTGTTGATTCCGCCAGCTACTGAAAAAGGGACGCTCGCGTTGCTGCCGGCCTTAAGCAGCGAGTCGATGCTGTAGCCAGTCTGTGCCTGCTCGTCGAGGCCCGCATGCAATTCCACCCAGCTGACTCCCAGGGCCTTCAACTCCTGCAGCCGGGCAGCTTTATCGGCGACTCCGATCATGTCGGCTACGACTGCTTTGCCGTGCGCCTTGCCGGCTTTGACAGCGCCTGCGATCGTGCTGTCGCCGGCACATGCAAGCACCGTCATGATGTCGGCACCAGCCTCGAAGGCCAGATTCGCCTCTAGCTCGCCGGCATCCATCGTCTTCATGTCGGCGAAAACGAGCTTGTCAGGGTAAGCGGCCTTGATGTTGGTGACCACGCTTAGACCCTGCCGTTTGATCAGGGGCGTGCCGAGCTCGATCACATCGACATACGGCGCTACTTTTTGCAGCAGCTTCAGTGCATCGGCTGTGGAAAGAAGATCAATTGCGACTTGCAGCTTCATTTTGGACTCCGAATCTCTATTTACTCAAGGTTGGCGTGGCGTTTCCAGAGCTGCTCTGCTGTTTCGCCACGTTGATGCCATAAGTCGTGGAAGACTATGTCCATCAGCAGCAAAACGGTCTGTTCAAACAAAGCGCCAGCGTATTGTTGGGATTGGCTGCCGTCTCCACCCTGCTTGGTTGCCGCAGGGATGGTCACGACCAGGCTGGCAAGCAAAGCCAGCGCCGAGTGTGGTGCCGTCGTCAGGACAAGGACCGACGCTCCAGCTTTGACGGCTATATCTGCTGCATGAAGCGGGCCGGCGGTCGTTCCTGAACCAGAAGCGACCACCAGGAGATCGCCTTCTGCAATTGCCGGTGTAATGACTTCGCCGGCGACGTACGTGCAGAGCCCAAGGTGCATCATCCTCATGGCAGCCATCTTCAGCGCGAGGCCACTGCGGCCTGCGCCCAGAAAGAACACACGCCTCGCCTTCAGGAGTGCTTCAGCTGCTTGATGAACCTGCGTGGGATCGATACCGGCGAATGCTCTTTGCAATTCATTGAGGACAATGCCGCTCGTGCCGAAAAAGGTTGAAACGTTATCTTCCCGAGTAACCATCATCACTCAAACAGCATGACGCATCCCGTCCGTGCAAAGCCAACAGGAAATCTGAATCGACGATAGAGGCCCTCTATTGAGCAGGCAGCGTGGAAACAGGCGGCGTGGTTTTCTTGATGAAGACTTTGTATCCGCTCAGCAGCTTCCGGATCGCCTGGACAAGTGGAGGCGTGTGGGCGAGCTCGGTCCACAACTGCAGCAGGGCAGGTGTTGGATCCTTTCGGACCGTAATAAAGCCGACATTTGCCTGGGCGTTCTCATCATCGAGCCGGTAGCCGCGCACCGGTAGCCTGGTATTCAGACCATTCGTCAGTGATTGCGGGATCACCGTCGCGTAGCGTCCGGTTGCCAAGGTGGCCTCGAGGACCAACATGGAATCGGTCCAAAGAATGGTGGAAGCTACCGCCAGCTCGGACTCCAGGCCGGTCGGCAGAGCCGCTCGCAACAGGCAAAGTGGCTGGTTGGCGAGGCGCTCCAACGCAACTCGCGACTTGGCAAGCGGCCGGGCCTGCGTCGGGTAGAGCAAGAGCATCTGTTCGCGGTAAAGCAGGTGATGCAGAAATCCCTCGGTCGGCTGTTCCGGCAGATAGCTCAGCGCGATGTCGACATGTCCGGAACGGAGCGCTTTCAGTAGCAGTTCGCTCGCCATCGTTTCTACCGAAAGCTTTACGGCGGGTACTTTTTCGACAAACGGAACGCTCATAACGGAGGCCAGCGCGATGGTCGCAGGAGAAGCCCCTACTCTAAAAGGACCCTCCAACGCGTGCTCACGAAAGGAGCAAAGCTCCTGTTTCAGTCGCTGACAGTCGTCCAGCATCTGCTGTGCCCAGGCGAGGACACGCTCTCCTTCAGCCGTAAACCCCTCAAAGTTACGTCCCCGCTTCACGATCTGAGCGCCCATGTCTACTTCGAGCTGCTTGATCCCGGCGGAGAGCGTCGGCTGCGAAACGGAACAAAGCGAGGCGGCTCTGGAGAAGTGCTGTTCCCGATGCAGCGCTAGAAGATACTCGAAGTTGCGAATGATCACGCTTAAGAGTAAGGCCTCTTCATACGCACAAGCTTGTAAGTATCCCGGCATTGCAAAATATGTAATCTCGCCGAAGATCGAGGTGCTGTCTCATGAAGTAGACATTGAATTTAGCCATAGCTCTGAAATCTACTGGCGCGAAGATTCAGAAGCCACAAGGCTTACTCGCTAATCAAGGAAAACTCACGAACAAACATCATTTCCGATATCGCTACTGTCGTTACCCACCTTTCGCGCGAGTGCATTTTGTGGTTAGGTGGGCCACGCCTGCATTAGCTACTGACAGCAGCTTTGTGCGCATCGCACCATCACTTGATGAATCCGACAATGCGAACCGCGCCCGTGGATTTAGCCCTGCCATACAAAAACTCCTAGCCAGCGGTTCAACAGATGCTCAAGAACAATCCGGCGTACGGATTCACGTTCAAGAACAAGACTGCGGCTTTCGGAAAAGGGGCTGAGGTGTCGCGATGAAGAGGCTTTTGCTCCTGGTTCTGTCAGCAAACCAATGCGGAGTCTCCGTTCTGGGACAAACCAACCCGTCTTCCTCCAGCCAGGCGTTTCTTCTTGATGCCACAAAACCTATGTCTATTTAACAGTCGAAGCGAAAGGTCCAGGACAACCAAGAGGTGATGACCAACCCAAGGTTGGCATCTGGCTTTATTTACACAACAGCTGTAGGCTGCCGATCATTATCCGCACGTTCGGTGTTCCTCCGGGGTATAAGCCGCACGAAATCGGTGGGCAGCGAGGAGGAGTTCGCAGCACTGAAGACTCGCGCCCGAGCGCGGAAGCTGACGTTGTCGGGGTGGGTTCGGGCGGAGCTTGAGCCGAGGGGCGGCTGCGGCGGGGCTGCGGATGAGATCTTGCTGGGCCGGGTTCTGGCCTTGCGGACGATCCTGCTCAACCTGACGTTCTCGCTCTCGAACGGCAAGCAGGGGAGCGGCAGTGAGGATGGAGTACCCGCTTGCGGCGGTTCGCGCGAGCAGGCTTCCAGCCTGACGCAGCAGACTTCGGGAGCAGCAAAACGCAAGGGAGAGGTACACGTCGTCCTTGGATTGAGTTTGCAGTGTGACCTGGATCGGCTATGATTCAAAAAATCAGGTGACCTCCATGCGTTTGAACAGACGAGATTTTACCCGGCTCTTCGCTGCTGCTTCCGCTGCTACGGTGCTGCCATCGTCCTCTCCTGCGCAGGCTGCGCCGGGAAAGAAGATTCGCTACTGTGCGGTAGGGTTGGGACGCATCACGGTGGAGCACTTTATGCCGGGAACGCGGATGAGTTCGCTGGGGAAGATCACCGCGTTGGTGAGCGGACATCGCGAAAAAGCATTGAAGATTGCGGCCGAGTACGGGATTCCAGAGACTTCGATTTACAGCTACGAGAACTACGACAAGATCCGCGATAACCCGGACATCGATGCCGTCTACATCGGCCTTCCCAACAGCATGCATGCGGAATACACGATCCGCTCGGCACAAGCAGGCAAGCATGTGCTCTGCGAGAAGCCCATGGCGAACACGGTAGAGGAGTGCGAAGCGATGATTGCAGCGTGTCGGAAGGCGGACCGGCGATTGATGATCGCGTATCGCTGCCAGCTTCAGGCGACAACATTGCATGCGCAAAAGCTGGTGCGGAGCGGGGCACTGGGTAAGATCGAGGCGATCGAAAGCGCGAACGGCTTTAATATCGCTCCGGGCGAGTGGCGCTTGAATCGGAAACTTGCCGGCGGTGGTCCGCTGATGGATGTCGGCATTTACTCGCTGAACGCATGCCGCTTTTTGACGGGGGAGGAACCTGTTGCGATCTCCGCCTACAGCTCGGTGATCGACCATGACGGGAGATTCGAAGAGGTAGAAGAGAACCTGAGCTGGACGATGAAGTTTCCTTCGGGCACGGTGGCAAGCTGCACCACCACCTATGGTGCGAACATGGATGGATTTATTCGTCTGCACGGGTCCAAAGGGTCGTTGACCCTGAACGGTTTCGGATACCAGGGCATTCACCTGACGGCCAAGCTGAATGGAGCGCTGAAGGACGGACCGAGCTTGCAGGTTGATGATCTCGAGAAGGACAAGGATCCCTCGCAGTTCAAGGTGGAATCGGACTACTTTTCAAAGTGCATCCTGAGCCAAACGCCCCCTGCTCCCTCGGGGGAAGAGGGACTGCGAGACATGGCCTTGATGAGGAAGATCTATGAATCGGCCGCTCGCAATAACAATGCTTAGTCTGTACTGCCCGTTCAGGCTAGGAAGTGCTTGTGGGCTTTAGAAGCGCAGAAGGTAGCTGAACTTGAGGTATAGCGCTCGCTTGTCGTTGAGGAGCGAGTCCCCGGTGTGATTCAGAAACACTCCGTTTGGATCGCACTGCCCCGTCTCGAGACGTGCACAGAGCCCGGGGTTGAGGTTTTGCGAGTCGTTTGCATATCCCAAGTAGATGGCCGTACCCGGGTGGGGGACAAAGGAGAGCAGGAGGTCGGTGAAGAAATCTTTCGAGTTCTGCTGCCCGGTGAACTGCTGGTTGGGGATGGTGGAGGCGTAGATGACGATGGCGCGGAGGGCCAGAGCGCGGGTCATTTGAAGGTTCCAGCGCGCGATAGCCTGATGGTTGTCATAGGCGATGAACGCAGCGCCGGGAGCGCGAAAGTGATCGAATTCGTAAGTGTTCTGAAGATCCAGGCGGGTGGTGGGTTTGATTTCAAGGCTGGTCTCGATGGACTGCACGTCGATGGGCCGGGGGGCCTGTCCCGCCGGGGGATTGTAGTTGATGGTCTTCCCGGCGTAGGTATTGAACTCGAGCGCAAACTGCGGAATGGGTGACGTGAAGAGTTCGACTCCAGCGACCTGGCTGCGGTACTCGACGTTGCGGGTGAGTTGAGAGTAATCCGAGGGGCGAAGGCGATCGTTGTTGACGTTGAGGTAGGGTGTGATCTGGGTGCGACGCCGGAACTGGAAGCTATAGGCCAGATGAGACAGCGAGTCGAGCGCCAGACCGGTGTGGTCCCAGTCCTGCTCGATGTAGAAGGATGGGCCATGCGATAGCAGGGTGCGCCCGGCGGGACGCCAGGTGTAGTTTGTCTGGATGTGAGTTTCGCGGATGTCGGGGCGGCGAAAGAAGCCTACGGAGTCCTGGAAACCGCGAGCCGTGTCATTGTAGGCCGCTCCGAAGTTGAGATTTTCCCCGGAGAAGTTGAGGTTCTGCTTTGTGCTCTGGCCGCTTGACGTGCCGCCAATCAGACTGCGGGTAGCCGAGTAGACAGTTTGCCCGGTAAGGGTCCACTGCTTGTGGAAGCGGTAGCGGTAGTCGATGCCGCCAAGTCGGTTGAAGGAACCGTGGTACTCGCGATCGGTGTAGAGGATGCCCGCGGAGGAGAATGGTCCGATGTCGCGTGCGACCCGGCCTACGTAGAACTGGGCTCGGCTGGCGGCGTAGGGTGTGCCCGGGGCGACTGCCTGGCCGGGGCTGCGGTCGTCGGTTGCGAGCAGGCCGACAGCCCAGGGACCTAGTTTTCCGGAGAGCCGCGCACCCACCTGGGGACTGACGATGTTGAGGGTGTAGAAGAGGTTGATAGGCGTGGTGAAGTAGTTGGCGTTCTCGATGAAGAAGGGACGCTGCTCCTGAAAGTAGGTCTGGAAACGCTGGTTGGGAGGAGCCGGGTTGTCGACGTTGACCTGCGAAAAATCGGGGTTCAGGGTCGCGTCCAGTACGAGTGAGTTGTGCAGAACGGCCTTGGCGTCGATCCCGGCGGTGCCCTGCAGAAGTTTCTGATCGAAGGTGGGGGCGAGGGGGTTGCGGTCATCGAGCTTGCGGTAATTCTGCCCGATAACATAAGGGATGAGCTGGAGATTATGTCCGCGCTGCACGCCCGCAAAGCCGACAATGGGCGCGTCCTGGGTGAGGCGGCCTGCGATCTGACGTGTAATGCGGGGCCAGTAGGCGCGCTCTGAAGCATGGGGGATGGACCGGCCGAGGACCATGCCCCAAAGCTGCAACTGGTCCGGACCGGCGCTGCGGAAGCGGAGGCTCTGAAATGGGATCCGCATGAGGGCGACATACCCGAACGAGGTACGGCGGCCCCACGTATCCCATACTGTGTCGAAGGAAAAGTCGGGCTGGGGCTGGCCTTCGGTATAGGCTGCGTCGGCCTGGACGCCGAAGGCGTTGGTCTGGAAGAGCAGGCCTCGGCGGTGATCGTTGAAGGTATCGAAAGTGATCTCGACCCTGTCGTCGTCGCCCATGTGATCGCGCGGAAGAAGGTGGGCGCGTATGTCCTGCGGATTGCGATCGCGACAGATGAAGGCGATGTAGAGATCGTGGCCGGTGTAGCCGAGGAAGGCGGAGGTGGCTTCGGTGACTGGCGCGCCGTCGTCGGGATCCTGCTGAACGAAGCCGGTTAGATCGAGCATGGATTGGGCGACGAGGTTATCCGGGCTACCTGAGACGAAGTCTTCGAGCCGGGGCTCGGTGGCGAGACGGGGAACGAGCAGGGGGCGGTGGATTCCATCCGCCATGACTGCGGGCGAGGCTGTCGGCTTGGTCGGCGAGGGTGCGTTCGGCAACGGGATCGCGGCGTGGGGTGCCTTGGGAGTTCCGGAGGGATTCTGGGGTGCACGGCCTGAGGGGATTGTCTGCTGGGGAATCTGGCCCGACTGCTGCGGTATGCCGGAGAGGGGGGACGCATGCGTGGCTCCGCCGCCACAGACGAAGGCTGAGGTAGAGAGCAGAAAAAGGAAGGAGAGGATGGGTCTAAGCATCAGTTGACGTGGCTCCTGAACGGGTGCCGAATGGTCCGACCTAATGGTATCGTGGGAGTCCTTGGTGGGCACTCTCACCTTGTAAAGATGTGGCGAGAACCCGGATAGCTGCGGTAGGCAGCCGTGAGATAAAACCGGTGACGGCTGCTCGCAAGCAGAGGAGCTCGCTGCACGAGTTCAGGCTTAAAGAGCTTTTTGTATTCAGCTAACCCCATGGGCTTTGCACCATCACGGGTAATATTCGATGGCGGTCCGCCTGTTTTTTTTAGATACTCCAAGGGGCTTGTCGCCAATTGAAAGGGAATGTCAGCTTTGAGTCATTGAGGCTTGCGTCTTTGAGTGGGGTAGGCTCGTCTGTAGACACAATCCCAATTTGTTGAGGTCCTCTGTGCGCGTTTCTCTTGGTGCTGTTGCTGTGGTGTTGCCGTTCCTTTCGCTTCCCTTGTTTGCAACCGCGCAGAGCAAGCCGGCGCCGCGGCCGTCCTTATCTCAGCCTGCGATCTCGCCCGATGGAAAAGAGATTGCGTTTGTGAGTGGGAGCGATCTCTGGACAGTGGCGGCCACGGGGGGAGAGGCGCATCTGCTGGTGTCGGATCCGGCGGAGGAGTCGCGGCCGTTGTACTCGCCGGATGGGACGAAGCTGGCGTTTATGTCGACGCGGACCGGGGGCGGGGACATCTATGTGCTGACGTTTGCTACCGGGCAGTTGCAGCGTATTACGTATTCGGACGCGCCGTCGAACCTGGATGCATGGTCGCGGGATGGCGAGTGGTTGTACTTCACGTCTGGCGCAACGGATGTAGGCGGGCAGGGTGACATTTTGCGGGTGCGCGCGATGGGCGGGACACCGATGGAAGTGTCGCATGAGCGGTATATGAACGAGTTTGAGAGTGCGCCTTCGCCGGATGGCAAGCAGATCGCTATTGTGGCGAAAGGGATTTCCAGCTCGCAATGGTGGCGCAATGGGCATGCGCATATTGATGAGACGGAGATCTGGTTGAAGCCGGTGGAGGGTGAAGGCGGATACCGGAAGTTGATCAGTGGGGATGCGAAACATGCGTGGCCGATGTGGTCTTCGGATGGGAAGAAGTTGCTGATGATGGGCGATAACGCCGGGGATGGTGGGCCTGGGCACGAGAATCTGTATGAGGCTGATGCCGCGAGCGGGGCGATGAAGCAGTTGACGCACTTCAACAAGGGGCGCGTGCTGTGGCCTACGTTGAGCTATGACGGCAAGACCGTGGTGTTTGAGCGGGGGTTCGGGATCTGGAAGGCGGATGCGCGCACGGGCAAGGCGGAAGAGGTGAAGATTTCGCTGCGCGGGCTCCCGAGTGGCCCGGGCGTAACGCATGAGCCAGTGACGGTATGGAGTGGGCTGGCGCTTTCGCCAGATGGAAAGAAGATTGCCGTGACGGGGCATGGTGAGGTGTTTGCCGCAGGTGCGAGTGAGGGTGGTGAGGCGCAGCGGCTGACGCATACGGAGGCGGCCGAGTTCGATCCGCGTTGGACTTCAGACTCGATGAAGGTGATCTACCGCAGTGAGCGCGACGGTGGGTCAAGTTTGTATGAGTATGACTTCAACACCAATGCGGAGCGCGCGCTGACGCATGGTACGGCTTTGGATGCGAGTGCCCTGCCGTCGCCGGATGGGAAGTTTGTGGCCTTTATTCGTGACCGCAAGGAACTGCATGTTCTGATGCTTGCGACAGGGCAGGACAAGGTGGTGGCGAAGGGCGAGATCAATGAGTATCAGGGCGATTCAATCGCGTGGTCGCCGGATTCGAAGTGGATTGCGTATGTGCCGACAGGCCTTGACGCATTTACGAACATCTGGGTGGTACCGACGGATGGGTCTGCGGCCGCACGGGAGATAACGTTTCTGGCCAATGGGGAAAATGCCAGTCATCTGGTGTGGTCGCCGGATGGGAAATACATCTTGTTCGATACGTCGCAGCGGGCGGAGACGCCGCAGCTGGCGCGGGTGGATCTGACGCCACATGTGCCGATGTTCCGTGAGGACCAGTTCCGGGACCTGTTCCGTAAGCAGTCGGTGCCGGGGGCGCCGGATATGCCGAATTCGCCCAATGAGCGGCCTGCGCCGGGGAGCCCAGAGACGCAGCCTTCGCCGGCGGCTTCGTTAAGCGTTGAGGTTGCAGAGCAGGAGCCGAATACGCCGGGGCCAGAGATGCAGGCACCGGCGGCTCGGCAGGTTGGGACGCGGCCGACAACCCCGGCTGAGCCGGTGAAGATTGTGTTTGAGGGGATTCGGGAGCGGCTGACGTTGCTGCCGCTGGGCGATCTGGGGGTGCGGTATCCAGTGATCAGTCCGGATGGGAAGATGCTGGCGTTTTTAGCGGATGTTGCCGGGCAGCAGAATATTTACACGTACTCGCTCGATGAGCTGGCGCGAGAGCCGGCGTCGCCGCGGCAGTTGACGTCGGATCCTGGGGCAAAGAGCGAGATGGCCTGGTCGCCGGATTCGAAGGAGATCTTTTATCTACAGAGAGCGGCGGCGCGGGGTGGGGTGCCGGCCGCGGCTGGCGACGGCGCGGGCGTGCGGGTGGTGACGCTCGCGACCCGAACGCCAAAGCCTGTGCTGCTGACGGCGGCTGTGGATGTGGACTTTGAGCAGGAGAAGATGGTGGTGTTCGATGAAGCGTGGTCGACACTGAATCACCGGTTCTTCCGTGGCGACTTCAATGGGGCAGATTGGAAGGCGTTAAAGGCGGAGTGGACGCCGTATATTGAAGGCGCGCGGACCGGGGCAGAGCTGCGGCGGGATATCAATCTGCTCATTGGGGAGTTGGATAGTTCGCACTCTGGGATCAGCAAGCCTGCTTTGCCGGGTGTGCGGACGGGGCGGTTGGGGGTACGGTTTGAGCGGGCTGCGTTTGAGAATGGCGGGGCGCTGGTGATTCGGGAGATCGTGCCGCTGGGACCTGTGGCGCTGGAGGGAAGTGTGCACGTGGGGGATCGGATTCTGGCGGTGAATGGGCAGGCCATGACGTCAGGGACGAATCTGGACCAACTACTGGCGGATGCGCCGGGAAGGCGTGTGGTGTTGAGCATGGCGCCGGGAGGCGATTCGGCAAAGAAGCGTGAGGTGGTCGTACGGCCGGTAACGCTTCAAGTGGAGAGTGGACTGCTATATCGCGGATGGGTGGAGAGCCGCCGGGCGTATGTGGACAAGATCTCCGGCGGCAAGCTGGGATATGTGCACTTGGCGGCGATGGGCGATACAGACCTGGCGCAGTTGTATTTGGATCTGGATGTGCTGAACCAGTCCAAGCAGGGTGTGATTGTGGATGTGAGAAATAACAATGGCGGGTATGTAAATGGACGCGTGATCGATGTTTTTGCGCGCAAGAATTATCTGATCGGGACACCTCGCGATGGGTCGCCCGCGCCGATGCGGCAGGCGTTGGGGCAGAGAGCGCTGGGGTTGCCTACGGTTTTGGTGACCAATGAATCGACTCTTAGCGATGGTGAGGATTTCGCCGAGGGATACCGGACCTTAGGGCTGGGCAAGACCGTGGGGACGCCGACGGCAGGGTGGATTATCTTTACGGGGGCGCAGCGGTTGATTGACGGGTCGCAGGTGCGAGTGCCCGGGGATCGAATCAAGGACACGCGGGGGCAGGATATGGAAATGCATCCTCGGCCCGTGGATGTAGAGATCCTGCGGGGGCTGGGCGAGACGGAGACGGGGGTGGATGTGCAGTTGGAAAAGGCTGTGCAGACGTTGACGGGAGAGATGAAATAGGCCGTTTCGAGAGCGGGATCCCAATCCGGCGTTTGAGTGTCCACTCGCTGGAGGTGGCCATGTCGAGGCCCGCGAAATGTGCGAGCCAGCCAAAGTGCTCGACGGCCTTGTGCTCATCGAGCGGCATCCTGGGCGGAGCACGGACGCGGCGCTGATGAGGCGAAGAAATGATTCAGGAATATTGCGTTTGCCGCGCAAAGCGAGGCCCGACCGGTACTCCACGATCGCCATTGCAAAATTGCCTTTCCGTAGAGCACCCACGTATGCTGTGGGGTATTCCCGCGTTCTGCCTCGCGAAGAACATGCAAAGGACTCGCCTCTCGATGAAAGCCCTTCTCCTCTCCGAGTACAGCGATCTGAACGTCGTTGATCTTCCCACTCCGATTCCTGCCGCCGATGAGGTCTTGATCGAAGTCGCTGCCTGCGGTATTTGCGGCAGTGACGTGCATGGTTATGATGGCGCCAGCGGAAGACGGATTCCGCCCATCGTCATGGGACATGAGGCCGCAGGCACCATCGTGGCTCTCGGAGCCGAAGTCAGCGGATTTCAGCCCGGCGATCGCGTGACCTTCGATTCAACCGTTTACTGCGGAGCATGCCCCCCCTGCCTTCATGGCAAAGTCAACCTCTGCGATCAACGCCAGGTCATGGGCGTCTCCTGCGCGGAGTATCGACGCCACGGAGCCTTTGCCGAGTACCTTGTCGTGCCAGCGCGCATTCTTTACCGACTGCCCGATGATTTCTCCTTTGCCGAGGCAGCCATGCTGGAGGCAGTGGCAGTCGCGCTCCACGGCGTCGGTGTCTCATTCCTGAAGCCGGGTGACACGGTTCTCGTCATCGGTGCCGGCATGATCGGCTTGCTGCTCCTTCAGGCCGCGCGCTCTGCCGGTGCCGCTCACGTCTTCGTCAGTGACATCGACCAAACGCGCCTGCAACTTGCATCTGCACTTGGTGCAAGTGAGGCCCTTTGTCTGTCGGGCGAAGAACTCACTACCCGCATCCACGAACTCACCGCCGAACGAGGCGTAGACCTGGTCCTTGAGGCCGTAGGCCGGTCGGAGACCATCTCCTCCGGTATCGAATGCGTACGCAAGGGTGGAACGGTTACCCTGATCGGCAACATCTCGCCCACTGTCAACTTGCCGCTGCAGAAAATAGTCTCCCGGCAAATCAGGCTGCAGGGTTCCTGCGCCTCCGCGGGGGAGTACCCGGAGGCCATTCACCTCATCGCGTCCGGCGCCATTCGGGTCGGACCGCTTATCACGGCAATCGCCCCCCTCTCAGAGGGCCCTTCCTGGTTTGAGCGTCTCCACGCACGCGAGCCCAATCTGATGAAGGTCGTCCTCGACCCCAGGGTGGCGCACCGGCAGACGTCCGTCCAATGACCTCTCCTCTGTTCGATCTCACCGGTCAGGTCGCCCTTGTAACCGGGGCGAGCCGAGGTCTGGGCCAGTATCTCGCCCGCGCACTCGCCGGTGCGGGCGCGGATCTCATCCTCACCAGCCGGCGCCGTCAGGACCTTCTTCCCTTCGTCCAGGAGATCGAGTCCATGGGCCGTCGCGCCCTCCCGCTGGATCTGGACGTTCGCGACCAGGCCAGTATCGAAGCCATGGCAAAGGCTGCCCATGCAGAGTTCGCCCAGATTCACATTCTCGTCAATAACGCCGGTTGCAACGTTCGCAAGCCCGCACTGGAAGTCACCTGGGATGACTGGAATCTGATCCTCGAAACGAATCTCCGCGGAACCTTCTTCGTTGCCCAGGCGATGGCCCGTCTCATGGTCCAGCATGGCTACGGACGCATCATCAACATCGGCTCTGTGACCAGCGTCTTCGGCTATGCCGGCCTGGCCCCGTATGGGGCAAGCCGGGGAGGCACACGCCAACTCACCATGAGTCTCGCCGACGACTGGGGACCTCACGGCATCACCGTCAACTGTCTTGCGCCCGGCTGGTTTGAGACTGCACAGAACCGCGTCATGTACGAAAACCAGGATTGGGTCGATTACCTGGTGGACCGCATCCCCCTGAAACGGCCGGGAGAACCGCAGGATCTCGACGGTGCCGTCGTCTTCCTTGCCTCGGAATCCAGCCGCTATATTACCGGCCAGACCCTGCTCGTCGATGGGGGTATCTCTACCGGGGCCACCCGTGCAACCGTCGCCAATACTCGATCGGAAGAAGGCCCCAGATGAACTGTCTCATGAAAGTCTTTGCTGCCTGTTGCCTTACCGCTGCCACAGCCGCATCCCAGCAACTAAAACCAGCAGACCAGAAGCTGCACATCTACTTCGTCGACGTGGAAGGAGGGCAGGCTACGCTCTTCGTTCCTCCCAATGGCGACTCGCTTCTTATTGACACCGGATGGCCAGGCCAGGAGAGCCGCGACGCCAAACGCATCACCACGCTGGCCAGACAAGCAGGCCTCACCCGCATCGACTACGTCTTGATCACGCATTACCACGACGATCACGTAGGCGGTGTCCCTCAACTCGCCGCTCTCATGCCCATCGGCACCTTCATTGACCATGGTGCTAACCGTGAACTCGATCACGGTGTTACCGAGCATGGCTACGCCGCCTACCAGCAAACGCTCTTATCCTCTGCAGCCCGCCATATTGTGGCAACTCCCGGCGAGGTGCTGCCCATCCGCGGGCTCACGGTTCAGGTGATCAGCGCTGACGGCAAGCTACTGCCAACCTCTTTGCAAGGCGCAGGGAAGCTCAATCCCTTCTGCGCTACATCGGAGCAACGCCCGGTCGACACCACGGAGAACAGCCGCTCACTTGGCGTAGTGCTCACCTTCGGCAAACTCAGGATCCTCGATCTTGGCGACCTCACCTGGGATCGTGAACGCGAGCTCATGTGTCCCATCAATCGTCTTGGAACGGTCGATCTCAACATCGTCTCGCACCATGGCTGGTACCAGAGCTCCAGCCCGGCGCTGCTCGACGCTATCCACGCTCAGGTCGCCATCATGGATAACGGTGCTACCAAGGGTGGCTCGCCCGCAACCTTCAAATCTCTGACCAACGCACCCGGTCTCGCGCGTCTCTGGCAGCTTCATTACTCGGAAGAAGGCGGACCCGATGGCAACCCGCCAGATCCTTATCTGGCCAACCCCAAGGGGGTGGACGGCAACTTCCTCGAGGTCACCGCAGACCGTGGGGGGCACTGGACAGTTCGTAACAGCCGCACCGACTTTCAGGAAAGTTACACGGCCCGCTAACGTCGATCCCGTTCAGACAGAAAAAGCAGATGACTTGCCTACGCTGCATTCAATAAACCTTGTTCGTCATCCCGGAGGCGTCTGCTTTGGCCCTCGATCCGGAGCGGAAGGGTACGTCTCTAAGCGCTTAATGGCTCATCCGGAACGGGCTCGATCTTACCCAGAAGAAAAACGTAGCTGACGATACCAACCAGCAGGTAAAGCACCGCAATCCGGAACGCCCACGCAAAGCTGTGCGTCGCGGCCACAATATACCCCGTGACGATAGGTGCTGCGATGCCGGAAAGTTGGTTGGCAAAGTTCACGATCCCTCCCACTTTTCCCACGCTGCCACGAGGCGCAATGATGGAAGGTACAGACCACCCAATCGGCGCCGCCGCCGCCAGTCCGCCAATTGAAAGACTGATCCAGACGAGCGCTCGCAGGGGCGTGTGCACGTTCGCTGCACCCAGCAATCCCAGCCCAAACATCATGCCGCACACCAGCACCGTCTTGCGAACGCGGCTTGCATCCCATCCCCGTTGGATCAGTGCATCGGAGCCCCAGCCGCTGAGCAAATCCGTCGCCGTCGCCACCAGCCATGGCACACCGGTATACAAAAACGAGTGCATCAGGTCGATCCCAAGGGACGTTGAGAGATAGGTCGGCAACCACGTCAGCAGCAGGTAGAAGACATAGTTATACGCACCCATTCCAATGGCCAGGCCAAGCACCTTGCGCTGCCTCAGCAGGTATACCAGAGACGTCTTCGCGGTCGGTCTAGCGACTTCCGGCGAGTCGCTTTGGATGTAGGCACGCTCCTCGTTGGTCAGGTGCTCGTCCTCTCCCGGCTCACGGTAAACCGCGCGAAAGCACGCAAAGTAGAGCACACTGACCACGCCCGTCATCGCGAAGCTCCAGCGCCATCCAACCTGGATCAACAGCAGACCCAGGAGAGGCACGCCGATCGCGGAGGCAAACTTTGCTGCTGCGTCGAACAGCGAAGTAGCGAAGCTACGTTCCGCCACGGGAAACCATGCACCGATCGCTTTCGCATTTGCCGGAAAGGTAGGTGCCTCACCCACTCCCAGTAATAATCGCGCGCCAAATAATCCGCCCAAATTCGGCGCCAGCGCAGCTGCGAAAGAAGCAGCGCTCCACAGCAGGATGCTGACACGCCCTATCCGCTTTACGCCGAACCGGTCCAGCAGCACGCCGATCGGTAACTGGCAAAGCGCGTACGTCCAGTTGTACGCGCCGGACAGATAGCCAAAAGCGATATCGGAGATGCCGAAAGCCGTGTACAGGGCGCCATGAGACACCGACAGATTAACCCGGTCGAAGTAGTTCACCAGCACGCCCACGGCCAGCAACATCGCGACGCGCCACCGTCGCCGGCCACCGGCCAATCGCAGGTCTGTCACCCGTCCACGCTCCTTGTGCCCCTGCTGCGATCACCCAGATCATACGTCAGGATCGGCAGTCCGCCGCAAACCCCAGGCCGGGTTTCTCTCTGGTCCGGAAGACCCGTGTATCAAAGTCGATGTCCAGCCACGTCGAGTACATAAATCCCGGCCCTCGACCACCTGAGCCGGGATGGAGCGCCACAGGAGCTGATACCGCTCCGACGATGCCGCGAGGATGATGCCGCGAGGATCTCTCTCGCCTGACGGTCTGAGTAAGCCGCGACATCCTCAGCGTGTAATCGTCGCAATCCGTTTGACGACCAGCTCTCGGTCGTGAAAGTCGAATTCGATCTGGATAGCCCCTCCCGGCGATCGGCAACAGGCTCTTAGAGCTCTCGACGCAATACACGAAGCCCGGGTCGACGACCAGGACCTCGTGAATTGCTGAGCGGTAAGTCAGCGGAGTCCGGATTTTGGTGCAATATCTCTCGCGGCAGGTAAAGCCATGGCTCGCCACTTTTCGGTCAACTGCTTATCGGCGAGCGCCTTGATGTAGACGCCGCCGACGACGCTGCGTGCCTGGAAGCCGATCTGCTTGCCGTCCTTGGTGTCATACCAGTCGGTGAGCGGAACGCGGGTGGGAGTCTCGTTGATCCAGAGGGCGATGGGGTCCATGATGGCGTTGAAGTCGGCGGCGTTGGAGGCGAGAGTTGCAGTCCAGATGGACCAGTCGAGCTTGGTGTAATCAGCGCGGCTGTCGAGAGGAAGGCCGTACTTGTTCAGCTTGGTCTTATAAAAAGCGATCTCGCTTTCGCGGAGCGACTCGGGAAAGAGGTTGTAGCCAAGCACTTTGTCCCACACCAGGTTGTACTTCTGGCTCCAGGTATTGGGTGAGTCGTAGGCGAGCTTGTAGTGATCGCCTTCCTTGTCGAGCTCAATCCATCTGGCGGCGTAGGCGTGGGCGGTCTTGCTGTATTCGCGGGCCTCTGCATCTTTGTGCTGGAGGCGTGCGAGGTCCGCGTACGCTTCGAGAGCATCGATAGCCTTGAGCGCGAGGTTAGCGTTGTGGGTGACGTGGCCGGCGAAGTCGTCGGTGGTGAGCTGGTTTTCAGGGTCGAGACCGTGAGCCTTCAGGAATTCCGCCCACTGGGTGAGCTTGGGCCAGTACTGCTGGGCAAGGCGGGTGTTGCCTTCGGCGCGGGCGAGTGCATCGACCATGAGGAGCATGTTGCCTGACTCCTCGACTGGCATCTGGTCTTCTTCGGTTTTTTCTCCGCCACCATAAGTCTGGCCATTGGCAAGCGGGTAGGTGCCGAGGTCGTGAGGGGCAAAGGGGAAGCGCCAACGATTAGGCAGGGCGGTGTACTCCATCAACGGACGGAGTTCGGCCTCAAGCAGGACGGGATTGAAGAAGAGGAAGAAGGGAGCCGCGGGGTAGAGGACGTCGACGGTGCCGATGCTGCCGTTGGAGAAATTCTCTTTGCCAAAGACGAGTGGTTGGCCATCGAGATCGGCGACAAAACCGTGGGCCGCCCAGGCCTGGCGATAGGCGAGGATGCAAAGTTTGGCGTAGTTCGCGCCCGCGGTGCGGGTGAGATCTGCCGTGAGGGTGAGGTCGAGATCGGTGGCGCGTTTCTCGAGCCCGGGCATCTCGCGCTCGGCGGCGTCGAGCATGCTGGCGACGGTCTGGCCATTGCGCTGCCACCAGGGGCGGAGGTTGCGCTCGAGGTACTGAATTGCGTAGCCCTCGGTATAAGAGACGAGCACGTGGCGAGTGAGGGGCTGGCCGCCGACGGTGTGGAAGAGGAGTTCAGTGGCGAGATGGGCGTCGCCATGACCTACGACTGGCGACGCATCCATGTCGTCGGCCTTCGGAAGGAAGCCGGTCCTGGCGTAGGTGCCATCGGATGAGACGGAGGTCTCGCGAACGATGGCGGATCTGGACTCTTCGTCGTTCGGTACGGAGAGGTGGAAGTAGCCCCAGTCGATGCGAAGGTCGTCGCCGGAGCGGTTGAGGACACGCTGCTCGCGCGAGCCGACGGAGAGGACCGTCTGGGTTTCAGTCTGGTTGCGCGAATAAGTCACGGCCTCACCGGGAGCGTTGACCGCGATGAGAGGGCCAACGTCGACAAGGACTGAAACGTCGTTGTGGGGCGCGCCATCGATGGATTTGACAGTGAAGCTGATGTAGGTGACGGGGCGCGAAAGGATGTCGAGATCGGAGAGGATGGTCGGCGTGAAGAAAGTGAGGTCGAGCTCGATGCCGCCGCCGTTGAAGGTGTAGCGGGTGTGGGTTGGGGTGACAGTATGGGCGGTCTGCTGCATGGCGGGTATCCCGCGGGGTTCGCGACCCATGAAGCGGAACGGGTGGCCGTCGATACGGACGAGGCCAGCGATGGGTTGGGGCTTGCCGGTCCAGTGCACGGTGTTGGAGGCAGTGAGATCGTCGGTGTTCGACCAGATGGAGAAGTAGGGGTTGTGAGTGATGAGTGGAGTGGATGGAGGACGGGGCGGCTGCTGGGCGATAAGGCTGGTGGCGGTCAGGACGGTGGCAAGGAGTGTCGTGCGCTTCATCATGCGGGGCGGCCTCGATACATCTGGTGGTCTTCCGTACAACAGCATAGTGCATGCGGGCGGAAAGGACGGGCTGGACTGACCGGAACCGTCAAGGCCCGGCATGTGTCGTGCGCTGGATGCCGTGCAAGCCAAAGAGAGCTAGGTTCATTGGCTTCGACGTAACTGCCCCGCAAACAAGCCTGCCAGGGACTGGCTTGGTTGAAAGTTTGTCGAAGGCGCTTGGCCGTATCTCAATGCACGGCGATAGCAGCCTATCGCCCCGGGAGAGTACCAGCGTCGAGACTGCGAGCGATTTCGATGAGACCTGCACGCGTGTCCGGAAGTACAGGAACAAGTGGGCGACCGCGCGTATTTTTCAATGGCCGAAACTCGTCGACCGGCGAGATACTCTCCGGGTGGGCTTGATGAGGTCGGGATAGCTGGCCCAGTCGTTGCTCGCGTGGCTCCGGCGTCGAGGTCGGGGAGAAGGGTAATGGCTCCTTCGCCGTCCCAGGCACTGTTAACCGCGTCGCCTGGTGGACAACAAAAATACCACGGACCTGCCCTCTCACCCGCCAAGGTAATTCTTGCGGGCAGTGTGCGGGCTTACACGAATATCCAGTACGAGTCGTGTAGTCCTGGCGACGCGTTTCCACATCTATCCATCAGATTTGGCAAATCCCCTTCGAGTAAATAGGCTGGGATCGCTTAGGGGAAATGTTTTACCCTGAGTTCTTACTGGAGGAACAACATGTTGCCTATCAAACGTGCACTTCTCGTGGCCGCGCTTTTTTCCGGCTCAGTCTTGCTGATCCCCTCCCCCTCCGCCCTTGCACAAGACCAGAACCAAGATCGTAGTCGTCAGGGAGACGACGACAAAGATAATTACGGGAACGGGGACGACAACGGTCGGCACAACGGCGATAAACACCGCGACGGCAACAATAGTTACGGCTTTTATAACGTTAGCCAGAACCGCAACGGCAACTACAACGGGATCGACCGCGGCCAGGCAAGATCCAACCAGATCGCTTACAACAACGGGATGCGGGACGGATCCTACGACGCGCAACGTGATCTCAATAATCACCGCGGCGCCACGGACTACACCAAGAGCCAGCGCTACGGTAACGCCGCTGGCTGGAACGCACAGATGGGCGATCGCAACCAGTACAAACAGGCCTTCCGTCAAGGCTACGCAGCAGGTTACCAGCAGACATTTAATCGGCGTAGACATGGACGCTGAATCGGTTTGAGTGCAAGGACAGGCCCGGGGGCTGACAAGCGCCCGGGCTTCCTTGGGTCGGCCGGCATTCCCTGGCTGCCTCGCCTGGCTCATTTGCGATAAAAATCACATGCCGAAATATGCTTCATCCTCTGACTGGCCGCTATTGCAGCAAAAGCAGCAGAAACATAATTCTCTGAACTCCCAACTTTCAAGTCTGAGCTCGTCTCCTGAAAACGCATAGTGGTTGTTTCGGGACAACGTGACCCTTGGTGAAGGGTCCTCGCGTCACTCCGCAGCATGTGCAATCAGTCCTGGGCTCTGCCGTTTGATACGCAATTTGTGGCACCGTTCCACAGACCCCACCTTGGCGTCTGCGAAGTTGCTTTCCACCTCTCAACCCTGCTTGCACCACAGCCGGATAACAAAACAAACCCCGAAAAAATTCTCGGGGTTTGCCAGCAGAGTTGGGACACCTTGCTGCGTTTCTTTGTACCTAAGACCTGCTGAGGGAGGAATCTAGGGCTTCAATGCATTGCGGATTCCTTCACTCGCCTGCCGGATGGCTGCTTGAACCCCCGGAATTTCGTGGAGCGCATTGAGGAAAACGAAATCGTGAATCATTCCGTCATAGCGAACTGCAGTCACCTCAACACCAGCGTTCATCATCTTTCGAGCGTACGCTTCTCCTTCATCGCGCAGCGGATCATTCTCTGCCGTAATGACCAGCGCAGGCGGCAAGCCTTTGAGTTCGTCATTGCTCGCTCGAAGGGGTGACACATAGGGGCTGTTGCGGGTTTTTTCATCGGGGGCGTAGAGATCCCAACCGTACTTCATAAAGGACCGGGATAAAAACCGGCCGGTTGCGAACGCGTGATACGACTCCGTGTCGACGCTGGCGTCAGTTGCGGGGATAAGCAGCACTTGATAGGCGACCTTTGGACCCTTTCGATCCTTGGCCATAAGGGTCAGGGCTGCGGTCATGTTGCCCCCAACGGAGTTGCCGGCAATGGCAATCCGAGTGCCGTCAGCGCCAAAATCCTTTGCATGCGCGGCGACCCATTTCAGCGCCGCGTAGCTTTCATTCAACTGGGTTGGATATTTCGCTCCCGGCAAGGGTGTGTATTCGACGAAGACGCCGATCTGACCCGATCCGACCACAAGGTCGCGTAAGAGGCGTTGGTGATTCTGAAAGTTTCCCACAATCCAGACGCCGCCATGGATGAAGAGCAGAACGCCCGGTTTTCCGGTCAGGTGTTGGGGCGTCATTATGTACAGCTTGACGCTCATTCCGTCCTCAGTGATCGTCTTAGGAACGATAGTTACTCCGGACATGTCCACCGGTATCTTGGCCTGGAGCGCGGTGATGATCTCCTGGGGCTTCGGTTGGGGCAGCTCCCAGAACGGACTGCTGTCCTTGTTGAGGACCGCGAGAAAGGACCGTATTTGCGGATCAATTCGAAGATCTGTTGCCGGATCCTGTACTTGAGCGCCGGAGGTTTGGGCCGTCAAGATGATCCCTCCGAGGATGAGTGCGGCAAACCTGCTAAAACATTTCATCTGCTGTGTCCTTTGCGATTGTTGAACGTTTTTTGACTTAACTCAGATGCTGCCGTCATAGGGACTGACACAAGCGGGCATCCCCCCGGTAAACAACCTGCGGGATCAGAAAAGCTGGCCTCTTCAGAAGAAAGTTGTGAAGTCTAAACCTTTAGGAACGCGCTTATCGGGCTTAGGTAACGACGTGCCTGCGAATAGGACGTCAAAGCCAGCCAAAGTGTCGCCTTCACGATAAATGCACGCGTTTGGCGTGTGTTTGCGGATCTCTTCCTCGCGGAAAGTGTATCGGGCTACTGCAATGGCGGTTCAGGGCTCAAGTCAGGCGCATCGGCCAGCCACTTATGGAAACCAATCGCTCCATAGGTCAGGTCTGCCGTTCTGCCACATCCGGGCATCTTTCATACGTTCGTGAGTCCCGGCATTCCGTCGCGATCCGTCGGCGGGAAATACGCGTCTTTGCCGGAGCGTAAAACTTACGTCAACCAATTGGTACAAGTTGTCTGGTCCTCGATCTTCTGAGATAAGCGCTTCTTCCTGATACAACCGGCTCGTGCCATCAGCAAGCAGCTCTCCGTAGAGATGATCCTCGCGGCACCAACATATGGCTTTTGGATGCGTCTTGTGCGCGAACGCATGAAAGACCCACGGCTTACATCTGCGAATCAGGACTGCGGTATGTAATTCCTTGCCGACGGCCTGGCACCGGAAAGATGGTGCTCATCCCATGCACCGCGAGACTGACCTGGCGACGCTGTCGTTCGAAAATAAATGTACTTGTTGTACTGACAGCCACAGAAAAGAGCAGTGCCCACGTAGGCACTCAGTCTCGTGGCGGGTACGCGTGCACCGTGTTGGTGCAGCCCGCGGACTTGCGTTCCAAGGGCGTCTGTACTATCTTTCAGCCTAACTCCCCATTATTTGTTCCTCCCACATGGCCTCTTACCGACTCTTTGTCGCATCTGGCTTATCAATTTTCCAATGTGCTGGAGGAAAGATTTTCCACCGTTCTACAAAAAAAGAATGTACAGGAGGGGTCTCAAAATGAATCTTTTTCCGAGGCAGTCACGTTCCTTGTTTCTTATTCCAGCACTGGCAATCACACAGCTGGTGTCTGCGCAGACCTTCCGAGGTGGCATCGCTGGAGCCGTTCAGGACAGTACGGGCTCCGTTGTGCCCAATGCAAAAATTACGCTGACAGGCACTGAGACGGGCTCCAAACGCGAAACCGTCTCATCCACTTCTGGGGACTACAGCCTGCAGGATCTTCCGCTTGGTCTCTACAGCGTGGTGGTCGAATCGCCAGGGTTTGCGACGACCAAGATCGACAACATCGCAGTGCGGCCAGGACAGATCTTTTCACTTGAAATCAAGCTCTCGGTGGCCTCATCCAACGAGCAGGTTGAGGTAAATGCGGCGGCCGTGACGCTCGACACCGTCTCATCGACGAACAATTCGGTTGTGAACGAGAAAGCCGTCGCTAATATTCCCCTGAATGGACGGGACTTTACACAACTGGTCAAGATCGTCCCAGGCTACAACGGAGCAGGATCGCTCAACGGGACGCGTACAAACCAGAACAACTGGCAGATCGACGGCGCCGACAATAACGACATCTGGCAGAACGCCGCGGCCGCCAACCAGGGGGGCGTCGGTTCAATCGCCGGCGTAACAATCCCGATCGACTCCATCGACCAGTTCTCCGTACAGACGCAGGGCAATGCAGAGGTCGGACGCAACGGCGGCGGCTTGATCTCGCTCGCAATCAAGTCTGGAACCAACCGCATTCATGGATCGGCATACTACTTCAATCGCAACGAGTTCTTCGCCGCGAGGAGTCCGTTCCTGCTGCCCACGCAGCGCAAGACGGCATTGCGCAATCAGCAGTTCGGCGCATCCATCGGTGGTCCGATCTTTCGGGATAAGCTGTTCTATTTTGTGAACTATGAGCGCCAGAAGTACCTGATCCAGAACACAGCCTCAGCCACAGAGCCGACTGCCGCATATGTTGCAGCAGGGACGGCATTGCTGGCATCGCACAATATTCCAGTCAACCCGCTATCGCTGAATCTTCTTTCGCTCTGGCCTCAGGGCAACAAGCCGAGCGGACCGGCCTCTGCCGGCAACTATCTCGATGCGCGGCCACAGACCGGCTACAGCGATAACACGATGGCCAAGGCTGACTGGACGATCACCTCCAGGCAGCAACTGTCATTGCGAGGATTCGTCGGGACGGGACGCCAGTTCGCCGCCATCGGGACGAACATCTTCGACTACTACCAGGTAGCTCCGGATATTACGCAAAACTTTGCCGCCACCCATAACTGGTCGATCTCCGACCACCTTTCGAATCAACTGCTCGCCGGAGTCGGAGTCTTCAACCAGACGTTCAACGATGAAAACCACAGCGAGAACATCCCTGCGCTCGGTTTGAACACCGGTGTCACAACCCCTTCTTTGTTTGGCGCTCCGACCATCAATGTCACGGGTCTGGACCAGATTGGCGTAACGCAGGCGCTAGGCCGCAAGGACTACACGGGCCACATTACTGACACCATGACGTATACGGTCGGCAAGCACCAGATACGCCTCGGCGGTGAGTTCCGTAGGAACTATATGGATCTGCAGTACCAACGCAATACGCGCGGTACGTTTAACTTTACGGGCCTGGCTACGGCAAACGCTGCGGTGCGGAACCTGCTTCCGGCAGGTGCGACTGCCTATAGCTGCATCGCCGGTGATACGGCGGCCACGTGCGTCGCCAGCACCACAACCCCAGATGTAACAGCGCTGGCGGACTACCTTGCTGGTTTTGTGGCATCTTCAAGCTTTACTCGCGGAACGCTTCGTCGCGGCATCTATCAAAAAGCGTTTGATGTTTTTGCCCAGGACCAGTACCAGGTTCTTCCGAATCTGACGTTAAATTATGGGCTGCGATACACGTACAACGGCCCCTTTTCGTCTGACGGAGTGATCTCGGACTTCCGCCCTGGCGCTACGGGCACGGACGCGTACGGTCTGGTAATTGCGTCGCAGCAGATCGACTCAATCTACCCGAAGAATGGCACAAACCTGGCTCCGCGCTTTGGATTCTCCTATCAGGCGGCCTCTAGGTTTGAGATTCGCGGAACGTACGGCATCTACTTCGACGTACCAAACTTCAACGGCTTCTTTGACAATCGTCCGGGCAACGGAGGAGCGGTAGGCGTCCAGGCGAATCCGACCGGAGCGACACCAGTCGTCAATGTGAGTAACAGCTTCTACCAATGGACCACGGGCGTTAATCCGTTCTCGACCGCCTCAGGCCCGGCAGCCCAGGGCTTGGCGACCATTAGCCCAACATTCCGGACGGCTTACGTACAGAACTTCAATCTGAATACGCAGTACCAGGTTAGCCGCAACACGATTATGCAAATTGGATACGTGGGTTCGCTTGGGCGCCGCCTGTTTGACCTGATTGACATCAACCAGGCCGCTCTGGGAAGTGGCACGCCGACGGGTACCACGACATCCACGCTGCAGGCCGGACGCCCGTTTTTTAGCAGTTCCGTTCCGAATGCGAAGACGATTGGCGCGATCAATCAGATCGAGAGTGAGGGAACGTCCAACTACCACTCGCTCCAGGTCATGTTGCGGACGAGCAACTACCACGGTCTGACGGCCCAGGGCTCGTATACGCTTGGCCACGCACTGGATGTCATCTCAGGTACTCGCGGGTTCGCTCCGCAGAATTCAAAGAATCTAGGCGGCGAGTACGGCAACGCGGACTTCGATGTGCGCAACACCTTCAACGGGTATTTTGTTTACGAGGTGCCGAAGTTTACAGAGCACATGACGTTGTTGACCCGGGGCTGGCAGGGAAATGCATTCGTCACTGCATTCACCGGTACACCCGTGGCAGTGAAGCTTGGAACGTCAACAGACCGCAGCCAGACTGGCGAGTTCCAGGATCGTCCGAATCAGAATGGTGACCCGGCCGCAGGGCTTACACGTACACTGTTTACGCCCACGACGGGAGCCTCGCCTTATGTGCAATGGCTGAGCAAAAGCGCGTTTGTTCTGGCTCCGCTGGGTACCTTTGGAACGATGCAGCGTAATTCGGTTCGCGGCCCAGGCTTTGCAACGGTGGATGCTTCGTTGGTGAAGAACACTTACGTTCGTGAGGGCGTAAACCTTCAACTCCGCGCGGAGATGTTCAACATCTTCAATCATACGAACCTTGCAAACCCCGGGGCAGGGAATCTGTCTTCCTCAACGTTTGGACGCAGCACTGCGACTCGAAACAATGGTGGCGCACCGGGGATTGGACCTGGCGAGCCATTCAACATACAGTTTGCCGGAAAGATAATTTTCTAAAATCGGTTTCAATCGTTGCAGGAGTAAGGCGCTGGTGAGAGGTGAAAACCTCCCCGGCGCCGTTCTTTATTTACGGCAAAGTTTCCGCTGTAACGTTTTGAAAGCCAATGCACACGATTCAGCGGCACGGGCTTATGCAGTTCCAACATCCGAGCTGCGGGGTGTACCGTGGCGTCCACACCGCAGGTATCAGGATCTATCCCACGTGACATCTTCAACCTTCTAAGAAGAGACACCCGCCATCACAAGGCGATATACACTTACCGTATGCAAAGTTGCAAAAGACCCATTGTTGGCGGGTCATAGCAATTGTTGATTGCAAGGTCTCCGGCAGGAGCCGAGGGTTCGACCCCCCACTCCTGCTGTCTGTCACATGCCTGAATCAGAAGGGCCTGGCAATCTTTTCGCGATGGGAAACTGGGAGTGTAGATGAAAGTTCCGGGCAAGCCGCGGCGTCTGGAAATCGATTTTGTGCGTGGCGTTGCCATCCTGACGGTGATGTTTGCGCACTTCAAAAAGCCGCACACAGGCGTCTGGCTGCTGGATGCTTTCAACCGGTTTGAAGAGCTGGCCGGCGGCCATGGGGTAGACCTCTTCTTTGTGCTGTCTGGATTCCTGGTCGGCGGATTGCTGCTCAAGGAATATCGGGATACGCATGACATCCTGCCAGGGCGTTTTCTTATTCGACGCGTCTTCAAAATCTGGCCGGCTTACTACTTCCTGATCTTCTTTCATCTGATCACGCGCCACCATCCGCCAAAGACATTCTTCTGGCAAAATTTCTTTCATCTGCAGAACTTTCTTGGCAGCAGTATTCAGCAGACGTGGACCCTGTCCGTGGAAGAACACTTCTACTTCCTGCTGGCAATCCTGCTGGCTTTTGTTGCGGCCCGCAAGTGGTCTCCCGTCAATATTTTGAAGCTGCTGATCGGCGTCAGCGCTATCGCATTCACGGCGCGCTGTATTACGGCTTATCTGGGCAACACAGAAGGCGCGCTGCGCTGGACGCAGAATCGTGTAGACAGCCTTTTGTTTGGGGTCATCATTGCGCTGTTCTTCCACTTCATGCCGGAGCTCTATCGCAAACTTACGCTACGGGTTTGGCCGTTGGTAGTTACCAGCGTGATCGGGGTGCTCTGGATTGTGTTCATGGGTGACGGAAGGTTGACGCGCGGGCCCGGTTATACCGTGATCTATATTGCCTCCGGAGCGTTCCTGATTCTGTGCATGGAGCACTCCGGCAAACTCGTAAATCTCTGGATTTACAGGGCTATTTCAACCATTGGGGTCTACTCCTACGGGCTTTACCTCTGGCACAGCGCGATGCTTGGAACCGGAGAGAAGATGATCGCGAGGTTTGCTCCGACGCAGGCCTGGTTCATCGCGTTGACCGCACAGTTTTTGGGTGCCTGCGTGATCGCTTATGTGACGACCCGGCTCGTGGAATGGCCGGCACTCTACTGGCGTGAATCAATACCGTGGCTGCGCGACTCGAAGCCTCTGGCCAAAAGTCCAGATGAGCAAGGCGGCGAGCAGGAACGCACCGGAACTGACCAGGAACGCGGCACCGAACCCGCGCTTGTCAGCAAGTGAGCCCACGATAAACGGTGCTGCCGCGCTGGCGATGCGACCGGTGTTGTAAGTGAAGCCCTGGGCTGTCGCACGGATGCGGCTCTCGTAAACATCGGCCGTGACAGCTGCGAATCCGCTGAAATATCCCGTCGCCGCGAAGGCCACAAAGGGTGCAAGAAAAAACAGCACGACAGGGGAGCGAGTGGCTCCGAAGAGCAGCATCAGCATGGCCGCGGCCAGCAGGTAGGCGGTGTACGTGCGCACCTGTCCGAAGTAATCCGAAATATATCCGAACGTGACATAGCCAAGCCACATTCCCACCTGCATGAAGACGACAATCGCGGTCATGACGTGGCCGGTGAGTCCGATGCCGCCCTTCGCCGCAGGCAGTGAAAGATACGCCGGAACCCACAGGTTGAATCCCCACCAGCCGAAGAGGCAGCAGGCATTCATCGCGGTCAGCCCAATCGTAAGGATGACGAGTGGCTTGCGGAAGAGCGTGGCGAAGGTGCCGGACTGGTTCGGGATCAGGCGCTCTTTCTCAAACGAGGCGGGCTCTTCCACACTGCGGCGGATCCATAGCGTAAAGAAGGCTGGAAGGATGCCGACGAAGAACACTGCTCGCCAACCAAAGCGGGGCAGGACGACAGCGACGACGAGCGCCGCAAGCGCATAGCCGATGGCCCATGCGGATTGCATCAAGCCGAGAGCCTTCCCGCGATGCTCGATAGGAAAGGACTCTGAGACGAGCGACGCACCCGATGCCCATTCGCCGCCCATGCCGAAGCCCAGCAGGATGCGAAAGACCGCGAGTTGCACTACGTTCTGCGCGAGCCCACACGCTGCGGTGAAGACGGCGTAGATCAGTACAGAGGCCATCAGCGCTCGCGTGCGTCCAAAGCGGTCGGCGAGCACCCCGAAGATCATGCCTCCCGCCGCCGCGGCCAGCAGAGTGATCGAGCCGAGGATGCCCGCTGTCGATTTGCTGAGGTGGAGGTCAACGATGAGCGATGCCAGCACGAGCGAGTAAAGCATCACATCGAAGGAGTCCAGCATCCAGCCCAGTGATGCTGCAAAGAGTGCCTTGCGAGCTTGCGGGGGTGAAGTGGAAAGCCAGTTCAGCGGGCCTGGCTTCATGCAGATTCCAATGTGAGCGGAGTACCAAAGCCGCCGCCGCCAGGGGTTTCGATGCGTAGGCGATCACCGGGATGTAGTTCGATGCGGGCCTTTGCCGGCAACGATTCAACTGTGCCGTCTGCACGCAGAATGGAGTTGCGGCCGGAGGCTCCCGGCTGGCCTCCCTGGGTTCCGTAGGGTTGTGAGTTGCGACGCTCGGTGAGGATTGTGGCCGAGGTCTCGGTCAGGACCTCATACTCGCGGATGAGGCCTTCCCCCCCTGGAAACTCGCCCGCGCCGCCGCTGCCAGAGCGGAGTTTGTACGTGCGGATGCGGAGCGGAAAGGCCTGCTCAAAGGCTTCGACGGGCGTATTGCGCGTGTTCGACATGTGTGTGTGAATACCTGAAAGGCCACGCAGTCCGGGACGTCCACCCATGCCGCCTCCAGCCGTTTCATAGTAGGCAAAGGGCTGGCCGGTGACTGGGTTTGTCCCGCCAAGCGTGACGTTGTTCATCGTGCCCTGACTGGCTGCTGGGATGACGTGCGGCAGCGCTTGCGCGAGCGCGCCGAGAACCACATCGGTGATGCGTTGCGAGGTTTCAACATTGCCGCCCGCTACCGCGGAGGGATGCTTCGCGTTGACCACAGTCCCTGCGGGCGCGACGACCGTGATGGGCCGCGAGATGCCGGCGTTGTAGAGGACGTCTTCCGTGACCAGGCAGCGAAAAGCGTAGAGCGTCGCCGAAAGCGTGATGGCGAGGTTGGCATTGACGCCACCGGAAGTCTGGTGGTCCGTGCCGGTGAAATCAACGACAGCGGAGTCGCCCGCAATGGTGATGGCGCAGCGGATGTAGATCGGCTTATCGGAAAAGCCGTCGTTGTCGAGCGCGTCGGCGAAGCTATAGGTGCCGTCGGGGATCTCGGCGATAGTCTTGCGCAGGATGCGCTCAGCGTAGTCCTGCGTCAGCCTGGCGTAATGTGCGATCTTCTTGTAGCCGTAGCGCTTGACCAATTGCAGGAGACGAGATTCCGCAACACGATTGGCAGCTAACTGCGCAGTCAGATCGCCTTCGCGTTCCTCCGGCGTGCGGACATTGGCGAGGATGAGGGACAAGATTTCGGGTACGATTTTGCCACGTTTTTCCAGGCGCACGGGAGGGATGATGAGCCCTTCCTGAAAGACCTCGCGTGCCAGTGGCATGGAGCCTGGACTCATGCCGCCCACGTCCGAGTGATGGGCGCGATTGGCTACGAAGAATACCGGTCTGGGTGAACGCGCCGTCAGAAAGATCGGGCTGACGAGCGTTATGTCCGGCAGATGTGTGCCGCCGCGAAAGGGGTCGTTGAGGATGACGGTATCACCGGGCTCCATTTTCACGTGCTGGATAGCGGCTTTGACGGAGAGTGGCATCGCGCCGAGATGAACGGGCAGGTGGTCGCCTTGCGCGATGGTCTCGCCGGCGTCGTCGTAGAGCGCGCAGGAGTAGTCCAGGCGTTCCTTGATGTTGGGTGAGAAGCCGGTGCGACAGAGCGTCACGCCCATCTCTTCCGCGACGGAGACGAAGAAGTTTTTGAAGATCTCGAATTCAATCGGGTCGGTGCGCATGGTCATGGCTTTCGCGTCGCGAGTAGTGTGCCTACGGGATCGATCTTCCAATGCCAGTTGGGCGGAATCACGTTGGTTGATTGTCCGGTGATGAGGATCGCGGGGCCATCGGCTTCGTGGCTAGGGGCTAGCTGTTCGCGATGGAAGATGGGTGTCTGGTGAGGGCGACTGTTGAAGATCGTCTCGCGTGTGCTGGATGGCGATGGAAGCCGTGTTGCTGTGTTAGCTAAGCCGTCTGGAGATAGCGCAGGCTTGTCCGTCCGGCCGATGGCTCGCAGGCGCAATTGGATGATTTCAGTCGCGCGTGCGGGGTTGGCATAGCCGTAGAGTTTGTGGTGCGCGCGATGGAAGGCTTGCGCGTAGTTCGGCGTAAATGGAATGGAGAGCTCGTAAGCCTGGCCCTTGTAACGCATGTCGAGCGAGGGTTCCAGAAGGATGTCACGTGCGAGAAAACCCTGTGCTTCAAGAGCGCTCATGGCGCGGGATTCGAGTGGCGTCAGCCTTTGCTGAAGTGCCTCTTCGGTGATGCTTGCGGTTGGTTGCAGGATGCTGGTGCTGTAGTCCTTGGTCACGTCCGCGAGCAGCATGCCGAGCGCGGACAGAACGCCCGAGTGCTCTGGAATCAGCACCGTCGTCATATCGAGCGAGTCAGCCAACGCGCACGCGTGCAGGCCTCCCGCACCGCCAAAAGCGAGTAAAGCGAAGTCGCGAGGATCGTGACCGCGCTGCACGCTTACCTTGCGAATGGCGCGCTCCATGTTCGAGTTTGCGATGCGGATGACACCTTCCGCTAACGCTCGCTCCGTCATCTTCAGGCGTTGTGCTAATTCGCGTGCGATGCCTTTGGCGCGGAGCAAATCAAGCTCCATGCGGCCACCGAGAAAGTACTCCGGATCGAGACGGCCCAGGAGCAGGTTGGCGTCTGTGACCGTCAGCTCTGAGCCTTTGCCGTAGCATGCTGGCCCGGGGTCTGCGCCGGCGGATCGCGGCCCCACACGCAGGCTGCCGCCGGAGTCGAGCCACGCGATCGAGCCTCCGCCTGCACCCACCGTATGGATGTCCAACATCGGTAGACGCACCGGGAAGTCACCCACAATCGAGTCGCTGGTGGTGCCGATCTGGCCATCGATGAGGCTTACGTCGGTTGAGGTTCCGCCCATGTCGAACGTGATGATACGCGTGTAGCCGGAGGCGGCGGCAATGGCCTGCGCACCGACGGCACCGGCGGCGGGACCGGAAAGGATGGTTTGCACGGCAGCTTCTTTGGCATGGGTTGCGGAGATGGATCCGCCGTTCGATTGCATGATGCGCAGCGGTGATTGCGAGGCCAGCCCTTGCTCGAGTTGCGTGAGGTAGCCGGCCATCAGCGGTGTGACGTAGGCGTTGACGGCGGTGGTGGACCACCGCTCGAACTCGCGATACTCAGGCAGGATCGCGTGTGATGCAGAGACCGTGAAGCCAGCGGCAGTAAGCGCGTTGGCAAGGGCTTCTTCATGCGCCGGGTTCGCGTAAGAGTGCAGCAGGCAGATGGCGACTGAGTCAGGCTTTGCGTTTTGAAGGGCGGCGATCAGTCGATCTATTTCTTCTAACGAGAGTGGTTCGAGGACCGATCCGTCAGCGGCTAGTCGCTCTGTTACGCCGAAGGTCAGACCTGCCTCGATCAACGGGCGTGGGGCTTGCACCTGGAAGTTGTAAAGCTCGGCGCGGGTTTGTCGGCCGATAAGCAAAACGTCTTCAAACCCCGCTGTCGTAAGCAGCGCGACCCTTGCCCCTTTGCGTTCCAGCAGCGCGTTGGTGGCTACGGTGCTGCCGTGCGTGATCTCGAGCTCGGTTTGTCCGCCCGCGAGTTCGCGGATGCCAGCAAGTATCGCCTGCGAGGGATCGTGCGGCGTCGAGCGGAGTTTATATACACGCATGCCGCGGTCGTCGAGCAAAACGAGGTCCGTAAACGTACCTCCGGTGTCGACACCGATGCGTGAGTTCTGGGGCCGGTCAGCGTTCATTCGGGGAACCTCTGGCGGATCAGTACGGTGCGATCCAGGGAGTCGGAGACCTCAAGAACTTTGAGCCGGAGATCGGGGTCGATGTCTTTGCGCAGCAGCCACGTGTGAACGGCGGCTTGCGCCTCCGGCGTGGTCTGGCTGCCGATAAAGCTGTTGAGCCAGGCGCCGAGGAAGAAGATCTTGCGGTGTTGCTTGATGGCCGAGAGTTCATTCAATGCGGGCGTCAGGAATGGCTCGGTAAGGCTCTTCTGATTCCATGCGTTGAACCCGCCGAGAGATTGCGTAATCCAGTCTTCCTGGCGAGCCTGCTTCTCGGATGGATCTCGGAGATAGTCGGCAAAGTAACGCTGCTTGATCGCCACTGTGGGGGTTCCGGCTTCCGCTGCGTAGGCGTACTTCAGGCTCTCGCCGCTCTTGTCTTTTTCCTTCTCCAAAGCGAAAAGCGTGAGGGCTTCCTGGTCGTCGTGCGCGACCAGATGGCCGATCAGGTTCCAGCGATCGAGCGGCTTCAGCGGCATGCCGGGGATCGTCAGCGTCCCGGCGAGGAGTGCCTTCAACTGGCTAAGTGCAGCGGGTGTTTCGGCAATGGAGGTGAAGGTGCGGAAGTTGACGATCCTCAGCCCCAGCGTGGGTGCGTGCAGCATGCGATCCGCGGTAACGGCTTCGGCTCGCGGCGCCAAAGCCTCACGACCCTGGGCCGAGAGGTAGGCATGGAGCGTCGTCGCAATGCGCGCGCCTTGAATATGATTGAGGCTCTCGTCTGGCTCTCCGGGCAGCGTCTTCAGCGCAAGTTCTGCATAAACTCGCGGCGCCGACTTTGCAACGTGCACGTTGTCCCATAGCGCTTCCCACAACATGGAATGCTGCAAGGGATCCTCGTGTTCGCGCGCAGTCATCAGTTCTCGCGTAATGACTGATTCGCTCGTCGGATCGAGCAGAAACCGACCGTACGCGTGGTCGCCGGAGTTCGCAAAGACAGCCGCGGGACAGGGTTTGCCTGACGCCTCTTTCACCCGGAAGTCGGATGTATTCCAATCGACTCGTATGCTGGCCGAGGTGTGCCCGGAGGAGTCCGGATAGAGGAAGAGAATCTCGTTTGCAATAGGCCAGACGAGATGCTCACCGTGGGTGGCGAGGACGTCTTTCTGGGTGAGCGTCATGTGGTCAACCAGCCCATCCTCGCAAGTCCAGTCGACGTTGACTTCCGGCATGCCGCGTCGAATAATCCAGGCACTGGCCCATCCCTTGACGTCCTGCTTGCCGGTGGCCTCAAAGGCTGCGATCAGGTCGGCCCACTGGGCGTTCGCGTAGGCGTGCTGCTTCAGGTATAGGCGCAGCCCGTCGCGGAAATTCTTTTCACCCAGGCGGAACTCCAGCTGCTTCAGGATGGCCGGTGCCTTCTGGTACACGATGGCCCCATAGGCTGACTTCGCGTCTTTGAGGTTCGGGATCTGTTGGAAGATAGGCGTAGTGCCATCGGTCTCGTCGATGCCGTAAGCAAGCGGTTTGATATCTTCAGCGAAATGTTTCCAGGGCTGCGTCTCTGGTTTGAGCGCGGCTTGGGCTTTGTAAGCCATATATTGTGCGAATCCCTCTTTGAGCCACAGGTCGTCGAACCAGCGCATGGTGACGAGATCGCCAAACCACTGGTGCGTGGTCTCGTGCAGAACAAGCACATCGCGGCGGAAGTAATCAGCCTGTGTCGGTGCCGTGCGGAATAGAACGGAGTCTTCATTCAGGAACGTGGCGCCTGCGTGCTCCATGCCCCCAAACGGAAATCCCGGGATCAAAATGAGGTCATACTTGGGGAAGGGAAACGGCTGGGCGAAGAAGTCTTCAAGATACCTGATGCCGCGTGCCGTAATCTCCTGCACTGCCGGGGCCTCCGTCTTCGCTCTGGCAAGTTGAGACTTGCGGACGTAGAGCGCGGGTTGATCGGTCCCAGCGGGCGCAATCCGCGCGAAAGGACCAGCCGCAAACGCGAAGAGATAGGTGCTGATGGGGCGGGTTTCGCGAAACGTACTCAGTGAACTTGCGCCTCTGTTCTTGACGTCGGACAAAGCAGTATTGCCGATGACGGTCCACTCCGAAGGAGCCTCAACATCCAGACTGAAGCGGGCTTTCAAGTCGGGTTGGTCGAAGCACGGGAAAGCCATGTCTGCGTCCATGGGGACGAAGAGGGTGTAAACATAGTCGCTGCTGTCGTCGCGATCCGTATAACTCGTGATGGCCTTGCCGGCCGCACCGACGTTGGCCGTAAAGCCCAGCTTGACCTCATTGTGCCGTGTGTGAAGCGACGCGGCAGGCAGAATGAGATGGCCGTTCTGTAAATCGGTCGGAACCGCGTGGCCGTTGACCGATGCTACAGCTATTCGCCCATCGCGAAAGTCGAGCAGCAGGTCACCGCCACCGGAGTCGTCGAAGGTGAGGACTTCGGTGGCGGAGGTGGATGTTGCGTGGTTCTTGAGCGAGAACGTCAGGGTGTAGCGCAAGTTGGACAGGCGCGCAGCCCGCGACTGTGCCAAAGAGTGAGAGATGCCGGCCTCAGGACCAGCGGCGTGGGCTACGTTGTGTGCCGTAACGATTGGTGCGAGCACGAGCCAGATCTTCCAGCAGGTTTTGTTCAACGACATGCGGAACCCCATTTTTCACCGATTGGGTTCCATGCTACTTGAACGCCGGGATGTTGCTTGCCAATGGTGTCAGTCGCGATTATGGCGCGACCGTAAATTGAAACGTGGTGGAACTCCGATAAACGTTGCCCGGAAGCAGCGCGGTGCTTGGGAAGGCCGGGTGGTTGGGTGAGTCGGGAAAGTGCTGCGTCTCCAGGCAGAAGCCGAAGTGTTTGTTGTAGGCCAGGCCGGCGCGGCCCTTGGCGGAACCATCAAGGAAGTTGCCGGAGTAGAACTGCACCCCGGGTTCGGTTGTGGACACGACAAGCACTCTTCCGCTCGACGGATCAACCACCTTCGCGGCTTCGTGCATCGTGGGTCCCTTGCCATCGAGAACCCAGTTATGGTCATAGCCACCACCGAGCTTGAGCTGCTCGTTCGCATTGTCGATCCGGGCGCCGATCGCGGTGGGTTTCAGGAAGTCGAAGGGTGTTCCCGCGACAGCCGGCAGGTCGCCGGTGGGGATCAGGCCAGCGTCTACGGGGGTGTAGTGCGAGGCATCGATCTTGACCACATGCGCCAGGATGTCGCCGGACCCGGCCAGGTTGAAGTAGGTGTGATTGGTCAGGTTGATGACGGTCGGCTTATCAGTCGTGGCAGCGTAGTCCAGGCGCAGTTTGTCGCCGGTTAGCGTGTAGCGCACATGCGCGGTCAGCGTTCCGGGGAAGCCCATGTCGCCGTCCTTTGAAACCATGGTGAACTCCACGCCATTGGGGATACGCGTAGCCTTCCAGTTGTAGCGGTCGAACCCCTTCACACCGCCGTGTAGAGTGTTGCCATTGTTGTTCTGGCTGAGCTTGTAAGTCTTGCCTCCCAGCGCGAAGGTACCCTTGCCGATGCGGTTACCGTAGCGACCGACGACTGCTCCCATATACGTCTTTTCGTCTTTCAGGTATCCGTCCATGGAGTCGTATCCGAGGACGACGTCGGTGATCTTCCCGGTCTTGTCGGGGGCCATCACGGACGTCACATGAGCGCCGAAGGTCATTAGCTTGACGGTTAGTTTCGTGTCCGTAAGGGTGTACGCCTTGACTGGTTCGCCGTCGGCTGTCTTGCCAAAGTCAGACTCTGTGACCTTGGTTTGCGCGTTAGCAGGGAAGCAGCAAACCAGAAGGGCGGGCGCCAGGATCTTGCTAGAGAAAAACGTCATAATGTTCCTCGGAGTTTCGGGATCATGGTATTTTATTTTTGCCGCTGGTTGCTCGGCATTTGTGAATTATGCAACCACAGCACAATAACTTCAGACGCGGAGACATGCGCTATGACCTCTGTCAGCAACCCCGATCCTTCCGACCAGACCGGACTCTCGCTTGCCGAGCAGGTGGTACGCCTGCAGGCTTTGCTGGAAGCCTCGCGCACCGTTCATTCCACCATTGAACTGACGGACGTGCTGCGCCAGTCAGCCCGCATTGCCGTGCTGGAGTTGGAGCTTGAGGGAGCGTTGTTTACCAGGCCGCACGTTGCCCATGGCATGGTGCCTGCAGCCGCGCTCACCGGGCCTTGCGAAGGATGCTCGCGTTTTGAGCTTCTCTCCCGTGATGGCAAGTTGCTGACCGAATTGATCATCGCAACCCCCGGCGGCCGGGAACTCTCGTTCTATGAGCAGGATTTTCTCGAAGGGCTGGTGCTGCAGACGGCGGTGGCAGTCGAAAACGCGATCAATCATCAACGGCATCTGGACTATGCGCGTCTCGCGCAGGATCTTGAAGCCGCAAGGACTATTCAGCAGAGTCTGCTGCCCCAGACCATGCCTGCGATTCCCGGCTTCTCGGTAGCGACTCGTTCGCGTGCCTGCTACTCGGTTGGGGGTGACTATCTGGACATCGTGATGGAACCAGATGGCTACCAATTGATGGTGGTCGCGGATGTCGCGGGAAAAGGACTTGCATCGGCGCTCATTTGCACAGCTTTCAGATCGGCGTTTCGTGCGCTTGCCAAGCAATCGCTCACTCTGCGCGAGTTGGCCGGACGGCTTTCTCAGCAGCATTATGAAGAGGGAACAGAGGCGCAGCGACGCTTTGTCACCGCCATCTTCCTTCGGTTGGACGCCTCTTCGGGCGATGTGGAATTCGTGAACGCCGGACACAACCCGGCGATTCTGCTTGCCCCCGGCGGCCAAATCCGCCTCATCAGGGCGAGCGGCACTCCGCTCGGTATGCTCCCGGGTTCGCGCTACGTTGTGGAGCGCGCCACGCTCGAACCCGGTGCCCGGCTGCTGATGTACACGGACGGGCTGACCGAGATCTTCTGCGGTGATGAGGAGTTTGGCGAAGACCGCCTGATTCAGTCCTTCGCTGAGGTCGCAGGTCCGCAGGACGGCACCCGGGCCGAGGCTGCGCTGGCCAGTCTCTGGCAAACGCTGGATGATTTTGGTCAAGGCGCTCCGCAGGTCGATGATATGAGCGCGATCGCCCTCTGTCGCTTGGGAAATTAAGCTCAGGACTCCGATGACTGACTGAACCTGACCGATAAGCAGCCAGCTCTCCAAGTGTTTCGCCGATAACAAGTGCGTCCGGATACAAGCCGTAAAAAGTAGCCAGTCCAGAAAATAGTTCCGATCGTAACGAGTATTATTTTCCAACTTAATCGAAATCAGGATAACTCTTCCGACTTCAGCTAAAAAAGCACATCAGCTCGCACGTTTTTTCCATCCATCCCGGGCTTCTTCGCGTCTTAAAGGGACGAATGTAAGGAGTATATGGTGACTGCCACATTGATCGAGCCGTCCACTGAAGCCGATAAGACGCACCTATTGGTGGTGGAAGATGAGCCAACTATCCGAGAGCTATTCGCAACACTTCTTACCTCTGCCGGCTACAGTGTGGCACAAGCTCAAGACGGCTTTGAAGCCCTTGAGCAAGTTAGCCGTCAGAGACCCGCGCTTATCCTGTCTGACCTCAACATGCCGCGTATGTCAGGGTTCGAATTACTTTCGGTTGTGCGCCGGCGTTTTCCTTCCATTCACGTCATCGCAATGAGTGGTGCATTTATCGGCGATGACGTGCCGCATGGCGTTGCGGCAGACGCTTTCTACGAGAAGAGCGGACGTCACATCAGCACACTCGTTCAGGTGATTGAAGACATCTTGAGCGGCACAAAACTGTATGCATCCGTGCCCGGCACGAAGCCTCATTCGGGGGATAGTGAAAAAGCCGTGGCACTCTGGGTTACACGTCGGGTAGCCCCAATCGAGGGCCCCTACACCCTGCTTACGTGCCTTGAGTGTCTCCGCTCTTTTCCGCACCACATTGCGGACGAGAACACTATGAGTATCTTGCAGACATTGTGCTGCTTCTGCAACGCCACCATCAACTACGCCCTGCTGGATTATTCTGTAACCCGTCACTCGGGCTATGTTCCATCAACGGACGGTTAGACGTGTTATCCGGTCCACCAGATTCAGACCGTCTCGCCTAACGCTGGCCGTTCCGTTCCTTCCATCAAGCCAACCATCGCAAGATAGATACGATTGCGCAGGTCAAAACGCTCATTCGCCCGCGTGACGAAGCGAATAATCACGTCCACACCGGCGGCCTGCGTCGGACGTAACTCCACCGTTGGTTTTGCGGTAAATTGGCTTAGGCCATGCTTGCCGGTAGTGGTCTTCCACTCCAGTTCTGCCTGTTCGGAGTTCGTTGCGGTCTCCGCTTCCACCGCGGCCTGCATCTTCTTTACTACTTCATACGCGTCTACAGTTGCGGGCACGTTTAGTTTGATCTCGTCCCACATCCACTGGCCGTGCGTCGAGAAGTTGAAGTACCTGCCGCGAATTGCGTAGCTGTTCGTAAACCGCACCTTGCGTCCTGTTGGATGTCCGCTGGAGGTCCAGTTACCCGTTTCCAGCAGCGTTGTTCGGAACAAACCGATTTCCGCAACTTCGCCGCCAACCCCGTCAATCTCAACCCAGTCGCAGACGCGAACACCATCCCTGCCCATCAGCACAAACCACCCGCAAAACGCGAGTATATAGTCTTGAAACACCACCGTAAGCCCCGCCGTGGCGAGACCGAGAATGGTTGGCATCTGCTGCGGAATGCCAAAGATAACGAGCAGCACGCCAACTAGCCCGATACCCTCAGCCCCCAGCAGCAGCAATGTTTCAAGCGTTCGCGTACGCCGTGCATCGGTTTTAAACTGTCGCAAGGCAAACCGGCTCAACATCCCCATCATTGCCGCAAAGAGCACGATTGTTGCTATCCACGCAAACGACTTCAACACCAGGTGGGACACGAGCCTATGCTGCGCCCACAGCTGCTTTTCCCACTGCGTGTAGGTGGCCGCAAGCTGGCGCTCTGTCGCGATGCGATCATCCAGAATGCTCATCACCACGCGCTGATTCGCCATCATCTTCAGTTTTGCGACGCGCGCGCTGCCGCCCCCCGTATCGCCTGCGGCACCAGCGGCCTGGTTCTTGCTTTCCAAGTTCCCGTGCTGACTCTGGAGAGACCTGGCTTCATCCTCCGCCTGTTGCCGGGCCTGTGCAATCAACCGGAAACGGCTGCGCTGCTCGAACCACGCAGACGCGCGTCCCCACAGAGTGTAGAAGCGATTTTCATTCATGACCGCCGGCTCTTTGACCTGACTCTCCATTTTCTTCATGGTGGCTTCGCGGGTGGCGAGTTCCTGCTGAATCTGCCCCCGCTGGTCGCCGCTCTCCCGCGCCAGGTCGCTTGTGGCGTCGATAAGTTCATCCGAGTCCAGGCCCCGTTGAGCTTTGGCGATATCTAACTCATCACCGTCCGCCGAAGCTATCCCAGAGGTCTTTGCCGTTGCTTCCAGCAGATCGACCTTTGCCTGATCGTCCTTGACCATTTGCTTCAACTCTTCTACTCGCTGAGCGGTGCGTTCAGCGTCGCCGGACAGCGTCCGCTGCACCATGGAAGCCTGCCGCAATGCCATCGCAAAAGCTTGATCCACTTCATGATCCGCAAGTCGCTCAGCCGCCTGTGCAAAGCTCTGTTCTTCCACCGATACCGCCAGGCCAACAAGCGTCTCCGCCATGCGATATGGCCTCTGGTCCACTAAGCCAGTCTGTCCCGCCGCATCCCTCCGCAGGAAGGCAAGCTGCTCCATGGAGCCACGCGTCCAATAAAGAATTGCTAACAAAACGACGAGCACCGTCGCTGGGATAACAATCACAAGCCTGCGAAACTCCTTCATTCACTTCTCCCGGTCGGTAAAACAACCTATCCTTGACTTAAACGCTTCATAGGCCAGCATGCGGTGATCGTACATCGCCAGACTATCGTTCCCGCACTTTTCGACTTCCATCACGCTGCTTTACCCTGTCACAAGTTGCGGTAACCTAACAGTTGCCGCAACTTGCATCTAACTTTCCAGTATCTTTCGCACGTCAAAGGATTTCATGCAGATCGCGTCCGTCGGCACCGCCTTTCCCCCTTACCGCTACACTCAGACAGAGATCGCCAATGTCCTTGTAGAACGCTGGCGCGATAAGCTCCCCGAACCTCGCCTCCTCACTCGCCTGCACGCAAATTGCGGCGTAGATACTCGCTATTTCGTTCTTCCCATCGAAAAATATCCTGACCTGCACGGCTTCAAGCAGACCAACGACGAGTGGATCACCGCCGCCGTAACCCTCGGCGAGACCGCCATCACCCGCGCTCTCTCGCCCCTCGGCCTCACCCCTGCCGATATCTCCGCCATCTTCTTCGCCAGCGTCACAGGCATCGCAAGCCCCACGATCGATGCCCGCCTGATCAACCGCATGCCCTTCCCCACGCATGTCAAGCGCACGCCAATCTTCGGACTCGGATGCGTCGCTGGTGCCGCGGGCATCGCACGCGCCAGCGACTACGTTCGTGCCTTCCCCAAAGAAATTGTCCTGCTCCTCTCAGTCGAGCTCTGCTCCCTCACCTGGCAGGATGACGACCAGTCCGTCGCCAACCTCATCTCCACCGGCCTCTTCGGCGATGGCTGCGCCGCCGTGGTCATCGCGGGCGACGATGCCGTACTGCCCACTCCGCCCGTCGCAACGCCCAAGATTCTCGCCACGCGCAGCACCTTCTATCGCCATACCGAACACATCATGGGCTGGGATATTCGCGACACCGGCTTCCGTATCGTCCTGTCGCCGGACGTGCCCAAAGTCGTGCTGGATAACCTGCGCGGCGACGTCGACAGCTTCCTCGCCTCGCAGAATCTCACGCTCACGGATATAAGCTCGTGGGTCTTCCACTCCGGTGGTCCCAAGGTTCTTGAAGCTACCGAGAAGGCCCTCGATCTGCCCAAGGAGGCGTTGGCCCTGAGCTGGAAGTCTCTCAGTGAGGTCGGCAATCTCTCTGCGGCCAGCGTCCTGTGCGTGCTGGAAGACACCATCAAGAATCATCCTGGTAAGCCGGGAACCTACTCCATTCTGGCCGCGATGGGACCTGCCTTTTGCCTGGAACTGGTCCTGCTTCGCTGGTAAACCCCGATTCCCCGCTTCACGAGATATCTCTTACTCTGAAGTGGGGTGCCGACCCCAACACATTTCGCCGGAGTAAACTGTCCACATGCCCGCCCTAAAAGATAATCTGGACGCTTCCATCATCGACCTCATCGCCAAATCGAAGGGCATCGATCCGACGAGCATCACTCCGGCAACTACGTTCGACGAGCTTGGCATCGACTCGTTGGACAAAATAAACCTTTCGTTTGAGGTGGAAGAGTTATTCAACATCGAGATCCCCGACTCAAGCCTTAACTCACTTCGCAAAGTGCAGGACATCGTTGATGGCGTACGCGCTCTGCAGGCCGCCAAGCCCGCATGACCCGCGACAACGAGCTATTTGCCTTCACCGCCGTGGCCGCCGTCGTCTTCGGAGTCATTGCTCTCTACTTCGAAAGATATCTGCAGAGCAAACGACTCAGACGATACAAACCCCCACACCGGGCCCTCATCCTGATCTTCCGTATCTGGTTCGGAGCCCTGTCCCTGGGAGCGCTTTACCTTACCCTCTTCGGCCGCCAAGGCCTCTATCCCCTCACCGGCAGCCACTGATCGTATGCATAGAGTAGTCATCACCGGAGCCGGCTGCATCACCCCCATCGGATCGACTCCTGACGCAGTCTGGGCTTCGCTGCTCGCCGGCAGATCCGGCATCTCGCCCCTCCCCGCGGACGACCCCACGCTCAAGTTCCGCAACGCCGGACAGATCGCCACGCTCGACCTCTCCGGCCTCAGCAACAGCCAACTCCAAAGCACGGAACGCTGCTCCCAGCTTGGTCTTCTCGCCGCGCGACAGGCCGTCGTCCAGTCCGCACTCCTGGCTCACCACAATCCCGCAAAGATTGCCATCGTCCTGGGCTGCAGCACCAATGGACGTCAGGCAGAAGAGCCTGAAATCGCAAGGGTTTACACCCGCGACGCCCGCGTTCACCCCCTCACCATCGCCCGCTCCATGGCCTCGAACGGTGTCAGCCAGGTCGCAATCGACCAGCGCATCACCGGCCCCGCATTCACCATCTCGACGGCCTGCGCCTCGGGCGCCCACGCCATCGGTCTCGCCTTCCACATGATTCGCAGTGGAATGGTGACGGCCGCCCTGGCCGGAGCCCATGAAGCTCCCCTGACGCGTGCGTTTTTGCGCGCCTGGGACTCCATGCGCGTCGTCTCCGCCACCAGTTGCCGCCCCTTCTCCGCGGACCGCGATGGTATGACCCTCGCTGAAGGCTCTGCCGTCCTTGCGCTCGAAACCCTGGCCAGTGCGAGAGCCCGCAACACCCCTATCCTTGCGGAGATCCTCGGCTTCGGCATGTCTACCGACGCCCACCACATCACGCAGCCCAAGCCGGAAGGCCCCGCCGCGGCCATTGAGGCCTGCCTCCGTGACGCCGCTGAAACCTTGCACTCCACCGATCAGCCCGGCACCATTCAATCGCTGATGAAAGACATCTCCTACATCAACGCGCACGGTACCGGTACCCAGGCCAACGATGCCACCGAAGCCCGCGCTCTCGAACTCGTCTTCGGCCCCTGCGCACATAACATTCCTGTGTCCGGCACCAAGGGGTTCCACGGCCACGCGCTCGGCGCAAGCTCCGCCATTGAAACCCTCATCACCGCCCTCGCCCTCCACCACGGTATCCTGCCCTACACGCTCGGAACCGCAACCTGCGATCCAGTTCTTGCGCTGGATCTGATCCTGAACCGGCCACGCGCACTCGACACCACCCGCCCCAACATAGCTCTCACGAGCTCCCTCGCCTTCGGCGGCCTGAACGCAATCCTCTGCCTCCGTAGCTTCGCGCGATAACCCGCTACGATGAACCCATGATCTCGATCCTGATCCTGACCAAAAACGAAGAGCGCGACCTCCCCGCAGCTCTCGCCTCCGTCGCCTGGTCAAACGACATTCACCTCGTCGATTCGCACTCCATAGACCACACCGTAGCCATCGCCGAAACCGCCGGTGCCCACGTCCATCCCCGCACCTTCGATAACTACGCCGCGCAGCGCAACTTCGGCCTCGCCCTCCCCTTCGCCAATCCCTGGATCCTCATCCTTGACGCCGACGAGCGCCCGACCCTCGAGCTCTCCGCCGAGATGCAACGCGTCGTCCAGACGGCCTCACCCGACATCTCCGGCTTCAAGCTCCGCCGCCGCGACTTCCTCTTCAACACCTGGCTCGAACACGCGCAGCTAAGCCCCTTCTACATCCGCCTCGTCCGCCCGGAGCGCAGCCGCTACACCCGCTCCATCAATGAAGTGCTGGAAGTAGATGGAATCATCGCCGACCTCACCGCCTCTCTCGACCACTTTCCCTTCTCCAAAGGCATCGCTCACTGGGTCACCAAGCACAATCTCTACAGCAGCATGGAAGCTGAACTCATTTTCTCGCAGCAGGGCCTGCAGAACCCATCCCTCAAGACCGCCCTCCGCGGCCCCGACTTCCACACCCGCCGTCTTCACCAGAAGGCCATCTTCTACAAGCTGCCTGGCCGGCCCTTCATCAAGTGGCTGTACATGATGTTCGTCCGCGGCGCTATCCTCGACGGCACCGCCGGCATCACCTACGCCACGCTTGCTTCGTTCTACGAGTACCTCATCACCGTCAAAACCCGGGAACTTCGCAACGGTGGCGCATAACAAACCAGAAATCTGCCATGTCTGCATCTCACGTCTATGCTTCGCTTTTTCTTTCTCTGCCTCCTCTCCCTTCCGCTCCAGGCCCAGCAAACCTGCAACTCCCTGAAGGTTCTCCAAATCCCGGCCTCCACCATCGGTCTTCCCACCACGGGAGCCACCATTGACTCCGCAAAGACCATGCCCGCAAGGAAGGGAAATACCGGCCCCTTCTGCCTGGTCCGCGGACGCATCCACCCCGTCGACCCTGCCGCGCAGGACATCCGCTTCCAGGTCAATCTGCCAAAAACCTGGAACGGCAAAGCCGTCCACTTCGGTGGCGGGGCATTCGACGGATACCTCGGCGAGACCAACGGCCTCAAGCAGCCAACCCTCGCCATCCAATCAGATCTCACGCCTCTCGCAAGAGGCTTCGCCACCTTCGGCTCAGACTCCGGCCATCACAAGCACTACATCTTCCTCCCCGACATTCTTAACGCCGTCAATGCACGCTTCGCCCTCAACATGGAAGAGCGTCGCAACTTCGCCCAGGACGGCCTCAAGAAGACCCATGACGCGGCCGTAGCCGTCATCCAGGCCCACTACGGCACACCTCCGCAGCGCATGTTCTTCCTGGGCGGCTCTACCGGCGGGCGCGAAGCCTACTTCGTCGTCCAGCGCTGGCCCACAGACTATGACGGTGTCCTCGGCGCCTTCGCCGCCTGGGATCAGGTCGAGCTCGACCTTCAGTTCATCCGCGTCTCCCAGGCCATGTACGCTCCCGGAGGCTTCCTTCCCAAGGCCCAGACCAAACTCCTCGCCCGCTCCGTCATGGACGCCTGCGACAAGCTCGACGGCCTGACCGATGGCATCATCTCCAATCCCTCCGCCTGCCACTTCGACCCCGTCACCCTTCTCTGCTCCACCACCCAGGCCAAAGGCTGTCTCACCCCACAGCAACTCCACACCGTCCAGGTCTTCGCCTCCGAGCAGCGCACCGCCGAGCCTCTCTGGAATGGCGTCCAAACCATGCCCGGCTTCAACCTCCTCGCCGGTGCCGATCTCACCGGCAACATGGGACTCCTCCACCACGCGGAGCATCCCCCCAAGGCCCTCCTCAATTCCTTCTACTACCTCGTCGGCGACCAGGTCCTGCGCTTCTTCCTCACCGGCGACACCCACTTCAACGCCCTCACCTTCGACACCACAACTGGCGGCAAGTTCGCCTCCGAACTCCTCCCCCAGTCCCGCGCCTCGGATGCCAGCATCTCCAACATCGCTCCCTTCGCCCAGCATGGCGGCAAGTTCCTCATCGTCCACGGCACCTCTGACGCGACCATCCCAACCGCCTCCTCCGTCCTCTATTACCAGATGCTCCAGAAAAATACGCCGCCCCAGGACCTCGACAAAGCTGTCCGCCTCTACCTGATCCCCGGCTTCGGCCACGGTCACGGTACCTTCAACGCGGGCTTCGACGCCCTGGGCACTCTGGACCGCTGGCTTGACGGCACCGCTCCGGACGCCCTCACCGTCACCGACAATAACCCAACCCATCGCAGCCGCCCTCTCTGCCCCTTCCCCACCTGGCCCCGCTACACTCCCTCCGGCGACCCCAACGCCGCCTCCAGCTTCACCTGTTCTCAACCGATGCAATAAAAGTGTCTTCCTTCTGTACCCTAAAGTCTCTGCTTTGAATACTTTAGCTATATTCAGCCGGTCCGGACTAGCCCTGGTCCGGACCTAACTTCAATGCTTTGAAGACTTTACGTGCTTTTTGCGGGGGGTGGGGGTACCCGTGCCTTACACTAGGTCCCATGTGCGGAATCGTCGGTTACATCGGTCCAAAGTCAGTCGTCCCCGTCATTATTGAAGGTCTACGCCGCCTCGAGTACCGCGGCTACGACTCCGCCGGCATCGCCGTAGGCGGCTCACCCGAGCATCCCTCCCAGCTCGAACTCCGCCGCGCCCCCGGCAAGCTCAAGAACCTCGAAGCCGTCATCGAGAAGTCGCCCATCCACGGCACCTACGGCATCGGCCACACTCGCTGGGCCACCCACGGCCGCCCGACGGAAGAGAATGCCCACCCTCACCGCGACGGCACCGGCACCCTCGTTGTCGTTCACAACGGCATCGTAGAGAATTATCTTTCGCTTAAACAGGCCCTCATCGCCAAGGGCCACAAGTTCCAGTCCGAAACCGACACTGAAATCATCGCCCACCTTATCCAGGACGAGCTCGAACTCCACGCGGCGCAGCAGGGAACTGACCGCATCTTGGAAGCCAACGAGTCCACTGCCGTCCTCAACGACCCCAACCCTCCCGCGCTCCCCCTCGACGAAGCGGTAAGAAGAGCCGTCAAGCGACTCACGGGCGCCTTCGCCATCGGCGTCCTCTCCGCCCACGCGCCCGACACTCTCGTCGCCGCCCGTATGGGCCCACCCGCCGTCATCGGTCTCGGCGAAGGCGAGTTCTTCCTCGCCTCCGACGTCCCCGGCATCCTGCACCACACCCGCAACATCCACTTCCTCCAGGACGGCGAGGTCGCCATCCTCACCAAGACCGGCGTCACCCTCACCGACTTCGACGGCAAGCCTCTCCCCCTCCATCCTGTCCGCATCACGTGGGACCCCATCCAGGCCGAAAAAGCCGGCTACAAGCACTTCATGCTCAAGGAAATCAACGAGCAGCCCCGCGCCGTCCGTGACACCACCCTTGGTCGAGTCTCGCTCGACTCCGGCGAAATCTTCCTGCCCGATATGCAAATCTCCCAGGCCGAGTTCAAAGCCTTCACCGGCATCACCATCGCCGCCTGCGGAACCTCATGGCACTCCGGACTCGCCGGCAAGTTCATGATCGAGCGACTCGCAAGACTCCCCGTAGACGTGGACTACGCCTCTGAATACCGATACCGCGATCCCATTCCCGACACCACCACCCTTGGCCTCCTCATCACCCAGTCCGGCGAAACGGCCGACACCATCGCCGCCCAGCAGGAGCTCATCCGCAAAGGGTCAAAGACCCTCGCCATCTGCAACGTAGTCGGTGCCGCCATCACCCGTGCCGCCCAGGGCACCATTACCACCAACGCCGGCCCGGAGATCGGCGTTGCCTCCACCAAGGCCTTCACCGCCCAGCTTACGGCCCTCTTCGTCTTCGCCCTTTACCTCGCCCAGCAGCGCGGCACCGTCACCCCGCAGGAGTCGCTGCACCTCGTCACCGAACTAGCCACAATCCCCGGCAAGATCGAAGAAATCCTCCGTGCGGTTGATGACCAATGTTGCACATTAGCCAAGACGTTCAGCACCTGCAGCGACTTCCTCTTCCTCGGCCGAGGCATCCATTACCCCATTGCGCTGGAGGGCGCCCTCAAGCTCAAGGAGATCTCCTACATCCACGCGGAAGGCTACCCCGCCGGCGAGATGAAGCACGGCCCCAACGCCCTCATCGACGAGACGCTCCCCGTAGTCTGCATCGCCACCAAGGACCCCAACGACCCCTCCAGCGTCCTCAAATACGAAAAGACCCTAAGCAACATTCAAGAGGTAACCGCCCGCTCCGGCCGCGTCATCGCCATCGCCATCGAAGGCGACGAACACATAGCCCAGCTCGTCGAGCATGTCATCCACATCCCCCAATCCCACGAGCTCCTGCTCCCCATCCTTGAAGTAGTTCCCCTTCAACTCCTCGCGTACCACATAGCCGTCCGCCGCGGCTGCGACGTAGACCAACCTCGCAACCTGGCAAAATCCGTCACAGTTGAGTAATGAGGAGTCAGGGAAAACCAACCGCCAGATCGGCCAACGGTGAGGAAGGTGAATATATGCCCCCGCGAGGACAATCTCTGCCTGCAACAAAGAGTTGCACCGGACTGCGTTACCTTACCTTCAGAGGTTAGTTGATGAAAATTCAGGCGATACGAAGCACAGCCGTCCTTCTCCTGCTCGTTCCGGCTGCATTGGCCCAGGTGGACAAAACTCCCGACACGCTGATCTTCAGCAATGGCGAACAATTATCTGGCGAGCTTGAAAGGGCCAACGGCGCCGGCATTACGTTCAAGAGCCCGATGGCCGGTGAGATCACGGTCAAGTGGGCCAATGTGAAACAGCTTCGCTCCGACAAGAATTTTGCCATTCTGACCAATGACGAGAAGCTCACACGCCAGAAAGCTTCGGCAGTGGTCCCGCAAGGCACAATCACCGTTGAAGACAAGCAGCTGACGGTCGCGACCACAACGGGTCCCAGGATCATCCCCTTGGCGGACACCAATTTGCTGGTTGACGCAGCGTCCTTCGACAAGGCGGTCAATCATCCGCCATCTTTCTTTCATGGCTGGGGTGGAACGGCCATTGCGGGTGCCTCGCTGGTACGCGCCACTCAGAATGCGACATCGTTTACGGGTGCGATCAGCCTGGTTCGCGCGACTCCACAGGTGGCCTGGCTGCCGCCGCGGTCGCGTACCAGCCTGGACTATAACCAAGCGTATGGAACGGTGTCACAAGCCAATGTCGCAACTTTAAAGACGAATATCTTCCATGCGCAAGCGGAGCGCGATGAGTATTTCACGCCGCGTCTGTTCTTTTTTGGCGCTGCAACCTTCGACCATAACTTTGCGCAGTCTCTGCAGTTGCAGCAGGCTTACGGCGGTGGAGTCGGCATCTCGGTGCTGCATAATGCGATTCGCCAACTCGACTTCAAGGCCGATGCCCACTACGAGAAGCAGGCATTCTTCAATCCAGCATCAAACCAGAATTTATTTGGTTCTACGTTCTCGGAAAAGTATCTATACCTCCTGCCGAAGGGGTTGGTCTTCAATGAATTTGCAAGCATCTCGCCGGCGTGGAATAACACCAATGCCTACTCGGCACATGCAAATGCGAGTCTCGGGTTCCCGGTGTACAGGAGTATTGGCTTCAACCTTGGAGCGGTGGATGACTACCTGAACAATGCGCCGGCTGGCTTCAAAAAGAACTCGATTCAATTTACAACCGGGCTAACCTATACGATCAAACCACGCTGATGGGACTCTTCAAGAAAAAACTTAAACAGGAACACAAAGTCATGCTGCAGGCCGAACGGGCCGGTGGCGCGCTGCTTCCCGAGTATCACAGGGCTACCCCGGAATGTCCGCACCCCGAGCGCTGGCACATGTACGACTCGATGACCGCAGAGACAGAGGTGCTGGAGTTTTTGCGAACGCTGGTTACGACGCTGAAGCCTGAGCTGATCGTTGAGACTGGATCGTTTCTGGGCGTCAGCACGCTCTGGATGGCCGAGGGCATGCGCTCCAATGGGTTCGGCAAGATCATCTCATGCGAGTTCGATCCGGTAGTGTTTGTCAAGGCGCAGGAGAAGATCGGTGCGTCAGGTCTGGCACCGTTTATTGAATTGCGGAATGAGTCGTCGCTTCAGATGAAGGTTGAGGGAACGATCGATATCTTCTTCTCGGACTCAGATATGCCGATTCGCGAGGCTGAGGTGAAGCGGTTTCTGCCGCAGATTCGTCCGACCGGTCTGATACTGATGCACGATGCCAGTTCGCACCTCAAGACTGTGCGCGATGCGGCGTTCTCGCTGGAGGCCGAGGGGCTTGTTTCTTGTATTTTTCTGCCAACTCCGCGAGGGCTGGTGCTGGCGCAGAGGCGCGAGGGCCGTGCTTAGGACGCTCGCAAGGAAACGTCATCTCTAATCGGGTTCAGAACTGAAGGTCGATGCGGGAAGCGCTGCGTCGTTATATAGGGAGCTTGTGACGACTCCTTGCCATCCGTAGCGTACATAGCGGGGACTGGGTGTGTGGCTGCTCTTCACGACGACTGTTTCGCCATCGATAACAGCGTCTGCGGGGGCGAAGTGATGATCTTCGCCGGCGAGTTCGAAGCCTTCAATCGTTCTACCGTGCGCGGATAAGCCCTTGCTGTTGTTGAACCAGACGCGCATACCAGTGGCCTCGGTCGTGGCCTGGCGGAAGAGTGGAGATGCGTATTGGACGGGCTCGCCATAGACGAGCGCACGGGCGCCAAGAGCGAGGCGAGCTGCTACGGTCTGCTTGTCGGCTGGATGCACGTTGTCCGGATCGCCGACATCGAGAGTGACTGCCATGGCGGTATTGCGCAAGGCGAGCGCACGTCGCTGGGCATCGCGGACGAGACCCCAGTTTTCCCCTGGTGAGTTGAAGCTGGAGATCTGTGCGTAGAGAAATGGCAGATCGCCTTGCGCAAAGTGGCTGCGCCAATCCTGGATAAGCGCTTTGAAGAGGGCTGCGTAGTACGGTGCACGGTCCGATGCACTGTTGGTTTCACCTTGATACCAGAGGAAGCCCTTGATTGAATATTTGGTGGCAGGCGCGACCATTCCGTTAAAAAGTCCGGCTGGTTGCCAAGACGTCTGGTCGGGATGCCAGGGGTGATGGGGAGCAGGCTTGCCGGCTGCTTTGGCTTGCTCGTCTTCGCGCTTCTCTGCGGCTTCCTGCTCACCTTGTTGGGCCAACGGCGTAGTGAAGCGGGCGCGACTTGCAAATGCGGGTAGCAGCGCGGGGTTTGTGCCAAGGGCATTCATTGAGACCCACGAGTCGGCAGGTGTCCCGCCCCACGTCGAATCGATGAGCCCTAACGGGACATGCTGGTCAGCCGCGATGGCTCTCCCGAAGAAATATGCGATGGCGGAGAAGTTCGCCGCTGTCTCGGGCGTGCAGAGGGTCCAGGTTGAAGAAATATCCGCGAGCGGGAAGTCACTGCTTCGGTGTTCGATGAGGAGCAGACGCAGATTTGGATTGGTTGCCGCCTTAATCTCTGCGGCCGCGTTCTTGACGGTGGCACCGGGCGGAAAGCCGTTTAGCGGCATCTCCATATTGCTCTGGCCGGACGCAAACCAGACGTCGCCGATCAGAATGTCCTGCACCTCTTTTGTGTCGTTGCCATCTCCCTTAACGGTGAGGATGTATGGTCCGCCGGCTGCTTCCGGCGAGAGCCAGCAGGTCCATTCGCCCAGTTGATCCGCGGCTGCGGCGAGCTTTTGTCCATGCAGGCTGATGATGAGTTGCGAGCCGGGAGTTGCCCATCCCCAGACGCGGATGGGGACGCCACGTTGCAGGACGGCGTGATCGCTGATGAGCTTTGGAAGGCGAATCTCCGCGCGTGCGTGGGTGCAGAAGAGCATCGCGATGGCAAGGATTGAATATGTAACAAGACTGGATCGTTTCACTGATTTCCTTGTTTTCCCGGAGCGGTCTAAAGGTTGAAGAGTTCGCGGAGGCGCCTGGTCTGGTTGCGGCTGACTGGGATTTCGGTCTTTTTGGGATCGTCCATACGGAGTTGGTAGCTGGACTTGAACCACGGGACGACCTCGCGGATGTGCTGGATGTTGACCAGAAACGAGCGGTGCGCACGCCAGAAAGTTTCTGGGTCAAGCTGGTCACTTAGCTCTTCGAGCGTGCGACAGTTTGACTGGCCTTCGACAGTTGAGGTGGCGACCGAGATGGTGCCGTCTTCGATGGCGGCGAAGCAGATATCTTTCTGATCCACGAGCAGAAGCCGGGCCTGCGCGCGCACGACGACCTTGCTGGTGGTTCGTGCAGGCTGGGCGGCCTCTTCTACGAGCTTGAGGAGGGCATCGAGCTTGGCCGCGGTGGCGCTGTCGGGCGCGGCGTCGGTCGCCGGCATGCGGGCGCGGGCCTTCTCAATGGTCTGGGTGACGCGTGCGCGGTCGAAGGGCTTGAGCAGATAATCGACGGCGTTGACTTCAAAGGCGCGCACGGCGTAACGGTCGTACGCCGTAGCGAAGACGACTTGCGGGAGTGCGGTTTTTTTTTCGAGCAGTTTCTTGAGCACGCCGAAACCGTCGAGGCCAGGCATTTGCACGTCAAGGAAGGCGACGTCGGGCTTCAGGGTTCGGATCAGGTCAACGGCTTCGATGCCATTGCTGCCGATGCCCACGACCTCAACTTCACCATCGCTTTCAAGGAGGTATTGAAGCTCCTGGCGGGCGAGGGGTTCGTCGTCAACGATGATGATTCGCAGGGGCATCGGGACAAGTTAATCACGAATGAGTCGATAGCGCGTATCAGTCGTGGAATGCGCGCAGCCGCGGAGGGGTAGGATCTTCCTCGAGGTCGTGGCCACACTGCTTACAGAAGATGTCGGTGATTTCGACGCCGCGGAAGCACCTGCCGCAGACTGGCGCCATCTGGAACTGGCATTGCGGGCAGAAGTGATAGGTGGATGCGATCTCTGTGGAGCAGTGCGCGCAGCGCGAGAGCATGGGCTGACGCAGCAGGAAGTAGACAACCGCACCGATGCCGCCGGGCATCATGATGACGATGAGCATCCACAACGCGGGCTGCATGTTGCGGCGCTTGACATCGCGGCTGACATAGCCGACGAGCAGAACGTAGCTGGCAACGAGCGTGCCCCAGGAGTAGCCCATCAGCAAGCGCATGGGAAGCATCTCGTGCTTCTGGTGCGGCAGCACGCCATGAAAGAGATACTGCATGGCAGCGAAGGCTGCGACGGCGAGGACGATGGACCACCAGGGGATCATGCCGAGGTCGTCGGAGTTGGCTGGCGTGCGCCGTGTTGGATCGATTGCAGCGGCTTCGTTGCTTTCTCGTGCAACCCAGGGAAAGTTCATCGAGTGCTCCCGTTGTCAGCCTTTGCGCCTGCACGGCGAAACCAGACGATGGCCAAGATAGCCACAGAAAGGGGAAGGCACCACATCATGAGGATAAGCATTTGCTGGCTGGCGTCAGGCAGGCCGATGGGGGTGACCTCATACTGATCGAGGACGCTCCAGACCGCGAAGAAGATGACGGCAAGCAAGCCGGCGCTGATGGCGAGGGGTATCCAGAGGCTGCGCACATGGCTTCTGCGAGCCTGCAATATCCTGGCTCGCTCACGCACGACGCGGTGAGTGCGGTTGACCATTGCTGCGGAGGCCATTGCAGTGGACGCAGCGCGACCTCGGAGTCCTACCGTGTCGTCCCAGCCGTCGAAATCCAGATCATTCTTCTTCGTGTCACTCATCGACTGACGCTCCCCGGAGCCAGACCGGCAGCGTGGGTTCTGCGAAGCTGTTCTACCTGAGGCTTGAGGGCGGCGAGGCCTCTGTAAAGGCGCGACTTGACTGTTGACAGCGGTACCCGGGTTACGCCGGCAATCTCTTCGAGCGACATTTCGTCATGGAAGCGCAGTACCAGGACCTCGCGGTAGTTGGGCTCAAGATTCAGGAGAACTTCGGCGACTTCGGCGCGATCCTCGCGGGTCGCGAACTGGTCAAAGGGCGAAGGGCCGTCCATGGCTAATTCAAACGGGCGCTCGCCTTCGTCGGCTTCGCTCATCTCGTCGAGCGAGGCGACCTGGCGCTTGCGTGACAGATCGATGACAAGGTTGCGCGCGATGGTGAAGAGCCAAGTGTCGAAGCGGGCATTGCCGTTGTATTGGGCGCCGCGGAGGAGGACTCGCATCCAAGTTTCCTGAAAGATGTCTTCGGCGACTTCGCGCTTGCCGGTCAAAAACAGCAGGTAGCGCAGCAGGCGATGCTGATAAGTTTCGATGAGCTGGTCGAGAAGCTCGGGATCGTTACGTTTGAGTCCGCGGGCAATGGCGAGGTTCTGCCGCTGCGCTTCTTCTATGCGACCAGCGTCTGCAATTGAGGCCGTCAGTGTCTGCGCCATGCTCACAAGTCTCAAGACGTCCTCCCGGTGGAAAAGTTGCAACATTGCAGTAACTGTCCTTTCATTCTAAGCAATCGGCTGCGAAGGCTGCGCGGTAAACTCGCAGGATGGAAGTTCTTTACGGCCTGCATCCGGTGGAAGAGGCGATTCGCTCCGGCGGCAGACGCCTGGAATATGTACTGATCTCGCGCGAACGGGCGCCGAAGCTGGACCACCTGGTTGAGCTGTGCAGGGTCGCCGGCGTACGCGTCTCGCTTGAAAACAAAGACCAAATGACGAAGATTGCCAAGACGGACGCTCATCAGGGCGTGGTGGCGGCGGTGCGAGAACGGCAGTTTCTGACCATCGAAGATCTGCTGCGGGCGAAGGGCAAGCTTGAGCGCAAATTCTTTCTGGCGCTTGATGGCGTGGAAGATCCGCATAACCTGGGGGCCCTGCTGCGCTCGGCCGATGGCGCGGGTGTGGACGGCGTGATTCTGCCGGAACGGCGGTCGGCGCCGATTACGGGCGTCGTGGCCAAAACCAGCGCGGGTGCCAGCGAGCACGTGCCGATTGCGCGGGTGACGAACATTACGCGGGCGCTGGAGCAGATGAAGAAGGCCAATGTGTGGGTCATCGGGCTGGATGAACGCGGCACGCCGGACTATACGGACTTCGATTTCGACGCGGATTGCTGTTTGGTCCTGGGGGCCGAGGGCGCCGGCCTGCATGATCTGGTGAAGAAGACCTGCGATCATCTGCTGCGGATTCCGATGGCGGGAAGCGTGTCTTCGCTAAACGTCTCGGTCGCGGGTGCGGTGGTAATGTACGAGGCGCTGCGGCAAAGGACGACCGAAAAAAAACCACCTCCCGCGCCCAAGCCCGTCAAACCCCGTAAGGGTTTGGGTTCTTGAAGGGTTTTACATTGAAGCGATGGACATTGGCGCTGCTTGCGCCAGGATTTTTATTGCCGGGCTTTTTATTGCCGGGCTTGTTATCGCCGGGCTCGCTGATCGGGCAGGAAGCGGTTGTCAGGGCCCTGCCAGCGGATAGTTTGCCGGCAGTCAAGGTGACGGACGCGGAGCGATCTGCGGTTGCGATTACATCGAGTGATCTGGATGTGCACCTTATTCCGGCTGATGCCCGGGAAGAGGTGCACGCGAATCTGACGCTGGTAAACCGGTCGGATGCGCCCATCAACCGGATTCCGTTGCAGATTTCAGGGTCGCTGCGGTGGCTTGGGGCGACGGCTGTGGGGCCGCAGGGAGCGATGGCGATGGCTTTTACGCAGTCGCCGATTGCTACAGATGCAGACCATACGGGCTATGCGCAGGAGGTGGTTTTGACGCCGGTCAGACCGCTGGCACCGGGGGCTTCGATGACGATTTCCGCACTTTATGCCGGGGAGATCAAGCAGACTTCGGCGCGCCTGGAGTTGCTGGGAGCTGACCCCGGGCGGACGGCGCGGGCAGAGTGGGATGCGATCCTGCCGACCTCAGACGCGGCTTCAACCTCGCTGCGAGGCTTTGGGAATGTGCTTTGGTATCCGGTAGCGGCGCCTGCGGCCGCGCTTGGCGATGGGAACAAGCTGTTTGAGCTGATCGCTTCGGAGCGCCGCAGGAACGCCGCGACGACGGTCCGGCTTCGGCTGACGGTTGAGTATGTGGGCGATCCACCGGATTCGGTGATCTTCGACGGCCGTGTGCAGGCGCTGGATCGACGGCCGGATATGGACGTAACGCTGGTGGACGAGACGCATGGCGTGGCCACGGCGGATTTTGCTATGGGGCCGCTGGGATATCGGTCGCCGAGTCTTTTTCTTACGGCGCAACATGCTGCGTTGACGGATGGGCAGTTGCTTTCGGTGATTACCCCGTTGGCCGAGTTGATTGATCCGTATGGGGCGGCTGCGAAGAGCGTTCAGACTATGCTTGCGAACTGGTTTGGACCGACGCCGTCGGTGCCGCTGACGATTCTGGATCATCCGGGTATCGCGTTTGAAGATGGGGCTTTTCTGGCAGCAAATTTGAGCGCAACGGCTCAGGCTAATGCGATTGCGCCGACGTTGGTATCAGGGCTGACGCATGCGTGGATGCGTGTAGATGGGGCTCCTAATGTGTGGCTCGATACGGGATTGCCGGAGTTTATGAGTCTGCTGTGGACGGAGAAGACGCAGGGCAGGGCAGCGGCGCTGGCGGCTTTGGGTCGCTCAGCGGTCCCGCTGGCGCTGACGGAGCCGGACTTTTCGGGCAAGACGCCGGGAACGGGGCAGCCTCTGACGGACGCTTCGTCCGATATTTACCTCCGGGTGAAGTCAGCGGCGGTACTTTGGCAGCTACGCGAGTTACTGGGTGACGAGAAGTTCCAGCAGTCGCTGATTGCGTATCGGCGAAGCCTGACTCTAAATCCCGGACTGGGCAGCGATGCTGAGGGATTTCAGCGGTCGCTGGAGAAGACGTCCGGCAAGGAGCTGGGATGGTTTTTCAATGACTGGGTCTACCGGGATCGGGGATTGCCCGATCTATCGATTGTGCGTGTGAATGCGCGGACGCAGATGACCAGCAAGAGCCAGATCGATGGGTACCTGGTGGCTGTTGAGGTCAAAAATGACGGCGACGCGGTCGCGGATGTTCCGGTCACGGTGCGGTCGAGCAAGGTGTCGATCAAGGAGCGGGTGCGGGTAGGGCCGCATGCTTTGGGGTCGGTAAGGATCTTTTTCCAGGGGACGCCGGAGACGGTGGAAGTCAATGACGGGAGTGTTCCGGAGCTGGGGACGACGATTCACAAGGCCGTGGTGGAGATTTAGGGATCGGTGAGGCAGCTGGTTTATCGCCGGGACTTGCGGTGAGTAGCAGGTTTAGATGCGACGTTAAGTTTCCAGGCTTGACCGGTGGACCAGGTGCGGGTGGAGACCAGGTCGATGTGGATGGGAAGGGCTGGCGGCGTGGGTGTGGCTGCACCGGGTGGTGACTCGGGAAGGACTGCTGCGAGGCCGTCGCCGAACTGGGGTAGGGCTGTGGCAAGTTGCAGGAGGCGCTGGGGGTTGGCCAAGCCGGTAAGGTGCAGGCTGTAGCCGTTCAGGTCTGCACGGCCTTCCAACGTCGCTCGGGTGGGGGCACCAAGATCGATTTCTATGGGCTGAAGGGTGAGTTGCTGGCCGGTGAGGCTGCCATTGATGTCGGAATCGACAAAGGGTTTGCCATCGCCGAGGCTGAGCCGGGCTTTGGCGATGGAGAAATTGAAGGCACTGACGGCTGCGGGCGTGGTCTCGATTGGGCTGCAGCACCTGGCGTCGGCGGTGATACTTCCGTTGAGTTCGAGCTCCGGGGAGACGCGGGCGCTTGCGAGGCGGAGCGTATCCAGGAGCAGGGCGGCGTCAAGTTGCTTGACCGCGACCTCGACGGCGGCGGAGCGAGGTCGCAGGAGTTCTGGAATGTCGCCGGTGATGATCATCCCCGTGTCCACGGCGTTGGGGGGCCAGGCGCAGCGGATGTTGCTGAGCTTGTGGAAGGCGCCGAGAACCTGAGCCCTGCACTGGATATTGACGTCGAGGGTGCGGGCGGGAACGAAGTTGTCGCGGCGGAGGTTTGCGATGGTGAGCCGCGTTTCAAGCGCATGGGTGCCGACGGTGCCCTTGACGGCGGCGGTCAGGTTCATGTCGCCGCGGAAGCCTGCGTCGCGGCCCAGGAGGACCCAACTGGCGCCTCCCATGGGCGCTTTCGACCAGCTTGCCTGTAGATCCAACGGGACATCTTCAAGGGTGGCGGCGTGGCCCAACGTGCCCTCGACGCGGAGAGTGCCGGTGTCGGTGGCGGCGGTGTCGGTGCGGGTAGGATGGCCTTCCAGTCGAAGTTGCCACTGGCCGGGCTGGGGGAGCCATAAGGCGAAGTCGGCCTCGGTGAGGGAGAGAGGCATTTTCTCGAGGCCCATTTTCACGTTGACGCGTGCGCCGGTGGCTTCAATGTATGGGAAACGGGGAGCGGTGCCGCCCGCGCGCTGACCGGTGGGCGCGGCGGGCATGTGGGAGGCCTGAAGGAGGATAGATTCGATGTTCCAGCGGCCACTTGCTCCGGCGGTGCCGGGGAGGTGAACGAGATTGACGCTGGGTTCCTGGAGGGAGATACGGGAGAACTCGACGCGGCCTCGCCACATGGAGCGCCAGCGGAGGCGGGCGTTAACGGTGTTGGCGTGGATCACGGGTTCGGAACCGAAACTGGGATCTTCCGTGACGACGAAGTTCTGGAGGGTGAAGCCTGGCATGGGTAGGAGTTCAAGGGTGACGGAGTCCAGATGGACAGGTCGGCCGAGGCTCTGGCTGATGCTGGTGGTGATCTGCCTGCGGAAGCGACTCATGTTGACGAGCGGCGGCAGGAGAGCCATGAGGACGAGCACGAAGAGGATGCCGATGGTCCAGAAGACGCGGCGGCCTTCGGGGAAGGTGAAGGACCGGGGTTCAAGGTCTTCAGGGTCGAACTGGTGGGGCTCGAAGGGGGTCTCCTCCATGATGGGTGGTCGTCCTTCGGGGGTTGGCGTTGTGCTGGGTGTCATGGGGGCGCGTTGTGGTCAGGCTTTCAGCAGCACGTCGGATCTGCCATGGCCGGAACGAGCGCGACCGCCGACCCTTGCGAGATAACTGACGATAGAACGAAGTGGGCTGACGTTAGATACAGCTCGTTACTTAATGAGATGCAGGGTTCTGCTCCAGCGGGTTTTGTCAAAGAAGTGGAGGCCCGTTGTAAAGAAGGAACCGATGCGTGCCCCGGCTGATGCCTGCTGGGCGTCCATCTGGTCTGCGGTGGCGGTAAAAGACCAGTAGTTGAAGAGCGGGCGTCCGAGGATATTTTCGCGTGGCACAAAGCCCCAGAAACGGCCGTCGAGTGAGTGGGTGCGATTGTCGCCCATGGCGAAGACGAAGCCGGCGGGGACGACGAGGTCGCCATTGACGACGTGGGAGGGGAGCTCCTGGGACCAGACTTCGAGGTTGGGTGGCGCGCCATTGGCGGGGAAGTCGTCACGGGCAGGCTCGTAGGCGTCCTGGGGATCGTTATCGTCCTGGACGGGACGAGCGTAGGGCTCTGTCTGGGCTATTCCGTTGAGGTAGACGGTGCCGTGCGAGAGGTGGATATGATCGCCCGGGATGCCGATGGCTCGCTTGACCAAGACCAGGTCGGGAGTCTCGGGATTGGGCTTCATAAAGACGATCACATCGCCGCGCTGCACGTCGCGATAGTGGACGAAGGGTGCCCATTTGGTGGGCGGGGCAAGGGTAATGCGGTCGACGAAGACGTGGTCGCCGATGAGGAGCGTGGACTCCATGGAGCCGGACGGGATGACGAAGTTCTGGAAGACGAAGGCCATGAGAAAGAGGCCGCAGGCAAGCACGGTGCAGATGGAGGCGAGCGACTCGAGCGGAGTCTCGGTCTGGGTGGTGTTCTCTTCCGCGGAGGTGAGGGGGGCGGCGGCCGGGCTAATCTGTTCCGTCTGGATGTCCATGAAGCTGTCTCCGTCTACTGAGGCTTTCTGACAGTGTAAGGGCAATTGGGTAATAGGTGGGCAGAACCCATGTCTCAGTGGCGAGAGAATGCGGCACGCGGGTTGGTGCTGATTCCTAGTGGATGATCCGGAAAGTACGGTTCCAGCGTGCAAAGTCGTTCTTTCCCGGTGCGTTGTTACCACTCTGTACGCGGTAGCTGGGCTGGGAGTTCTCGTTTTCTTCCAAATTGGGTTGGCACCACGAGAAATAGATCATAAGGGGCTTGCCCACGATGGCTTGTCTGGGGACAAATCCCCAATAGCGGCTGTCCTCGCTGTTGTTGCGATTGTCGCCCATGACGAAGTAGCTATTGGGGGGGACGGTGACCTCGCCGTCCTGGGCCAGGCCGCGGAGGTGAATCCACCAGTTGGGATTGACGCCGTCGTCCATAGTCCGGAGGTTGGGGAAGTCGTCGCGGAAGGCGTCGGGGGCCGCCTGGCGGTGGATGGCGTAGGCCTCTTTTTGAGCAGCGCCGTTCAAGTAGACGACTCCGTCGCGCAGGTGGATACGGTCACCAGGGAGAGCGATGACGCGTTTGACGAGGTGAATGGAAGGGTCGTCGACGGGATCGTGAAAGACGACCACGTCGCCACGGTCGATCAAGACCGGCGGCAGAAGGCTATGGGCAGAGGAGGAGGCGACGGCTTGCTTGTCGAGGAGGAGGAAATCGCCGACGAGGAGCGTGGGCTCCATCGACGGAGAGGGGATGCGGATGGGCTGGACGGTGAACGTTATGAGGAAAAGGGCGACGACGAGAACGTAAAGGAGGGACTGGATCGCGGGCAGCACGCCGATGGGATGGTGATAGGCATCGCGGATCTGGTCTGCAGTATAGGCGGAGATGGGATGGGTCGTGGCGTCGACGGTAGGCTCGGCGGGATCTTCGATGTGGTGGTGCTGGCCGACGGGGAGGGTGGGGTCGCTCATGCGGCTGCTCCCCCGGGTTGCGTCCGGGGTTGGCCGAGGAGCTTGGCAACGGCAAGTCGCGCGGCCTCCTGCTGGGCTTGCTTTTTGGTGGAGCCTTGAGCGTGCGCCAGGGCGTGGCCGTCTTCCAGGGTGACTTCAACGCGGAAGAGGCGGCGGTGGTCGGGACCGGATTCTTCGAGCAGGCGGTAGTGGGGGCGGGGAAGGCCCTGGGCCTGGAGCATCTCCTGCAGGGCCGACTTATGGTCGCCGACCGTAGCGCTGAATTGTTCGCCGGGAGCGAGCGGGCGATCGGCCTCGGGGAGGGCGTCGGCGAGGATTTCATCTTCGACAAAGCGGCGTGCGGCCTCGATGCCGCCATCGACGTAGAGGGCCGCGATGAGGGCTTCGATGGCGTTGGCGAGCAACATCGGGTTCGTGCGGCCGGAGTTCTTTTCCGCCGTGTGGCCCAGACGGAGCCAGCGGCCGAGGCCGAGACGGACGCCTACGACGCCGAGATGCCTGCGCGAGACGACTGAGGCTCGGAGGCGGGTGAGTTCGCCTTCACGAGAGGCTGGAAAGCGACGGCAAAGAGCTTCTGCGGCAAGGAGGCCGAGCGCGGCGTCGCCAACGAATTCAAGCTGTTCGTTATCTTGTGAGGGGTCGGCCAGATCGGCTTGATTCTGATTGGGAGCGGGATTGAGGGCAGCGTCGTAGACAAAGGAGCGATGCGTGAGCGCGAGGGTAAGGAGTTCGGGGCGGCGGAAGGTGTGGCCGAGGATTTGTTCGAGGGCGGCGTGGGATGCGTCCGGCTGGGGCTTCGGCTTGGTGTCTGCGCGACGCGGCATCTTCAGATAGTCTCCCGCTCTTCAGTTTACTGGAGAGGTGAGGCAGAGGGGGAAGAGCGACCGTAGATCCCTTCGGGATGACAACAAGAAGACAACATTTGGAATCGGCGGACTCCCCGGCCTCGGAGGTGAGACCAGGAGGTGAGACCCAAAGGCGAGACCCCGGATTTCCGGGCCTCGATGAGTCGACTAGTTCGGATCGGGTTTGTAGGCTTGCTTTTCGGCCTTGCCGCTGGGGTCCAGAGGCTCTTCTTCTTCGTGAACGATTTTCGGGACTACGAATGCGGCTTTCAGGCCCTTGTCGGCCGCGGTGCGGGCATCGGGGGTGACGCCAATAATGGCGAGGGCGGCTTTATATTGCTCGACCGCGTGGTTCCGCTCGGTAGGCTGCTTGATGTCGTAGAGGCGACCCAGATAAATGTGGGCCCAGGCGGTGGTGCGGGGGTTCCTGGAGCTGCGGAGGACATCTTCAAAGCCCTCCTGCGAGTCTTTGGGATCGCCTTCCATCAATTCGACCTGAGCTTTGACATACATGGCCTCGGCGTGGTCCTGTTTGGGGTCGGCGAGGCCTTTTTCGGCGATAGCCATGGCACCGTCGAGGTCACCTTCGAGCATTTTCTTCTCGGCCAGCATCATGCCGGTGGGTTGGCGGGGCGCCCGGCGGACGAACTCGCCGGAACCCTCGGGGAGGAACTGGATCTGTTCGGCACGATGGCGTTCGCGGCCGACGTCCATGCCGTAGACCATCTGGCCCATTCGCTCGGAGAGGCCGTCGGAGTTGCGTTCATCGGCGAGAAGCTGGTTGTAGAAATACTCCACCATGACCCAGCCCTGGCGCATGTCGAGATCGACCTGTTTGCGGCGGAAGACTTCAGCCTGGCGTTCGTAGGAGGCGAGTTCTTCGTCGTAGCGGGCAAGATCGGTGCGCGCGCGGGTGCCGGTGGGCTTGATGGGGACGATGAGGCCGACGTCCATGGTGCGGGCTTCAATGGCTTTGATCAGGCATTCGGTGAGGAGCGCCACGATATCCGTCTTGTAAACGTAGTCGAGGGGGGCATCCTGCACTGGCTTGAGCAGCGGTGTGAGGCGCTGCATGGAGGCGGCGCGAGCGTAGACCAGGGGTTCAATTGTGTAGTGCAGGTAGAGGTGGCGGATCTGGTCCATGCGGATGGCGCCGGCGGCGGTGGGGGAGGTCACGACGATGTAATTGGAGGAGTAGATGCGAGCGTTGGGGCTGTTGGGAGCGAGCATGGGCTCGACGAGGATGAGGAGGCGGCGGCCATCGTAGCTGCTGACGGGGATCTTGAGGTAGACGTTGGTGCCGAGAATGGCCCGGGTGATGGGGTCGTGGACCTTGTCCGTGATGGCTTCGTACTCGGCGCGATGCTTGAGCCAGATTGCGTGGAGCGAAACGTTTTCCGCAAAGGTGCGGATGAGCGGCAGGACGTTGACGACGGCGAGTGCGTCGGGCGGCATCTCGGTTTCCTCTGCGGTGGGCGCGAGCTTGGGTGCAGGGCCGATGTAAAGGGCAAGGGAGACGTATTGGGCGAGTTCGCGGCCCTTGTCGCTGAGTTTGTGGTCCTGCATGTAACTGCACAAGGCGTCGCGGCTGGCCTTGGCTGGAGCGGACTGAGATATGACCGCGGCGACTTCGGCGCGGATTTCGGCGCGGACGGGATGGGAGTTTGCGAGATCGGCGTCGTATCCGCAGGCGTTGAGCCCGGTGGCGAGGTCAAACAGGGGCTCGCTGGTTTCAAGAGTAATGGCGGCACCGCCGGCCTCGGGTTGGCCTGCGCGGGGCTGAGCGCTGGAGGACGTCTGGGCCGGAGCCGGGGACGACGAGGAAGACGACGAGGAAGAAGACGAGGATTGGGCTGCGGCGTTGACCGTCAGCAGAATCGTCAGGGCACATAGTGTGGAGAAACGCTGCATCTGAAAAACCCGCAAGGAAGCCATCAAGCTTTTGACGCCCCCCACACAGAATAAGGGAGCAGGAGGATGCATACAAATGGCAGGGAAGCCGAGAGCGTCAGCCTCGGACAGAAGCCCCGGCGAAGGTGATGAGGACGCGCCCGCGGACAGGCTCGCCGAAGACGCGGGCGGGCTCGTAATGCAGGAGCATCAACTGGTTGCGGACCTGCGACTGGGTTTGCTCGTCCCGCGGGCCGGAGATAATGGAGTAGTCGTAAATTTTACCGGCTGCATCCACCTCGGCCTGGATGACGATGGTCGTGTCTTCCGGTGTGATGACGGGCTGCGAAGGCGCAGTGGAGTAGAGGTAATGGGGGGCGGTTAGCGCGCCGAGGGGTTCGTCGTTGGCGAGGACGGCCTGGGGTGTGGCAACAACGCCCACCAGCAAGACGATGGAGCCGACGAGAACCAGCGAACACGCAAGCCCGGCCGAGGCCTGCAGGAGTGCAGGTTGAAAGACGTTATCCCAGCGCACGCTGATGGAGTCCCACCAGTGGCCCGTGCGGCGAAGACTCTCATGCGAGATGGCCAGACGGAGCTTGAGGCCGAGATCTGCCGGAGCTTTGAGGGGCCCGACGCTGGCCAGTACCTGCTGGATTCCGCGCCATGCTGTGAACTCGCGGGCGCAGGCGCTGCATGACTCCAGATGCTGAGAGACTGCCTGCATCTCGCGACCAGTAATGGTGCTATCAAGATAGCCCGAGAATGCTTCTATAACTTTGCCGCAGTTCACCGGGCACCTCCTGCCAGCAGACTTCCCAAACCTTCTGTTACGAGAATTTCTTTGAGCGCGAGACGTCCTCGCTTGAGCCGACTTTTTACAGTGCCGGCTGGTAGTTCAAGAACATCGGCGATCTCTTCGTAGGAGAAGCCTTCTATCTCTCGCAGAACAACGACGGTCCGGAATGCCTCCGGTAACTTGCGCAACGCGCCTTCGACACGAGCCTTGGTCTCAGCCTGCGCGGTCTGGTCGTAAGGCGATCCGCGGCCATCGGTGAGAGTTGCGCTGAGGCAGAGGGAATCATCCCCTTCGTCTGTGTCTTCCGCGCCAAGTGGAGTGTCAATGGTAAGTTCCTGGCGTTTGTGTCGAGACCACCAGCGCCGCTGATTGCTGGCCTCGTGAATGGCAATACGGTACAGCCAGGTACGCAGGCTGGCCTCGCCGTTGAAGCTGCGCACATTGCGGAAGACTTTAATGAAGACTTCCTGGGTGATATCGGCGGCGTCGGCGGGGTCCTGCAGGCTGCGCGCAATGAGCGAGTAAAGCGGCTGCGAATATTGACCGATGAGTATGGCAAACGCTTCTTCCGAACCGGCTTGGAGGGCAGCAACGAGGGCGGCATCTTCTGCCCCAATGGCCTTGGCCCCGATCGCGCTCGAAAGATTGCCCATCAATATGCCCGCCTGCATGTTCGGGTGTCCTTTAGCGTACTTCTCGTAGAGGCAAAACTGCAACTTGTAGAAGACGATGGCTGCTTGCCAGCGAGGCAAAGTTGGTAGGCAAGTGCGCCGCCGGCGGCAGAGTGCTCGCTCACTCTACTTTCTTTAGACACCGGAGCCCCCCGGGAATGTTCCCATAAAGCGGCAACGAGTTGACGTAGAGGCCATTGTTCCGCCAGAATAGGAGGTAGTGGGCCTGTGGCGCAGCTGGGAGCGCGCTTCCATGGCATGGAAGAGGTCATCGGTTCGATCCCGATCAGGTCCACCAATTTTTTCCAACCGCACAGCCGGTTTGGGTCCGCTGCCTGCTCATCCAACTCAAAAGTCTACACATAACAGCCTGGTTAGCCGTGGCTGGCAGCGTCGATTGCAGCCAGAAACATCGCTTATGGGTTCATCTGCGCCATGCTCGGCCGGTGCGCAAACAGACCGGAATCGATGGTCAGGCGACCTGAAAAGTCTAAGAAGTCTCTGGCTGAGAACGCCAACCCTCCCCCAGTTCTGCGAATGCAATCCGGGGCGTTTTCCTTCAAAGCGTGGCTACGGAACCACTTCGGTCGCACTAGCAGCGCTTAATTGATGGATTATGTTCCATGTCTGTGCGTATGCATTGAGGGCGTCCGAGGTTACGGACCGCGCTTGCTGTAGCGCGTTCAGATAGTCAGTCAGCGCTATACCGCCGTGCTCGAACGAAAACCTGGCGATCGAGAGAACATCTTCTGACTCATCCAGGTAGTGATCTCCGAAGCGATCCGAAAGCGCCTTCGCTTGGGTATAACCCACCCAGGCCTGATCGACGTCGGAGATAACCTGATTCCTGGCGGCAGTTTCGGTGAAACGGCTGCCGTCGGCGAGGAAGCGTGCCGCCTCTTTATTACCCTGATTTCGGTCAAAAATGCGGAGTGGAAAATTGATACTACCGCCGCCAGTGTTGTAGTACCCCGACTTCTCAAACTCGACCTCGAGTGTCGGATCGCTGGTTCCATTCGCTACTGCCAGCCGCGCATTTGCCTGGGCGGCCGTGACACCCGCACGAGCTGCTGCGAGATCGGGCCGGCTCTGCAGGGCTGCCTGGGTGAGTTTGTCCTTGGTCTGAGCAAGCACCGGTGGCACGACATCGCCTACGATGTCGAAGTCAACTGAAGGTTTCTCAATCCCAATCAGCGTTTGTATCTGTGAAGACGCCTGTGCGAACGCGATCTGCGCGTTGGCCGCATCGGATTCGAACGAGCCGAGTTGAAGATCGAGACGTTCAAAATCAAGCTTTCCGAGATCGCCGGCCCGATAGCGGACGTTGGCGATCTCCACTTGATGGCGAAAGTCAGCGAGGTTTGTTTGCGAGAGTTCAAGCGAAGCCTTCGACATCAGCATTCGCGTGAAGGCCTGCTTTACCGCTAGAACTGTCTGCCGCGCCGCATCTTCCAGCTGCGCCTGCGATTGGGCGGTCGTCGCATTGGCCGCCTCCATCCGAAACTGCCGCTTATGGCCACGTTCAAATAACCGTGATAACTGGAATGCTGCGAAAGGCGGATTTCCTTCGCTTCCATCGACCGGAAGCGTGAGTACGGTTGCTGTCACTCCGAAATATGGATTTGCGCGGACGGCGGCCTGTAGTTCCTGTGCTCGAACGGCATGAAAATTTTCCTGGGCGGCCAAAAGCGTCGGATTTTTAGTGCGTGTTAGTTCGATAATCTGCTGGAGGGTGTTGGCCCCAGCCTTTGACTTTATAGGTCTACGCGGGTCGTATCCGGGCGAAGCGGCGGCGGCATAAGCTACCGACGCCGCCGACTGACCTTGTGGAGCACCTGTCACTGCACCGCGTTGGCCGACGGCTACTCCGGTTTGACCCGATCCTGACGCGCCGCTTGCGGCCGAAGCGGCTGAAGCGTGACCGCCAGCGGAGGGTGCACCCGAGCCAATACCGCCTCCGGGCACGCCACCCGCTTGCCCTGCCGCAGAGCACAGGCTGCCGACTCCAAGCGCCAGTAAAAAGAGGAGAGCTGTCGTTTTGGTCGAAGGGAAATAGAGGGGCCGCATCAATTCTCAAACTCCAATTCTTTTACCGGAAGAACGTCGGTAGGCCGCGCCACCCAGACGTAAAGCGTGGGCAACAGGAACACGCTGATCACGAGTGCCCCGAGGAGACCGCCGACAATCACAATTGCGAAAGGACGCTGCGAATCGGAACCGATCCCGTGCGACATTGCCGCTGGAAGCAGTCCCAGCGTCGCCACAAGCATCGTCATCAGGATGGGTCGCAGCCGCAGAACGGCCCCTTCGATTGCAGCCACTTCCACGCTGTGTCCGGCCACACGCATCTGATTAATGTATTCGAGCATGATGATGCCGGTCTGCACTGAAACTCCAAACAGAGCGAGAAAACCAACACCGGACGAAACGCTGAAGTGGGTGTGAGTGAGCAGTAATGCAAGCATGCCGCCCACCGGTGCCATAGCGACGTTTGCGAGGATAAGCATCGCCCACTTGAACGAGCCGAACATGCTGTACAGAATGATGAAGATCAGGAGAATCGTGAGTGGAAGAACGATCATGAGTCGCCGCGAGCTGCGTTTTTGGCTCTCATACTCGCCCGCCCAATCAATCTTGTAACCGGCCGGCAAGGAAACCTGCCTGCCCACCTTGCCAATGGCTTCCTGAACGGTGCTTCCGAGATCACGGTTTCGGACGGAATATTTGATGGCGACATAGCGGGTTCCGCCTTCGCGATAGATCTCTTCGGCGCCGTCTTCAATGCGTTGTGTTGTGACCTGCGCAAGCGAAACTCGCTCGCCGCTTGGAGAGACAAGCCGGACGTTTGCGATCGCGTCAGGTGTGGCCCGGTAAAGTGCTCCATAGCGAGCGGTCACGTCGTAGTGCGCATCGCCTTCGAGCACCTGCGTTACGGCATTGCCGCCGACTGAACTTTGGATCGCGTCCTGAACATCCGCGACATTGATTCCGTATCGAGCCGCGGCCTGGCGGTCAACGGTGAAGTTCAGGTTGGGCTGTCCGATGACGCGGAACAAGCCGAGATCGGCTACGCCTCGAATACCCTGCATTACGGACACAATGGCTTCGCCCTTCGCTTCAAGTGTCTTCAGATCAGAGCCATACAGCTTCACTGCGAGTTCGCCTTTTACGCCGCTGACGGCTTCTTCAACGTTGTCGGAGATGGGCTGCGAGAAATTCCAGATCACCCCTGGAGACTTCGCCAGCTCTCGGTTCATGGCGTTGATGAGTTCTTCCTTGTCGTCGCGAAACACCGGACGCCAATCCGTCTTGGGTTTCAAATCGACAAAGTACTCTGTGTTGAAAAATCCCGTTGTGTCGGTGCCATCGTCTGGCCTGCCAATCTGGCTGACGACCTGCTTGACCTCGGGGAAGGAGGCCAGCACCACACGTGCGTGGTCGGCGAGCGCTTTGCTCTGGGTTGGCCCGGTACTTGGGGCAAGCGTGCCCCGAACCCAGATTGCGCCCTCGTCAAGATGTGGCAGAAACTCTGAGCCGATCACACCCGACGTCCCCAGAAAAATGGTCAGGGCAAACGCGAAGATCGCGATGCCAAAGGTCACAGACCGATGCAGAATGGCCCACTGGGCCGCAATCCTGTATCGATCCGTAATCCAAACCAGGACGGGGTTCTGCCACTCTGTTGTTCCCTTGGCAAACAAGAAGCTGGCAAGCACCGGAGCCAACACGATGGAGAAGAGCAATGCGCCAAGTAAGGCGAAGGCAACGGTCCAGGACATCGGTCTAAACAAACGTCCTTCTACCGACTGCAGTGTGAAGATAGGCAGATAGGCCGTGATGATGATGCCGATGGCGTAAAACACGGGACGCTGAACTTCATAGGCCGCTTCCCGTATCTGCTGCATCGGCGTCAAGTCTTTGCGCTTGCTGTGGCTCAAATGGCGCACGATGTTCTCAATCATGACTACTGCACCATCAACGACCATGCCGAAATCCAGTGCGCCGAGGCTTAGGAGGTTCGCAGGGATGTGCCGGAGATCCAGACATATCGAGGCAAAGAGCAACGAAAACGGAATAGTGAGAGCGACAATGAGCGCGCCGCGAAGATTTCCGAGAAAGAGGAACAGAATGATGACAACCAGAATGATGCCCACGGTGAGGTTGTGCAGGACAGTATGCGTCGTGAGGTGAAGCAGGTCATCGCGATCCAGAAAAGGCACCACACGTACGCCTTTTGGCAGGATTTGATCGTTCAGCTCTTTCACTTTGGCATGAATCCCATTCAACGTTGAATCGGAGTTCTCACCTTTTTGCAACAGAATGATGCCTTCAACGGCGTCCTGATTGTCGTCAAGCCTGCCGTCTTTCCGCCGGAGTGTTTTTCCAATCTGGCCCAGGCGGATCTTCGGCGCTTGCACGACGGTGGCGACGTCATTCACGCGTAGCGCCGTTCCGGTCTGCGTCTTGAGCACCGTCTGCGCAATGTCGCTGGTGGAGTGAAACAATCCGACTTCGCGAATGTTAATCTGCTGCTGGCCAACTTCGATAAAGCTTCCGCCCGCATTCACATTGTTGGCGGCAAGTTGTTGCTTTACCTGCGCGACGGTCAAGCCGTACTGCACGAGTTTGTCAGGGTCCAGGATTACCTGAAACTCTCGCGTCGGTCCGCCGAAACTGGAGACGTCCACCACGCCGGGGACACTGCGAAATTCGCGCTGCAAAGTCCAGTCTTCAAGGCTCTTGAGAGCCATGGTGTCGTAGGCGGGGTTATCGCTGACCAGCGTGTACCAGAAGATCTGTCCGACTGGGCTCCAATCCGTACCAATCTGGGGCTGCAGGCCCGTTGGCAGAACGACCTGCGACATGCGCTCCAACACCTTCTCGCGGTTCCAATCGTTCGCGCTTTCGTCGTCGAAGATCATGGTGACGCTCGACAGTCCAGCCAGCGACACCGACCGGAGATGCGTCATGTGTGGAATGCCAGCCATGCTGATCTCAAGCGGAACAGTGACTTGCTGCTCAACTTCCTCAGCGGCGCGTCCAGGCCATTGCGTGATGACGTTGACGTAATTGTTGGCTACATCCGGGTACGCTTCAACGGGCAGATTGTGAAACGACACAGCACCCCAGCCGAACAGCAATACCGCGATCACAAGCACGATGAAACGATTGTTAAGAGCGAAGTCGACAATCCTGCTAATCATTAACGCGCCACCGTATTTTGCAGTTCCAGCGAGTTCGCGACGACCTGCTGCCCAACCGTCAACCCGGAAGTGATCTCGATGGCATTGCCACTCAACACGCGCCCTGTCTTCACTTCAACGGTGCGGAAGGTGCCCGGAGTGCTGGTTGGCTCAAACACAAACGACCTGTCGTGAAGGTGCAGCACGGCGTTTGCCGCGACAGCAGTTACGGACGCCCGGCGCGCGCTCTGAAAAATAGCGGTAGCAAACATACCAAGCCGTAGAATGCCATCGGGATTCCGGACCTGGATCCTGACTTTTGCCGTGTGAATGGAAGGATCGAGGATTGCGGCAATGTCTCCGATCGTCCCTTTAAGCACACGGTCTGGATATGCGGTCACGTGCACCTCTGCCTCTTGGCCGAGGTGGACGGAGGCAAGATCGTTCTCATATACATCGCAGATAACCCAAACATGGGACAGGTCCGCAATCGTGAGCGACCCGGTGGACCCAGCGTATGTCACGCCGGCGGCTGCCGCTGCCGTTGCATTCTGCGCAATCACGACACCGGAGATCGGCGCGTGAATCGTTACCGTATCGCTGGGCTTGGTCTTGTCGACCCCGAGGATTCGCAATTGCTGTTCACTTGCCGTCAGCAGGGCCTGTGCATCCTGCTCGGCATTCTCCGCCGCTTCCAACTGCGTTTGCGCAATGGCCCCTTTATCGAAGAGCAACTTGTCTCGTTCCAACGTGACCTTGGATAGATGCTCGTCGCTGACTGCTTTCAGGTAATTGCCAAAAGCCGCGGAGATGTCGGGACTTTGCACGTCCATGACAGGCTGGCCCTTGCGAACCGTGTCCCCCAGCCGAACCCGCAGCGCAACCACACGGCCATTGGCCAGAGAAAGAACCGGTAGCTCCCGCGACACGTCGGGATTAACGCTGCCTGTGGCGGAAAGCGTGCTAAACAAATCTCGTGAATCCACGGTCACCAAGGGGAACTGGCGCGGATTTTCGACGGTTACCACGTCACTATTACCGCTCGGCACAATGGACGGAGAAGCTGGAGGCGCCTCTATCGTTTCGCGGCTCGCCTCATTCTGCTTGTGGCATCCAGCCAGTGCCATGCAGAGAAGGCTGGCGCACAGGAACCCATGGGCAGGAAGTCGAAGAAGTTGATTGTGCTGCAACAACCTTGTCAAGTGATCTCGTTTCCTGTAGCGCTGTCGTTGAGCGATGGCCAACCGTTGGAAGAAAACGTTGGAGTGTAAAAACAACGCTTTGCTCTGAGTTTAGTGGCTGGGGAGACACTGCGCCGTGTATCTTCCGGCCACATCTCACTATCTTTCGATAGGCTGGATAGCTATCCCTAAGTCGAGCGGGATAGGCTACTTAGTATGTGGAAAAGCTTCCTGAGAGACCGGAGACCGTGGGTGGTGATACTGGAAGGGACGGCCACCGTCGCCCTGATAGCTTTCGCGGATCGACGGATCCACGCCGAGGTCCCTCTCGCCTTGCTTTATCTGTTACCCGCAGCCTACGTAGGGACAGGTCTTTCACGTTGGCAACTGCCCATCTTCGGGGGTTTCTGTACCTTCGTAGCCGAATGGGCGGATGCGTTTTCATGGAGTGTCGCCCAAGGTATACCGCGTGATGCATTGTATTTTGCCGCCTACACTGCCGCCGGACTTTATGTATCGGAGGTTCTGGCAAATCGAAGACGCGAGCGCGCTCATTTGCACGCCGTAAAGCTTGAGGGGGAAGTCAGACAGCAAGCCGAAGAACAGCTAAGACTACTCATAGCCACGTCCTCGATTGCGATCATTACTTCCGACGACAGCGGTTCAATTCTGTTTGCAAACGATGCTGCAGAAAGACTCTTTGGGGGTGGTGGTGAAGGACTAGCACTGCACGGCAAGCCAATCGCCTCCTTGATTCCGGTGTTCTCGCTTGCTTCCCTGATGAAACGGGGACAGCGGCAATTCAAGACCATGATGCAGTGTGAGGCTCTTAGAAGTGACCTGGAGCCTTTCTTCGCTGACGTTTGGTTTTCTACTTACCGCACAGCAGAAGGCGACCGGCTCACCGCGATGGTCATCGACTCCTCCAAAGAGGTACGGGATCGCGAGGAAGCTAACCTTGAACAGGTTCTTACCGGACTACGGTTGCTCGTAGGCTCTGTGTCACACGAAATCAGAAATATCTGTGCAGCAATCGGTCTCGTTCAGCAAAACCTCGGTAAACGACGGCCTGAACTTGAAAGCTCAGAAGACTTCCAGGCGCTTCGTCAACTGACATCCGGATTGGAGCGGCTTGCGGCTGCGGAACTGTCGCAGGTGAAACACCAGGCGAGCCACGTCCATCTTTCCCAGTTTCTCCGTGACCTCCGCATCATTGTCGGACCTTCGCTTCGAGAGGCGGGAATGAACGTTGAATGGGACCTCCGCGAACATTTGCCGACCGTATGGGCTGACCAGCAGGGTCTCTTGCAAATCTTTCTCAATCTCATTCGCAACGCCGAAGCTGCCCTTGCGAACACACCCAAGCCTAAAGTGTCTATTTCCATCACACGTTCGCGATCCTTCATAGAGGTACGGGTGGCGGATAACGGACCTGGAATAAAAGATGCGGACCATCTATTTCATCCACTTCGCGTCTCGAACCAAACCAGTGGCCGTGTCGGAATGGGGCTCTACCTCTCAAGAGCACTAGTCACCAGTTTCCGTGGCGATCTCCGATACGAGTCGACTGCCATAGGAGCCACGTTCGTCATTGAACTCCAAGCGGTCGAAAGCCTGGAGCTTCAGAAACAGGAGCGTTGCCTTTGAATATTCTGCTCATTGACGATCACACCCTGTTTCGGCAGAGCTTGCTTCGCATGCTGGAAGGAGAGGCGCATTGGAAGGTAGTGGGTGACTTCGCAAGCGCGGCTGCCGCGCTGGACGCTGTTGGCAACGGTATGTCGTGCGACATCGCACTCATTGATTTTGAACTCGGTAACCTGAACGGTAATGAGGGGAACGGACTGCAGGTAGCGAAGCAGTTACGGCAGACAATGCCTTCGATTGCCATCCTTATGGTGACGGCGGGTATGGGGTCAAAGCAAATAGTGCAAGCGGTGCAGGAAGCCAAGGTTGGCATTTTTCTGAAGAATGAGCCGGCGGAAGAGCTGTTTTTGGCAATGAAACATACTGTTCGTGGAGAGGTGTGGGTCTCTTCCGCTGTAGCGATCTCCCTGATTGCGGCTTCGGCTGTCCCTCAACCAATGCAGGAAACACGCTTCTCCGTGCGCGAGAGGCAGGTGCTCGGATTTGCATTGGAAGGACTAACGAACAAAGAGATTGGCGTTCAATTGAATCTGTCGGAAAGCCTTGTGAAAGCGACATTTCAGAAGCTATTTGAAAAAACCGGCGTAAGAACCCGCTCTCAATTGGTGCGTATAGCCCTCGAACTACAGGCAGAATCGGATTGAATTACGAGATTTTGGATCTCTCGCGCTGCTAAAAGCTAATAACGTGAACGGTAATTTTTGAACAAGGAGTCGCTCCTGATAGAAGGTTTGAGGAGCATCGTTGCGCGCTGGATTTTCACAGGTGATTCTTTAGACGAGGCAATCTCGAATGCGGGCGTGTCGCATGCTGGCGTGCATGCCGTGAAAGATCAGGTCACGTTCAAGCTCGGCGAGCGCACCGATGATGATGTCCACGGCCGGATTGAGCGGTTAATCGGTGTTGAGGTAGCTGCGAAACCATACGCCTTGAAAATGTTGGTTACATCTCTCTGTAACGAGTCATGAGAACAGCGAAGCCGTGGGATCTCAATCAACGTCCTGGCGCATCGAGAAGAAGTGAAACGATGAGCACGTAATCAGGATCAGTAGTGGTGAGCGGATGGATTGAGACTGCGATAATCTGCGGTCGTTGCGTTTGTAATGATGCGTACAGCTTGCTGGGCTTGCAAACTACGGTGAGACGCGATACTCTAACTCAGTTGCATGTAGCGAGCAGCTTCGCACCTTGGCTCTGCACTTTGGGAGCGCTTTACCAACAAGGAAGACGGAGCGCAGTCCAAGCGTTTGATCCGGCGAATCAGTCCAGGCACTAAGGACGATTCGAGATCCAAACCCAAGTCACTGGAAGTACAGAGTTGTAGACGGAGAGCGATCTCCGCGCGTTACCGGTTTTTACAACCGGCCCTCAGACTTCAGTCT
>JAYVZP010000069.1:0-27571 GCA_043783275.1 Rhodanobacteraceae bacterium
ACAATCTTGTCCATCACCACCCGATCTGCACCCGTCCCAGGCAGATGCGTATCCACCATGACGGCAAATATCACCGTCTTGCCGGAGGCCGTCGTCACGTAGCCGCTAAGGGCACGTGCCTCGCTCAAGGTGCCCGTCTTAGCGAAGATCCGTCCCTTCAGCGCCGTCCTAAAGCGAGTCACCAGCCCTCCATCGACGCCTCCTTCGGGCAGTGTCGCTTTCCACTTTGCGAACCAGGGCTGCGTCGCGGCAAAGCTCAGGAACCTGGCCAGCGCGCGCGGTGCGACCAGGTCATGTCCGCTCAGGCCAGAGCCGTCGTAGAGCACAAAGTCGTTCGGCGCGAGTCCCGCGTGCATCAGATATTGGCGCACCACGTGCAGGCCATCGGCTTGGGTATTTCCACACGAAAAAACGACACCAAGATTGCGCATCATCAGTTCAGCGTGCAGGTTCTGGCTGACCTTATTGGTGTACCTCATGTCGTCGATCAGCGCGGGCGATTCCAGCCTGGCCAAATTCGTCTGCTTCCCCGACACCACCTTGTCCGCCCTCGTTTCCACCGTGCATGTTGGAGGCACGATCGGTGAGGTCGCAAAAATCTGCTTCCACATGGGATCGTCATCCTTGCGACCGGCAAAGACGCCGCCGGGAATGTCTGCGCTCGCGTGCTGCGCCACTGGCTTGCCGCTGATGTGAACGCCGCGCCGCTCCAACGCCGCCTTTAGAGCCAGCGCCGCGTACTCAGCCGGGTCCGCGATCGCAATGGCCTGGCTGCAGGGCTGCGCATCCGGGGCGATATCGCCAGCGATCTTCAGGTCTTTCCCGCCCAGCGTCCGACTGTACTGCAACCGGGCATCGCAGTCATAAGTAGGGGTGGCTGTGATCGTGGCCACGTCGTTCTGGAGCGTATAGTACGTAAGCTCCGGCTTCGCCGTCAGTACCGCTTTTTCGGTTAATCGGGTATTCGGCGCTACCTGCAGGACGATCTGGTTATCGTGAATCGTCAACGCGGAGACAGGGGCGCCATAGCCATAGATGAGATCATCCACGGCCCAGTCCGGCGGATACGGCTGCCACGCAAAGTACTCATCCGACCCAACTACATTGCCTTGAACACTGCGCACGCCCTTTGCGACGATCTGGTCGGCGAGGGCCTCGATATCTGCAATGCTCCCCGGCTCCTGCGACGCATTCTTCGGTCGCTCCGACGCCGGCAGGTACGGCACATCATGCGAGCCGAAGTTGGCATCGCCGCCACCGATCAACCTCAGGTCGCCGTTCAGCACCCCCGCCTTGATCTCTCCGTCACCGATAACGCGCGTAGTGAATCGCTTGTCCGGCCCCAAGAGCGCGAGCGCAGTCGCAGTGGTGAAGATCTTGTTGTTGGAAGCGGGCCTGAAAAGCTGCGCCTCATTGACTCCGCACAGCGGCGTGCCGTCGAGCGTGGTCACGGCAACACCCCAATGCGCCGACGCGACTATGGGGTCAACGACCAGCGCCTTGATCTGCTCACAAAACGTCTGCGCCCGCAAACTGCCAACCGTACCTACCAGCATCAAGACCGCGCATGCGTGCTTTCCCATGGACGCAGTTTAGTGCACAGGCTAGGTCGTATGGTCCACGATGATCTTCCAGCCCTTATCCGTCTTCTCCAGCACGAGCGAGAAAGTTCCGTCGGCCGGGCCTCCCGCCTTCTTGCTTCGGTCCACGCGGTAGTGACCGATCACGACGGCGAAACGCTCATCCAGCAGGTGCGGTTCCAGCTCAACAAAGGAGAGCGTTCCCATTGCATCCTTGTTCGGATAGTTATGCTTGTAGTCGGTCTGCAATTGAGCAAAGCCTTTGCTCACCTGGCGGCCGATGAACACCAGGTTGGGCGAGTCCTTGTAGGCGGAGAGGAAGGCGTCCATGTCCCCGCGATTCCACGCCCGTTCCTGTGCCGTCATAACCTTGATCACATCAAGTTCATCGCGCGACAGGGCACGGAGCTGATCCAGTTGAGTGTCAGCAGGCGGATCGGGCTTGTTTGAACTTTGCGAGTAAGACGAGATGGGGCTGAGTAGCAAAACAAACAAAGGCAGATACAGGATGCGAAGCTTCATAGTCGGTCACCACCAGCTCTCTGCATAGTTACACGCAGAACAAGGGAAAGTAGTTTCATCCAAACTTCGATCGACACCGCCGGCTCCATGCGTTGGTGGCTTCAAATTGAATGTTGGCACAATCCAGAGGAACGTCACCAAGGGTTATATCGCGAGGGGCCAGGTAGTCATTTCAACAGGCAGGCGGAATTGCTACCCGGTACATCGTGCGACAAGGCGTTTGCACGTTGAGGATCGAACTCCGCGAGCATAATACACGGCGAAGTAACTAGAATGAGTGAATGAACGAGACGCGCACAGTCCACGCCGTATGCTCGCTCGATTGCCCCGACTCCTGCGGCGTTTTGGTAACGGTGCAGACGCAGGCGGACGGCCAGCAGCGCGCGATCAAGGTCCAGGGTGACCCCGCGCATCCGGTCACACGCGGCTTCCTGTGCGGCAAGGTGGCGAAGTACCTGGACCGCGTCTACGCCCCGGATCGGCTGCTGTATCCCATGCGCCGTCGCGCCGGAGTGGGGAAGGGACCCCTCGCGCAGGGTGCCGAGGCTGCCGCGTTTGAGCGCATCCCCTGGGACGAGGCGCTCGACGGGATTGCTCGTAAGCTGCAAGCGATCTCCGACGAGTTTGGGCCCGAGTCGATCCTGCCTTACAGCTATGCCGGCACCATCGGCCAGCTTGGTTATGGCTCGATGGACCGACGATTTTTTCACCGTCTCGGGGCCTCCCAACTGGACCGGACAATCTGCGCCACGGCTGGCGGTGCCGCGCTCAAGAGCGTCTACGGCATCAAGCTGGGCACAACTCCGCAGGACTTCGCGCACGCCGGGATGATCATCGCCTGGGGCGCGAACATACACGGCAACAACATCCACCTCTGGCCCTTTATTGAAGAGGCGCGGCGCCAGGGCGCACGGCTGGTCGTGATCGACCCTTACAAGACCCGCACCGCCGCGCTGGCAGACGAGCACCTGGTTATCAATCCCGGCACCGACACGCTGCTGGCGTTGGCGATGATGCACGTCATCTTCAGCAGGGGACTAGAAGACGCCGCCTATCTGGGCGAGTGCACCGACGGCTCTGCGGAATTGCGCGAGCATGCGATAAAGCCGGAGCATAGCCCGGCGCAGGTCGCCGCGGCCACAGGCATCGATGCGACCGCGATCAGCAGGCTGGCCGAGGACTATGCCACGTGCCTGAAACGCACGGGTAAGCCAGCCGTCATTCGCTTGAACTACGGTGTGCAGCGCAGTCAGTATGGCGGCACGGCGGCTCGCGCGGTGTGCATGCTGCCGCTCGTCATCGGCTCATGGAAGCAGCGCGGTGGCGGGCTTCTCCTGTCCACAAGCGGCTCGTTTCCCTTTGCGGAGCAGAAGCTGCAGATGCCGGAGTTGATGATCGCAAGCCCACTTGGACGGCCCGCGCGGGTGATCAATATGAGCCAGCTTGGCGGGGCACTTACCCAGGTTAGCGGACCGCCGGTAAAGGCTTTGTTTGTCTACAACTCCAATCCTGCGGCGGTTGCGCCGAACCAGAATGCCGTGCTCAAGGGCATGCGGCGAGACGATTTATTCACGGTCGTCCACGAGCAATTCTTCACAGACACGGCGGACTATGCCGATATTCTGCTACCCGCGACAACGTTTTTGGAGACGAAAGATGTCCAGGGCGCGTACGGGCATCTGTACGCACAGATAAGCTCACAGGCAATTGCGCCGCTGGGCGATGCGCGGAACAACGTGTCGCTGTTTAGCGCGCTGGGGCAGCGGATGGGCTTTCCGGAGCCTTGCTTCCTGGATTCCGAAGATGACTTGATCGATCAGGCGCTGGCAACCGATGACCCGTGGTTTACGGGCATCACGCGCGAGCGGCTGGAGCTGGAAGGGCACATCGCGCTGGACCTCCCGCAGAATGGTCAGGGGCAGGTTCTGCCGTTTTCTACGCCGGAGTGGTTCCGCACGGCAAGAGGCAAGGCGCAGTTGCTTCCAGTGCCGCACTTCCGTGCGCCGGAGGAGTCGCGCGCACACGCCTCGGCTGAGTTTCCGCTTGAGTTTCTGGGCCGGAAGGCAGACAACTTTATGAACTCGACCTTTGCCAATCATCCCGCGCACCAGAAGATGGAGGCGGGGACCGACGGTGTACTGGAGATGCATGCGGAGGACGCCCAAGCTCGCGGCGTGGCAGTGGGCGATGCGGTGGAGATCTTCAACGCGCGCGGGCGAATCACGTTGCGTGCGAAGCTGAGTGGCAGGATTGGCAAAGGTGTAGTGGCGGCCCGGCTGGACTGGAGCAAGTTGTCCGGCGGCGGCTCGAATGTCAATGCGTTGACGTCGGAACGCATCACGGATCTGGGCGGAGGAGCGACCTTTTACTCTACGCTGGTTGAGGTACGCAAGCTTGAATTAGCTGCATCCTAGTAACGAGGAGACACAAATGCCCCGCGAGATTCAATGGAACAACACGGAAGAGATTGGGATTCAACTGCAGGAAAAGTTTCCGGAGCTTGAGCCGTATAGCGTTCGATTTACTGATCTCCATCGCTATGTGATGGAGCTACCGGGGTTTGCAGGGGATCCAACGAAATCGACGGAGCCGCTGCTGGAGGCGATTCAGGCAGCCTGGTTTGAGGAGTACGAGGACGCCAAGGGCCTTTGACTGCTAAGCACTCCGGAATGACAGCATGAACTAGGAGCGGGCCGGGGCTGGCGTAGAACTGTTGCGGTTACGCAGTTGGTGGAGCAACCGGGAGCCGGTGAACTGCAGGGTGGCGGCGCCAAGGGCGGCCCAGCAAAGGGTTCCCACGGCCAAACCCAGGAAGTCGCCTGTGTGGCCTGCGGGGCGGGGGATGAAGGTGATGGCAGCATAAGCTCCAACAAATGAGACCAGCGCGGCGAAGCTGGCCCGGGCGAGCTCGCCAAACTCGAGACTGGCCAGGCTCACCAGACGGAAGCGATGCAGCAGGACGGCTAGCGCCACGGTGTGGGCGAGGATGCCGAGGTCCGACGCGACCGCCAGACCGACTACTCCAAAGTGGCCGTACAGCAAGGCATAGATGGGGATCGAGACGGCCGTGACGACGGTGCCGGAGATGGCCGGCGTAAGGGTGTTGCGTGCGGCATAGAAGGCTCGTGCATAGATGCCCTGGGCAGACCAGAGAGCCAGCGAGACCGCGAACAGCGCGAAATAGCGGGCGGTAAGAGCCGCGTCGAGACGGCTGTAGGAACCGCCGCGGAGGAACCCGACGATGGGGTTGGCGAGCGCGACCATCCAGGCGGTCACAAGCACAGCGACCGCAAGAAGTCGGGAGACGGAGCGGCTGACTGCGGCGTTGAAGTCATAGAGCCGGTTCTGCGCGAAGAGCGAGGCGAAGAAGGGAAGTGAGGCTGCACCGGCGGCCATGCCGATAACGCTGAGGGGCGCGTTGAATAGGCTTTTGGCGTTGGTCAGCAGGGTGATGGCACCCTCGTCGCCGGCGGCGTAATGGCTCAGGATCCACTTGTCAGCCATGGCCAGCGAGACGCCAACCATCAGGGGAAGAGAGAGCCGGAGCCACTCGATGAAAGCGGGATGACGGAGATTCAGGACGGGGTAGAAGTGCATGCCGCCGCGGAAGGCTCCCATAGCGTTGAGCAGGAGCGAGCCGATGAAAGCACCGGCAAGGACGCCAATGGCGAGTGAGTCGATACCGACGCGGTGCTGGAAAAAGACGCCGCCAAGGATGATGAAGAGGTTGTAAAGGATAGGGGTGATGGCCTGGTAAAGGAAGATCTTGCGGACCAGCAGGCGTGATCCAAAGGCTCCCCCGGCGAAGAAGAAGAGCTGCGCAGGAAGCAGGAGACGGGTGAGATGCGTGCAAAGCCGCGCAGTGTCGGGATCCAGCTTGTTGAAGAAGAGGTGGGTGTAAAGGGGCGCGCCCCACTCGGCCAGCAAAATGCCGAGACCTAGAACGACGGTCATGGCGACCAGGACGACCGAGAGCGATCGGTCAGCGCCTTCGTCGTCCCCTGTCTCGCGAAAGCGGCTGAGAATATTGACAAGGGTGATGGACGCGACTCCGCCGACCAGGAAGTAATTGATCATGTCGGGCAGGTTGAACGCGGCGTTGTAGGCGTCGGTAACGTGGCCTGCGCCAAAGACGTGGGCGATGTACTTCGTGCGGACCAGGCCAAGCAGTCCGGAGAGGACGGAGGAGATCATCAGCAACAGGGTCGCGGAGAAGGCGGAGTGCCGACGGCTGGTGCTGAAGAGACTCCGGGTTGGCTCCGGACTTGGGGCATGGGGCGGGATGGGAAGGGGTAGCTGGCTCACGGGTGAGGGTGTGGATGCATGGCCAGTTTATCTTGCTGGAAAGATTTTGGTGTGGCGTGGGACCGGATGAGGGGGGTGGGCTACCGGATGACAACAAGGGGCCGCAGCAAGACCACGACGACATGGCTAGTCTTCGGCGATGAAGGCGTCGAAGAGGGTCTGGAGGGGCTCTGAACGGCGGGGGTTTGAGCCGATCGGTTTGGGGAATTGCATGGGCGCTGGGCTTGGTTTGGCGGTGGGGACCAACTGCGGCACGGGCTTGGCGGCACGGATGGACTGCACGGCGGGCTTCGCTGCGGCGGGTTTTATGAGCAGGGCCAGGATCTCCTGAAGCTCGTTACGGATGGCGACCAGATGCCTGACGTCCACGGACTCGGACTGGCCTGCTAGGCTGGCCAGGGGTTCTTTGGGAGAGCGGATCTCGGTTTTGAAGGCCTGACGGGCACCTGCAATGGTATAGCCCTCGTCGTAGAGGAGGGTTTTGACGCGGAGGGCCATTTCGACGTCGCGGCGACGATAGAGGCGTTGCCCGGTGCCGCCTTTATTGGGCTTGAGCTGGGGGAATTCGGTCTCCCAGAAGCGCAGGACGTAGGCCGGGACCCCGCATAGTTTGGCAACTTCGCCAATGCGAAAGTAGAGCTTGTCGGGGATCTCCCGAGCAGGTGCCGGGGGGCCGGGGCGCTTACGAATTGGCTCGTGCTGGGCCATAGAGGGGAGGAACAACTGCCTCAGTATAGGACTTCGCGAGCGGCATGTAACAGAGGAATTCATGGGGATTCCATTGGGTAACTAAGGCATCATGCGGGTTACCGGAGTGCGCTGTCGGTGGCACTCCGGTAACTGTTTTCGATAGTTGTGTCTACTCCTTACTGGTTGGGCCGGACCCTCTGGTTTTGGTTATCACTGGACCGATCTTGCTCACGGTTAGGGCGCTGCTGTGCCGGGGCCGGGTGGGGAATGGCCTCAGGCTGGCTGTGTGGTCCGGCGGGGCGGCCGTTTCGGACATTATCCACCTGCTGGGGCCCGAGAGGACGGCCGGGATCGGACTTCTGGATCGCCTGCTGCTGTTGAATGAAAGCTGGCTGCGGAGCCTGGGGCGGAGTCTGGTTGATAAGTGCGCGGGGTTGATCGGGCGGACGGGGGACTGGGCGGACCCCCTGACTCCCCCCCGGACTCCCCTGTTGATTGGCCTGCTGAATGCCCGGTTGCGGTTGCGCCTGGACGGGGCGGCCGGGTTTAGCGCTAGGTTGAGGAGCCTGTGTGGAGGGCTGGACGCGCGCCGGCTGCTGGACGGGAGGCGCCTGGTACGAGGGGCGGTTTTGCGACGGGATGATGCCTCGTGTCGGCTCCTGCGTCTCGATTGGAGCCGGTTGCGCAGTGGGGGCAAAGGGTGTGCCGGGCTGGTGGTCACGCTGTTGCGGGAAGCCTCCGCGAACCCCCTGGGTGGGCCCGGACTGCTGGGCCGGATCGCGTGCGGGTGACTTCTGCGGGGCCTGCATGGGTTGGATGGCGGGCTGGTTGTGCTCGGGGGAACCGGCGTGGGGATTGATCGGGGCTTGGTTGTTGACCCGGTTGCCAGGCTGGTTCGGGGCTCCGGCACGTTCCAAACCGTCGCGGGTTTCGACCACCGGGCGTGCCTGATTGGGGGGAAGGGCGCGAGCGGGAATCCGAGGTGCGGCGCTGCCGGAGGTCGGGGTGACGAGGGGGTGGGGGAGGATGGGGGCCTGGGCTAATTGACGCTGCAGGTTGGCGTCGGGACGGATGCGCTGGATGTCAGCGATGCGGCGACCGTCGGCGAAGTCACGCTGGGCTACCGCCGTCGTCGCACCCTGGCGATTGACGTAAGTGATGTTGGTGACGTTGGTGTTGTACACGTTGGTAGTGCGGTTGTTGTAGTTGTGCCGCACCTCGTTGACGTTGCGGTTGTAGATGTTGGTGACGTTGACGCGGTTCACGTAGGCGGGGCTGGCGTGATACCAGGGGGCATAGGGTTCGCGGGGGCCCAGGGGGAACCACGCGGTAAGGTCGATGTTGCGGCTAAAGGAGAGGCCCGAGCCTCCGACGAAGGCGACGAGGGCAGGAGAGTAGATGGGGCGGGGGGGCCGTCCGCCGAAGACCGCCGGAGGTGGTCCGGGGACCCAGCCCCAGCGTCCGTCGAAGTTAGCCCAGCGGCCGTAATGGAAGGGTGCAAACCCCCAGGGTTCAGCTTCAATCCAGGTCCAACCCCAGGGGGCGACCCAGGCCCAGTGGCCGTTGCTGTAGGGGGTCCAGTCGGCGCGGACGGCGCGTGGGAACCAGACCTGGCCGTAGTCGGGATTGGGGTTCCAGTTGCCGTATTGGCCAAGGTCGGAGACGCCGATCATGCCGTCGTCGACGTAGGGGGCAGAGGCGGCGAAGGATTGCTCGCGCTCGCGTTCGCGTTGGGTATCGAACTGGTCAAGGCCATCCGGGGGCAGGACGCGGAGAAACTCGGTGTAGACGGGGTTGGTGCCGGTCAGGCGGATGCTCTGGTTCGGGCCGACGGAGGTGTTGAGGTTGGGCCCGGTGACCTGGACGAGACCGGAGCTTACGGTGACGACGGTAGTGTCGTCCTGGGGGTAGGAGTCGACGCGGATGTCTCCGGGGCGCTGGACGAGGATGGTTCCATTGGGCGTGTCGACTTCAACGACGGCCTGCTGGCCATCTGGGGTGGACAGGTCTCGTATGCGCAGGCGTATGCTGCCCTGCGCGAGGCCGAACTGGGCTACGTCGTCGGTAAGGGTGGAGAGAGTTACGTCGGCGCCGTTGCCGAGGCGCACCGCGAGGCCGGCGGTTTGCAACTCCGCAAGGGAGTTGTTATCGGCGTAGAGCCGGTCTCCTGCGGTCAGGGGGAAGTTGATCTCGGCTTGCGAAAAGGTGTCTACGCTGGCGGGTTCCAGCGAAACGTTGCCCTGTAGATAGCTGACGCGGGCGACGCGGCCGGGTGGGTCGTTCTGGTCCTGCTGCTGGTATCGGCCGGAGGGGTATTGCTGGGCTGCCAGCTGCTGTACGACAAGTGGCGGAGTGAGGAGAACCGCGGCGAGCGCAAAGGCGGTGGTGGCCTTGCGGCAGAGCTTCCATGGGCTGGCATCTTGCATCATCATCATCAACATTCTCCCCTCCCGGATCGTACGCGGGCGTGACGAGCCGCGCTCAAGAGTGTCTGAGCGCGCTGATCGATGTAACCCGGGATTTCGGGAGATGGTGCTGAATATTTTTCAGGAACATTTTGGCTGAATCCGCGTATCTTGACGTGTAGCTGTATCAACTTGCTTCGGCGCGGGGAGTTTATCGCTGGCTGGAAGCTGTTGCAAAGGGAGACCCATAATGGACGGAATGAGCGCATACTCAGCACGGATCCTGACCTTGGCCGTCGTCGCGGCGCTGGCGGGCACGACTGGTTGCCAAATCGACACGCACAAGGAAAACGGCAATGAAAACGTCAAGATCGCAACGCCGTTTGGCGGTTTGTCGGTGAAGACGAATGATGCCGTAGTGCAGGGTGGCGTGGGGCTTTCCGTCTATCCGGGGGCTACGCTGATCAAAAAAAATCAGGAAAACGGGGCGGCCGATGTGAATATGAGTTTTGGGAGCTTTCACCTGGGGGTGAAGGCCCTCAGCTATCGCACCGATGACGCCCCGGATAAGGTGACGCAGTTTTACCGGAAGGATATGAGCCACTTTGGCGCAGTGATTTTGTGCCAGGAGCACCAGGCGGTGGGCACGCCGACACGGACGCAGGATGGGCTCTCTTGTGACGAAGATGGTCACAACCCCCGGATCCACATTAGTGATAGCAGCACGAACGAGTTGAAGGCGGGATCGAAGCAGCACCAGCACATCGTGTCGATTGAACCGCAGGGGTCTGGGACCAAGATTGGACTGGTGGCGCTTGACCTGCCGGGCAACCTTGGCAAGGATGATGACGACGCCAGACAGTAAGCGTGAGTGACGCATCGCTACAATAGAAGTCATGCAAGAACTCTGTCATCGCTGCCACGGCGAATTGCCGGCACGCAACACAGCCGGCGCACGCGGTGCCCCGAGCCGCGTTGAGGATGCTTTACTTTTCTGCCCGCACTGCAGCGCCCCGCAGATTCTGCTCCCCGCACACATGCGTACGGAAGGCGATAGCGCACCGACCACAACGGGTACCGTTCCGCCGCCGCTTCCTCTATCCGTTGAAGAGGGGCAGATTGATTGGCCGGTTGCGATCTCGTCTGGCGGGTTGGTTGCCGGGATTGGCGCGGTCCTGATGGTGATTGGCCTGAAGCTGAGTGCGGTCTCCGTGCTGAGCACTTTCTGGCTAATGGGCGGGTCGGTGCTGGCGATGGGGCTGTATACCCGCCGGCTGCCGAAGGCGTCGGTTGACGCCAGATCGGGCCTGCGGATTGGCCTGGTGACCGGTTTGTTGCTGGTCGCGGCGGTCGGTGTGGCACTGGCGGTTGCAGGCGTTGTGGTTCGGTTTGGAATGCACGGCATGGGCGGATTCGACGCCATGATGAGCCAGCAGTTCGACGCGATGCTGAGCCAGATGGCGGCCCGGATGCACGAACAGAATCAGGATGCGGGCTTCCAGCAAAAGGTACTTGCACTTATGGGTTCGCAGGAAGTCCGGGGTGGGCTTGCGGTGTTTTACGTTAGTTTTCTGGGCTTGATTCTTGTGCTGTTGTCCGCAGGCGGCGGGGCCTTCTCCGGCATGCTGAGCCGGACACGAACGACGCGGCCAGGACTTCGGCAGGGCGAGTAGAGGCACGGGCCACACTGCTATCATCTGTCCGGGATGACAAAATCTATGAGTGATCACGCAGAGAAGATTGCACCGACGTTGAGAGTGAAAGGCCGGTTGATGTCGGCCTCCGAGATTGAGCGCACCCTCGTGCGACTGGCACACGAGATTGTCGAGAAGAACGACGGCGCGGCGAACCTTGGGCTGGTAGGGATCAAGCGCCGGGGAGTGCCGCTGGCCGAGCGGATCGCGGTGCTGATCAATAACATCGAGAAGGTCAAGGTGCAGACCGGTTCGCTCGATATCAGCTTTTATCGCGACGACCTTTCGACCAACGGCCCACGGCCCGTGGTCAACAAGACCGAGATTGGGTTCGATGTGAATGGCCGCGACATTATCTTGATGGACGACGTGCTGTACACAGGGCGTACGATTCGCGCGGCACTGGACGCTTTGTTCGACCATGGGCGTCCGAAGAGTGTGCAACTACTTGTGCTGATCGATCGTGGCCATCGCGAGCTTCCCATACAGGCAACATTTACGGGCCGGACGATCCCGACCTCTTCGCGCGAGATCATCGAGGTCAAGCTCAAGGAGATCGACGGCGAAGAGCAGGTTCTGCTCGCGGAAGTCGCGGAGTAGCTTTGACCCTCGTTTGCCCACCCCCTGTTTACTCCTCGGGTTCCTTGCTGACGGTTGCGACGCTGACGATAGCGGACGTTGCGCAGATTCTCGATCTTACGGATCGTCTGGAGGCGATGACGCCACGGCAACGGGCGTTCATCTTGCAGGATCGCAGGATTGCGCTGCTTTTTTACGAGTCCAGCACCCGCACGCGGACGTCGTTTGAACTGGCGGCCAAGTCGCTTGGTGCAACGACCACGCTGGTTTCGGACAAGTCTTCTTCCATCGAGAAGGGCGAGAGCCTGAAGGATACGGGGCTTACGTTGCGGGCGCTTGGAGCGGAGTGCATTGTGTTGCGGCACGCGGCGGGAGGTGCACCTTTTCTGCTGGCGACGGCCACTGGGCTACCGGTATTGAATGCTGGCGACGGGATGCATCAGCATCCTTCGCAGGCGTTGCTGGATCTGCGCACCATCCTGCATCGGCTCGGCCTGGCCGGCAGGCCGGTAGATGCGAGTTTGCTCAGAGGCGTCACGGTTTCGATTACGGGCGACATCCGGCATAGCCGCGTGGCGCGGTCGAACGCGATGCTGCTGCCGCGCCTGGGAGCGAAGGTGCTGCTGTGCGGGCCGTTGGAGTTGCTGCCGGAAGAGGCTCTGACGCTCGGTGAGGGTGTGGAGATTGTGCGGGATTTCGACGCGGCTCTGGCGCGCTCGCAGGTGGTCATGATGCTGCGAATTCAGCGGGAGCGGCTGGCGGGGCTTGAGCTTGATCTGGCGGACTATATTGCACGTTATCAATTGACTGAGAAACGGCTTTCGGCGGGGCAGATAGTGTTGCATCCGGGGCCGATGATTCGTGGGCTTGAAATTCAGGGCGAGGTGGCCGATGGGCCGCAGTCAGCGATTGAAGAGCAGGTCGCGAACGGGCTTGCGGTGCGGGCCGCACTGCTGGTCCGGGCCCTGGGTGTCACTTTGTAAGAGTACTATTCGCTGGCGTCTGACTGGCAAGGGAGAATGTAACCGAATGAGTAGCTTATTAATTCTCGGTGGGCTGGCCATCGATCCGGCGACAGGATTGGAACGGCCACGCGACCTCCTTCTTCGTGACGGATTGATTGCGGCTGTGGAAGCGCCGGGTGGGTTGGCGTCCGTCGAAGCGGATGCAACGCTTGATGCGGCGGGGCTCATCGTCACACCGGGGCTGGTGGATATCCACGTTCATCTGCGTGAGCCGGGGCAGACTTACAAAGAGTCGATTGCGACCGGGACGGCGGCAGCGGCGGCGGGAGGGTTTACGTCGATAATCGCGATGCCGAATACTCTGCCAGTGAATGACTCGGTGGAGACGTTGGCGTGGATGCTTTCGCCGGAGCGTCATGCTGCGATTCGCCTGTTTGCGATGCCAGCAGCAACGGTGGGTAGCCAGGGGAAGCAGCTAAGTGATTTCGCAGCGCTGGTAGATGCGGGCGCGCTGGGCTTCACCGATGACGGAAAGCCGATCCTGGCTGACGCGATGATGCGTGCAGCCCTGGTTGCGGCGGCGCGCTTGGGCGTGCCCATCTCGCAGCACGCAGAGGACCCGTCGCTTTCAAATGGGGCCATCATCAATGCGGGGCCGGTTGCTTTTCGCCTTGGCCTGCGTGGGTATCCCGCAGAGGCTGAGGCGAAGATCGTTCGACGGGATATTGCGCTGGTGCGGGAGATTGAAAGGGCTGATCGACTCCGTGCGCATCTGCATGTGCAGCATGTATCGACAGAGCTTGCGCTGGCAGCGATCCGCGCGGCGAAGGCGCAGGGTTTGCGTGTAACATGCGAGGTTGCGCCGCATCACTTTGTGCTGACGGATGAGGCAATTGGTGACTTCGATACGAATGCGAAGATGAATCCGCCACTGCGGAGCGAGTCGGATCGTCAGGCCGTGATTGCGGCGTTGCTGGATGGCACGGTAGATTGCATTGCGACGGATCACGCGCCGCATGCGCTGCATGAAAAGCAAGTAGAGTTTGAGCGCGCGTCGAATGGGATTACCGGGCTGGAGACATCGTTGGGTCTGTCCTTGAAGGTACTGCATGAGCAGCATGGGATGCCTGTGGCTCAGGTGCTCGGATTGATGAGTGCGGGGCCGGCGGCATTGGTAAAGCTTGCAGGGGCTGGGTCTTTGGCGATTGGTGCATGGGGGGATGTGGTGCTTCTCGATGAGGCGGAGAAGTGGTCCTACAGCGCTGCCGGGACGCGATCGAAGTCGAGCAATACGCCGTTCGACGGTACGCCGATGCTGGGCAAGGTGCGTGCAACGGTGGTGGCCGGAAGAGTAGTATTTCGCGCATGATGCACGTAGCGCTTCTGCGCGGAATCAACGTCGGGGGGAAGGCGAAGCTGCCAATGAAGCAGTTGGCCGCGATCTTTACGGCGGTTGGAGCGCACGGGGTGCGGACGTATATCCAGAGCGGCAATGTTGTGTTTAAAGCGGATGCCGCGGAGCCTGTGGTGGAGGCGGTCACTCGGCAGATTGCAGCGTCCTACGGGTATCCGGGGCGCATCGTGTTGCGGTCCGCCGATGACATGCGCAAGGCTTACACGCGCAATCCCTTCGCAGGGGCTTCGACTCAGTTGCTGCATGTATATTTTCTCGCGGATATGCCCGCCGCAGTCGCCGTAAAGGCACTTGATCCTGAGCGATCCCCGGGCGACAGCTTTGCGGTTGTGGGGCGCGAGGTTTATCTACACATTCCGCAGGGGATGGCCCGCACAAAGCTTACAAACGTGTACTTCGATACGAAATTGAAGACGGTAAGCACGGCTCGGAACTGGAATACGGTGGGCAAGTTGATGGAGATGATGCAAGCGGGTTGACACCACTTGTGGCGCAAAATCCGACCGTAATTAGGCCACTCTTTGCAGCGTTTTACTCTGCGCCCGGAACACCTGTAAGCTTGCCGTCGAGCGTGGCGGCACAAGCGTTACAGGATGCTCATCTTTCTGGCGGTAGTGGTGAGGATCTCGAGCGCCTGGTCCAGTTGCTCGCGGGTGTGCTCACTGGTCATGATGATGCGGACGCGGGCCTTGCCTTCGGGGACAGTAGGGAATGCGATGCCGGTGGCCATAAGGCCCTGTTCGAAGAGGGCTTTGGAGAAGTCCATGGTGCGGCGGCCGTCTCCGACAATGATGGGAATGATGGGCGTCTCAGAGGCGGGGGTGGTGTGTCCGCCGATATCGAAGCCCGCGGCGGTAAGTTGCTCCTTGAAGTAGTCGGTATTGGCCCAGAGGCGCTCAATGCGTTCGGGCTCGTTCTGCAGGATGTCGAAGGCTGCGATGCAGGTAGCAGCGACGGACGGCGGATGCGAGGTGGAGAAGAGGAAGGGGCGCGCGCGGTGGTAGAGAAAGTCGATGAGGTCGCGTGAGCCGCAGACGTAGCCACCCAGTGCGCCTATGGCTTTGGATAGGGTGCCGACCTGAACGTCGACTTTGCCGTGGACGTTGAAGTGGTCGACTGAACCGCGGCCGTTGCGGCCGAGGACGCCGGAGGCGTGGGCGTCGTCGACCATCATAATAGCGCCATATTTTTCTGCTAGCGCGGCTAGTTCGCCGACGGGGCCAATGTCGCCGTCCATGGAGAAGACACCGTCGGTGATGATGAGTTTCTTGCCGGGCTCGTTCTGGATTTCGAGGAGCAGCTCTTCGCAGTGCGCGACGTCTTTGTGGCGGAAGACTTTGATCTTGGCCCGGGACAGGCGTGCGCCATCGATGATGGAGGCGTGGTTGAGTTCGTCGGACAGGATGAAGTCTTCTTTGCCCAGGATAGAGCCGACGGTGCCGGCGTTGGCGGTGAAGCCGGACTGGAAGACGACGCAGGCCTCAACATTTTTGAAGGCGGCAATTTTTTCTTCGAGCTCCATGTGGATGCGCATGGTGCCGGCGATGGTGCGGACTGCGCCCGAGCCCACGCCGTGTTCACGGACGGCGCGGATGGCGGCTTCTTCGAGCTTGGGGTGATTGCAAAGACCGAGGTAGTTGTTGCTCGCGAGGTTGATGACCTTGCGGCCGTCGTAGGTGCAGACGGGGCCCTGAATGTCGTCCAGCTGACGCAGTTTGAAGAAGGTGCCGGCACGCTTGAGGTCATCGAGTTGAGCGGTAAGGTGGGCGAGCTGCGGACGTGCTACAACGGTAGACATAGCGTAATCGTAAACCTTTTTGCTGGAACAAGATGCCGTGTGGACCCGGTTTGGCATCCCATCAAAAAGGTGTTTCGGAAGAGCAATTCCTGCTCTCGCGATTTACAGGGTTTATCCGCCTGGGCCACTAATCCCAGTCGAAAGAGGACGGTAAGCATGTTTGCAGCAACCAGAAGCACCATTGGCAAGACCGTTCAGATGACTGCCTTCGCGTTTGCCCTTACTTTTGCGGGCTGCAAGAGCTCGCAGGACCAGGCCAATGACAATGCGATCGCACAGGCCAAGCAGCAGGCGGCGGCTACAGGATCTCCGCAGCAGGTGGTATGGACCGATAAGGACGGCAACACGGTAACGACTCTGATTCAGCCACCGGCCCCAGGTCAGACGATGGAGCAGGTAACCACGACCAAAACAACGAACTCGACGAGCGGTGGACAGACGACGCACGCTACTACCTCGACGACAGAGATGTCGGCGATACCTGGCCCGACGAGGCAACAAAACCCGGTTCAAAACGGACCTGCGAATGGGCCCGGGCAGACGGCCGTGGGCCCGAACCAGCAGGGATACAGCAACGGACCGGGTGGCCCGGGCAACGCGGCGGCGCCCGGAGCGGCAGGTTATGGTGCGGGAACGCAGCAGCCTGTCAGCTCCGGTCCGGTAATCTCGCCGTTGGACGTAAATGTTCCACGTGGCACAGATCTTGCAATCCGGATCAACCAGCACATCAGCGTCAAGACGAGCCGAGCTGGTGAGCGATTTTCCGGTGAAGTGGTTCGCGATGTGATGGGCGAAGGCAGTAACCGCGTTGCGATTCCGCACGGCACACCGGTAGAAGGCGTGATCGATGCGTCGCACAAACGTGGTCATTTCAAGGGCAGCTCGATTCTGGAGCTGCGACTGACCTCAATGGAGCTAAACGGACAGCGTTATGCGCTGGATACGCGTGACAACGTGCGGACTAAAAAAGGTAAGGGCAAGCGGTCGGCAGCGTTTATCGGCGGCGGCACAGGCCTGGGGATGTTGGTGGGCGGTGTCGCTTCAGGCGGTGTCGGACTGCTCGTAGGGGGATTGGCCGGAGCGGGAGCAGGTACGGCGCTCGGCGGCTTGACGGGAAATCGGGATATCGAGATTCCGGCTGAGTCGGTTGTGAACTTCCGGTTGGCGGAGGATTTGTCGGTTCGTCCGCAGTGATTTGAGTAAAAGGAAATGCGCGGAGAGCCCGGACTTAGGTTCGGGCTTTTTGTTGCTCGGGCGACAGGTGCTTTTCGATCAAGGTAGTGGCTTCAGCGAGTATGGCGGGTTCGTCACCGAAACCACGGAGCCAGTGGACGGGGTGGAGTTCTGCTTCGCGGCGAAACCAGGTGATCTGCCGCTTTGCATAGTTACGATGGCCTTGCTGGGCGGCGACGATGGCTTGCGACTCGGTAAGCTGGCCGGATAGAACGGAACTGGCTTCGGCGTAGCCTAGCGAGGTAAACGGGCGGCAGTCGGGGCCGAAGCGTTGGATGAGGCTGCGAGTTTCTTCGATGAGGCCGTTGCGGTACATGGCTTCGGCACGGACGTTGATGCGGGCGTAGAGTTCGTCTCTAGCGGGTGCGAGACCAAGGCGGAGGATGCGGTAGCCGGTGAGGGCGTCGCGGCCTTCGGTCCACTGTTCGGTGATGGGACGGCGTGCGGCGAGAGAGACTTCTATGGCGCGAATCGCCTTCGAGAGGTCATTGAGGTGGATTAGATCGGCGGCTTTGGGATCGAGACGGGCGAGTGTTCGATGCAGGTGGGCAGGGCCACGTTTCGATGCTCGCACACGCAGGAGGGCGCGGAGCGCAGGGTTCGGCGGCGGGGCAGAGAAGAGGCCGTCGAGGAGTGCTCGAAGGTAGAGACCGGTGCCGCCGCTGATGATGGGAAGGACGCCGTGGGTGGCAAGCTCGGCCAGGGTGGCGCGGGCGTGACGGGAGTAGTCGCCGGCGGTGCAGGTCTGGTCGGGATTGTAGAGATCGATGAGGTGATGGGGGATTTCGGCGCGCTCGATAGGCGTGGGCTTGGCGGTGCCAACTTGCATGTGGCGATAGACGCAGACGGAGTCGCAGGAGAGGATTTCTGCGTGGAAGTGGCGGGCCAGGGCGAGTGAGAGAGTGGTCTTGCCGGAGGCGGTGGGGCCGAAGAGAGCGATGAGGGGGCGCATGCTCAGGGGCGCCACCAGTTTGGGTGGAAGAGGTGCATGGGACGGGCCCGGAGGAGGAGGAAGGTCAGAACGGCACCGGCGAGGAGGAGGAGTCCACGGAGTTGAGAGCGGCGTTCGCGGCGGAGGGCTTCGGTGTGGTCTGGAGGGGTGATGGTCATGATGGACGCCTGCACCAGTATCGCTGAGTTGGGGTGATTCGAGGAGGAGTGGGCGTAACGCGGAACACCCCGGACAAAGACGGATACGGCATCACGAGGGATGCCCCTGGTTGCCGGCGAAGAAGGCGCTGCGGGATACCCGCAAGTGCTCTGCGGTATTACGACCGAGAGTTTGGGCTACTGGTCCAGCTGGCTGCGGTCGTGAGTGATGAGGAACTGGATACGGAGTTGGAGGTTTTCGCCTTTGAATTCGGGGGGGAGCGGGGGCATCTGGCCTACGCCGGTGATGCCTCCCCAGGCGGCCTTGTCGATGGCGATGTCGTGGGTGCTGCCGTCGAGGTGCATGGCGGAGACGACGCCGTTGGGTTGAATGGTGAAGCGGATGAGCGTCTGCCCTTCCTTGTTGAGCGGCGGGTAACATTCTTCCGGGATGAGGGGGTACCAGGAGGCGGTGATGAGGCGTTTGAGGCGCTTGAGGTAGGGGCCGAAGTCGACGCCCTGGGTGTCGGAGAGGACCTCCATGCCGGTGTTGGTTCCCTGGTGGGAGTTGGGTGCGTTGGCCCCGTTTTCGCCGCCCTGGCCGTGGCTGCGCGCGGCGGCGTTGGCGGCCTGGCGGACGGCGTCGCCTGCGTTGGTGGTGGTGGAGAAGTTTGGTCGAGTGGATGCGGACGGCTTAGGCGCGTCAGGCATGGACGGCGTTGGGGTGGCGGGTGGCTGGGGGCGAGCCTGTGCCTGTTGTTGCGGCGCGGGCTGCGGAGCGGCGGCGGCCTGGGGTTCGGGAGTGGGGGGGAGGGGCTTCGGAGCGGCGGCGCCAGCTTCGCCGGCTCTGCGCATGGCCTGCAACTGCGCGAGAGTCTTTTTGTCGAGCGAGGGGTGCGCGGTCTGGGCGCGGGTGCTGTGATCGCTGATCGCCTTGGCGTCCTTGGGTGGAATCAGCTTGGAGAGGTCTTTAGGGACGTCGAGGTAGGTAAGTTCGCGTTGCTTCAGCACCTCTGCGGGGTTCACGATCCGGCCCTGATGGAAGAGCACACGGGGACCGTAGAAGACAAACCATGCGAGTGCGAGATAGAAGATGACGGAGAGGTAGATGGATTCGCGAAAGCGCGAACTGGAGCGGTCGTCTTCGAGCGAATCGAGCAGATGGACGAGTTCGGTGTGGTCCAGCTCGCCAAAGCGTCCGGCCTGAACCTTGAGTGGTTTGGGCGGTTCGGGAACCGGGGCCGGATTGGGGGGGATTTCCAGGATGGGCATACGGAGTCTTGATGTCTGACGTTGGCCAGTGGTTTTAGGTTTGTCCCTATAAGTGTATTGGATGCGGGCTCAAACGTGAAAAGCGAGATTTGCGAGCGGATGCGATAGGTCTTCCTGTGCGCCGGCTCTTTGTTTTGTAAACTCGGAGGACGATGCGAGCATTTGGTGGAGACTATACGGCTGTTGTGTTGACGATCAGTGACCGGTGCTCGGCGGGCAGCAGGGTGGATGTGTCTGGTCCTGCGGTGGCTCGGATACTGGTTGAGGCTGGGCTGCCTGAGCCCAAGCGCGCGACGCTGCCGGACGAAGTGGGCGAGATTGCGCATGCGCTGCGGCACTATGCAGCCGAAGCGAACCTGATCGTGACGACGGGTGGGACTGGCCTGGCGATGCGGGATGTGACTCCGGAGGCGACGCGCATGGTGTGCGAACGGCTGGTGGAAGGATTGAGCGAGCGTATGCGGGCCGCGGGACTGGAGCAAACGCCGCTGGCAGCGTTGAGCCGCGGGGTGTGCGGATGCCTGGGGCAGACGCTGGTGGTAAATCTGCCGGGTAGCCCGGCGGGGGCTACGACGTCGCTGAAGGCTATTCTTCATCTGCTTCCACACGCGCTGGACCTGCTCGCGGGCGATACCGAGCATCCGACTGCTGGTGGAGGCTCAGATTGAGCAGTTTGGCAGCGTTCTTGCTCGGTATTCCTTGGAAAAAGATTGGGTTGTGGCTTGTAAAAGCGAAGTTCTGGCTGCTGGCGGTGCTGAAGCCGTTTGGAGTGTTCGGGATTCTGGGTTTGTCGATGATCGATTCGGCGGCGATTCCGATGCCGTTTCTGGATCCGCTCATCGTCAGCTATGGCGCGGCGGATCACGGCAAGACGGTGTTGTATTGCTTTATGGCGGCGCTCGGGTCTGCGATTGGCGGCTTGTTGCCGTATTACCTGGGGCGCGCCGGTGGGGAGCTTTTCCTGCTGAAGCGTATCAACCGTGAGCGATATGAAAAACTGCGGGATCGCTTTGAGAAGCAGGAGTTTCTGGCGATCATGCTGCCGGCGATGTGTCCACCACCGATGCCGGTGAAGCTGTTTGAGCTGGCGGCGGGCGTTTTTGAGATGAGGGTGGTGAGCTACTTTCTTGCGATCACGGCAGGCAAGTTCATTCGCTTTCTGGTGGAGTCGATTCTGGTGATCGTATACGGTCCGGCAGTATTGACGATGGCGTTGCGGGCTATTCACCAGCATCTGCACTGGGTGTTGAGCGCGGTGTTTGTGATGATATTTGTGGGCGTGATCTGGTTGTTCCGCCGCGTGTTTGACCGCCGCGGAGGAATTCCTCTGGAAGTAGAAAAGGAAGAGCAGGTAGAGATAGGGCCGGGCGACTCGGTTTAGGCTTGCTTTACCTGGGTTCTTTCCTGCGACGACGCGTGCGGCACGGAACCATCTTGCTGGCAGCCTGCACCTGCGGGAGCATTCGACTTAATCACTCACTTGTATGGCCCCAAGCCTGCGGTATTGTGTGGAGAATGTTAGGAGCTTGATATTCACCCGTTACTCTAAGTAATCTCGACGAATCCGCGGATTTCATTCCCCACAGAAAATAAGCGAAACGCTTTAAGCGTAGGAAAGGCAACATCATCCCGTGAATAATCCGCTGCCAGTCTTTGTCGTCACAATGCTCGTCCTTTGGCTTTCGACTCACCTCGGTGATTTTTTACGCACTAAGAGTTCCCTGGAAGACGACGGACGGAAAGATTTGAGTGTTGTCCTGGCTGCTACTCTCACCCTCCTCGGTCTGATTATCGGGTTTACTTTTTCGATGGCCGTAAGCCGTTACGACCAGCGCAAAAACTACGAAGAAGCGGAGGCGAATGCTATTGGCACGGAGTATATCCGTGCTGATCTCCTGCCTCCTGACGATGCGAAAAAAGAGCGTGAGTTGTTGCGGAAGTATCTGGACCAGCGCATCCTGTTTTACACGACTCGTAATGCCGACCAATTGGTGCAAATCGACAGCCAAACGACTCAATTGCAGGGTCAGATGTGGTCAGTCGTGCAGACGAACGCCCTGACACATCAGACACCGATCGTCGCACTGACGGTGGTGGGCATGAACGATGTGTTGAATTCGGAGGGTTACACCCAGGCAGCCTGGTGGAATCGGATTCCAGTGGCTGCATGGGCTTTGATGATGGTGATCGCAATCGGTTGTACTTTGCTAGCCGGCTATAGTGCCCATCGGAAGCGATCTCTACTGTTCCTGGTGTTGCCTGTCGCGGTGTCGATCTCGTTTTTCCTTATCGCTGACATTGACAGCACACGTGGAGGAGTCATCCGCGTCCTCCCGCAGAATCTGGAACGCCTGTCTATAGCTCTTCGAGCACAGTGAGACCAGGGGGCAGCGGCCGGCCCTCAGATGAATATAACCATCCACGGCGCTAACCTTGGCATCACGGATGGTTTCTATTGTTCTGGACTTGATTGCCCGGCAAGCCCGGCAGCATCACGCTCAGCTTGAGTGCTTGAGTGCCCAGCCCAACTCTCGTGGGAGTCTGCCGCGCCAGCATAATGTCACTGAGCGCGAGAACGGCCAGACCGGGGAACTGAAGACAGGTGCGCTTCAGGAGCGCGGGCTGTTCCAGTCCCCACAGTTTGCGACCACGGTCTATCGGACGGAGCTTGCCGCGCGGTTGCAGGACTGCGCCTACGAGATCGAGCGCGGCAAGCATGGCCAGCCGGAGATCAAGGGCTTTACCCAGGAGTATCTTGAGGCGTCCAGCCCGCGCCGTGGCCAGATCGAAAAGCACCTGGCGGAGATTGGGCGCGAAGGAGCGGGCGCGGCCCAGGTCGCCGCGCATAGGACTCGCGACTCAAAGGAGTTGCAGTCGCCGGCAGAGGTGCTACACCGATACCGCGAGATGCAAGCCGAAGATAAAACGCGATTCCGACTACGTTCGCGACTATGAACGTAAGGTCCAGGGGTTTCACGGAACCGCTTGCTGGCTGCTCCAACTGGTTTATGGATGACACGAGGAGCTCGCCTTTTTAGCGCCCAGAGAGAGGTCCAGGCCGGACGACAGCAGCGCCTTCCGCACCCACTCCGCCAGACGCATTCCGGCCCCACGCGCACGTTCCGCCAGCAAGGCGAACTCCGCCTCCGAGACCTTCGTCCCAACGGACTGCGTTGCGTTACGGTGGCTTCATAGAGCACCGCCGGAACTGGATTTTGGATTCGGCCTTGGCACTGGATGCGGGAGCAGGCCACACACTGCCGGTGCGTCGATGACAAGAGAGCAAGGGGGCCGGAGGTGGGCTCAGGGGTTGATGTTCATATGGTTCCCCTTCAGCAACGTGTGCTCGCCTCTAGCCTTACCCTTTCAGGCCAGTTTTTCTATTAGCCGCCTGTTTTCAGCAGGTTACCGCACAGGAACTTCAGGTTACCGCGCAGCTCCCATTCTGGGGTGACATGTCCCTATCCAGCCGATGCGAAGCAGCGTAGTTCTTTCTCCAAGTCACCAACTGATGCCAGAGGACAGGCCACAGACGCAGCAAGGCGCACTTATTGAGTGGACAGCGATGCCCCCCGCAGCTTCACGAAGATGATTGCGAGAAGGGCATACATAAACCCGTTCAAGATCGGCATGAGGAACATCGCCTTTTGTCCTTCTATGAACCAGAAGGGGCAGGTTATGTAAACAGCACCCCAATAAACCCGACTAAGCCACCCCTCACGAAGATTGAACAGGAGGAACGATAGCACCCCCCAAAGCAGCGGGACTAAGGCACCCACGATAAAACCGACCAATGCAGCTCTCCCAGGCCGGGTCAACGTCGCACCGCCGAGCAAAAGCCGTAGGGTACTGACATGAAGTAAAGCTGTACTCTCGTCGAACCAAGATCATTCGTTGCACCGGCAGCGTTGCAGAGAGTTTGGTTACAACTCTGAAGCGCCATAATCTTTTGATGATCTAAGCCAAATCCGAAATTCGATCCTACGGTTAAGCCGTGAGCGTCATAACAGGCATCATGTGCTTGGCACGCAACGTCTAGGCTATATAACGGTGTCCCCGCCCCACCGGCGCCACAGTAATGTGTACCAAAGAGTCTAGTCTAGTCGGGACGGGCGGCGTAGTCGTCGGTTTACTTGGGGCTCTCCGTGGATCGCCATGCACGTACAACAGTCCCCCCGAAAAGCCTGAGTAGCCTGACGATCCTCCCCCCGAAGTGGGGTCGTTGGGAGCATTTGGATTCCCGTTCGTGAGGCGTGTGCGTATAAATTTTCCTTGGTTTTGTGCTTGAACATTGCCGGTGAATTGAGGTGCTTGTAAGTAGCTTATAAGTTTATTGACGCCTAGAGTCACAAACGTAATTGCGATGTCACATGCGGATCCGGGTTCACAGTCGCCGTAGTTATAGGAGCCGTCGCCATGAGTGCCCTGCTGCAATCCTAGCGGATCGGTGAATGCTAACGGGTTGTTTCCAGTGTAGGCATACCTGTTCAAGCTCTGAGGATTCTCAGGTTGATAGCTTCCATCATAGGGATCCGGCGTAGTCCATCGAGCCGTGATAGATGAGTATTACCGAAATCCAGCGTGGTCGAGTCCGGAAGCATCATGTTCGAGACCGGTAAAGACGAAGTTGTCGGTGCTGGATCCAGAGATGATTTGACCGAAAGGTGTGTAGTCAAGTGTTCCCTTTGACATTCCGTTGCTATCGACCGACCCAATCTCCGTTCCAAGGTGGTCCGGAAGCGTATAGACCGGAGTTGCCGTCTGCGTTCCGGCGACGACGGCGATCTTTTTTCCACCGGCGTTGATGAAATCGGTCCATCCGGCTGTGCCCTGGCTTGGATTCAAGGTCGCGATCAGCTGTCCAGCGAAGTAGTAGTACTCCTTCTAAACACCTCCTCGCGCTACCTGTACACGTGCGCCAACAACGTCATAAATGTAGGAGGCACCGTCGCTGCTCTGCACCAGCATGCCGTCATCATCAAAGCTGTAGGACGTCATGGAGTGGTTCAGCAGCCGTCCGGTTGTACTGCTGGTTGAGACCACCGGGGGCAGGCGCAGACGAACTTTCTCCGGTTATCGTGGCTCCAGAAAAGTCGACATTGAAATCTCCGTCGGAAGAGTACGACAAGGCATAATTGGCAGAAGAAAGCGAGTCTGCTCGCTAGCTATGCGTATGAGACTCCTCTTTCAATGCGCGATCAATGACCATCACAAGAATGTCTTCTGAAACGGCACCCTCTATGAGCTCCCCATTTGTTAGGAGGTGCGGCGTCGATTCGGGATCGTAAAGTGCTGCCAGCATTGCAACTCGATCAACCTGCATCGCTGGTTGCTGATCAATGCAGTTTTGAGAGTTGCAGTATCTAGACGTCAGAACGTCGCTTGTTGCATCGCTGAATCATCCAGACGAAAGAGGGATTCTCCTGGATCTGCCGTGCCGGCGCCGATTGTGGAGCAATTCGCGTGAACCTAGTCGACGAATGTTCAATATGCTGCTGTGCTCTGTTCGCTGAGGCAATTCGAATCAACCGCTGCGCGACGTGACCACGGATGAATTGCTTGGAGCGGCATATCAAGAATTACAAGCTTAACCCTATCCTTATATGCAGGAGGAGTTATGTGAATTAAGTTGTTGTAAAGACGAATGCAAAAAAAGACTCATCAGGTCATCAAAAAGCAAAAGAGTCACTGGAGATTTCGCGTTCCTTCTTATCGGTTGTTTATTGAGCGCTCGGTTAATGTCTGCGTTCGTTGGCAGCACGGCTTCATTGAAAAACGCGACCGTACCATGCGGCCCCACGAGCACCGTCGCCTCTTTGTCTTCAAGTGTCGGACCCCATACATAAGAAGCAATGAATCGCCCGTAGTCGCGCAAGGTCCGCAACTGTTTTGTAATCAGGACCGCAGACCTCGTATTGGCATGCAAAGTGTTCCGAATATAGAGCTGGAGTTGGTGATCCAGTTAGGTTCGCTGGGCTGCCATTCTAACTATCTGAATTAAAAGAAAAGCGAGTACGCAGATATGCATTGCAATTCCGAAAGAATACGACCGAGTCCGCAAAACGGTCACTCTTGTACAGGTTTGTGTTCCAGAGACAGCCTGATGCCGGCGAGTAATACGGTGTGCGGGAATCGGGTAAAGCTCGGCAAACGGGACTGCATATGCATAAGTTTATTCTTGATCACGTCATTATTCTTAGCTGGAGGCACAACCATCGGAGAGGCGATCAACCCTGTCTCTGCTCCCATCCCTACCCCAGCTCAAGTCTGAGCTCTGCTTGCGTCGAGAACAGCCGTAGCAATTCCATTTCGATGTTCACCGTGTCATCATCTGGAATATGGACACCGACTGCTCCAGCCACCATCCGTGTTGGTACCAACCGGAGAGTCTTATCTTAGATTCTTCAAATCTTTATGTATCTGTGTTGAACAACCAGATGAGATAGACGATCAGGGCTCCTTCACCGAGAATATCGATCGCGAGCGGTATGGGTCCCCAAGCGCGCGTCAGGCGAAGCGATAGTGTCGTGAGCCAGCAAACGCCCGCGCAAGTCATGAACACGCCCACGATGTTCGGCATGAAACGCGAACGAAAGATCAGGTACGCGATCAAAAGGCAATAGATGCCAAAAAATAAGAAGCTGGTGATGTGGAGTGGAGGGCGGGCGTTCTTGTGTCGCGCGAGGGGAAGCCAACACCCTGGCAAGCTCACCGCCGCTGCAAGCGCTGATGTCCAGGCGCTAACGGGTCGTAAAAGATGCCACAGCAGCAGCGTGACGACAGTATAGAACCGAAGCTACGAGGTTCATCGCATCGCGCGTATTTTGCAGCTTGCGGCTCATGAGAACCATGGCGGCAACACCCGTGAGGAGGTTCAGAAGGTAGAGCACACCCGCGATGCGCGCTTCCAGTCGCGGTGACCTCGGCTGAAGGTTCATCGCGACACCTGGGTTACTGGGTCGGGGTACGTTTGAAGTCTATGTGCGCATGAACGGGCTTTTGGCCCTTCGGCAGGAACATCCAATCTTCGGTGTGATGGTTGGGGTCGATCAGTGTGAAGACTGCTCGGCTCACATGGCCGATCTGGTAGCTACCGGGAGCCTCCGTCAAGTCGAACTTGATGACCTTTCCGTCCTGGGAGGGATGAGAGATCATATGTGGTCGATTGCCGAAGTGACAGTAATGCACCAATGCCAAGTGATCGCCTTCAACGTAGAACACTGTGATTTCTGGTCCGCCGGTGTCTAGTTCATGAACTAGAGCGTTGCCGTGGCAAGCAACCCGTATCGTAAGCGGCAGGGGTTTGTCGGTAGCCCATGCTGGGCTGTCTGTCGTGAGGGAGCCCTGCCATGTTCCGGCAAGTGCCTTCATCGCGGCTAGAGCAGCGGTTGCGTCCGGCGTGATGCTTGAAGATTGGCCGAAGGAGAGAACGCAGGCGAGCAGCGGGATTGTTGCAAGGGCAAAGCGGTTCATGTGTGCCTCCAAGTGGACCGCAGTTGTGGATACGAAGGGGGCTTTCATGAAAGTGTTCCCTGAATTGGGAGCTTTCTGAAACTGCGCATTGGTCCGGACAAGTCTTAGTGCTGTATCTGGACCGCCCCTTGTTGGTTGCTAAGGGTGGCGCAGGTGGTGGGTGGGACGGTTCGGATACAGCGACTTGAAGGAAGCCGCCTTCTCCGGGGCCGCTGCGCTATGGGAGTTGGATTGGGTTTGGTACGTCTAGTGGTCTGGCAGCGGGGCTTTGCGCCGATGTTGAGTGGGCTGAGAGTCGGGCGAGCCTGCGTCGGAGCTGCCTCGGATGTCGATCGAGGAGCATGCCTGAGCAGTTGCAGCAAGCGTGGATAGCTTGAGGCGCAGCCCTGGGCGGGCATGCTGTTGCATGGCGTGGGTTCGAGGCTGAAGTTGGATGTTCATGCGGCAGCCTGTTCCTGCCGTGGTGGAGAGCGCGGGAGCAGTTGGAGCGAAGATAACCGTTCGACAACGCGCATGGTTCCGCTGCAGAGCGGGCATCTCGGAAGGATCACG
>JAYVZP010000070.1:0-4704 GCA_043783275.1 Rhodanobacteraceae bacterium
CGCTGGCTGGGGTTTCGTCAGGGGGTGCCGTAGAAACAGGTGCGGAGTCCTGGGCGATGGAGTAGAGGCAAACGGCGGCGGCCTGGCCGAGGTTCATGGAGAGATGGCGCGCAGCCGTGCGGGTGTTCATGGGGATGGTAATGAGGGCGTGGCAGTGACTTAGTTCATCGTTGGAAAGGCCGGTTTTTTCTGAGCCGAAGAGGATCGCGATCCGGGCTGCGGGATCGCGGGCCAGGGTCTCGCGGATTAGAAGGGCGGCGTCTTCGAGCATGTGGAGCGGGTGCTCGAGTGCTCTTTCGCCTACCGCTGTCGTTCCGAGGACGAGCGTGCAGTCGGCTACGGCGTCGGCGACATTGGTGGGGGTTCGGGCGGCGGTGAGGACGCTGGAGGCGTCGACCGCGGACTTGGCGGCCTCAAACGGTACAGGGTATTCATTGACGACGCGGAGGTCGGCGTAACCGAGGTCATGCATCGCACGGGCTACGGCGCCGATGTTGGACGGGTTGCGTGCACGTACGAGAACGACGGCGACCCGGTCCTGTTCTTCAGCCTGCATGCTTCTATTTTATGCGGGCTTATGAGGGGACAAAAAAGCGGCCGAGAAGAATCCTCGACCGCTGCGGAGTGACGGGTTGTTTTACCGGCGTGGACGTTCGTCGTGTCCGCCGCCCTGTTGCTGAGTTTGCACATGCTGCGGCTGGGACTGCGGGCGTTCCTGCTGCTGCTGCTGAGGACGAGCCTGCTGCTGCTGGGGCGCCTGCCGCTGTTGCTGCATCTGCTGCTGCTGCTGGCGGGCCTGCTGTTGCTGCTGTTGTGCGGCCTGCTGCTGTTGCATCTGCTGCTGGCGAGACTGCTGCATCTGCTGTTGTTGAGCTGACTGCTGGGCCTGACGTTGCTGGCTGTAGTCCGGCTGGCGCTGTTGCTGCATCGGCTGCACGACCTGCGGCTGCCGAATCTGCTGTTGCTGTTGCGGCGCACTCTGTGGCAACTGCTGGCGCTGACCGTAAGGCTGTTGCTGCTGCTGCGGCGTGGCGGTGGGGTTGGGGTTTACGCGGTTCTGGTAGCCCTGCTGCGGGCTCACGTTGACCTGGTGCTGAGCATTGGGAGTGCCTGGATTGGCATGGTTGAGTTGGCCGGTGACGCGTTCCTGCTGGGGGGCGACTGCACCGTTATTGTTGGGGCGATCGATCGGCACGCCGCTGCGGACGTTGTGATCCTGGACGGCGAGGTCGCGATTGGCAGTCGGCTGGCCAGCGTTGATGGTCTGTTTGGCCTGACGATTATCGACGCCATTGCCCGCGGGCTGGTTGGTTCCCTGAGTGCCGAAGCCGGCGCGCTGGACGTGCTGCTGAAAGTCCTGCGGAGTGCGGGCGGCGGCCATCTGGGGGCGACCGTTGTTGACGGTTGCAAACTGTCCACGGTCCTGAGACGCCAGCTGCTGATGCTGGACCTGGGTGTTGGTGGGCTCGACGTGACGCTCGCGTTGCGCCTTCAGCTCCTGCTTTTCGGGGCGAGCCTGCAAACCGTTGGGTCCGCCGTTATAACTGACGTGGTTGTAGTTGTTGTTTACGACGGTTACATTGCTGACGTAGACGTTGTGAATATTGGTTACGTTGATGTTGTTGACCTGGCGGTTGTAGAAGAAGCGGTCGCGATCCCAATAGCCGCCCTCATAGCCATGGCCGCCATAGCCGAACCCATAGTTGACGCCGCCATAGAATCCGATATGCGGTCCCCAGTAGCCGGAATAAAAGCGGTAGGCGTTGTCTTCATAACCCCAATAGGCGGGGGTCCAGAGATAGCCGATGGTTGGCGGTTCAACCCAGACGCCGGGGACCCAGAAGTAGCCATCCTCAGCATAAGCCCAGTAGCCAGGAGTCCATAAATAGCCCTCGCCGGGGCAATAGGGCTGGGCGTAGACGGGAAGAATCGGCGGTGCGAAATTGACTGAGATAGAAAATTGGCCGAATGCAGCGACGGGAGCCGCGACTAAAGCAACACTGAAAATGGTCTTGCGGATTAGGTTCATGGAGATCATTTGCAACCCTCTTTCAGCCGGCCAGGCCGGGACGGCAGGGAACGTTACGCTGTACCCTGCCTTAGGGAAAACACAGATCGCCCCGGGAAGTTTCCCCGGGGCGATATTTTGTTTGGAGCAATGGGGTTAGGGGGTGGGGGCGAAGTCGCGGAGCGCGTCGACGGTAGGGCGGTCGAGCTTTATCAGCATGGCTACGACGAGATCGACCATCTGGTCAAAGTCGCCGCGGTTGACGATGCCGTTGTGCGAGTGGGTATAGCGGACGGGGACGACGAGATTGATGGTGGGGGTGCCGCCGTTGGTGGTTTGCATCTCGGCGGAGTCGTCGCCGTAGCCCTGGACGAGGTCGGCCTGGAGGGGGATGCTCTTTTCGGCAGCGGTCTTGCGTACGAAGGCGACGACCTTGCGGTTGGGAATGGTGCTGGAGTCGTACAGGAACATACCGGGACCGGCGCCGAGCTTGACCTGAGTCTCGTCCGGACGGGCTCCGGAGGTGTCGCCGGTGATGCCGCCTTCAATGGCGATACCGATATCGGGCTTTACGACCTGAGCTGCTGTGCGGGCACCGCGGAGGCCGATCTCTTCCTGCGTTGTAGCTACATATAGCAAGGTGTTGGGGTGAGGCATGGTGGAGGTGCGGCGCATGGCTTCAAGAAGCACCGCGCAGCCGATGCGGTCGTCCCAGCCCTTGCCGAGGTAGTTTTTACTTCCGTTCATGACGGTAAAGGGTGCGTCCGGGACGATTGGATCGCCGACGCTGACACCCATCGCTGCGGCCTCTGCGGCGTCTTTCGCGCCGATGTCGAGGTAAAGAGACTCGCGAGGATAGACCTGGGTGCGCTCTGCGGGGGTGACGATGTGGATGTCTCGAATGCCGGTGACGGCATGCACAGGACCCTTGCTGCCGATGATGATCCAACGCTGATCGACGAGGGCCTGGTCGAGCCAGCCACCGAGCATCTGCATGGTGAGGAAGCCGTTGGGCGTGACGCGACGGACCATGCCGCCAAGCTCGTCCATGTGGGCGTCGATCATGATGCGCGGACCCTTGTTGCCCTGCTGCGCGATGACGGACCCCATGCCGTCGTAGGTGATGGGCGTGGTGACGAAGGGCTTCATCTCGGGCACCATGATGGCGCGGACGGGCTCTTCGGCGCCGGGAGGTCCGGGTGCGTCGGCGAGACGCTGAAGCAAGACCTCGGTGCGGTCAGGCGTTTGTTGGGCGAAGCATGGGACAGATGCAAGGAGGAGAAGAAGCGCGGACATAAATTTCATGGGCAAACTATACCATCCATTTTTTTGGTGGGAAGGATGGAAGTTTTGTCAGGGTAAACCTGTCAGGGAAGGTTTATCGCAAGGGAGGCGAGCTGGCTTGACCTAAACTAGGGGTATCTCTCCGTGGCAGATAACTTTGCACAAACCGTGAAGTCGCAGGTAGACATCGTCAAGATCATTGGCGAGTATGTGAAGCTGCGTAAAACAGGGGCGCAAAATTACTCAGGGTTGTGTCCGTTTCATAAGGAGAAGACCGGGTCGTTTTCAGTGAATGCGACGCATGGGTACTTCTACTGTTTTGGGTGTCACGAGAAGGGGGACGTCTTCACGTTTGTGATGAAGATGGACGTCATCAGCTTTCCGGAGGCAGTGCGCACGGTGGCGACCAAGGCCGGGATTCCACTGCCCAAGCGAGAGTTTTCATCGCCGGAAGAGGCCCGTGAGGCTGTGATTCGGAAGCAGTTGATCGACCTGCACGAAGGCGCGACCCAGTACTTTGAAGCGCAGTTGAAGTCGGCAACGGCCGCGCGGGCGCGAGAGTATCTGACCGGGCGCGGTGTTACCGCAGAGACAATTGCAAAGTTCCGCATGGGCTTTGCCCCGGATGACTTCAACGATATGCGCGATCGTCTGAAGGCGCACTTTACGGATGAGGCGATGCGGGCCAGTGGGCTGTTCAGCTCGTCCGAAAAGAACGACGACGGCGCGCCGACAGGACAACTTTATGCCCGGTTTCGCAAGCGGATCATGTTTCCAATTGCAAATGAGGCAGGGAAGACGATTGCATTTACGGCGCGGGCGCTGGAATCGGTGGATGACAAGGGACGGCCGATTGCCAAGTACATCAACTCGCCCGAAACGCCGCTCTATACCAAGGGAAACATTCTCTTCAATCTGGATAAGGCCAAGGCCGACATGCGGACGCATGACTTTGCGCTGCTGGTGGAAGGGCAAATGGACTGCATCTCTATATATATGGCTGGGGTAAAGAATGTGCTGGCGACCTCCGGCACGGCTTTTACGGAGATGCAGGTACGGCTGCTAAGCCGGTTTACGAAGCGGGTTGTGGTGAACTTCGATCCTGACCAGGCAGGCGCTGCGGCTGCGGAAAAGTCGATCTCGCTTCTGACCGAGGAAGGATTCGAGGTTAAAGTGATTGCGCTGGAGGGGGGACTGGATCCGGATCGATTCGTTCGTGAGCAGGGAATTCAGGCTTACATGGCGGCACTGCGGACGGCCAAACGCCATTCGGACTATCTGATCGACCGTGCGCGGCAGCTCTTTCCGGCGCGTACGGCTGAGGCCAAGATGAAGGCGATGAACTTTCTGCTACCGCACATTCGCCGGATGCCCAATGCGATTCAGCGGGCGGAGTTTGTTGAAGATGCGGC
>JAYVZP010000071.1:0-83354 GCA_043783275.1 Rhodanobacteraceae bacterium
TCCCCACTCCCCAAATAGCAACTATCTGAATTCAAAAATCGTTGCACTACACTGACAGGCAATCTGGTTCAAGAGATTGGAAAGGCCAAAACGATGACAAGAAGCGTCTCAGCATCGCCCAGCTGACCACCGAAAACAGCGCACTTCACCGACCAACTAACGAAAATCCTGGCAGAAAGACAGCAAAGATATAGGCCCCGACTACTTCAGCAAGCTCCAACAGAGGAACGCGGCATTGCAAGATGACAAACGAGCTTGAAGTCATGCAACACAAGAGCGAACAGCGACAACTTAGGGTGCTTGAGGTAGCAAGGGAAGCGACTCTTGAGACACTTTTCAGGGATCTGGATTTTTACCGCAGACGCTCTTTGACGCCTAATCAGGATCAGTAGTCGATTGAGTGGCGAAGCGCGACCCTAGGAGGATGCAGTAACTGGACAGTGATTAACATCGCGGGAATAAGAAACGCCAGCGACCCAATCACCCACATGATTACGGCTCCAAGTACCTGATCATCCAGGGCTGGGATGTGAAAGGCATTAGGATGTTCAACGTAATAGGCGTAGACCGGGCGCCCGTAAAATGAAAGAAATGCTGACAACAATGTGTTCACGACGTCAGCCGAAATGAGATAAATCAGGATGCCCCAGTTACGCAGGTGCATTGACGCGGGCCACGGCCGCAGAATGCACCACCAGAAGAGAATCGATGTGCTTAAAAAGCAAAGGTGCTCCACCGCGTGCCATCCTTCATGGTCGAGCGCGAAACAATAAGGCCCGGGAACATGCCACGCTAGGAACGTGATGTTCATCCCCAGCCATGCGACCAGCGGCGTGACCAGCCAGTGCCCGAAGCGCCGCAGAAAAGCGACCCGCAGCAGCGGACCAACGATGAAGCGCAGCACCACCGCTGGCAGCCCACGCAGCAACGGCACGACCGGTAATCCCATCAGCAGCAGCGGAGGCACCGCGGACATCAGCAGCAGATGCTCCACCATATGCGCGCTCAGCAAGGCGTCAGCAAAGCCATCCATCGGGGAGCCAATCGCAAGCCATAACACGCCCAGCCCCGACACAAACGAGGCTAGCCGAAGACCCGTGAACTGCTTTGACCGCGTCCTGCGAATCTTCCACCACCCACGCATATACACGATCGCGGTCACTGCGATTGAAAGAGTGAGCCAAATTGGCAGCCTCCACTCATTCAGGATGTCTTGCACGGCCTGATTCATGCGTTAACGTTTATCTCCGCTCGGAGCGAGCGCGTGATCTCCCGGCGCCTGCATCTCGCTCATGTTGACAAGCTTTCGTGAAGCGTCGATCGCGGGCGGTAGATCATTGCCGCGCAACGTCCCCAGAAAGCGCACCAGCGCCTTCGTCTCAGATGGATTCAGAGCGTTGCCGTAAGCTGGCATGTTGCCGCCACCCTGCAGCACCTGACGGATAATCTGATCTTCCGTCAGGCGTGTCGCAATTGAGTCGAGAGCCGGCCCCCGTTGTCCTCCCGTCCCGTCCAGCATGTGGCAATTCCGGCACTGCTTGTCCTGCAGCACTAGCGCACCTTGCCGTTCCAGTGGCGTTCGATTGTGGAGATACTTCACTGGAATCGGGCTGCTCGTCCACGCATTCATGATCGGGCTCCACGGCGCATACGTGCCCAGATGCGTGAAGATTCCCAGTGTTACTGCGATCACAGAAACCATCAAAACAGCCACAGGTCGCCGAGCCCAGTGCCGTTCGCCTTCACTCGCAAAGATCGGCAGGACCAGCAATCCTGCAATGCTCAGCACCGGCACCACAAGCATGACCGGGGTTTCAATCGATGTGGGCAGAAACGCCAGCACAGCGTAAATCCAAAGAAATGCATAATCCGGCTTCGGTGCGGTTTGAATGATCGTTGGATCAGGCGGTCCGCCGGGGCCAAACGGTCCGAAGAAGAAAGCGCAAGCCATGACAGAAAACATTATCGCAGCTGCAAACACGGCGTCTTTCCAGGCCGCATCGGGAACGAATGGAATCCCCGTCTTCGCCGTGAGCTCGTTGTATTCCTGCTGGTAGGTCGCTTTGCTTACAAGGCGGCCTGGCATCGGCCATTCGCTCACGCCGTGGAACAGCGTCATCCAGACGTGAACACCAACTCCCGCAACCAAGAGGCCCGGAATGACGAATACGTGAAGCGTAAAAAATCGCGAGAGTGTCGCGCCGCCAATGATCGGTCCACCGAGCATCATGTGAACGATTGGCGCCCCAATGAATGGAACACGACTTGCGATGGATGCCCCGATTCCCAGGCCCCAGTATGCATCCTGATCGAAGCGAAGTACCTGGCCTGTGAATGCCATACCCATCGTCAACAGCAGGAGAAAGACGCCGATGATCCACGTGAGCTCACGTGGAAACTTATAAGCCCCGAAAAGAAAGACCTGGACCATGTGCAGGATCACAATGGCGATCATGAAGTCCGAGCCCCACCCATGCAGCGCTCGCAGATACCAGCCAAGCGCAACATTGTGGTCCAGGAACCGGAGGCTGCTCCAGGCCTCGTTTGCGGAAGGACTGTAGACGAGTGCAAGCAGAACCCCCGTCATCACCTGCATGATCAGCAAGACCGTCGCGGCACTTCCAAAGACGTAGAGCCAACTCGCGTTGCTGGAAGGCGTCGGATGTATTGCTGCATCACTCATGGGCTTGATAAGACCAAGCCTGGTTTCAAGCCATTCGTATGTCTGCATCGCCACTTCAGTGGCATTCTTTTTTAGGTCTGCCATGGATTGGACCTCGTGGGGGTGGCGGGAGGGTGTATCTGGATCAGCGGATTCTCCTTACAGGATGCCTGCGTAGCGAGGGTCGGCATATTACCTGCATGAATCAAAAGCGCGTCGCCATCAAGCTTGATCCGATACTCAAAGAGACCTCGCTCGGGAGGTCCTGCAGCGCGCGTACCATCCTGGTAGTACGCGCCCCCGTGACAAGGACACATAAATAGTTTTGACTGTGCAAACCATCGCACCGGGCAGCCAAGGTGAGCACAGTTCACCGCAAACACCTGGAACTTGCTGGCGGAAACTCTCCGTACCCAGCACGCGACTTTGGCGGTGTCCCCATCCCCGAAGCTGGTCGCCGGACTTAGAAAGTCCGTGAGTCTCGTCTCACCTACGGGGAAGTCAACCGTCGGTCCAAGACTTACCCACGCGCCATCCTCAGACTTCTTCTTGTCCGTAGGACTCAGCAGGTATCCGACTAGCGGGACCGCAAGCACTGTCCCAACCGCCGCATTCAACAACACTGACAGCTTAAACAGAAAAGTTCGACGCGAATGGGCCGCGGCTTTTGCTTCGGGCGGAAGGCTGTCGTTACTGGATTCACCGGGGTATTTCAACAATTCGCTCATGCAATTCTTCTCCGCTTGTGGTGGTTCAGTTACGGGTGCTGAGAGTAAGGCTGGCCAGGGGCTGCGACGCGAAACGAAACCATCCAAGCGACGGTGTCCGTGACTTCCTGATCCGTCATCGCTCGCGATTCTGGCGCCGGCAAATCAGCACGCCAGTCGGGCATCCCCATCTCTGGTGCTCCAGCGATGATTGTGCTGCGTAAACCTTGGTCACTCACTAACGCAAGATATGCAGGATCGATTATCGAACTGCTCCGGCCGGTTTTATCCGTGGGCGCCACTCCATTTTCGCCATGGCACGAGGCACAAAAAGTATTGAACGCAATCTGACCCTGCGCCGCATCGCCCTTGCCTGAACTCGCGTAAGGAAGCAGCGTGACTCCTGCCAGAGCATTCGAGCTGCCCCAAGCTTCGGTCATGCCCCGCGCCAGCACGGCCACCTGGGCTTCAGTCAACATCCCCCCGGATTTCTTACCGAAGGCTGGCATAAGCGTTCCCGGTAGCCCATTCGCAGTTACACGCTGTAAGTTATCCATCCCCGCCGTCGCAAGATAGATGGGGTTGGCAAGTGAGATCGCCGAACCGTTTTTACCGTCTTCTCCATGGCAGCCCGCGCAGTTCTGCTTGTAGAGCGTTCTGAAGTCCAGCACCTGGTCTGGTCGAACGGTCGCAGCGTCAAACAGCCTTGGTTTGCCGGGCGCCGACATGCAGCCAGAATTGGCCAGGCATAAAACAACCATGAGAAATGCGAAGGTAAGAGAGCTTCGATTCATTCGGGCAGGTTCCTCTTCTCGGAGTCGTCAGGCATCTGCTCCGAACTAATATGAACGCCTGCACGAACCGCGAACGGCAAAGCTCGAAACTGCGGAGTACGAACCTTGACCTGCAGATTGACAACATAACCGCACACCAAACCGAATGCTATCTGCGAGATCACAAACCAGAACCAGTCAATCCGTTGGTTCAGAATTGGGCTGACGATCCCCAGCGCTGAATGCAAAATCCCAGTAAATAAAAGCGGCACAACCAAACCCGCCGTTACGATTGGGTAGCGCGGATACATTGGTAGCATTGCCCCGTACAGCAGGCCTACCAGGAGCGACGTAGCTCCATGGATTCCAATTGCAGCGAGCAAACCCTGCAAATGAAACTGGCTCAGGAAGGCATCGCTTGCCCCAGCCCAACTTACGAAGCCTCCAGCCGCGAGCAGATTCAATGCATACCAAATGCTGTGATATCGGATAAAGCTGAAGATCGTTGCCGGAATTACCATGGCAATGCCACCCGCAATGCCGCCCTTGATTCCTGTGCTGATGTGGAAGGTTTCGATCGGCAACAACTTGCGGTGCATGTCGCTCAGGGGTAAACGATCTATCAGTTTTCGCGAACTGAAGATTTCAACCTTATGGACCAACACAGGAACATTGATGTGGTTCTCCTGCGGGAGCACCTCACGGAACCAGCCGATACCTCCGCTTATGGCAAGCAGTAAGCCTAACAACCCTACGAACTCGTTTGTCACTAATCCAGTACAGATCAACGCAATGCCGAGCGAGAGCACCATCGGCCATGCGGTTGGTGCCGGCAGCTGAACTACTTCGTTGTGACCGTATTCCTGATCCTTATACATATCTTCTCCAGTCGAACCCTTGCGGCGGAAAGTCATCTGCCAAGGACATAGACCACCAGGAAGACGACGACCCACACCCCATCCACAAAGTGCCAATACAACGAAAGCACTTCAAGTCGCTCGGCGTGCTTGCCTGTGATCGAACCGGCGAGCGAGAATGTGAGCGCCAGCGCCAGCATGAGAAGACCTACAACCACGTGGGTTGCGTGCAACCCAACGAGCGAGTAGTAAGTAGTTCCAAACAGGTTGGTTTGAATCGTCAATCCGTCGTGATAGATCATGTGATACCACTCATAAGCTGTGCTGGCCATAAATATGCCGCCGAGTAATAACGTCGAAGCAAGCCACAACGAGCACATACTCCGCTTACCCGCCTGCAGAGCTGAAACCGCAAAGTGAACCGTTCCACTACTGGAAAGCAGACACACTGTCGCAAAGTAGGGAATCGTCAGAACTTCACGTGGAGTCGGCCCGGAGATGCTCTTGCCGATATAGAAGATATAAGCCACTACAAAGATGATGAAGATGGCCGATTCAGCCATGATGAGGCATGCCATTCCCACGATCCCGCGAGAGGGTAGCTTCCATTCTGAAATCGAATTTTGGGGAATGACAGCGACTTCGCTCATCAATTGTTGCTCCTTTTATTCGTAGGCACTGTCAGGATCTTCAGGGTGTTTGAGATCCCACAATGGCCGGCGACTCTCTACGCTGGGTATAACGGCGAAGTTATAAGCAGGTGGGGGCGAAGTCGTGGACCACTCCAGAGTCCATGCGTCCCACGGATCTGCGCCGGCAATTGGTCCCTTAAAATAAGACCAGATCAGGTTGTAGACGAACAGCAGCGTAGCCACCGTCTGAATTACCGCACCAGACGACACAAGGAGATTCCATATCATCCATCCGCGGTCTGCTTCGTAGGTATAAACACGCCGGGGCATACCGAGGATGCCAGGGATATGCATAAGGTCAAACGTCAAATGAAAGCCAATCAGAAAAAGCCAGAAGTGCCAAGAGCCAAGTTTTTCACTCAGCAACCGACCCGTCATCTTTGGATACCAGTAGTAGAAAGCGGAGAACAGCATGAATAAAATTGAACCCACCAGTACATAGTGGAAGTGAGCCACTACAAAATACGAGTTCCCCAACTGCCAATCAAACGGTGCCGTGCCCAGCATGATTCCCGTTAAACCAGCGGCAAGAAACTGAAACAGAAAACCGACGGCGAACTTCATAGATGCCGTAAAGTGGATTTTTCCACCCCAGATCGTCGCCAGCCAGTTGAAGACCTTGATTCCGGTCGGAACAGCCACCACCATGGTCGAAAGAACGAAGAAGCTATTCGCTCCCGGTCCCAGCCCGACAGTAAACATATGGTGGGCCCACACACTTAGGCTCACAAACCCAATTCCTACAGAAGCCGCCACCATTGCGGGATAGCCGAATATTGCCTTCCGCGAAAAAGTTGGGATAATTTCATTCGCAAAGGCAAACGCAGGTAAGACGAGCACATAAACTTCCGGATGCCCAAAGATCCAGAAGAAGTGCATCCACAGCACAGCCGAGCCACCCGCCTGCGTGTCAAAGAAATGAGCGCCAACATATCGATCAAGCATGAGCATGATCTGGGCAGCGGTAAGCGGACTTACTACGACAAAGACCATCGTTGCCATTACCGTATAGATCCAAACGAGTAATGGCATCCGGCTCAGCTTCATTCCCGGGCAACGCATGCACAATGACGTGGAAACGATGTTGACCGCAGTGGCGATGCTTCCCACGCCGCTCAACAGAATCGCAAGAGTCCAGTAATCGGTACTGTGGCCCGGAGAGAACGCATGCGCTGTAAGCGGCGCATAGGCCCACCATCCAACGTCAGGCGCACTGCCTGCGCCTGAGAGACCGGGAGCCCCAAGATAGCTGAAGTAGAGTAAGAATCCGCCAAAAGCTGAGATCCAAAAGCCAAATGCGTTCAGCCTTGGAAACGCCATATCGCGCGCGCCAATCATAAGTGGAATCAGGTAATTCCCAAAGCCAAACAGAATCGGCATCCCGACGAAGAACACCATCGTCGTCCCATGCATCGTGAAGAGTTGATTGAATACCTGCGGCGATACAAAATGGTTGTTCGGAACCGCAAGCTGGATGCGTATCAGGATCGCCTCAAAACCGCCGATGACAAGAAACAGCAAAGCGTAGCCGATATACATCAACCCGATCTTTTTGTGGTCTACCGTCGTCACCCATTCGTGTAGTATCTGCAGCGCCGATGGTGTAGGCCCGCTTGTAGCGGTCCGATCGAGGACTACAGTTACCGGAGTTTGCGTTGCCATAGCTAGAGCTCCCTTGTCAGCCTTACTTGAGTGTCGTCAGATACGCTGTGACGGCATCCAGATCTTCATCGTTGAGATGCATCGGGGGCATCAGCACACCCGGCTTAAAAATTGTTGGATCAGCGATAAATGCCCGTAGATTTGCGGGAGTATTTGGCATAGAGCCAGACAGAAAGGTCTGCCGGCTACCAATGTGAGTCAGATTCGGACCGAAGCGGCCGTCGGCGATCGTGCCCGCCACGGTATGACAGTTGATGCAAGCGTTGTGCAGGAAGACCGACTGTCCTACACCCACACTTGCATCCTGTACCGAGGTCTTTTTCTGTTCTGCGATCCAAGCTTCAAACTGGTCCGGTGTGTCGGCATAAACGCGTAGCAACATCTTGGCGTGCTGTGCCCCGCAAAACTGCGCGCACTGCCCAAGGTACAGCCCTGGTGTCGACGGATCGATCCACATCGTATTAGTTCTGTTTGGGATCACATCCATCTTGCCCGCCAACCGAGGAATCCAAAAACTGTGATTCGTGTCGGCGGAAGACATGGTCAGGTATGTCGGAGTCGGATGCTGTTTGTCGCTCACCGGAATATGCAACTCGTTTGCAGTCACAACACCATACTTCGGATACTGGTATTCCCACCAGAACTGGTGACCGATTACCGTGACATCCAGCGCATCGTCCGGCTTGTGCGCGTGTTCCGTTGTGTAAATTACGCGCGCCGTTGCGAGAAACAGCATCAGCACGATTAGGATCGGGACCACCGTCCACGACAACTCGATCTGATTGCTGCCGTAAATCTGCGCGGGCTCCTGTGCCGCATGCTTGTCAGAAGGTCGATGTCGAAATCGGATCAACGCATAAAGCAGCAGTCCGCCAACCAGTAGGAAGATGCTCAGCGTGATGCTGAGCACCAACATCGAGAGTCCGAACACCGAGTGCGCCGGAGTTCCGTCGGGCGAAAAGATGCTCGTTGGTCCATGAACTAGGTTGGGAAAGCTTCGAGCGACAGCACCGGAAGTCCAATCAATCGAGCCCATGTTTCTCCACAAATCACCCCAACCAGCAATTACAAGGTCAACGTGATTTGTACGCTATGCCACAGCGATTAGCAACATGCACTCAAAGAATCATTGGTCCCTCGTATATAATTTGCTAGCCTGAATTGACGACGCCGTGCAGTTTACTCCTACTAGGCTTCGTGGCGATGTATCTTCCAGCTCAGGTACTTCGAAGCCGCCTCGTTCACGGACTCTGCGACCGTCGCAAAATTGGCCGCGACGTGATGCTCAAAGCCGTTCTCGCAGATAAACCGAAGCAGATGCTGCATCCTTGGTATCTCGACAACGCCTGCGCCGCCAAACGTATTCAGTGGGTCGTCAGTAAACTTGCCTTCTCCCACATAGCCCGTGATACACCCCTGAAAGTCATCAGTCGAGAAGCGTGCAAACGTCATCGCTCCCGCCTTTACCGTCCCGTCCAAAGTTCCGTAGGTGTTCTCCTTGCCAACCGTCCCGGCGATGATCTGCTGGAAGTCCATCTTCACTTCCTTGAAAAAATGTTTCGGCAGATTCGAGCAATGGAAGCAAACTGCCTTGTCTGGGTTGTCTCCGTAATTATTGTTCCAATCCAGCAGCGCGCTGGGGGTCTCGCTGGCCAGGGTCAGCGCATACATTGAAAGCGTGCCCATGGTATCCGTCTCGCAGGCTGACGGCAACAAGTTCTCGCTCATCATGCTCATCACCGTGCAGGGAACTACTCCGAAATACTCCTCCATGGATGTCCAGCACTGCACCGAGCTGACCGTCAGGTCGTTGGTTTTCATCCACCCATCGATGACTGTTCCAAGCTTTGACATCTTCAGCAGCGCCGCTTCCGGGACGTTGCCCGTGGGAATATACCGCTTGATGGTCGCAAGCTTTTCCTGGACTGCATCGTCATGATCCGGGGTGCGCTCGATCCGGCCAAACACCTCGCTCAGGTCCAGCGTCTCCACCGTAATGCCGCTCCTCTCCAGCAGTTTTTCGGAGTAGCGCACCGTATTGAAAGCAGTGGGCCGAGCACCAATTGCGCCCAACCGCAGATTCTTCATCCCCTTCACCACCCGGCAGATCGAAGAGAATTGCACCAGGTCCGCCTTGAACTCCATGGAATCGGGAGCCTCTGTATGGAGCCGCGTCAGTGTGTAGGGAATCCCGTATTGCTTCAGGTTGTTGCAGATCGACATCTTCCCGCAAAAGCTATCGCGACGGAACGCAATTGTCATCTTGCCCGCGTGATCCGGCGTCGCCTGGATCAAGATCGGTACCTGTAGATTCGCAAGCCGTAAGGTGTCCGCTAGGCCGCGCTCTTCACCAAAATTGGGGAGCGTGATGATAATGCCGTCGATCTCTGCTGCATGTTTCTTGAATAACGCCGCACACTTCTTGGCATCTTCGTAAGTCTCAACTGCGCCGTGCGCCGTCTCTTCCGGGGTCAGCACGATCGGCTTGATGCCCGCCGCCTCCAGCGCTGCAATCATCTCAAGACGTCCGCTCGTCGCAAGGTGGCTGGGGAAGAAGCCACGGTTGCCCACCACAATACCCATCGTCATCTGCTTAGCCATACACGTTCTCCGTAAGTCAAAGTTGCAAAAAGTTGAGTTGCCCGGTAGCTTGCTTATTTCCTGCCGGGACGAAAACGAACCGCGTAGATGCCGCCGAAGAGCGTAAGCACTACACCCCACCAGAACGTCGGTTCCAGTCGCGCCAGTATGGTGTCGGGCTGATGGCCAAAGTGCTCATACGTGCCCTGTGCAATCAGGACGATGCCGTAAACCAGCATCAGCCCACCGCAGAAGAACCAGATTGAAAGCGGCACTTTTCCCGGTGCAACGATCGCATCCTGTGGCGGATGAGAATGTTCTTCAACCATAACGTGAGGCTTGTCATCTTGCATAAGAGGCTCCTGCTTTCTGTTAGAAGAACACGATGTTAAGAATGAAGAAGACAGTGATCACAATGATCGCCCAGAAGATGGGCTTCTCAAACAGGGAAGTGGCCCCATCATCCGGCACCGGCGTAACCCCATAAACAAGTCCGGCGAGTTGCTCTCGCGGCATCGCCTTGCCCATCATGCTGACCACAATCGTAACGACGACGCAAATCAGCCAGCTCCAAAGGGCGCGGTAGAGATTTTCCGCCATCGGCTGTGCGTCAGGGCTCATCGCCACGTAGCGAAGGGCTCTGCCGTGCGTAAGCTGCACCCATGTAAACATCGCGATCGACGAGGCAGTACCCACCAGCAGTCCCGAGAATCCACCCGCCTTCGTGGCCCGCTTCCACATCATCCCCAGGATGACCGTACCAAACAGTGGCGCGATAAAGAAGCTGAACAGCGCCTGCACATAATCCATAATCGAAGCCGCACCCATCACCAGGTATGCCGTCCCAATCGACACCAGCATCCCGATCACCGTCGACCAGCGACCCATTGCAACATAGTGGCTATCGGAGCCTCGCTTGTTGATGAAAGCCCCGTAAATATCGTAGGTCCACACCGTTGAGAAGGCGCTGACATTGCCTGCCATCCCACTCATGAAACCAGCCACCAGCGCTGTAATGCCAAGTCCCAGCAGACCGGGCCCGCAATAGCGAATCAGCATCAGCGGAAGCACATCGTCGTAACTGCGCTCGCCGGTTGTCTTTGCCACATTCGCCGCAACCAGGTGATACAAAGGTGTGCCATCTGCGTTATGCAGACCCAACGCAATCAGGCCCGGAAGAATAACGATCAGCGGAACCGCCATTTTGAACGCCGCTCCAATCACCGGAGCCATCTTCGCCGAGCGCAGATTATTCGCGCTTAGGACCCGCTGCACTACGAGGAAGTCGGTCGTCCAATACCCAAAACTAATAACGAAGCCGAGCCCAAACACGATGCCGGTCCAATGGACTCCCATTGGATTGTCCTTGAAGCCCCCAAGCGTGGTCCAAAGATGTGTGTAGTTCGGATTGCCGACGTTGTTTGCAATTTGCGCCTTCAGGTTCGTCCACCCGCCGGCTTCAATCAAGCCGAGGATCGGAATCATCGCCGCGCCAGCCCAGATCAACACAAACTGCAGTACCTCGTTGATGATCGCTGAACGCAAACCGCCCAACATCACATACAGAGCCACCGTCCCCGCGCCCACCCAGATCGAGAACGTGATGTTCCACCCAAGGACCGTCTGCATCACGACGGCCATGGCATACATGTTCACGCCGCTCATCAAAATCGTCATCAATGCAAACGACACCGCACTGAGTGCGCGCGCGCCTTCACCAAATCGCAGATGCAGATATCCAGGCACCGAGTGCGTCTTAGAGATGTAATAGAAGGGCATCATCACGATGCCGAGAAAAAGCATTGCCGGAATCGCGCCGATCCAATACCAGTGCGTTGCCAACATTCCATACTGATACGCCGCGCCGGCCCAGCCCATCAGTTCCAGTGATCCCAGATTCGCAGAGACAAAACTCAGACCTGCAATCCACGCCGTCATCTCACGACCAGCAAGAAAGAACTCCTCGCTGGTGTTTGTCTGACCCTTTACGTAGAAGCCAATAAAGACGACAAGCGCAAAGTAAAGCACCAGGATCAGCACATCCACCGGTGCCAGATGAGTCAGTTGTTTACCTGCCAAAAAGAGTCCCAATGCTGCAACTGTCATATTTCCTCAGCTTTCTACAATCACATGCCCAGCAGTTGCTCGTGCACCCTATCGCTGCTGCCCATAAGTAGCTTTTGATCCGTGCTTCCTGAAGTAGTGCCGATCCAGCAATGCCTGTGAAACTGGCTTCGCCCCCGGGTTGAGCAACAGCGTGCTCAGCGCCATCGTCGCCACGTTTTCCAACACAATCGAATTGTGCGCCGCATCATGTGCGCTTATGCCCCAGCAAAAAGGGGCATGTCCATGAACCAGTACGGCTGGCACCGCGAGCGGGTCAATCCCCACAAACCTACGCGTAATGGCGAGACCGGTGTTGAGCACATAGTCGCTGGCAATCTCCGCATCACATAACTCCTCCGTCACCGGCACCGGCCCGTAAAAATAATCGGCATGTGTCGTGCCGAACGGCGGAATCTCCGTGCCCGCCTGCGCCCAGGACGTCGCCACCGTAGAGTGTGTATGAACGATCCCGCCGATCCCCGCAAATGTCCTGTAAAGATGAAGATGAGTATCCAGATCGGACGACGGCCGAAGCGACCCCGAGGCAACTTTGCCCTCCAGATCGCACACCACCATCTGTTCTGGCGTCAAACTCTGGTAGTCCACACCGCTAGGCTTGATCACTACGAGACTCGAATCGCGGTCTATGCCACTTGCATTACCAAAGCTGAAAAGCACAAGACCATGCTTCACAATCTCAAGATTTGCTTCGAGCACCTGTTCGCGTAAACGTAAGACGGCTGCGGGAAATTGTGAAGAATAGTCTTTCATTGATGCTGTCCACTCTACATTGCCAATCCCATCGCAATAAAGATCAAAAGCACGCGACGTAAAAAAAGCATATCTAGGTGAGTTTTTTCCTGCGACCGACCAGATGCACAACCCTCTACACTTTGACGGGTCACCGCCAAACAGAAATAGTGACGTCCCATGAACAGCATGGGACGTCACTATCTCAAGCAACCGTCGTCGTGGACCGAACTACCAGGCTCGAGAAAAATCTGGCCCCGGCTTCGTTTCGTCGCGTAGCCGAGCGTCCACTCCCGCCCGCACTTCAATCAGCCTTCCAAACAACCAGATCAGATCCGAGAGCCGATTGAGGAACGCGATAACATCTGCCGGCACCTGGACCTCCTCGCCCTCGCTCGTCTCCGCCAGCTTTACTGCGATGCGCTCCGCCCTGCGGCAAACCGTCCGCGCCATCTCGTAAGCCGCCGACTGCGTATTCGCCCCCGGTAACGACCAGTCCGAAAGAATCCCGTCGGTCCCTTCAATCTGATACACAAGCGCGGTAAGAAAGTCCACGTCCTCCGGCGTCACATAGGTCTTCACCTTCAGCGCAGCCGGCGGACTGGAGAGCGCCGCCCCAACCATAAACAGCTTCCTTTGAATTTGCTCCGTCCAACCCGCAATATCGCTCTGGGTGCAGATGCTCCGCGCAAATCCCAGAAAAGTATTCAACTCATCCACGGTTCCATACGATTCAACTCGCAAATCCGACTTCGAAAGCCGAAGCCCTCCCGCCAGTGCCGTTGTCCCGGCGTCTCCACTTTTTGTTGCAATCGATGACATACTTTTCTCCTCCGTGCACTGGCCTCAGCCTAGCGCATGCTCCAGCTTTCTCCGCCAAACGTGAGCTTCACGCCCCCGCGCAGGTTATATGGCAGGGCCGGATATCCAAACGCTTCCGCATACTTCTCATTCAAGAGATTCTGCATATTGACATACGTCGTCACCCGATGCGTGACGCGATAATCTGCCGACAGCTCCAGCCTTTGATAAGACCCATCCAAATTCCGATTCGGCAGCAGTAGGGAATTGCCGTAGTCCTTATCGGAGAGGAATGTCGAGTCATCCCGCTGTCCCACCAGTGTCCCGGAAAGTTGTCCGGAAAACCGCTGCCGCGCATACGACAAAGCAAAGTACCCGGAGTGCGGAGCCCTGCGAAACGGCCTCGCCCCCACCAGCGGCGCATACGCACCAATGGGCACCGTAGCAAAATTGAAGGAGGTATTGAGGCTAGGATACAGCGCATCAGAAGAGAAAGAACGCTGCACCACCGCATCCAGATAGGTATACCCGGCCCGTGCAAAGATGCGCGGCGTCAGTTTATATTCGCCCTCTAACTCCGCTCCCATCGCACGGAACGCCAACGCGTTCACATACGCTCCGTACTGAAACTGCGGGTCATTTGCAGCAGAAAAGCCCAACGTGACGAGCGCCCCCTGCGGCACATACTGGATGCCGTTCGTGTACTCGTTATGAAAGAAGGTTGCATTCACATGCGCCTTCCCATCCCCAATCTGCTGCTCCACGCCAACGTCATAGTTTCGGCTGAACTCTGCGCCCAGCGGCTTCACATGGTATTTCGCAATGAGTGCCGCACCATCAGTCTGGCTGGCGAACCCGCCATACAGTGACCCATTCTGCTGCGCCACGTCCGGCCCTTTGATTCCCTTGCCGAAGCTCGCATGCAGCTTTGTTCCGCTCAGAAAGTTCTGCGTCCCTGGCCTCACCGCATAATAAGCCAGCGAAACCCGCGGAGTCAGTGCACTACCAAACACAGCGTTCTTCTCAATTCCGCTCCCAAGCACGTAGAACAGCCGGCTCCCGGCATCCCCTGCAAGCTGAACTGTGTAGCTCTGGTTTCTGCGATCCACGGTACTGACACTTGATCCATACGCCGACGTACCGCGCTCTGCCTCGTACTTGAAGGCCCCCAACGCCACCATGTGCGCGTTAATCCGATAGTCCGTTTGCCCATAGGCAAAATCTCTACGCGTCGTACTGCTGGACGTCGACGGATACGTCCCCGGGTATTGGAGAATCCCCTGGCCCGAAACGGTATAGCCATTAGCTCCGGTCAGCGTCACCTGTTTTCCGATATACCCGTTCAAATATCCGCCAGATGAGTACGGTGTTCCCGTCGGCGCGTACTGCACAAACTGCGAGTTCAGCGCCTCATGTCCATACCGAACCAGGTTGTGCCAACGCACCGTCGTCTGCCGTTCGGCCGTCGCGCTCACAATGGTGTCCTGCTCTTTCTGGTCGGCAGAGTCCGCGATCCCAAACAATGAAATCGCATTGGCCGATCCGCCATTCGTCGTCAGATGCCTCACAGTGACCCGCAGATTCGACTTCGCATCCGGCGCAAAGCCATAGTTGCCTGCGAATGTCGCGTTGTGGAACGCGCTGGCAGCAATCGAGTTCGTCGTATTCAGCCGCGCAAACGCATTGAAGTAGTCGAATCGCCCATGCGCGCCCGCCAGGTCAGCCTCCTGCCGGAGGAACCCGTAGTTCCCGCCGTCGACCGCAACTGTCACAAGCGGTAGCGCCGTCGTCCCTCGCGCCGTCGTAAAGGACACCACTCCCGCCAGCGCATCGGACCCATACAGCGCCGAATTCGGCTGACGCAGCACCTCCGCCTGCGCGATCCCGACCGACGCAATATTCCCAAAATTGACCACGCCGCCTACTGCATTCAGCGGGACCCCGTCCAGCACCACCTTATTTGCGTTTGATTCACCGCCACGTATAAACAGGGAAGACACCGCCCCGGTCTGACCCGTCTGCGTCATCTGCACACCAGGAACCAGCCGCAACGGTTGTTGCATCTCCGGCGAATATGGAAAGTCTTCCGATCGCAAAACAGTAATCGGCTCTCCCGACTGCGCCAGCGGCGTCGGAAACCCTGTCGCCGTAACCGTCACTTCTTCTGTGAGCAACGGCGTCTGCACCGTCCAATCCCGCTGCTCCTCCGCCCCGCCCGCCAGAAACACGGGTTCGGAAACCGTCACCCGAAAACTTGCCGCTGAAATTTGAACCCGGTACCGCCCACTCGTTGGCACCGTCAGCTTGTAAGCTCCATCGGGTGCGGAGGTTGTCGTTGCAACAACCTTCTCTCCAGCCAGCAGTTCAACCTTCGCCTGCCCTACGACTGCACCCAACGGATCTTTTACTACTCCATGCAACATATGCCCCTGCTGCGCATTCGCCGCCGATACAGAAAGAAAGAAAAACATGCCAACGGAAGCAAGACTTCCACGCGATTGAATATTATTCATGGACGCTCCAGAACGGCATACGCACATAGGCGAGCCATCGTTTGAGCGGGAATTGTTATACGGAAGCGCTGCGCAAGCCCAGACCTCTCCATCAAGCGGAGAGACAGGCGGCGACAGTACCCTTCAGCTCTCCCTACGAAGCTGAACGAAGCCCAGACGAACCTGGCCGGTCTCCTGACTTGCGCTTCCACGAACTTTGGACGACCTTCCCAGGTGTAAAACTTCCCAGTGGTCCTGACTGCCTTGTCCAAGCTCTCAACGCTTACAGTTACGGGGTAGTGGCGGATTTGCACCGCCTTCCCGACACCAAATTCACTTCAACAGTAACATGCAAATAGGGCGGGTTAACTGGAAATTCAGTCAACCCGCCCTATCTAAGACCCTGGTAAGCCCTTACTTCGACGCTGCCTTCGGACCGCAGCATCGCTCCATAATTGCCGACTGCAGACGTTGCTCCAACTCCGGGGGAAAATCGTAAAGTTCATTGTCCCGGTAAAAATTGATCGTCTTTGTCGTTGAGTCCAAGACCACTTCACAGTGCTTGCACTCGGCGATGTGGTGTTGGACCTCGACAAGCAAATCCGGTTCAACGCGCCCATCAAAAAAGTCCGTAAGCTTCGCTAGAAAGTCTGTGCATGTCATCCGGCCTGGCCCTCCCGCGCTGCTTTTGGCAACAATGTTTCTAACGGGTTATTCTGCTTGAAGTAGCGGCTCAACCGCTCACGGAGTTGCAAGCGGGCACGCAGTAATCTTGACTTCACGGCTGGCACGCTCAACCCCAGTGCCTCTGCCGTTTCTTCGGTAGAAAGGTTCTCAATATCCCTCAACGTAAACACCGTGCGGAATCCCGGCGGCAATCCCTGAATTGTCTTCCGTAAGATATCTGCAAGTTCCGACTGTCCATAAAGCTGCTCCGGATTTGGTCTCCACTCCGCAAAATCCCGCGGAATGGATCCTTCTTCTGTATGCACGTCCTCGTCCATCGAGACCGTTTTGCTCGTCTTGCGCTTGCGAAGCCGCATCAGCGACTCATTTACAGCAATCCGTACCAGCCAGGTAGAAAACTTCGAATTCCCCTGAAATTGATCCAATTTCGAGTACGCCTTGAAGAACACGTCCTGCGTAATATCTTCCGCGTCTTCTCGATTCTGCGTTATGTGCTGCGCCACCCGGAAGATCTGGCGGTCGTACTGCTTTACAAGCTGCTCAAAAGCGGCAGAGTCACCCTTTCTCGCTCGCGCAACTAGCGCGACGTCAGGATGAACTTCTTCCGTCCCTGTGGATTGGATGGCTGGCGTAGGTGAAAGTTGCGGCAATTTCTGGGCTTTCAGACGGTTTTCTCCCAATGATTCTTCTGGCTTATCCTAAATCAATCCAGCTCCTCTGCATTATTCCCCAGGACGGTAAACTCTCTCCGTATGCCCCTTCAATTGGTCCGCGTAGAAATATACCTCCCGCAGACTCCCGTTTGCATACCGTTCCTCCTGGTCAATAAAATGGGAGGACTCAGGATGTCCGCTCTCGCCGCCCGCCGTCACGGCCCGCGCGCGCACCTGGTCGCCAAACTCCACCACCGCCACAAAGCTGTTGCCCAGCGTTCCGTACCACTTTTTGGTTCCCGGAAAAGCATGCGCTCCAAACGATGCCAGCGACCCCCACAGAGCCGACGTAAATGGCACCGGAACACTCGGTGCGGCATCACTGAAAGGTTGCAAGATATCCCCTGTCAGCCGCTGAAACCGGTTGATCTCTCCCCACGGCGTTTGCCACCTCTCAAAGTCTGCAATCAAATTGCCGGAAGCCGCCTTCAGCGCTGCCAACAATGCATCCGGAGGAACGGAAGCGACCACATACTCTTCACTCGGCTTCCCCGCCTGCTGAGCCATCGGACCTATCGTCCGCATCAACTCCGTCCCCCAGAACACCGCCAATGAAGTCGCCACCGAGTCCGCTCCCCACCGCAGATCCCATCCCCGCAGCATCGCGATCTGATCCTTCAGTTTGCCCTTCTCAGGAGCATCTGGCGGCAGCGCATCCCAGGCTTTCACCAGTTCCGGAATCGTCCGCGCAAACCACGGCAAATAACTGTCATACGCCGCCGCCAGCAGCGAATCAGCCGTAAAGTCCCGTTTGTCCTTCAGCACCCGAATCGCATGAAGCCCACGCGCACTCTCAATCCCGTTTTCCACATAAGCAGGGAAGTCCGCCTTCTTTAACGAGCTCTCCCCCGCGCCATTCCAGGGTGAATCATTCACGTTAAACAGATAACCGCTCTTCGGATTCAACAGTTGCGGAATCTCCTCGAGCTTCAGCAGTCCATGCCAGTCCGTCGCTGGATTACTTCCATCCACCGGCTTCGTGAAGGCAAACTTTGTATCTCGTCGCGGAATGAAATTCCCGTGCCAGTAAGCGATATCCCCCTCCGCATCCGCAAAGACTGTGTTGTTGGATGAGTTCGCCATCAACTCCATCGTCTTTGAAAATTCCTTGTAGCTCCGCGCTTTGGTCCGCAGATAACTCTGCTCCAGCGCCGGGACCGGAATGTTCATAAGCTTGATCGAAACCCACTTTTCCCCATCCGCCCGGATAATCGGCCCGTGGTCCGTAAAGTAGGCCAGAAAGTGCCTCTTTTTCATCCCCGCTGCGGTCTTGTAAGGCACGGTAATCATCCGCATCCGCATTGGTTTCTCCTCCGCGCCGTACCGGTACGTGACCTTGCCCCCCACATTCTTCACTGTCTCAAAGTACTCATCTACCGCATCCACTCCGCTCGAAGTATGCATCCACCCGGCCCGCTCATTGAATCCCTGGTAGATGAAGAACTGGCCCCACGTAGTGGCACCATACGCATCCAGGCCCTCATCGCTCGTCATCTGTAACTCGCTCCGAAAGAAGAACGAAGTATGCGGATTGATCAGCAGCAGCGCATGGTGTCCCACCGTGTTTCCAGGCGCAATCGCAATCCCGTTGGACCCTTTGGGCTCGGGCTCGACCCATCTCGTCACCGGCTCCAACTCACTCAACTTGGGCGTCAGCTCCGTGACCTTCTCGGTTCCGTAAAACTCCTGCAGCTTTCTCAAATCCACCCGTTCGATATCCCCGCCTATGCTGCCTTCCGTAAACGAAAGCGCCATCCACGGCTCAAAGTGGCGGATGACTTTCGGTTTCACCTCCGGATGATTCGCCAGGTAGAAGTTCAACCCGTTCGCCCAAGAACTCATCAGCTTCTGCAGCCACACCGGACTTACGCCATACAGCCTCTTCAACTCCACTGGATCGATGAATAACTTCTGTCGCAGATCTGCCCAGATGGACCCTGCACCTTCCGCCTCTGCTGTCCGCCCCAGCGAGGTAAGGTAATTGGTCTCCACCCGATTGAAGTCATCCTCACATTGCGCATAGATCATCCCGAACACCGCATCGGCATCGGTCTTTCCGTGTACATGCGCGATGCCCCAGTCATCACGTGTAATTGTCACAGCCCTGGCTTGCTTCGACCACTGAGCCGCGTCTCCCGCCTGCCCCCATGCTCCGGTTACCAACAACACCCCCACCACCATCAAGCCAGCCAGCCGAACCATCACTTTCATCCGCTCTCCTTTGTAAAAACCGTACCCACTTCCTGAAATCTCACCATTGTCAACCATCAACTGGTGAGAAGAAACCTGCAGAGATAATTACGTCGGACCCCAAAAAGAGCAAGCGTCGCCGTTTTGTTTTTTTTCTTGCATTTGTCTCCTAGTCCCAGCAATCTAGCATTCAGAGCTATGCGATCCATTCAAATAAATCATACCGGCGGTCCGGAAGTTCTCGTCCTCGCCCAACTTCCCGACCCGACACCCGCCGCCGGTGAGGCGCTCATCCGCATCGAAGCCTCCGGCGTCAATTTTATTGATACTTACTTCCGCGAAGGCCGTTACCCCGCCAGGCTGCCTTACACGCTCGGCCAGGAAGCCTCCGGCACCATTCTCGCCGTGGCCCCGGATGTCAAGGACTTTGCCGCCGGTGATCGCGTCGCTTGGTGTGGTATCCCCGGCACTTACTCGACCCACGCCGTCGCTCCCACGGACCGCCTCATCCGTGTACCTGACGGGATCACCAATCAACAGGCCGCCGCCGCGATCCTCCAGGGCATGACTGCCCACTACCTCCTGTTCAATACTTTCGTCCCCCAGTTCAACGACAAAATTCTCATTCATGCCGGTGCCGGTGGCACAGGCCTGCTGCTCATCCAGATCGCCAAGCGCCTTGGTGTCCATGTCATAACCACTGTGTCTACAGAAGAAAAAGCCGCACTCGCACGCGAGGCCGGTGCAGACGATGTCATTCTCTACACCCAGGAGGACCTCGTAGCCCGGGTCCACGACATCTCCAAGGGCGACGGTTTGCCTGTCGTGTATGACTCGGTCGGCAAGTCCACCTTTGAGCAATCGCTCCAATGCCTCTGCCCCCGTGGCACGCTAGTCCTCTTTGGCGGAGCGTCCGGTCCCGTGCCGCCCTTCGATCTCATTCGCTTATCCACTATGGGCTCTCTTTACATCACGCGCCCAACGCTCAAGGACTATATCCGCTCCCGTGCCGAACTCGAACAGCGAGCCCGAGACATCTTCCGCTGGGTTGGGGACGGTAGCCTCAAGTTACGTATTGCCCACACCTATCCACTCGCAGATGCCGCCCAGGCCCACCGCGATCTCGAATCGCGCAACACCACCGGCAAGCTTCTTCTTATTCCCTAACCGCGAGTCGAGCGTTATTTCGCACGCCACTCTCCTGAACGCCGCTATCCTAGGGGAATGCAACGCCGCCTCATCCCGCTGCTGTTCCTGTCCGTATTTCCGGCCCACGCCGTCATCATCCGGGGCCACGTTCTCTCGCCCCTTGGCGCGCCCCTGCCTGGCGCCCGCGTGCAACTCATCCAGGGCCAGCGCAGCGTAGGCGATGCCATTACCGGTATTGACGGCGAGTACGAGATCCGCAGCGATGTCTCCGGCCGCTTCATCCTCCTCACCTCGGCCTCTATCTCCTCGCGCTCGCCCGCCATCCAGATCGGCAGTCCGTTCTACGGCGGCCGCGCCGACCTGCTCAACTTCGACATTGCCCTGGATTCCGCAGCCATCACCCCGCAGGTCTCCTCGCAGTCCACTCTGCGAGAGACCCCGCTCGCTCAACAGGCCATCATCCCCATCCAGATTCGCCCCGACCAACTCCTTACCCACGCCACCCTCCTGCCTGAGCTCCGCCCCAATCCAGGCGCATACCTCGTCCAGGAGGGTCCCACCGGCGCCCCGTCGTTTCTCTACCTCCGGGGAGCCGCACCAGCCGCCACTAAAACTGTTATTGACGGCATCTCCGCTGTAGATCTCGGCGGTTCATTCAACCTGTCTACCCTCTCTGCCTCCGCACTATCCGCTCTCGTCACAGAGCCGGCCATCGAACTCAGCCCCACAGCCAACCCTCTATACGGTCTCGGTGCGGAAGCCGGCGTCCTGAGCCTCCACACACCCTTCGCCCAGACCCTGCGACCTACCGTGCTCTACACCGGCGACGCCGGCAATCTGGCCAGCCTGCATAACGAAGTGATCGGCACTCTGGCCCATACCCGCACTGATTTACTGGCCAGCTTCGCCCGCTTTGACACCAGCAACGACACCCCCGCCACGCCCTTCCACGTCGCCACCTACGCGACCAACCTTGGCTACCACATCTCCGCCGCCACCTCGCTGCGACTCACACTGCGTGACGACTTCTCCGCCGGTCCCCCCGCCAGCCCTATCGCCTTCTACGGCGTGGCTCCCAGCGGCAGATTCGCCAATCAGGACCTTTACTCCGGTCTCACCTTCGAGACCCGAACCGAAGCCAACTGGCACAATCTCCTGCGCTTCGGCATCGCCCGCAAGCGTAACGAGCAGTTCAACTACACTACCCCTCTTCACGGCTTGCCCGTCACCATCACCGGTGCCAATGGCTCAAGTGCAACAGGCATTGCGACGTTTCTGCAGCCACCACCCCGCGAAGACCGCGTCACCAACCGCGATGAGTACACCTACCAGACCGACTACCCCTTCGCTGGTTACCTCACCGCTCTCCTCACCTTCCGCTACGTCGACCAGCGCGCCGCAGACCTCACGCCGAATCTGCGCCAGACCGTAAACCGCACAAACCTGAGCTTTGCCGTTGGCTTGCAGGGCCAGATCCGTCACCGCTTCTTCTATGAAACCTCTGGCTTTGTCGCGCATAGTCCCATCTACGGGTTCCGGGGTTCCCCCCGCGTCGGCCTCACCTACGCCCCAGTCCGACCCGGCATCCGCGCGTTTCGCGGCACCACGCTGCATGTAACGGCAGCCACCGGCTTTCGTGAGCCCAGCCTGATTGAAAGTTTGGCGAGTCCCACTGTCGCTCCGCGCTCCCGCACGTTCGATGCCTCTATCGACCAGAATCTCCTTTCGCAAAAGTTGACCTTGCATGTGACCTACTTCCACAACCAGTTTTCCCACGACTTTGAGCCCGTCTTCCTCCAGCCCCTCGTCGTGACCCCAACGCTGGCCTTCCGCACACAGGGGTTAGAGACCCACCTCCGCTATCAGCCACTTCCACGCCTGTCGCTGCAAGCAAGTTACACGTACCTGGCAGCATTAACTGTGCAATCATCCGCCACTTCAGCCACCAATCCGTCGCTCCCCGGTACTCCCATCGGAGCCCTCACAGCTCTTCGTGGAGCCCATCCTTTTCACCGCCCGCCCCACACCGCCTTTCTGTCCGCCGAATACACCGGAAGGACCCTCACCGCGACAGTCAAAACCACCCTCTCCAGCCGCTCCGACGACTCCACCTACCTCATCCAGAACCCCACGTTGCTGCTACCCAATCGCGATCTCTCGCCCGGCTGGCTTTCGTTGGACGCAAGCGTTACCTATGCCCTCACGCACCGCATCACAGCCTTCACGCAGCTCACAAACATCACCGATAACCGCCACATCGCGCCGATCGGCTACGCCTCCACGCCGTTTCTCATTCGCACCGGCCTGCGCATACGAATTGGCGGCGAGTAGCGACCAACGCAGCTTCTGTGCTCTATCCTGCGTCTAATCTTCAAGGATGGACTAGATGAACTCGAAGAATCTGCTGTTGCCCGCACTTCTGCTCTGCACTCTCCCCTTGGCCGCAAAGGCTCAAAGTGAGAACTCGCTTCCCACTCAGACACTGGTGCGAGCCGAATCCAAAACGAATGTCACCCCGGACGCCACAGCGATCACGCTGCAACTCGATGGCAAGTCGGCACACCTGACTTCGCTCACGGCGGTACAGCCTTCCGGCGTACAGATCGCGCTGCTGATCGATGATGGCCTCAGCCGCTCCGCCGGCGTGCAACTCAGCGACTTGCGCGACTTCGCACGTAGTCTATCGCCTGACATCGAGTTGCTGGTGGGTTACATGACCAACGGCCGCGTACAGGTCGCGCAGCCATTTACGACAGACCACGCGGCGGCGGTTGAAAAAATACGCATTCCTATGGGGATGCCCGGCCAGTCCGCGAGCCCCTACTTCTGCCTGTCGGACTTTGTAAAGCGCTGGCCTATTGCAACCGAAGGCAATACCAGCCGCAACAAGGCGCGATTCGTGATGATGATTACCAACGGTGTCGACCCGTATAACGGCTCGACCTCACTCTCTAACCAGAATAGCCCGTATGTCCAGACAGCAATCGACGATTCCCAGCGGGCAGGCGTCGCGGTGTCTTCTATTTATTTCCGGGATGCAGGCTTTCGCGGCGGTTCCGCGTCCCTCAGCGGTCAGAGCTACCTCAAGCAGCTTGCCGACGCGACCGGCGGCGAGGCGTATTACGAGGGAACGTACAGCCCCGTCGCTTTGAAGCCTTATCTTTCACAGTTCCAAAAAGCCATCGCGGAAACCTACACCGCGACGTTCCCCGCTCCGGCCGGTGCCGGTGGCCGCCAACGTCTGATCCGTCTCAAGCTGAACACCAGCACTCCGAAGCTAAAGCTGCGGCACGCTGAAGAAGTGCGACCCGGCAACATCGAAACTGCCCAATAGCCTGACTCTATTTCGAGCCCCATCTCCAGGACCGGAGGTGGGGCTAGCTTGTCGTATCAGCTTTAGGGTCTCGAGATGAGGCCTGTGCCTGTGTCCGAACCACAAGGGCCAGAGAGCGTCCATTGGGTGACGTTGAGCGTCTTTCCGTCGGTTGAGAACGTGCCCCGCGCTTCGACACTATTACTCGTAGTTGTGTCAGCGTAGGTTAGGTCGAAGCTGCCGCCGGAGACCTGGGATGCCGAGATGTTAACCGGGCTCGAGAAGCAGGGATTATTAGGGAAGGTCGCGTTGCCGCTGAGCTGGAAGTTCCCGCTTGAGTCCGAGACCGGCGTCTGAGTCAGGTTTGCGTTGATGCTGATGATCTGGCCGTCCGAGTCCGCGAAGTTGCCAGCATAAGCGCCGCTAATAGAGCTGTAGGACTGCGCAACGGCGGCTGCTACCGCGGAAAAGGCGCAGGTTCCACCGATGACATTGACGCTGGCTGACGAAAAGGAACTTCCATCTGCCGACAGCATGCCATGGATGACAAGAGTTCCGCCATGGAAGGCGAGACTGGAGAGCGTCACCATCCTGTTTGCGTCGGCAGAGCCTGAGACCGCGAATGAATCGGACGGAGGGAGGCACGCACCAGTCGTCATCGTGTGAAAGATGCCAATCATGCTGGCGCTGGAACCGGTAAGTTCGCCAGAAATGGCTCCGAGGCGATTCGAGTTCACAGCCGGTGAAGAAATCTGCCAGTTACCCGCCACAGTAACTGCCTGTAAATTGGCAGCTTGCGGAGACAACGCGCCCGAACATCCGAGGAGGAAGGGAAAAAAACTCGAGGCGGTGATTGTGCAGCGGACGAGGCGGAAGAAGGTCATGATGACTCCAAAGACGGGGGGATTCCCATGCAATGTCTGGAGTATCGGCATTTCATCCGTTTTGCGTAATTCCTCAAAAGTGCCATGCTGGCGGGGAAGGAGTGATGCTCGTAGAAGCGCAGAACGAAAAGGTTTGTACCAGCCGGAAGGTTAAGTGGCAAGCTGGAAAAACCCCAAGTCTCGTAATCGAGACTTGGGGTTTAGGTAGTGCGAGGTGAGGCTGGGGCTTAGTACATGCCGTCCATGCCGCCACCGCCGCCGTGGCTGTGTCCGCCGCCGCCCGATTCCTTTTTCTCCGGAATCTCGGAGATCATGGCTTCGGTGGTGAGCATGAGACCAGCGATGGAGGCCGCGTTCTGCAGAGCAGTGCGGGTCACCTTCGTTGGGTCGATGACGCCTGCAGCCACCAGGTCTTCGTAGACGTTCGTTCCGGCGTTGTAGCCGAAATTCGTGTCCTTCGACTCGTGGATTTTGCCGATCACGACTGCACCTTCTTCGCCAGCGTTCATGACGATCATGCGAAGGGGCTCTTCGATCGCGCGACGGATGATGTTTGCACCGATCTTCTCATCGCCTTCGAGGGTCTTGATCAGATCGTCAACAGCCGCTGCGCAACGGATAAGAGCGACGCCGCCGCCGGGGACGATGCCTTCTTCAACTGCAGCGCGGGTTGCGTGCATAGCATCTTCGACGCGGGCCTTCTTCTCCTTCATCTCGGTTTCGGTAGCAGCACCGACCTTGATGACGGCAACTCCACCAACCAACTTTGCAAGACGCTCCTGGAGCTTCTCACGGTCGTAATCGGAGGTGGTCTTTTCGACCTGGGCGCGAATCTCTTTCACGCGGCCTTCGATCTTGGAGTTCTCTCCGCCGCCGTCGACGATGGTGGTGTTGTCCTTGTCGATGGTGACGCGCTTGGCAGTGCCGAGATCTTCGATCTTGACGCCTTCAAGCTTGATACCAAGATCTTCCGTGATCGCCTTACCACCGGTGAGGGTAGCAATGTCTTCCAGCATCGCCTTGCGACGATCGCCGAAGCCAGGTGCCTTCACAGCAGCAACATTCAAGGTGCCACGCAGCTTGTTGACAACCAAGGTCGCGAGCGCTTCGCCGTCTACATCCTCAGCAATGATAACGAGGGGCTTGGCGGTGCGAGCGATCTGCTCGAGCAGAGGAAGCAGGTCCTTCATGGACGAGATTTTCTTCTCGTAGATGAGGATGTAGGGGTTCTCGAGGGCAACTTCCATACGCTCTGCATCGGTGACGAAGTAGGGCGAGAGGTAGCCGCGATCGAACTGCATGCCTTCGACGACGTCGAGCTGCGTCTCCATCGTGCGGGACTCTTCGACGGTGATGACGCCATCCTTACCGACCTTGTTCATGGCGGCCGCGATGATGGTGCCGATTTGCGAGTCAGAGTTGGCGGAGATGGTGCCGACCTGGGCAATCATGTCGCCGGAGACAGGCTTCGAGAACTTGCTGAGTGCTCCGCCCTGAACGATGCCATGCTCATCGCGCTTGCCGATGATGGCCTCAACGGCTTTGTCGATACCGCGCTTGAGCGCCATCGGGTTTGCGCCTGCGGCAACAGTCTTGACGCCTTCACGGTAGATGGCCTGGGCGAGGACGGTGGCGGTAGTGGTACCGTCGCCGGCTACGTCGGAGGTCTTGGAGGCAACTTCACGGACCATCTGGGCGCCCATGTTCTCGAGCGCGTTCTCAAGCTCGATCTCCTTGGCAACCGTTACGCCGTCCTTGGTGATGGTGGGGGAGCCGAACTTCTTCTCAATAACTACGTTGCGACCCTTTGGGCCAAGGGTGACCTTGACCGCGTTGGCTAGAATGTTGACACCGCGGAGGATTGCCTGGCGCGAATCTTCTCCGTGCAGAATCTGTTTTGCCATGATGCTTTGCTCCATGTGCCGGAGGACCGGCTTAGAAAGTCTTGAAATTTTGGTAGTCTGTCGAGTCCATCAACTTGCTGAGGGAACCGTCCAGAACGGTGCAAAAAAACTACTTGCTGACGATTCCGAGAACTTCTTCCTCGCGCATAATCAGGAAGTCTTCACCGTCAAGCTTGATCTCGGTGCCGGAGTACTTGCCGAACAAAATGTTGTCGCCTGCTTTTACATCGAGGGGAAAGGTCTTGCCTTCGTCGTTAGACTTACCCTTGCCGACGGCGATTACTTCGCCCTGCATGGGCTTTTCTTTTGCGGAGTCCGGAATGATGATGCCTCCACGCATGGTTTCGCCTTCTTCGGTACGGCGAACGAGGATGCGATCATGAAGCGGGGTAAACTTTGTTGTTGCCATAACTTACATCTCCTTAGTGAACACAATTGTTGAAGTTCGGCGCGAACGAGTTAGCACTCACGCCCTTCGATTGCTAACCTTATCCGGGTGGCAAGGGCTTGTCAACCCTTGGAATGAGAAATGTGAGTGAATTGCGCGCAGATTCGTCGTTGCTGGGCGAAGTAGGGGGATTCGATCCGAAATCGACTTCGGAGAGGGAAAGGACGTAAACTCGTGCGTATGACCGTGCGCCGTTTGACCGCTTTTGCCATTGCCCTTTCTCTAAATCTGACCGCCGTTTCGTTTGCCACTTCGCAGGAGACCAAATCTCGGCGTGGGCGCAAGTACAAAGCCCCGGCCGCAACCTCGCATCTTGAAGTACTGGTGCTGCGGGAAAACAATGGCAAGCCCCTCACAAATGCCGCCGTGATCTTCCATCCGATCAAGGATGGCAAGGAGGAGGGCAATCTGGAAGTGAAGACCAATGCCGACGGCAAGGCGATAATCGACATCATCCCTATGGGATCAAATGTTGGGGTGCAGGTGATTGCAGATGGATTTGCGACGTATGCGGGCGACTATCTTATAAATGAGTCCTCGCGCGACATCGTTATTAAAATGTTGAAGCCGCAGGCCCAGATTTCAACCTACGAAGAGACACACGGCAAAGCGTCAGATCGTCCCGTAGGCGTGCAGGAGCCTCGCACACCTTCAACTCCGCCAGTGGTGCAGGCTCCGCAGCCCACGAATCACACGAGCGATCCGAATCCTCTGGCGCCGGGAAGTCCGAATGCTACGCCGGGAAACTCCCAGAATCGGACCCCGCAATAGCTCGTGACCCCTCCCCACCCAAGCCCTCTGCGCGGGCAAACGGCGCTGATTACTGGAGCCGCCAAAAGAATTGGCCGGGCCATTGCGCTCGCTTATGCAAGTGCGGGCTCGGATATTGCAATCACTTACAGGAAATCAAGTGCTGAGGCGGAAGAGACGCTGCATGAGCTTGAAAGCCTCGGCATAAAAGCTTCGGTGCATCGGTGCGACCTGGACGATGCCGCGGCGATCAAACAGGTTGTGGCGAACGTGGTCATGGATCATGGCCGCTTGGATCTGCTGGTTAATAACGCTGGGAAATTCGCTTCATCGGCGTTGGAAGACATCACCGCGGACGAATGGGATTCGATGTTTGCGACCAATACTCGAGGACCGTTCCTGATGGCGCAGGCGGCGTTTCCGCATCTGCGGGCCGCGCGGGGAAGAATTGTTAATATCGGGTCGCTGGGCGGGATTCATCCGTGGGCGACACATGGACATTACTGCACATCCAAGGCGGCACTGCATATGCTGTCAAAGACAATGGCGAAGGCGTGGGCGCCGGAGATCAGCGTGAACTGCGTTGCGCCCGGGATGATCGTGCAGGGTGAAGTGGGAGCGGCGTATCAGTCGTTCGCCGATAAGACACCGATGAAGCGGAATGGTACGGCGGCGGATGTCGCGCAGGCCGCGCTGTTCTTTGCGACAGGTCCACATTTTATTACCGGGCAGTTGCTCGCAGTCGATGGTGGACTGGGATTGTAACTACGCTTTCAGACTGTCGAACATGCGGCTTAGCCAACTCTTGTCTTTGAACTCTTCATATAATTCAAGAGGCTCTTCGAGAGGCTCGAATCGTTGGCCGTCAAAGACGGCGCGCGGATTGGTGGTGACGAGGGACTCGGCGTACTCAGCACCATATTTCCTGGCAACAATATCGCGGGCCTGGCTGAGGCGTGGGGGCCGCGAAGAGACATTATGGGCATCGGTGGCCAGAAAGTGGACCCAGCGCTTGGCCAGGAGCTGGTGGGCCATTTTCTCAGCCGTCTTGCCCATTTTGCCGATGACGGAATCGCCCGTGACCTGGACGAGCACGCCACCACGCATCCACTCGGCTAGACGAGATGGATCTGCCTGGAGGGTGGGATTACGCTCGGGGTGCGTAAGCACGGGGGTTAGGCCGGCCAGTTGAAGCTCGTAGAACGTTTCGCTGAGGATGGCAGGGATACCGTAGTCGGGGATCTCGACCATGAGGTATCCCATTCCGTTGACGCTGAAACGGCCGGGGTCCGCCTTGGCATCCTGGATGTTGTCATAGGAGAGGTGGAAGTCGCAGCCCACGCCAACTTTTAGAGGGACCCCTTCAGCGTCAAGGCGGGCCTGGAGTTCGGCAACCTTTTGTGCGTTCACTTCAGGCAGGAAGGCAAACTGTCCGTTTGCGTGGGGAGTGCATACAACGTGCGTCACACCGTCTGTGGCCGACGCTTTGGCCATGGCGAGCGAAGTTTCGAAGTCTTTCGCCCCGTCGTCGAGTCCCCACAAAAGGTGATGATGAATGTCGACCATAGAAGCAGATCTCCTGTTACGGGGAGTGCCTGAGTTCAGCCACTCGGACTTGCAAAGAGTACCACTGGAGGCCCACGGGTTTCTTCAGCGGGCGAAAAATGCCAGGGACTCAGCCATAGATCTGAAGATGCGAAGGCCGTCCGCGGACCCCAGCAGGGACTCACTGGAACGGTCGGGGTGGGGCATCATGCCGAGGACGTTGCGGCCTTCGTTGAGGATGCCTGCGATGTTTTCAAGCGAGCCATTAGCGTTGTGCTCGGCTTCGGTAGAGCCGTCGACGCTGGCGTAGCGAAAGGCGACGCGATCCTGGTTATTGAGCTCGGCAAGGGTCTTGGGGTCGCAGAAGTAGTTGCCTTCCATATGGCCGACGGGCATGCGGAGGATCTCGCTCTTGATGAGCCCATGGGTAAACGGTGAGTCAACCGTATCGACGCGGAGGTGTACCTGTTTGCAAATGTAGCGCTGACCGGCATTGCGCATGAGCGCGCCAGGGAGCAGGCCCGCTTCTGCCAGGATCTGGAAGCCGTTGCAGATCCCTAGTACTAAGCCTCCAGCAGCGGCGAACTGCTTCACTGGTTGCATGATAGGCGCGAACTTGGCGATAGCGCCCGTGCGGAGATAATCACCGTAGGCAAAGCCACCCGGGACGAGGATGGCATCGCAAACCTCAAGGTCGGTTGAAGCGTGCCAGAGCAGGGTGGCTTGCTCGCCAAGTACTTCGGAGACGACATTGAGGGTGTCGTGGTCGCAATTGGAGCCGGGAAAGACGAGTACGCCAAATTTCATACCACCAGTTTAACATTGAAGGTCAGACCGCGGATCGACACAAAACTGCGCGGATCAGAACCAAGCCAAGCCACCAATTGGACAATATCCTCGATGTTCAATGTCGATCCGCGATCGTCTTGTTTTTAGTTACTCCAACCCAGCGATGACTTTGTCCTTGTCATCTTCGTGGCCGATAGGAACGTAGACACAATAACCCCTCGGTGGGGCGGGGAATTCGGCGTTCCCTTCGGCGTCAGTAGTGCGCTCGTCGGGGTGGGCGTCGTTGTGACCGTCCCAGGCGATAGGCGCGAAGCGCTGATTGGGCCATTTGGTTTTGACCGAGGTGCCAGACCACCGGTCGCCGAGGTTGTTAAGGACGTAGACCAGGCCTGACTGCTCGATCTTGTTATCCTGCCACCCAATACGTTGCATGATGTACAGGTCGGGGTCGGCGTGGAGGATCTGTGAATCACCGCCAGCATACTTGTGGTGCACCTCAATCAGGGCGTTGATGCCGTTAGGCGTATTTGGACGCGCAAGGCCATTGTTGTAGTAGTCATACCAGAAGATGCACGGATAGCCTTCATGCACCAGGATGAACGAGTAAGCCATCAACTTGTCGTTCTCGATGGTGTCAGCACCCATGTCGTGGTTGTCGACAAAGGTGGCGGCGTGAGCGGGCCGCTTCATCACCACGGTTCCGCCATCTGTAAGTTCGCGCAGGTCAAAGTTGGGATGGTCGCAGACGCTCTTGAGCTTGTAGCGAAGTGGAAAGTCGAAGGCCGCAATCTGGTTGTCGGTGTAGCGATTAGCCTTCTCGAGCCAGGTCTCAATGTCGTCTCCACCGGACCAGAGTTCGGCGACGACGTAGGGCATGAAATCGTTCATATCGGCTTTCTGGTAGCGGTACTTGGAGAGCAGGCTGATCATCCAGCTCCCATAACCCTTGACGAAGTCGAAGCGGAAGCCATCAAAGTCCAGGTCTTCTATCAGCATGCGAGCGTAGTCGAACATGGCTTCATAGACTTTGGGGTTGCTGTGGCAGAGGTGCGGGAAGCCAGCAAAGTTTTCGCCTACAACCATGTCGCGTTCGAAGCGGCTGGGGTGAAATGAATTCCAGTCGCGGGGAAAGCGGCCACTCTTGGGATTGAATTTGGTCCAGCGGGTTTCGCCGTCCAGCGGGTTCACTTCTTCTTCGTCAGCGCCGGAGTTATGGTTGATGACCATGTCGGCATAAACGCCGATCGAGTTCTCGTGACACTTCTTGATGAGCGCTTCGAGTTCCGCGCGGTTGCCATAGAGGGTTTTGACGCCACCCTTTTGGTCGAAGTCGCCAAGGTCAAAGAAATCGTATGGGTCATATCCTACGGAGCGGTGGTCTGCTGCTTTGTTGACGGGCGGCAGCCACAGCGCGCTGATGCCTGCTTTGCCAAGTTCTTCTACGTGATCTGCGAGGTTATTCCACCATTCGTGTTCCTTGTTTTCAGCTTGGGGAGCGTCCCAGTAAAACGCTTGCATCATAACGGCCATGTAATTTCTCCAAACCAGCAGGATTCGACAAAGACCTCCCGCGCTATGAACCTCTCGCGCAGGCGCGCCTCGACTCGGGTAGCGAAGTCGGTGTGACTTTTGCGATTATCTTTCTTAGGATGCCGCATCAAATTGTTGAGTTGGACTGAGCAGGGGGGACAGAATGACGTTACAACCACCACCAGAACCGCAATCCATTTCGCAAACAACGCAAACTGGCTTGAAAGTAGGAACGAGCCGACAGCCTTCGCCGATGAGGACCGCTGGTGGGGCGCTGGTGAAATGGTGGCGCGCCGTGACGCTCGATATGCTGATCGTCGGGATCTTGTGGTTGGTTGGTCTTGAGATTCTCCGGGTACCGTGGGCGCCGCTATGGGCACTCCTGGGCGCAGTCTTCCAATTGGTTCCGGGGGTTGGCGGGATGCTGGCCGTGGCAGGCCCGGCGATTGCGACGATGCTCTCCGGAGAGGATGACGTCTTCTTCCGTCTGTGCATGGTGCTTGGGCTTTACGCAATCATTGTGGTGCTGGAAGGGCTGGTGATCGGCCCGTATATTCTGCATAAAACGACACTGGTGCCGTGGTGGGCCTCGTTATTGGGCCCGGTTGTGCTCGGTTTGCTGATTCCGCCATGGGGTGTGTTGATCGCTCCGCCGCTGCTAGCCGTCTTCTTTGCGCTCCGACGCCGAAAGCACCAACCGATAAATTGAGGTTCCTCGCGACATCGACGCGTGTGGTTACCTTAACCCGGTTTCGCCGGACCGGTATGCGTGCTTTACTGATATAACGGTATATGCGGTGGCGTTATCGTGCCGTGCAAACAGGAATATCAAATTGGGGACCACGCAATGTCTGAAGCAACAGCCGCAACTCCGTCCAAACCTCGTGTCCTCGTGGCCGACGATGAACAGGTAATCGCCAACACTCTTGCGATCATTCTTAACCAGGCTGGCTTTGAGGCGCGCGCGGTCTACAGCGGCGAAAAAGCAATTGAATCATTGGATACGTTTGAGCCCGACATGCTTATCTCCGACGTCATTATGACCGGAATGACTGGGATTGAGGCCGCGATCGCCACGCGTGCGAAGCGTCCAAGCTGCAAGATTCTACTGTTTTCCGGCCAGGCCGCCACAGCAGACCTGCTCGAGAAGGCTCGTGCGCAGGGCCATGAGTTTGAGATCCTGGCCAAACCAGTGCATCCAACGGATCTACTCGCCAAACTGCGTCGGCAGTCTTAGCCAGCACGACGAAACCACGGTCAATCGCCACACAGCGATTGACCGTTTTGTTTTTAGAGTTACGCGATCAGATCTTTTCGATATCAACCGTGCGCCGGCGCTCCTTGACCCTGACCGCTGGCGTTCCTGCGTATACCGTCCAGGGCTCCAGGTTTCGAGTGGCGACGGAGGCGAGGCCGAGCACGGCACCCTCGCCAATATTGACACCAGGTCCAACGCAGGCACGAGCACAGACCCAGGCATATGGGCCAATCTCCATGGCGTAAGTCAGGAGAGGAAAGGCTGCATCGTCGAAGTCGTGCGTGGCACCGCAGATGTACGCACCTTGCGAGAGGATGGCGTGAGAGCCCAGATGAATTGGTGCCGGATTGTAGATCTCGACGCCATCCCCAGCCGTCACCTGGTCAGCGCAGATGAGATTCCAGGGCGAGTGAACCTTTGAGCCAGGGTAGAAGTGACAGTTTGGACCCATCTTGGCGCCGAACAAGCGCAGCAGCATGGCGCGCCAGGAGTGAAACGGGCGCGGAGAGGTTCGATAGAAGAGCAGCCAGGTGATGTTCCAGATCAGTCGTTGCAGGCGATTCCTGAACGAAAACGCAGGGCGAAGATAAGGATCGTCCGCGGTTTCCGGAGAAATATTGTCTGCCGAGTTGTAGTAGGTCTGCCGAGCCATCGAATCTCTTTCTGCGCGGAGTTACCCTGCGATTGTGGCTACTTCCTCAGGAGCGGAGTTGCGGTTGGCTTCTGCCGAGTTGCCGTGGCGTTCTCAAAAAGCCGGATGATAGTGACCGCGTTCTTCTTCATGTCGTAACGTGTGTTGAAGGTGTCCAGCGCCTGTCTGCCCATGGCTTCGCGCTCAGGAACCGACATCTCCATCCACTTTCGAACCAGGTTGTCAGTTCCTTCCTGGGTATCGATCTCCATCAGACCGGCCTTGTCTTCCGCAATCTCCGGAGCGATATTGACCTTGTCGCAGAGGAGTACGGGGCGTCCGCAGCCAAGGGATTCAGCAACGGCGATGCCGAAATTTTCCTGGTGCGAAGGCAGGATGAACACCTCGCTGGCGAAAAAAGCACCCCACTTGGCGTCGCCTTTGATCATGCCGGGCCAGTGTACGCGGCTATTGAGGCCGGCGGCAGCCACGATCTCTTTCAACCCAGCGCTCCACGCCTGCTGGTCCGGACCGGCCATCATCAGATGGAGGTCTGGATCCTGCGCCGCGTACTTGGCAAACGCACGGATAAGCAGGTCGCAACCCTTCTTGCGATGGATGCGGCCGAGAAAAAGCATGAAGCGCTTGCCACGCATCTCCGGAAACTGGCCGAAGAAGGCTTCGCGGAGCGTTTCACCATCCTTGGGTGGGCGATCCGCTCCGTAGGGAACGACGAGACCGTGCCACTTGTGCAGCCAGAAGCTTTGCTCGGCGAGCTTGCTCTCTTCTTTGGTGGTGAAGAGGACTCTGTAGGCGTCGCGCAATATCCAGTACTCGGCTGCAAGCCAGTAGAGCCACTTCTTTGCGTGCTTCATGGGAAAGGCGTGCTTGAAGTAAGGGTCCAGCATGCCGTGAGAGAAAACAACGTAGGGCTTGCGGCCGCGGAGTGCCAGCCATGCGGCTACTCCGCAGTACTGCCAAAGGCCATTGACGACGACACCATCGAAGCGATCACGGTTATCACGGAGCCAGGAGTACAGCTTCTTATTGAAGCCGTAGGTCGTATTGTTGGGCCCCAGCGCGTGGACGGGGAAAGGAATGTCCTGGTAGAACGTGGCGTCGGGGCTATCCAGGGTGACGACTTCGCCGGTGTAGCCGATCGGGCCGAAGCTGAGCAAGACACGAACGGACTCCGAAGGGCCGCCTGCCGCCGGATCCAGCGTTCCGATGATGTGAAGAATTCTCATGAGTCTCACTTGTTTATCTCGCAACGAACTCTGGTTCGTAATTGGTACGCTCGAAAGGAGTAGCTGCTGCTCAAGGCTTCTTTTTCTTTGCCAGCAAGCTGAGTGCACCCTGGATGAAGAGGCCTGCGATGCGGTCTGAGGCGTGGACGGGACCAAGGGTACCGGAGATTTCTGCCGCCCTCTGACGCAGTGCCGGGTCGTTGACAAGGCGAGTCAGTATGTTGGCAAGCGCTACTTCGTCGCCATAGGGAAAGACCCATCCGTTGCGACCAATCTGGAGGTCATCTGACGGGCCGGTGCTGCCGATTCGGTCAGAAGCAACAAGAGGCAGGCTGCAGTAGATCGCTTCGCTCACGGCGAGCGGGTGCGGATCGTAGCCGGAGGGATGCGCGTAGATGTCCGCGGCAACATAGTAGTCCGGCAGTTCCTCGACGCCGATAAATCCAAGCAGGCGAACGGATGGGCCAAAGGACTTGATTTGGGCTTCGAGACTGGCCCGCTCGGAACCGTCGCCCGCGATGAGAAGGGTGACCGGACGCGAGACTTGTTTGAGCGTCTCGGCGAAGGCGCGGATCATGTAGCCCTGGCCCTTATCGAGGATCAACTTGCCGACGTTGAGCACGACGACTTCATCGGCTGCGATGCCTAAGCGTTGGCGTAACGCCCCGCGGACTTCGTCGCGATGTGCAAGCACTTGATCGTACGCGGCGCTGTCGATCGAGAAGGGGACCCGCAGGAACCGATCGCGGCCAACGCCGTAGTGCTCGAAATACTCTTCATTGGCGTCACCCACGGTAAGGAAGAGATCGACGTTCCGAAAAGTCCATGGCAGCATAAGCCGTTTGGCGACCCTGACATAAAGCGGCCGCGGCTTGCGAAGTTCGCTGTCCGTCGTCATCATCACGGGGACGTGAGCACCCTTCGCCCAATTCATGGCCTGTTTGAGATAAGGCTGGTGGTAGCCGTGGAGGTACACGACATCAGGAGCGAAACGGCGTAGTTCTCCAACGACGGCCTCCGCCCGTCCCGATTCGGAGGCGATGATGACGGTGGAGGGAAAACCGGCGATGATGTTGTCCTGCCATTTGACCACGCGGTTGAAATCCTTATCGAAACGAGCGGCCGGGCCGGCCTCCGCGAAGATGACGAGCAATTGAACCCGTTCGTCCGCGACAATGCGCCGATACATGGGGCAGAAATGCTGGATCGGATGCGAGACGACGATAGCTACCCGAGGGCGTTCACTCATCGCCGCTGTCGCTGTGCTCGCACGCGTATCGACAGATCGGGCGAATTGGTTTTGGATTGCCAGGTTTCGGCTCCTCTGATAATTTCTATCGCGGCTCTGAACCCGCTTACTCGGGAAAACTAGGGGCGCAATCCAATGATCAGGATGGAGGCGATACCCGACAAAGTCCCAATGCCACCCGACTTGATAGCGGCCTTCAAGGCGTTCGACGGCAGGAAGATAATGTCATCTGCCTGGAGGATAGGGTCTGGAGCCGTGCCGCGCATGACCTTGGAGATATCGACCTTCACCAGTTTGCGTTCAAGGCCAACGGTCCGAATGATGCGCAGGTCGTCGAACTTTCCTTCGTAACCGGGCCCGCCACTGAGAGCAGTGGCCTCGAGAAGTGTGAGGGGAGAGGTTTGCTGCAGAGGGATAGCACCTTGCAGTTTGAAGGCTCCTACAATGTAGACAACCCCGACACGAGAGATCAAGATGGTGTCGCGTGGCATGATCCGAATGTTGGCCTGAGCGCTTTGCGTAGGGTCGGTGCCAAGATCGACGACGATGGGCTTTTCGACGCCAGGACGCAGAATGGTGACGACGTGGCTGGCCGTCGGAGGCAGGGAACCGGCAGCCGCAAGAACCTCCAGCAGGCGGCGGTCACCGTTCACAGGAACGACGGCGTGAAGTTCACCACCGACCGTAGCGAACTGGCCGACGGACTCTGCAACTTGGACCGATACCTGCGGGTTTTTGTACATCCCGGCATTCTGCAGGCGCTCGGCGATGAGGTCCTGAGAGCGAATAACGGTCAGACCCGCAACAGGGACCACACCGATCAGCGGCAGCGAGATAGTACCTACACCACTGACACGAACCGGAGGTGAGAACTCGGGCTGACCAAAGATTTTGATTACGAGCACATCGCCTGGGTTGATCTCCTGATCCGGCGCACTCGGGCTAAGGATGGCGGGATCAGCAGTTGGGGTGACAGCAACATTTGCTGCAGGAGACACGTTGAGCCTAGGGCCGGTGAATTGAGCCTTCATGCTTGCGCCGGCCAGGAGTGCAACTACGGCAAACATCGAGCCCGCGAGAGTCTTTGATCCAAACATCACTTTACCTCTCATCGGTGGTCTCTTTTCTTCGTGCTCCCGTTTGAAGAGTTTTCCTTGGATTCCCAGCCCGCAGGATCGAGACTGGAATAGGAGTAGCCGGAATATCCGTAGTAGCCGTAGTACTCCGGAGCATTTAGGTCGACCGCATTGAGTACGACTCCGGCCATCGGAGCGCCCGAGCGTACCAACAAATCTCTGCCGCGCCGGACGACATGCTTGCTCGACTTGCCGTGGCGGACGACGAGAACAACTGCGTCCACCAGGCGTGACAGCAGAACGCCGTCTGTTACGGAGAGGACCGGTGGTGAATCGAAGACGATGTGGCTGTAGAGGCCGTTGGCGTGTTCCAGCACATCGGCCATGGTTGAAGAACTGAGCATTTCAGTCGGGAAGGGAGGAACCGGGCCGCTCGCAAGAATATCCAGTCCGGGAACTTCTTTAACGGTCTGGATCGCCTGTTCAAGTGAAGTCTGACCGCTGAGCACCGTGCTTAGTCCAAGCTTGCCGTTAAGGCCAAATCGATGATGCACATTGGGGCGGCGAAGGTCGGCGTCGATAAGGAGAACGCGCGTGCCGCGCTGCGCAAGAATGACTGCAAGATTGCAGGCTGCGGTGGTTTTGCCTTCAGACGGCGTAGCGCTCGTGAAGAGGATTCGTTTGGGCTCGTGACCGGGAGTGGAAAGCAGAAGGGCCGTGCGGAGAGAGCGGAAGGCCTCAGTGAACTGACTTTTGGGTTGCGTCAGCACATTGATATTTCGCTCCACGGTAGACATGGAAGCGATCTGCTCAGCGGAGGCGCGACGGGAACGTGGAACGATCGCCAGCGACGGTAGCTCGGTGATATTTTCGATCTCGGCAATGCTGCGCAGACCTGAATCGAGACTTTCCATGAGGAAAGCGAGCAGGATGCCTACTACAAGGCCGACCGCAACATAAGTCATCACAATGGTGGATTGCGGCTTGACCATGGGGTAAACAGGTACATCGGCCTGGTCGACAATATCGATTTCAAGCGACTCAAGACCTGCCTGAACGCCGGCGGTCCGGAGTTTCTGGAGCAGACCCTCATACAACGTCCGGTTGGACTCAAAGCCGCGCTGGGCGATCGTATAAGCCACAAGATCGTCGCGAAGCTTATACGCTTCGGACTTCTGCTCTTCCAAAGCGGCGCCGGTCTGGGTCTCATTGGATTTGGTCAGCAGAAAGTCTTCACGCGCCTGGGTAAGGCGGCGATTCTGCTCGGCAGCAATTACTTTGGTCAATTCGTCGATCTGGGCCTTGGCAGCCTTGACCTGAGGGTGGTTGGGACCCAGCGTCGAGGTGAGTTGCGCATAGTTGACCTGCGCAGTCGAGAGTGCAGTTCGCAAGCCGGTGAGTTCAGGTTGAGGCCCCCCTGTCGTCAGGTCCACGGAGCTTTCGAGAGAGTTTGGGTCCAGCCCGTTCAGCAGTCGGTACCGGGATTCAGCGAGAATCCTGGTTAGCCGTGCCTGTGCGTTCGCCTTCGCGAGATCATCCAGGGTGGTCGAAATCTGGTTGTGAGTCGAGTCGAAGCCGAGTGTGCCCAGCCTCTTCTGCAGGTCCATCATCTGTTCCTGAGATGTTTCAACTTGCTGCTTCAAATCATCAAGCTGGCTGGAAAGCCACTGAGACACTCGCTGCGTGGAAGCGAAGCGAGTCTCATAGCTGCGCTGGATGTAATCCGAAACAATTTTGTTAACAATGTCTGCCGAGAGCTTGGCATTGTGGCTCGTGAAACTGATCTTGATCAGGTCCGTCTTGGGTACGGGTGCGACTACGAGGGCGAGTTGCATCTGCCCGACAACGTCCTGGCGTACGCCCGCATCTTCAAGGTTCCGGTGGATTGCAGGTGTATTTCCACCATTGAATTCGGGATTGTTGGCCAGGTTCATATCGCGTGCGACTGTGCCCAGAAGAGTGTCGCTGCTGATGATCGCAACCTCGGTCTGCATTTTGCGCTGGGGGTCGTCGGCGAAGAGGCTGGAGGCATCCAGCTTGAACTCGTTGGAGGAGCCGGTGCGAACCTGGAGGCGTCCGGATGCCTCGTAAAGCTTCACCTGGCGAACTGCCTTGTAGAATCCGAAAAGAGTTCCAATGAGCACGGCCGCGATGATCAAAAACTTCCGTTTTCGGAGCGTGATCAACGTTTCTGAGAGAGTGGCATCAGAAGGCGGTGCGTTATATCGAGGGGCTGCCTGAGCAGTGCCTGGCCCTGGGGAATTTATGGAATTATCCGTACTCATTTCCTGTAGTCTAACCGAGTTGAGGCGAATAAGGAATGTTCTACGGCCGGTTGAAGTGCCGGGGCGAGATCTGAATCTGATACCGTGAGGCATCTATGAAGCCTTCTGAATCTTTCGCAAACGCGACCGCAACACCAAGTTTTGAGGCCCGCTCGCACGTGACCGCTTCTGCCTCGGTCAAGCCAATCCGGATCGCAGTCGTTGGCTCGGGCTACGTGGGCCTCGTCGCTGCAGTCTGTTTTGCCGAGATGGGGCATCAGGTGGTTTGCGTTGATAACAATGAGGATAAGGTAAAGGCGTTGCGGGCGGGCGAGACCTTGATACATGAGGCCCATCTGCCGGAATTGTTGCGGCGCTATGGAAACACAAAGGTTCAATTTACGAGCGATCTGTGTGAAGCCACACGCGATTCCGAGGTCATCTTCATTGCAGTGGGAACGCCGCAGTCCGGCACCGGTGATGCCGATTTGTCCTACGTGGAAGCGGTCGCATCTGAGATAGCGCGTTGCATGACGACGTACAAAGTCGTTGTGGAAAAAAGCACGGTGCCCGTTTATACCAATGAGTGGATTCGGCGCGTTATGGAGCGGAATGGAGTCGCTACGGACCTGTTCGACGTGGTGTCCAATCCTGAGTTCCTGCGCGAAGGGACTGCGATCGCGGACTTCCTGCATCCTGATCGCATCGTAGTGGGATCCGACACTTCGCGTGCCGCGACATTGCTTTCGGAGATCTACGCCCCGTTGACGACAGGCACTTATTACAAGCAGCCCGAAGCGATTGCTGGAAGCTGCTCGCCTGAAGTTCCCCCGCCGTTGCTCCATACCTCGACTAAATCTGCTGAGATCATCAAGCATGCGTCGAATGCCTTCCTGGCGGTAAAAATCTCCTTCATTAATGCAGTGGCAAACCTGTGCGAGGCAACCAACGCCGATGTGGAACAGGTAGCGCAAGGAATGGGCATGGATCGCCGCATCGGTGGCAAGTTTCTGCGCCCTGGGGTAGGCTACGGAGGCTCGTGCTTCCCCAAAGATGTGGCCGCATTCCGCTCTGTTGCCGAGCAGCTTGGTATTGACTTCTCGCTCCTGACTGAAGTGGAGAAGATCAACACGGGGCAGAAAAAGCGGTTTGTGTCCAAGGTCCGTGCCGCCCTTTGGACTTTGCGGGGCAAGAAACTTGCCGTCCTCGGTTTGGCGTTCAAAGGTGAGACGGATGATATTCGCGATTCGCCCGCGATCGACATTGTGAAGATGCTGCTGGCGGAAGGTTGCACCATTCGCGCGTTTGATCCGGCGGCGATGAAGAGGACTGCCGAGGTGCTTCCTGCAGCAAGTAATCTTGCTTATGTGGAATCTGCATACGAAGCGGCTGCCGAAGCCGACGCACTTCTCATTCTTACCGACTGGCAGGAGTTCGGGCAGTTGGACCTGGCCAGATTGAATCAGGCACTCCGGTACCCGATCGTGATTGATGGGCGCAACCTGTACGACCCGCATGTGATGTCGCACAACGGTTTTACTTACGTGAGTGTTGGCCGTACCTCGGTGGTTCCCGTTAGACCCGCTTGAGAACGGCGAGTCTCCGAAACGCTCAGTTGAGGGATGTTGATATTGCCCATTGCCTCCTCAGTCTTGGTGAGATGAGGCGGGGAGCACTTCGGAGCACGAGATAACATGAGGATATTCAAGCGGCGACCGCGCTGAATATCGCGGTCAAACAACGCGGTCGTTCGCTCCGCTCGAGTAAAGCGAACAAGATGATTGGAGCTTTAAACATGACAGAACGAAAGGCACTCGTTACAGGCGCGGCTGGTTTTCTCGGTTCCCACCTCTGCGATGCTCTGCTGGCCTCAGGTTGGCGCGTTACCGGAGTGGACAATTTCTGCACGGGCAATCGCGCGCACCTCGAACATCTTAACAGCGAGCCCCGATTTGACATGATCGAGCACAACATCGTAACGCCCTTCGATCCTGGCAAGGTAGACTACGTCTTCAATCTGGCGTCTCCAGCCAGCCCAGACGACTATCATCGTCTAGGAATTGAAACTCTTCAGGTTGGTTCTGCGGGAACAATCAACACGCTGGATATTGCACGCAAGTACTCGGCAGGTTATCTCCATGCGTCGACGTCGGAGTGCTATGGCGACCCGGAAGTTCACCCACAGGTCGAGACCTATTGGGGCAATGTTAACCCGGTTGGCCCGCGATCAGTGTACGACGAGGCGAAGCGCTTCTCCGAAGCCGTAGTCATCGCCTATCACCGCTACTATGGAACCGATGTTCACCTGGTTCGAATCTTCAATACCTACGGCCCCCGGCTGCAGGCGAATGATGGCCGCGTCATCTCCAACCTGATGATGCAGGCACTTCGTGGCCAGGCGCTTACAATTTATGGGGATGGCTCGCAGACGCGCTCCTTTTGCTACGTCTCGGATTTGATTGAGGGCATCCTTCGGCTCTCTCGTTCTGAAGACCATATGCCGGTGAACATCGGAAATGACGTGGAATGGACGATTCTGGAGTGCGCCAAGGAAGTGCTTTCTGTGACCGGCGCCAACGTCGAACTGATCTTCAAGCCGCTGCCGCAGGACGACCCAACCCGTCGTCGTCCGGATCTGACTCGCGCGAGGACTCTGCTGGGATGGGAGCCTACTATTACGCTTCGCCAAGGACTGGAACGGTCGCTCGATCACTTCCGTGCTTGCGTAGAAGCAGAAAAACGTATACACGCGCTGGCATAGTTTTGATCGAGATGCGGAAAGGCCGATCCGATTACGAATCGGCCGTCATTACTCAACCTCTTATTGCTGAACGACAAGTGCGCTGAAGCTTTCTACTTGATCGGCCTCGATCGCAAACCGGGGAAGTAGGTAAGTTGAAATGAGGTTGTGGTGTTGCTCTGCGGGCCCTGCAAGTAGATGGGTGCCTTCCACTTCTCATATTGGAACCAGGCATTCAGCTCGACGTTATCGTGGTAAAAGCGCTTGACCACAGAAGCCTTGAACTGATTTTGGGTGGTCCCACCCGCAAAGTCTTTATCGTTCTTCTTGTTCAGGTATTCGGCCTGAATCCACTCGTTGCCGGACAGATGATACGTAAGCCATGCCTGGCCGCCCTTGGCTTCGCGACCAATCCAGTCACCCATGATGAAACCCTGGTTTGTGTAGGCCTGACGCTGGATGCTCTCCCAATAGTTGAACTCGCCGTTCGAACTGCGGGAGGTGCGTGGGTCTGTATCCGCCGCTTCTACGCGTAGGTCCATCTTGCGCATGCCCGGAATCTGCGAGAGGTAAAGACCTGTACGGAACGCTGCGCGGCGAGGGGCGCTGATCGGCGATACGTCATCATGAGCAATGGAATCCACGTAAAAAGTGGCATACTTCCGGAGAAATGGAAGCCGATAAGAGGCATTGAAGTCGCTAAAGCGAGCACCTGGATCATCGCGCGAAATCTTCCTCTCCGGAGTCACGTCGTTGAGGTCGAAGAAGCTCTTGATAAAGGTGTGGAAAGTTACCGGCGAGTGGCCAGCACCACCGAAGACGACCGTCCGCTGAAAACCGAACTCAAAGTTCTTCGTCGGTCGGAAGGAGAACATAGCCGAGTCTGTATACGGATGGTTTGGCGCGGTGTGGCCCTTTAAACTTCCGTAGAAGAAGTCATAGCGGAGTGGTCCAAGTACGGCAGAGACAAAGGGAATATGGAGCGGTTCGACGCGATTGATGCGGATAGAGTAAATGTTCTCCGCGTTGTTCGACCAGGCCAGGGCTCCACCCTGTGCGGGTCCGAGCCACGCATCGGATTTGCCGCCTGAGATTTCATGTCCAAGTATGTGGAAGGATAGCGTCGCTTCGACGAGGCGAAAGGGATTCTGAGCTGCAATCTGGCCGGCAGCGATCGTAGCCTGGTGGAGGTTGCCACCCGCATAGGGAATTTGATCGACGAACGTCGAGATCTGATTTGCCAGAGCGTCCGAGTAGCCTAGATACCCAGGGCCATGCTCGTATTCACCGCGAACGTACAGGGAGAAACGTCCATATTCACCGACTGTGGATGCTCCTAGAAGTGCGTTGAATCCTGGCGCATAAGGACGACCGTAGTCATTGGATAGCGTTTGTCCGAGATGATAGCTGTCGCGCAATGTATTTCCCGAAATGCCCATCAGCCGGGTATAGACGGACTCCGTGCCGAAGACAGTACTGCGATGGCCGGAAGCGTCAGGAATTTCGGACCGCAGTTCGCGCTTCATGACCGACAGGATTTCCTTGGCCTCATCGGAATCGGAGTCGCGGATCGCATCCTCCGATTCATCCAGCATGTGTAGAACGCTCTGCCGGGTCCAGGGACGCATGCCGAGAAACATCGTGTCCGCATAGCCGAGCGAGTAGAGGCGCGTCATAGCCGGGTAAACCCAGCTATCCACCGGGATATAGGTCGATCCCGCGGAACTTGGCTTGCGATCTTCGTCTCGTCTGATGTTGGAAACATAACCCGGCATCGCCCCATAGGGAGCGGCAGCAGTTGGGGCCGTTGGAGCCACGACAGGCGGTTCAGCAGGTGTCGGTGTCGCAATCGTGTTAATCTGCGCTTTTTGCTCGCTGTAGGCAGGCACGCTCTGGATGGGTTCGACGCTGGGCCTCGCAGCAAGCATGGCCGGGGAAACCGACGTCGAAGCGGACGGTTGGACAGGAATCTGCGCGATACAAGACGCCACGGACAACGCAGCTACACCAGCAGCAGGAAACAGGGATCGTATGCGCACGCAAACCTCAGAGTTCAATTGACCGCGGACTTTGGACGCTGGTCGGGTCATTCTAGTGTAAACCTCGGGTTGGCTTGCGTCCTTGTGGGGCTAGTTGTTGGGAGTGATGCGGCGAACCTGCTCTTCGGCACCCGCAATCCAGCGGGGAGTGCAGATACCTTTTGCGAGTAGTTGCGCTGCCATCGTTTTGATGGGGTCAAGACCACTGGGTACACATGCGATCACCGCGGCACCGCCATCTTCACGCGCGCGCAGAATGCACTCCTGGGCTACACGATAGATGGCCACGGCGTCCGCTGCGTCGACAGGAATTATGGGGAGGTGGACGCCAGCCGGGGCACTGACAGCGCCGCCGACTGCGACGACCAAGAGCGGGAGGTCGCCGTCACCTGCAATCATTAGCATGCGACGCCAGTCTGCCGGGGTTAGTTCAGCAGAGATGAAATAAGCGAGGACTACCCCGTTCTTAGAGCTGGCCTTCTGCGCCATCGCCGCGCCTATGGCGCAAAGCAGACGATCGGCGGCAGATCCAGCGAAAGGTTTGTGCTGCGCTTCGATCACCTTGCGAATCTGGGTGGGGCGGCACACGTAGGCAGTTTGTCGCTGGCCAACGTCTCGGATGTGTTCAATCATCGCCGTACCTCGGCTATCACTGGTCACGTCGCCGGATTTAAGGTCTACGGCGGTGCCGACCCAGCAGGCCTCGAATCCGCGTGGGAGTCTCGCGGATTTAGCAGACTTGCCTAGCTGTGTACCCAGGTGGCGGACTTCCAGCAAGCCGCGATACATGGCTCGCATGCGCAGATGGCTGATCAGCGGACTTTCAAAGGATTTTAAAGCCATATCGCTCGTCTTTCCGACAACAGTCTGGGAAGGAACGCCGTTTGAAAGCGGCGCCCCGTGCGGCAGGTTTGCCAGCGAAGCTACGCTCGGGCGGGATCCACAGACTCGACGTCCAATCCGAGTTCCTTGAGTGCCTTTTGCGCGTCTTTGGGTTTGAAGCCGCCGTCGCGAGCGAGCCGCGACAGCGTGGCACCGACGATCGCCTCAGCGCTGACTTCAAAATGCCGGCGCAGATGTTCGCGGTTGTCGCTGCGGCCAAAACCGTCAGTTCCGAGCGAAACCATGCGATTGCCAACCCATGGCGAGAGCCCATCGGGAATCGACTTCATGTAGTCGCTGGCTGCGATGATGGGTCCCTTGGTACCGCCGACAAGCATCTGCAGATACGAGACCCTGGCCGGCTCCGCTGGGTGCAGCCGGTTCCAGCGCTCTATAAAGAGGGCTTCACGACGAACCTCTGTGTAGCTGGTCACGCTCCAGACATCCGCGTGGATCTTGTATTTCTCGACCAGGATCGTCTGCGCCCGCAGAACCTCGTTCAGGATTGGCCCGGAACCGAAGAGCTGTACAGCAGCTTCCCCGGCGCCGGGCTTGAGCTTGTACAGCCCCTTGATGACGCCTTCGGCGACGCCCTCCGGCATGGCCATCATGGGGTAGTCCTCGTTGTACATGGTGACGTAGTAAAAGCCGTCCTCGTTGGCCTCGTACATGCGGCGGATGCCGTCCTGGACAATAACCGCGAGCTCGAAGACGAATGCCGGGTCGTAGGTGCGGCAGGTGGGAATGGTGCTCGCCAACACGATGGAATGGCCGTCCTGATGTTGCAGACCTTCGCCGAGCATCGTAGTGCGGCCGGCCGTTCCGCCCATCATGAAGCCCTTGCCGCGTGAGTCCGCAAAAGCCCACGCCATGTCGCCGATGCGCTGGAATCCGAACATCGAGTAATACAGGTAGAAGGGAACCGACGGCACGCCATAGTTGCTGTACGCCGTGCCGGCAGCGGTAAAGGACGCCATGGATCCGGCTTCGGTAATGCCTTCTTCCAGGATCTGACCGTCCTTGGTCTCGCGGTAAGAAAGCAGCATGTCCGCATCGTGGGGCACGTACTTCTGGCCTTCAGGTGCGTAGATGCCTACCTGCTTGATGGAGGATTCGAGACCGAAGGTGCGGCCTTCATCGGGCACGATGGGAACAATCCACTTGCCGATGGCCTTGTTCTTCATGAGCGCATTAAGCATGTTGACGAAACCCATAGTGGTCGAGATGGAACGGTCCTTGGAGCCCGCCGTCCAAGTGGCGAAGAAGTCTAGGGTTGGGGCCTTGAATTCGGGTGCGCGTTCTGCGATTGCAGGCACGGCCCGCTGCGGAAGGTAGCCGCCAAGCTCTCGACGGCGGTCCTGCATGTACGCAATCTCCGGGGCTGACTGGTCGGGACGGTATAAGGCCCCGTCTTTCGCGGCCTGCTCGGGCACAGGAATGTCGAAGCGCTTCACGAAGAGTGCGAGACCCTCGTCGGCAAGCTTCTTTTCGCTGTGAGTGGCGTTGCGGGCCTGCGCCGAGCCGAGACCAAAGCCCTTCACCGTCTTGGCAAGGATGACGGTCGGGCCACCCTTGTGCTCTGTGGCCTGTTTGTAGGCGTTGTAAATCTTGAGCGGATCGTGACCGCCACGGTGGAGCATGCCCAGTTGGTCGTCTGTCATGTCCTTTACGAGTTCAAGAAGCTCTGGGTACTTGCCGAAAAACTCCTTGCGGAGGTAGGCACCGTCCTTGGCCTTGTAGTTCTGGAAGTCGCCGTCGACGCACTCTTCCATGCGCCTCAGCAGCAAGCCGGACTTGTCTCGGGCAAAAAGCTGATCCCAGTCCGAACCCCATATAACCTTTATAACGTTCCAGCCTGCACCACGAAAGACGCCTTCAAGTTCGTCGATAATGCGCTTGTTGCCGCGGACGGGGCCGTCGAGACGTTGGAGATTGCAGTTGACGACGAAGATGAGGTTGTCGAGCTTCTCGCGTGCGCCGAGCGAGATAGCGCCGAGGGTTTCGACTTCGTCTGTCTCGCCGTCGCCGACGAATGCCCAGACTTTGCGGTCAGTCTTGGCGATCAGGTTGCGATTCTCAAGGTAGCGCATGAAACGCGCCTGGTAGATGGCGTTCAGCGGACCGATGCCCATCGAGACGGTAGGAAAGTTCCAAAAATCGGGCATGAGCCAGGGGTGGGGGTAGCTGGAGAGGCCGGGCTCACCGCGTAGTTCGTGACGGAAGTTCTTCAGGCGGGCTTCGTCGAAACGGCCTTCAAGAAAGGCGCGGGCGTAAACGCCGGGGGAGGCGTGGCCCTGAAAATAGATGAAATCGCCGGGCTCGTTGCCCCCATTGTTTGAGGGGTATCGGGCACGGAAGAAGTGGTTGAAGCCAACTTCAAGCAGCGTCGCGAGCGAGGAATAAGTAGAGATATGCCCGCCAATACCCGCGTCCTTCTTATTTTGACCATGCACCATCGCCATGGCATTCCAACGGATGAGCGCTTCAACCCGGCTTTCGAGCGAGCGGTCTCCTGGATATGCCACCTCGTCTTCCTTCTTGATGGTGTTGCAGTAAGGAGTAGTCAGCGGGCTTTCAACGTTGATCCCGGAGACCCCGGCGCGCTGGCGAAGAGCGCTGATGACCTGGGATGCCTGGGATGCGTCGGCTGCGACGATCTGATCAAATGCTTCAATCCACTCGGCTACTTCGGCAGTGAAATCCTGCTGTGTTGCATCGTCAAGCTTCGTCATCGGGTGTCCCAGATCCTTACGTGTCTATTAGAGAATGTTATGTATCCGTCTACTCCCTAAGATAATCTTCCCTGGCGGAAACGTCACGGACCCCTGGCTTAGGTGGAGTAATCTGCGTTGATGCGGACGTACTCTTCCGTCAGATCGCAGGTCAGGAAGGTGCAGCTTGCATCGCCTTCGCCAAGGTCGAGCGTGATGGTGTACTCGCGACGGCTCATTTCCTCATGGGCGGCTGCTTTGTCGAACATGGCCGCGCGCATCCCACCTTCGAAGACGACCTGCTCGCCGATCCAGACTTTCAGTTGTGCGGGGTCAAACTTTATGCCGGAGTAGCCGACTGCGCAGATGAGCCGACCCCAGTTTGGGTCGGCAGAGGACCACGCCGTCTTGTTCAGGGGGCTGTGCGCGATCGCCCGTGCGACCTGCCGGGCCTCGTTGTCCGTCTCCGCGCCGTTGATCTGTAGTGTGACGACATGGCCTACGCCCTCGCCGTCGTCGACAATCTGGTGTGCCAGACTGCCGCAGACCATTTGCAGCGCATTCTCAAACGCCGGACGAACGCGGTCGTTCAACTCAATCCCACTGGCTCCGCTTGCTAGCAGCAGCACCGTGTCATTCGTAGAGGTATCGCCGTCGATTGAAATCGAATTGAAGCTGCGTTCAGCCGCGGGCTCCAGTAGCGCCTGCAGATCGCTCGCGTCGGCTACCAGATCGGTAAACAGATATACCAGCATCGTCGCGTGTTTTGGCGCGTCAGCCGGCACAAGCTGCGGATTAATCATGCCCGCGCCCTTGGCCACGCCAAAGATCCTGACTTCAACCCCATCCACATCGACGATCGCCCGCGCAACTTTCTTCTTCGTATCCGTCGTCATGATGGCGGTGGCGAAAAGTTCGGCAGACTCCGGCCCGCTGCCCAGCGAAGCTTTTGCAGCCGGCATCGCGGCGATAAGCTTCTCTACGGGTAACGGCACGCCGATGATGCCAGTGGAAGACGGGAAGATCTCGTCGAAGATAAACCCGAATGTCTGCGCCGCCACTTTGCAACTCTCCGAGCAGGCGCGAATCCCCGCCTCGCCCGTGGCGCAGTTGGCGTTCCCGGCGTTTACGATTACGGCGGAGATGCGGCCCCCCGCAGAAGCCAGATGGCGCTTACCCACCGTCACCGGAGCTGCAACCATCTGATTTCGCGTGAACATCGCCGCCGCCTGTGCGCCTTTGGGTGCGACAGCGACTGCAAAATCCAGGTTACCGCTGGCCTTGATACCTGCCTTGACCGCTCCCCATAGAAAACCGAGGGGCAGCTCCCCGGTTTGCTTTGTCTCTTCCGTCTGCATCCGTTCTCCCGTTATCTCTTTCGAATCCTAAATCGCGATTGTGGTGCACTCGGCTGAACTGACGCGTGCCAGTTCCAGCAACCGGATGACGTTGTAGCCTGCCTCGCTGGGCACGGCCAACGGGGACTTGCCCAGGATCGCGTCGCGGACGTTGACATAGTAGGACCGATAGTCACCCGCTTCCGTCCGGATGACAGTCTTGACCCGCGTTTCAGGATCGTCCAGCGCCGGCGCAATCGTCAGAGTTCCCGACGCCGCCTCGGGCTCCATCAGCCACTCGCCCTCGCCCACGCGCGGAACCTTCGCTCCGGCAACGATTGCCGGTTCCTGTGGGTCCAGCCCGTATTTCTTGTAGCTGCCGGCTGTCCCATGCAGCAGGAACCGCGGCGAGGCGTCGCAGGCCAACATGCTCGATCGGCACCACGCGAGCAACCCGTCGTAACCCAACGCGATGTCGAACGCATCTTCAATCCTGGAATTGTCACGGTCGGCGCGGACGCTGGCTGTGATTGTTCTGGGCATGCCGAACAGGGCGACGACCTGATCGACGAGATGCGGGCCAAGGTCCATAAGAAGCCCGTTGGCATTGCCGCCAGCTTCTTTCCAGGTGCCTTCGCGGGGGATCGGCCGATAGCGGTCAAAGTGGGACTCGAACGTGACCAGGCGACCCAGAGAGCCATCCGCAAGCAGCTTTATGACGGTTAGGAAGTCGCCATCCCAGCGACGATTGTGGAAGGGTGCAAGCACCAGCGATCCTGCCACGGCAATCTCGATCAAATCACGTGCTTCAGCGCTTGTCGTTGCAAAAGGCTTGTCGATCACAACATGTTTGCCCGCAAGGAGAGCCAGTCTGGCCAGGCGGTAGTGCGTCTCATTTGGGGTGGCAACCACCACCAGCGATACCGCCGAATCACCCAGCAACTCTTCGACCGACCGAACCACGCCAACATTCGGATAAGCCGCTTGTGCCGCGTTGCCGCTGCGCTCCACGATCGCATGCAACCTCAGGCCGGGGACGGCGCTCACAAAGGGTGCGTGGAACACGCGTGTCGCCAATCCAAAGCCGATTACCCCTACGCCAATCTCCGCTGCCATTCCATTCTCCCCGTTCAAAGTGAACACGCGCCTCTTCTCGAAGTGTAACCGCATGCTTTTTTTGAAGCTCAGGCGTGTGAGTTGCATCCAAAACGCAGCGAGCAAGTCAGACAGAAGGCACGCCCCATCCCAACGGCAGGTGCAGTTACTATCACGGATATGGATAAAAACTTCGCGGAGCGAAAGTCGAACGCTGCGAGGCGTAAGCTCGCCTCGGTCGCTTGCGTGCTTTTCCTCTCTGCCACTGCTATTGCGTATGCTCAATCCGCCGATCCGTCCAGACCTACAGGCACCGCTGCTAACTCTCCTGCCTCAGGCACCACGGCTGGTGCGGCAGCCATCACTGCCGGCCAGACAAACCTCTACAACGCCACCGGCAATAACGGCGCGAGCGTCAACCAGGATTCTTACAAAGGATCGCTGATCTCCGGCAAGAGCACTGGCACAATCATCGACCTGCCGCTGGATGAGGCGATTTCACGTGGCCTGCGGCAGAATCTTGGAATCATTCTGCAAGGTTCCGCGACACAGAGCGCGAATGGTGAACGCCTGGAGCAACTGCAGCAGTTGCTGCCAACCGTCACGGCGGCCTCCACGCTCGTGGTCGAGCAGATCAACCTGGCGGCATTTGGGCTGAAATTCAACGGACTAAAGTCGATCGTCGGGCCTTTCCAGGTTGTCGATTTCCGTGCCTATCTCACGCAGAATGTGCTGAACATTGCGGCGCTGCAAAGCTACATCGCGAGCAAGCATAACTTTGCCGCAGCGCGGTTGACGGCGGAAGACGCCCGCGACCTTGTGGTACTCACGGTTGGGAATGCTTACCTGCTCTGCGTGGCCGACCAGGCGCGCATCGATTCCGTGAATGCCGAACTGAAGACTTCAAAGCTGAGCTTCGACCAGGCGAGCTCCGCCCATGAGGCTGGAACGAGCCCCCGCCTGGACGTCTTACGCGCCCAGGTGGACTACCAAAATGAGCAGCAAAATCTCATCTCAACCGTCAATCAGCTGGCGAAGGACAAGATCGCACTGGCACGTGCTATCGGGTTGCCGCTCGATCAACAGTTTGCCCTTACAGACACTGCTCCCTACAAGGCGCTCGATAACCTCGACGGCGATGCGGCCTTCGCGCAGGCTGTGGCACATCGCAAGGACCTGCAGGCATCCGGGGAGCAGGTAAAATCCGCCGAAGCGCAGAGGAAAGCCGCGATTGCCGACCAGTATCCCGTTGCCAGCATCTCCGGCGATTATGGCGATATCGGCACGACGCCGGGTCATTCACACGGCACCTTTACGGCGACAGGCCAGGTTTCAGTACCTGTTCTGCAGGTGGTCAAGAATCGCGGCGAACGGCAGGTCGCGGACGCAGTGGTCGCGCAATCCAAGGCCAGATTGTCCGATCAGGCACAGCAGGTCAATGCCGATATCCGCTCGTCGATTCTGGATATTCAGTCGGCGGCCAAGCTGGTTGAGGCGACGAAGTCGAACGTCGATCTTGCCACGGAAGCATTGTCAGAAGCGCAGCAGCGCTTTCATTCCGGCGTCTCTGACAATCTTCCCGTCTCGCAGGCTCAAACGCAGTTTGAGCAGGCGAACGACCAATACATCAGCGCACTTTACCAGCACAACGTGGCGAAGCTGTCACTTGCACGGGCGCTGGGTATAGCGCAGACAAATTACAAAGATTATCTCGGAGGCAAGTAAAACCGTGGCAGACACTCAGGACCAGAACGCGCAGCAGACGCACCAACAAAGCGGTACTTCCGTTGCCCAGAAATCGGATGAGTCTCCAGCCAAGAAGACCGGCAAGACCGTGATTATCCTGATTGTTGTGCTGCTTCTGGTGGCCGGAGCGGGACTCTGGTATTGGCACTCGACATTTACGGAATCGACTGACGACGCACAGGTCGATGGCGACATCTACCAGATCAGCTCGCGTATTCCGGGACACGTCATCAATGTCTACGCGGAGGACAACAAAGAGGTCAAGAAGGGCGACCTCCTTGTTGAAATTGACCCAAAAGATGCGCAGGTAGCCTTAGAACAGGCACAGGCCGCACTGGCCTCAGCCCAGGCCGAGTACACGCAGGCCAATGTGAACGTGCCAATTACGTCAGTCTCAACGGCCACCCTGCTTCAGAACTCAGGAACAGATGTGCGCTCGTCGGGCTCAGTAGTGATTCAGGCTCAACAGCAGGCCGCAGCCGCAGCCGCACGCGTCTCCGAAGCCAAAGCCAATGCCTTGAAGGCCACCAAGGACGTTGAGCGCTACACGCCCCTCGTTGAGAAGGACGTTATCAGCCGGCAGCAGTTTGACGCGGCAGTAGCCCAGGCAAGTGCGGCCAGTGCATCGGTGGTTGAAGCAGAGAACCAGCTTGTGGCTCAGCAGTCGGGCATTACGCAAGCACAGCAGAAACTTGAGTCCGCGCGCAATCAGGCTGCGGAAGCTTCGAAGAACGGGCCGCAGCAGGTTGCTGTGCAGCGGGCCCGTGCGTCCTCGGCGCTGGCCCAGGTCAAGCAGGCTCAGGCCAAAGTTGACGAGGCGATGCTCAATCTTTCCTACACGCGGGTTGTATCGCCATCTGACGGCATTGTGAATAAGAAGAACGTTGTGCCCGGCGCAAACCTCGCAGCCGGTCAGGATCTGCTTACGATTGTGCCGCTGAAGGGCCTCTGGGTCACAGCCAACTTCAAAGAGACGCAAGTTGCCAAGATGCATCCAGGGCAGGAGGTGAAGCTGACGGTGGACGCTAGGGACGGTAAGCAATACTCCGGCAAGGTAACCCAGATCGGTGGCGCCACCGGATCTAAACTTTCCCTGTTTCCCCCTGAGAACGCGACCGGAAACTACGTGAAGGTGGTCCAGCGAATTCCGGTTCGCATCGACTTCACCAGTCTTGAGGAAGAGAATAAAGATCAAAGCTTGCGACCGGGTTACTCGGTCACCCCCGATGTGAAGATCAAGTAAATTAAGTTTTACGCAGGGAGCCCGTAGTTTCCAGGGATGTGGATGGCGGTCTTTTTTTACCGCTAAACAGATGATTAGACGTCACCTGAATGGATGAATAAACCTCTCAATGCTCAGTCGCATCTAAGTGGCAAAGAGGTGAAAGATGTCCGCAGCAAATAACAAACCTAACAAAACCGATAGCGATATTGCTCCTCACTGGCACGCGCAGGCCAAAGAGATTCAACAATTCGGCACTGTAATCGGCGACATGCCACACCCGCTTAGCCCAGCGACGCGGACAAAGATGTGCGCCATGCTAAATGTTCTGCTGGCAAACACCTTAACCATGAGGGACATGTACAAGAAGCATCATTGGCAGGTCTCTGGACCCACGTTCTACCAGTTGCATCTTCTCTTCGACAAGCACTATGACGAACAGGGCGAAATGGCAGATTCTATTGGCGAGCGCATCCAGTTGCTTGGCGGTCTCTCTGTCGCGATGGGCGTCGACGTGGCCAAGCTAACCCAGATTTCTGCCCCGCCGATGGGCCGTGAAGAAGTTCCGGTGCAGATCTCACGGTTGCTTGAAGGTCATAAGATCATCATGCAGAAGTGCAAGGAGATAGCCGACGCAGCGGATGACGCGGGCGACGATGGCACAAACGATCTTGCTGTCTCGGACATTCTGCGCCCGAATGAATTGCAGTCGTGGTTCATTGGTCAACACCTGGTGGAGATGCCGCTCATCTTGGCAAGGTAATTTGGAAGTTAGTGTGGGCGGCCTCCGGCATCCCATCGCTACCTTTCTCCGAGAAGATAAACCCATGATTGGCAGCGATGCTCTCGCCGATCATGGGTTTCCTGCTTGTTCACGCACTACGGTTGTAATCGCAACAAAAACTCTGTCGAACCCAAAACCTCTGCTCGCTCATCTATTCGATAGAATCCATGCCAATCGCTCTCGTATTTTTCGTCCACTATGCCTACGCCATCCTCTTTCTGTGGGTGCTGGTGGAACAGATGGGCGTGCCGATTCCGTCGATCCCGGTGTTGCTAATGGCAGGCACCCTTTCGGCTACGAACCGTGTGAGCGCTCCCATGTCGCTCTTTGCGGTCCTTATGGCTTGCCTGATTGCTGATTCCATTTGGTATCTGCTCGGCCGGCGGTACGGTAATTCGGTTCTAAAGCTGCTCTGTCGCCTCTCCTTCGAGGCGGATACTTGCGTAACGAAGACTTCGGGCTACTTCCATCGGCGCGGAGCATCGACGTTATTGTTTGCAAAATTTGTTCCCGGTCTTTCAACCGTCGCGGCTCCTATCGCAGGACAGACCGGCATGCCGTATGCACGCTTTGCACTTTACGATATGGCCGGATCGGCGATGTGGGCGTTGGCCTATCTGCTCGCGGGGCGCTTTTTCGGTGATCTCGCTCTCAGGAGCGAGCGTTTCTTTTCCATCCTGGGCCATTTCGCGGTAGCGATCTTTGCGCTGATGGTACTGGGCCTGATGTTCTACCGGGTTTGGAAGCAGCGGCGCTTTTTGATGAGCGTTCGAGAACTGCGCCTGGAACCGACTGAGTTGTTTGACATGATCGAGACTGCTAGCCGGCAGGGCAACATCCCTCCATTCATTGTGGACCTGCGACATCCGCTGGACTATCTCCCTGACCCACGGGTCCTGCCGGGTTCGGTGCGGGTCAGCCCGTCAGACCTTACGACGCACCAGTCTATTCTTCCTCGGGATCGCGACGTGATCCTGTACTGCACGTGCCCATCGGAAGAGACGAGCGCGAAGGTGGCGTTGCAGTTGTACCGCTTTGGCATTAGCCGCGTGCGGCCGCTTCGTGGAGGCTTTGAAGGCTGGCGGGACGCGGGTCTTCCCCTCGTCGACTACATTCCGCCACCGATAGCAGAGGCACTGAGCAGTCAAAGCGTCTAGACGTTAGGCCAAATCACCCTGTGCCGCTTGCGATGACTTTCGTATGTTCCCGCATCCAACGGAGAGTGAAACGAACTAGTCCGCCTAGAGAGCTTTCGATTGACATCATGCGCGGCGCCACGATCGCGCTGATGATAATTGTGAACGACCCGGGCGACTGGCAGGAGGTTTACCCGCCGCTGCGTCACGCGGAGTGGAGTGGCTATACGGTTGCCGACCTGGTGTTTCCGAACTTCCTTTTTCTTGCCGGCGCGTCACTGGTGTTTTCGCTGCAATCGCGTGTACAGCGCGGTGAGTCTAAGTTGGACCTCGCCCGCGGGTTAGGGCGGCGCAGCCTCAATTTGCTGCTGCTACACCTTTTTGTCGAAGGCCTGCCTACCTTTCATATGCGTCGAATCCGTATTTTTGGCGTTCTGTTTCGGACTGCGTTGTGCTCGCTGGCCGGTGGCTTGATTTTGCTTGTCACATTGTCGACGAGTGCTTTGCTCGCAATCGTTTCGATCTTGTTTGGCGGGTACTACCTGCTGCTCCGATTTCCGTTCGCGGGTTTGAACCGGCCTTTGCTGGATCCGGATAATAACGTCGCCGCGTGGTTAGATCGAAAGGTGGCGCACCTCTTTAATCGCCAGTTGCATACGGGCGCTTTATACAACGTGACACACGATCCAGAGGGTTTGCTAAGTTCTCTGCCGGCTTTGGGGACGGTGCTGCTGGGCTGTTGCGCGGCGCTGACGATGCGCTCAGGAGGCCAATCTCCGGCGCGTAAAGCCGGGTCGTTGGCGCTGTCGGGGGCTGTTTCCCTCGCTATGGGTCATGTGTGGGACAAGGACTTTCCGATCAACAAGAACCTCTGGACCAGTTCCTATGCGCTCGCTGCAGCGGGATGGTCTCTGCTGTCGTTATCCGCGCTTTATTGGCTGTATGACGTGAAGCAGATTCAGCGGCGCTCCCGTGTTGTTCGGGCGGCGACGTTGCCTGCAAATATCTTTGGGGCAAATGCGCTGGTTGCTTATGCGGTGTCCATTGCGGGGCACACGCTTGCGCGCTCTATCCATGTGCAGAACCAAGGGCATTCGATCTCGTTGCGGACCTATGGTTATCGCAGGATCTTTGCGCGGTGCCGCAGCACGCCATTGCGCTCGCTGGCGTTTGCTGCGGCTTATGCGGCGTTATGTTTCATGCCGAATCTGTTCCTGTGGCGCCGCAAAATCTTTGTCAAGATCTAGCGTAGTCCTCTGGCCGACTAGCTGGGTGCAGGTCGCGTGCCTCTTCCTAGTACCATCGGGATGTATTAGAAGGAGAGCAGGGAATTGGCATACAAAGACCTTCGTGAATGGATTACCCGCCTGGACCGCGCCGGAGAACTTGTCGTAATCAAAGAGGCGATCTCGCCATATCTGGAGATGGCTGAAGTTGCTGATCGTGCGGCGAAGATGCCAGGTTCGGCGACGAAGGGGCCGGGTGGGCCCGCGTTGCTGTTTGAGAACGTGATCGGCAAACCTGGCGCGCGCGTCTTCATGAATCAGTTTGGTTCCGAGCGACGGATGAAGCTGGCGCTGGATGTGGACTCGCTGGACGGGATTGCGGAGCGCATTCGCACGCTTCTGCATCCTCCGACGCCGGCAAGTTTTATGGACAAGCTGAAGCTGCTGCCCACCGTGGCTGAGATTGGTAGTTACTTTCCCAAGGTCATCGACCGCTCCAACGCGGCTTGCAAGGAAATTGTCTTGAAGGGCGATCAGGTTGACTTGACGCAGCTGCCGGTACTGACGACATGGCCGCAGGATGGCGGCCCATTCATTACGCTTCCGTGCGTGATCACTCGGGATAAGAAATCCGGCAAGCGCAACGTTGGGATGTACCGGATGCAGGTGTACGACAGGAACTCGACCGGCATGCACTGGCAGCGGCAGAAGAACGCTGCAGAGCAGTTGCGGGACAGACTGCGGGCTACGACGGACGATCGTGCCAGCGCAGTGGATTTGATGGCGCTCACGAGTGGTGGGACTACTCCTGCACCCTCGCTGGATACGCTGACGACGCAGACGTTGACTGCGATTCGTGGCGACCGTATGGAGGTCGCGGTGGCGATTGGGACTGATCCTGCGACGACTTTCTCGGCAATTGTGCCGGCTCCGCCCGAGATTGAGGAGTACCTGATCGCCGGATTTCTAAGACAGAAGCCGGTTGAACTGGTAAAGGGCGAGACTGTCGATCTCGAAGTGCCGGCTCATGCGGAGTACATTCTGGAAGGCTTTGTGAATCTGGCCGAGTTGAAGACCGAGGGGCCGTTTGGCGACCATACGGGCTTTTACACGATGCAGGACGACTATCCGATCTTTCATGTAACCTGCGTGACGCATCGGAAGAAGCCGATCTATGCGGCGACGGTGGTGGGCAAGCCTCCCATGGAAGATGCGTGGATGGGCAAGGCCGTGGAACGGATCTTTCTGCCGCTGATGCAGTTGACGCTGCCGGAGATTGTCGACGTCAACCTGCCAGCCGCAGGCGTGTTTCACAACCTGATGATTGTGAGTATTCGCAAGTCTTACGCGGGGCATGCGCGCAAGGTGATGAGCGGCATCTGGGCGATGGGTCAGGCGATGTTTACAAAGTGCATCATCGTTGTGGATGAAGACTGCGATGTGCAGGACCTGAATGAAGTGACGCTGCGGACGGCGAATAATATCGATCCAGAGCGGGATATTCAATTCACGATGGGACCGGTGGACTCGCTTGATCATGCAAGTCGGTTGGCGAATTACGGATCCAAGATGGGGATTGATGCGACGCGGAAGTGGGCTGCTGAGGGGTTTACGCGGCAATGGCCTCCGATGTTGGCGATGCCGAAAGAGGTGAAGACTCGCATAGATTCGGTTTGGGGGAAGTTGGGTATCAAATAGGCAGGTACACTCCCTTACTCATCTTGTCAGTTACTTTTTTAGTAGTTTGGCGGAAGATCTGGGGAATTAAAACCCGGGTGTCAAAAGCGAGACCCGGGCACTCGGGTTTGTGAGCCGCAGATCGTCTGAGCCGAAGCCGAACTTATAAGTAGTTCTTCGCTGGGCTAAAGCGCTCGGCCCCCTCCGGGCTGGCCACTTGTGGCAGACCAGAGGGATCTTTCGTAGAGGCCGGATTGGGCGGCATGGAGGATGGTGGTTTGGCCGGTGCGTGCCAGGGTGTGGCGAAGATCCGGGTTGCAGTAGAGGGTCAGGATGGCTTCGGCGAGGGCTTCCGAGTTTCGGGGTGGGACGATGAGGCCGTCCACTGCGTGGGTCATGAGTTCAGAGGCACCGCAGTTGGTCGTGGCAACCGAGGCTACGCCGTGAGCCATAGCTTCGCAAAGAGCCATTCCAAAGCCGTCGTCCACGCTCGGTAGGCAAAATACGTCGCAGCGACGGTAGAACTCGTCGATGTTTGGGACGTAGCGGACGAGTTCGACGTTGGGGAGATCGCGCAGGAGTTCGGCGAGTCTGGGGAAGCGTGCGAAGTCGTCACCAACGCGGAGGAGTAGGCGGGCATTAGGGATGGCTAATTGCTTCCAGGCTTGAAGCAGATAAAGGTAGCCCTTCCGGAGTGGGTTGCCGCCGAGGACGCCTACGGTGAACTGGTCGTGTGTGGGGCCAGGCTTCTGGTTATGTAATGCGACGCGGCCAAGAAGGGGTGCGATCACGATTTTGTTTTGGAGGAACTGCGGGAAGGTGGCCGCGGAGTAGCGGGAGGGGGTGAGGATGGCCTCGGCGAGATCGTATTCCTGGAGTTGGCGATCGCGAAACCAGGAGGGTTCGGGACGGTAAGTGGCACCGACTTTTTCGGACTCTTCGCGGATGATGTTTTGCTGGAAGTCGACGTGGGGGCAGGCGCGGTCGAGGAGGAAGCGGGAGCCGCGGCGGCGGGCCCTGCAGCCGGTGGAAAGGGACTGGGTAGCGAATCCGATGACCAGGTCCGCGGGGGGGAGGGCGGCGGCGACCATGCTGTCCCATGCAACGATGCCGAAGCGGGGCGCGGTGTCCGGTAGGCGAAAAGGAAGGAGGCGCTGAAGGATGGGGATGGGTGAGGGCATGAGGCGGACGGAGACTTCTGGCGTGAGTCCGTGAAAATAGCTTCGGGTGGCGGAACTGAGGATGGAGACGTGGGCCTGGTGGAGGCGAAGGGCGTTGGCGATCTGGGCGGCGTGGAAGGGACGGATGACGGCGATTGTTGCGTTCATTTTTCCCCTTTTTGGATTGAGACCGACGGTAACGGGCGCGGACCTCGATTTGCTGCTTCAAAGCTCGGGAAAGCGGCTAAAATACCGATATCCGCGCCACGGCCAGTACAGGCTTTCTCTCGGGTGCCCGAGTACTTTTGGTGCCGGCACGTTTGGTAATTAAAGGGTCCACACAAAAATGTCCACCTCTGTTGCTCCTTTTACGAATTCGATTGAGCGCGCAAACATTGAGAGAACTTCGATTCCCTGGACCATCTGGGCAGGGATTATCGCGGTCACTTCGGCGTCGATCGGCGTGGCATGGGATGTGGCGTGGCACCGGTCGATTGGGCGGGACTCGTTTTTTTCATCGCCCCATCTGGCGACTTATGCGTGTGGCGTGATCGCGGCGATTTTCTGCGCCTTTCTAATCTTTTACACGACATTTGGTTCTTCGCAGAAGTTGAAGGATGAGTCGGTGACGGTGCTGGGTTTCAAAGCTCCTCTGGGTGCGTTTATCGCGGCGTGGGGCGGGATTGCGATGTTGACTTCGGCTCCTTTCGATAACTGGTGGCATGCGGCTTATGGGCTGGATATGAGGATTATCTCGCCGCCTCATACTTTGCTGATTCTGGGACTTCGAGGTGTGGCCGTGGGAGTGATGTTTTTGATTCTGGCGGCGCTGAACCGGTCGGCGGACCGTATTGAGGTGTATCCGGACGAGGCAGAGAGGGCCACGCACCGAACGCTGCAGCGCCTGTTTCTATACCTGGGCGGGTTGATGGTTACAGGGCAGATGCTCTTTCTGTTGGAGCAGACGTGGGATGTGGCGCTGCACTCGACGATGGCGTATCTAACCATGTCGATAGCGCTTCCGGTAGTGTTTGCGATGCTGTGGAAGGCTTCTGGGAGCCAGTGGTCCTGTACGACGGCGGCGACGGTGTACACGGTGTTTGCTTTGGCAGAGATCCTGATTCTCCCGCTGGTTCCGGCTTCTCCGAAGCTTGGGCCGGTTTATTTTCCGGTGACACACCTGGTCCCGGCGAAATTCCCGATTTTGATCCTGGTACCGGCTATGGCTCTGGACCTGCTTTGGCAGCGGGCGCGGGGATGGAAGCCTTGGCAGGTGGCAACGGTTTCAGGGTTCGTTTTTGCGGGGCTGCTGGTGGCGGTGGAATGGCCGTTTGCGTCGTTTCTGCTTTCGAAAGCGAGTGAAAATCGGTTCTTCGGCACGATCTACTTCGATTACAATGCGCGTGTGGATGGGTTTGACAGGATGCGGCAGTTTTATGAGCCGGCCCAGGGCTGGGCGCTGGGAATGGGGTTGGTACTGGCGGGGGTGTGCGCTTCGGTGAGTACGTGGGTGGGGATGCGTTTTGGTAGCTGGATGCACGGGGTTCAGCGGTGAAACGAATTGCAGTGTTGCTTCTGATGTTGCTCATCGAGCCGATGGCGTGGGCTCATGTGGGCTCGAAGGATGTGTTCGAGATAGTGCATGCTGGGGCGTACACGCTATATGTAACGGTGCGTCCGCCGAACGTGATTCCGGGTGTTGCGACGGTAGAGGTTCGAAGTTCAGGGGCGAAGGTTACGGCCATACGAATTACGCCGCTGCCGCTGACGGGCGAGGCAGCGAAGCATCCGCCAGCGGCCGATACGATGAAGGTTTCGAGCACGGACGGCGCGTTTTACACCGGTAGCGTGTGGATGATGACGACCGGGACGTGGCAGGTCAAGTTCGATGTGGATGGGGAAGCGGGGGAGCAGGTGGCGTCTGTGCCGGTGCTTGCGGTGCCGATTGCTACGCTCCAGATGCAGACGGGAATGGGAGTTGGTCTGGGGGTGATGGGATTGTTCCTGGTCCTTACAATGGGCGGGATTGTGGGGGCGTCGATGCGCGAAGCTTCTTTGAAGCCGGGGCAGGAGACTACAACCCTGCAGCGAGCGCGGGGCATGTTTGGCATGGCAATAAGCGTTGCGGTGATGGGCGTGCTGGTGGTGATGGGCGGCAAGTGGTGGAACGTGGAAGCGGCAAATTCTGCGGAGAATGTGTTTTCTCCTGCGAGGACAGAGGCCGTGCTCGCAGGGAATCAGCTTGATCTGCATGTGGAGATGTTTCGGGGGGATTCTCTGCGGCGGCGGCGGAGTAATAACGATTACCTGGCAGATCATGGGAAGTTGATGCATCTTTACGTGATCCGTCAGCCGGGGATGGATGCGGTGTTTCATCTGCATCCGACGCTGGTGGGCCCGGGAAATTTCCGTGTCACGCTGCCTGCAATGCCAGGGGGGCACTACAAGTTCTATGGAGATGTGGTGCATGCCACCGGGTTTCCGGAGACGCTGCTGGCCACGGTCGATGTGCCGATGGGGATGGCGAAGACGAAGCTGGATGCAGAGGACGCTTCGGCGTATCCGACATCGTTAGGCAAGGGAGAACTGGGGCGCAGCTACACGCTTCCGGATGGCTACACGATGCGATGGGATGGGCCCGAACCGTTGACGGCGGGAGTGGCTTCTATATTTAGATTTACGTTGCTGGATGGGGCGGGGAAGCCGGCGGCGGGGATGGAGCCTTACCTGGGGATGGCGGGGCATGCGGCATTTGTGAAGACGGATGGGACGGTGTTTGCACACACTCATCCGGAGGGGTCGGTGGCGATGGCTGATTTGAGGTTAGCGGGGCAGATGGGTATGACGGAAGTTGGACCTGAGGTGGCGTTTCCTTACGGGTTTCCGAGTGCGGGGCTGTATCGGATTTTCGTGCAGATGAAGCATGGCGGAGTGGTGGAGACCGGGGCTTTTGATGCGGTGGTGAAGTAGAGGTTGGTTGGTGCGCGGGTTGGTGGCTGGTCAGGACACAGTTCTCAGAAGCGAGACCGGGTAACCGGAACCCTGCAATGCTTGGATATAATAATGATATGTCGATGATCAAAGACGCCGCCGCGATTGCCAAGGGCATGAGCATTACCTTCAAGGAGATGTTCCAGCCGACCGAAGTCGAGAACTATCCCGATGGGAAGGGTCCAATGCGGGGGGCGCAGTTTCAGCAGCGTTTTCGCGGAAAACACCAGCTGCAGCGCGATGAGAATGGGTTGGAAAAGTGTGTGGCATGTTTTCTTTGTGCGGCGGCTTGTCCTTCAAACTGCATCTACATCGAAGCCGCGGAGAATACCGAAGAGGTTCGGATTTCGTCGGCTGAGCGGTATGCGAAGGTCTATAACATTGACTACAACCGGTGTATTTTTTGCGGATATTGCGTCGAGGCCTGCCCAACGGATGCGATCACGCATGGGCACGGGTTCGAGCTTGCGAGCCTGAACGCAACGTCGTTGGTGATGCGTAAAGAAGATCTGCTGGTGGGCATTCATCCGGCGATGCCCTTGACGCCGGGTGGACAAAAGGACGTTGCAAGTACCTTGGCCTAGGGATGGCTACGGATTGCAGTGGAACGGACTGGCGGGGGTCAGTAGCCGCTTATATCGAGCGTGAGGCGAAGCCTGTTGAAAAGTATGGGCACCAGCCTAGGCTCTATGAACTGACGCGAAAGATTGGTGCGGGACTTGAGTACGACGATGATGTTGTTTACGCCGCGTCCTGGCTGCATGATCTTGGAGTTTTTATTGGACATCGTCCCGAGGAGCCGGAAAAATTAGCGGCTTGGGACATGATTGCCTATGCAGACCGGGTGGTACCAGGGTTGCTCCGGGAATTTGGATTTCCAGGGACGAAGATTGAAGCGGTAATGGAGTGCATTCGGACGCATCAGCCGCAGTATGAACCGACGACGGCGGAAGCTACGATCCTGCGGGATGCGGATATCTTGGAGCAGCTTGGGGCAGTGGGGATTTTGCGGACGGTTTGCAAGGTGGGTAGGGATACGCGATTTTATACGTTTACAGATGCGGTAAAGTCGCTGCAGAAAGCAGTAGACACGCTGCCGGCGATGATTCGTCTGGGTGCAGCAAGGACGATGGCGGAGGAGCGGGTGAGGGTGCATCGAGAGTGGTTACGGGCTGTGCAGGGTGAGGCTGGCGGACTTTTGTTTTAGCGGCTCGGGTGGTTGGGATTGAGCCCGCGATACCCTTGGGACTTTCTCCTTCGGTGATCATCGAACGGTATTTTACGATTCTGGAGTGGGGCAGGGTCGAAGAGTCGGATCTTCGAATTTTCGATGGCCTGGCTGTCAACGGTATCCTGACTTATGCCTGCAGGTCGAGGCGCGGAGATAAAAAGCTTTGCCGATGTCTAGTTTTCTTGAATTGCTGCAGGAACGCGTAATTGTGTATGACGGTGCCATGGGTACGTCGATTCAGGGGTATGACCTTACGCTGGATGATTACCTGCAGATGGAAAATTGTTCGGAGATTCTGACGGTTTCGCGACCGGATGTAATCTCGGCAATCCACCGCAGCTATTTTGCTGCGGGTGCGGATGTTGTGGAGACTAACTCATTTGGCGGATCGTCCTTGGTGCTGGGAGAGTTCGGAATCCCGGAGCGGACGCGGGAGCTAAATCTTGCTGCGGCAAAGCTGGCCAGGAGCGTTGCCAACGAATTTGCTACGGCGGAGCGGCCACGATTTGTGGCGGGTTCGGTGGGGCCAACGACGAAGCTGCCTTCGCTGGGACACATCGGTTATGACGCGATGTTGGTGACCTACGTGGAGCAGATGGAGGCGCTGATTGAAGGCGGCGTCGATGTGCTGCTGATCGAGACATGCCAGGATTTGTTGCAGGCAAAGATTGCGCTTGCGGCCGCACATGATGCAATGGATCGGGTAGGCAAGCAGGTGCCGATCCAGATACAGGTGACGCTGGAAGCGACTGGCACGATGCTGCTTGGAAGTGAGATTGGCGCTGCGCTGGCGGTGTTGGAGTGCTTTCGGCCGGACATCATCGGGCTGAACTGCGCGACAGGGCCAAAAGAGATGAACGACGCGGTGCGCTTTCTGGCATTGAACGCGACGATGCCGATTTCAATTCTGCCGAATGCGGGGCTGCCACAGAATGTGGGCGGGCGCGCGCACTACGGGCTGACGCCGGTAGAACTTGCGGATTATCAGCGACGATTTATTTCCGAATATGGAGTTCAGGTTGTGGGTGGGTGCTGTGGCACGCAGCCCGCGCACATCAAGGCTTTGGCGGAGATGGCAAAGGGCCTGACGCCGGCGAAGCGGAATCCGCGGATTCAATCGGTAGCTGCGAGTGCATTTACGGTTGTGCCGCTGGAGGTGGATGGACAGCCAGCGATCATCGCCGAAGAAATGAACACTACGACGCGTGTCTCGCACTTCAAGGACATGGTGCGGGGTGGGGATTATGACGGGATTCTGACTCTGGCAAAGCGGTTGGTGAATGAAGGCTCGCAGTTGCTGGATATTTGCTGCGCAGTGGTGGGTGAAGACGAGAAGTCTTACATGAACAATGTGTTGGAGAAGCTTGCGACACGCATCACGGCGCCGATTCTTATCGATTCGACCGAGGCGGATGTAATTGAAGAAGCGCTGAAGCGGATTCCGGGCAAGCCGATCATCAACTCGATCAATCTGGAAGATGGCGAAAAGCGGACGAGCCAGGTGCTGCCGATGGCGCGCCGTTATGGTGCGGCGGTCATTGCGTTGACGATTGATGAAGATGGCATGGCGCTGACGGCAGACAAGAAACTTGAGGTTGCACATCGCATCCATAAACTGGCGACGGAGAAGTATGGCATGCGGTCGCAGGACATTATCTTTGACACGCTGACGCTGCCGATTACGACGGGGCAGGAAGACTACCGGACCGCGGGGATCGAGACGCTGGAAGCGGTGCGGCGGATCAGACTGGAGCTGCCCGATTGCAAGACGACGCTGGGCGTTTCGAACATCAGCTTTGGCTTGAATGCTTATGCGCGACGGGTTTTGAACAGTGTGTTTTTAAAGGAGGCGGTGGATCGTGGGCTGGATTCCGCGATCGTGAACTACTCCAAGATTTATCCGTTGTACAAGATTCCTGAGCAGGAGGTTGAGCTTGCGCGCAACCTAATCTTCAGAAATGTCGAGACGGAGCAGGATCCGCTGCAGATTTACATGCAGTACTTTACCGGGCTGGGGAAGGCTGCGGGGGCTGCAGAAGAAACGAAGGCTTCGACCGATTTAATGTCGGATGAAGAGAAATTGAAGTACCTGATCGTCAATGGCGAGCGAGGGCTTGGGCAGGGTGAGCGGAAGCAACTGCTGGAGGAGATCCTCGAGTCTGCACTCGGGATTTATACACCGCTGAATCTGATTAACACGGTGCTACTGGATGGCATGAAGACGGTAGGTGAGCTGTTCGGGGCACGTAAGATGCAGTTGCCTTCGGTGCTGGATTCCGCAGCGACGATGAAGGCTGCGGTGGGGTATCTCGAACCGAAGATGGAGAAGGCGGAAGGGAATCAGCGCGGCACGATTGTGCTGGCGACGGTCAAGGGTGATGTACATGACATCGGCAAGAACCTGGTGGATATCATTCTTTCGAACAATGGGTACAAGGTGGTGAACCTTGGGATCAAACAGCCGGCGGGCGCAATTATTGAGGCTGCGAAGCTGCACAAGGCCGATGCGATCGGGCTTTCGGGATTGCTCGTGAAGTCGACGCTGGAGATGAAGTATGTCGTTCAGGATCTGCAGGCGATTGACTCGTCAATACCTGTGATTTGCGGTGGCGCGGCGCTGACACGGAAATATGTTGAGGATGATCTGCGGCGCGAGTACAAGTCTGCAGTGTTTTACGCGGAAGACGCGTTTGCGGGGCTGCATGTGATGAGCGATCTGACGGATGCTGATACCGGGGTGCGGGATAAGCGGATGTTGGATGGCTCGACTGTAAAGACGTTTGCGCGGCCGGGCGGGGACATTGCGCCGCTGCCGGCTTCCACTTCGACGATGCGCAGTGGGATTGTGGTGGATGTCTCGGAGATTCCGGTGCCGCCATTCTTTGGTGTGCGCGTGAAGAAAGATTTCGATCTCGACAATCTTTTTGCATTCATCAACGAGACGGCGTTGTTCAAGAATCAATGGCAGTTGAAGACGGCGTCTGCGACCGATTATCTGCGGCTGGTGGAAGAGAAGTATCGACCGATTCTGAAGGAGCTTGAGGAAGAAGTTAAGCGCGATGGCTGGTTTGAGCCAAAGTCGGTATATGGGTACTATCCGGCGCAGGCTGAGGGCAATGAGGTAATTGTGTATGACCCTGAGGGCTACGACCCCAGGGACGTTTCGACGATGCCGACGAAGGAATTATTGCGGATCAACTTTCCACGACAGCGTGAGGGGCGTCTGCTGTCGATTGCGGACTTCTTCTTGCCAAAGTCGAGTGGGCGAATGGACGTAATTGGCTTCTCCTGCGTGACGATTGGCAGCAGGGCTTCTGAGGTGACGGCGAAGTTGTTCGAGGCGGGTGACTTTACGCGTTACCTGTATGCCCATGGTCTTTCAGTCGAGACAGCGGAGGCTCTGGCGGAGTACATGCATGTGCTGTCGCGTCGCGATATGGGGATCGGCGGAGAAGATGCGGCGGAGGTGAAGAATTTGTTCCATCAGAAGTATCGCGGCTCCCGGTACTCATTTGGGTATCCGGCGTGCCCGAATCTGGAGGATCAGACGAAGATTTTCGAGCTCTTGAAGCCGGAGGAGAATATCGGGGTTCGGTTGACTGAGGGGTATCACCTGGAGCCGGAGCAGAGTACAAATGCGCTGATTGTGCATCATCCGCAGGCGAAATATTTTGTGGTGTAGGCGGTAGGGGTAGGGGCTCGGAGATTGCGCTGGTGGATTACTCCTAGGTAAGCTGGATGTACGAAGAATGTCATGCCGTCACTCGCGGTTTTCGTTGAGAGATGGGTGCACGTTCAGAACCAGCGAAGACGTTTAGGTTGAACGTCTTCTCAGGGGATGACGCGAGCTAGCGCATCGGCTCTTGATGGAGTCCAATGATAACTTTGGATGCAGAAGTCGATTCTACACATCTGCAAGAGGGAAGTGTTACGCCCAGTGCGCGATGAGATCCTGCGTTTATCGGGTTTTTGCGGTGCAATCGACATGCAATTACGGCGAAGGGCTGAGTTCATTCCGGGAACGTCTATAGACCTTGTTCTGGTGGATGTTGAGGGAGAGGACGGAGTGCGTGAAGCTGAGCGGGTGTGTTCAGAGATTAAAACGTCGCACCATGGACAACTCGTCGCGGTTGTTTGTAATTGTCGTGTGGCGATCCTGACTGATTGCCCGGATAAGATTTTGCGCACTGAATTTGATCCGGCAGGGTTTGTCGTTGGGGTTTGCGAGATGTTCACAAAACACTAGGCTGGTTGCATCGCGACAGGCCGTGTGTTACAACAAGAGCTATTCCAGTCAGCTTCGGCTGATTTGAATTTCATGAAGAGTGGTTGAGGGACGAGCCCTTTGACGCCACGACAACCGGACAAAACAAAGGCGTACCGGTGTCAACTCTCTCCTAGAAACGGGGAACATGAGGTTCGGAGCAGGCAGGATCTGACAGTTTCGGCAGACCTGTGGTCCCCGCATTTCCACCTCCCCTATTCAATTGAGTGGCGTCATTGACATGCCAGCCCCCTCCTCCCTTGGGAGCTGAGCAATGGAGTATTCCTGTCAGACCTACGAGTTGAAATGTAATGAGTGCGGCCGCCGTTTTGGCAATCGCCCGCTTTCCGGTTGCCCTGAGTGCCTGGCACCTCTCGAAATCACCTACGATCTTGATTTGATCAAGAAGCAGGGCCGATTTACGCGTTTGAATATCGCCGCGGGGCCGCATGACATCTGGCGCTACGCAGCGCTGCTGCCCATTCCTGAAGGCTTTGAGCCAGATCTCCCAGTCGGATTCACGCCGCTGGTTCGGGCTCGTTCGCTGGGACGCCGTATTGGGGCGGATAACCTTTTCATCAAGAACGATGCTGTTTGCTACCCGACGCTTTCGTTCAAGGATCGCGTTGTTTCAGTGGCGCTGGCAAATGCACAAAAGTTTGGATTTACGACGGTAGGTTGTTCTTCCACCGGGAACCTGGCGAACTCCGTTGCGGCACAGGCGGCGCGGTTGGGACTGAAGGCGACCATCCTTGTTCCGGCGGACCTGGAGCCTGCCAAGATTTTGAACACGCTGGTGTACGGGGCGCGGCTCGTTCGGATCGATGGCAACTACGACCACGTAAACCGGTTGTGCACGATGATTGCAGATGAATACAACTACGGCTTCGTGAACGTCAATCTACGGCCGTACTATGCTGAGGGCTCGAAAACGCAGGGATATGAGATTGCGGAGCAGCTTGGTTGGCGGTTGCCGGATAATGTGGTTTGTCCGATGGCGGGTGGGTCGCTCATTCGGAAGATTCGCAAGGCGTTCAATGAGTTGATTGAGCTCGGCCTCGTGGAGGATAAGCCGGTGAAGTTTTTTGGGGCGCAGGCGACGGGCTGCTCACCGATCTCGCAGTCAGTGCGGCAGGGTTGGGACTACATTGAGCCGCAGCGGCCTCATACGATTGCACGTTCGCTTGCGATTGGTAACCCGGCGGACGGTCCAGCCGCAAGCAGGATGATTCGGTCAACGGGCGGCTGGGCGGAAGATGTTTCGGATGTCGAGATTGTCTCCGGTATCCAGGAGCTTGCGGAGAGCGAGGGGATCTTTACGGAAACGGCTGGGGGCGTCACGACGGCGGTAACGGCTCGGCTGTACGCGCAGCAACGCATCGGACGCAACGAGACGACCGTGGTCTGCATTACGGGCAACGGGCTGAAGACTACAGATGCGATTGTCGAGCGGTATGGACATCTTGACGCGCGTACTGTTCGTCCGCGGCTGGCAGATTTTGCTGACTATATTCGACAGCTCGACGGTGTTTTAGAACCTGAACTTGTGGCGGCAGACTGACCGACACTTCTAACCTGAATTAGCACCAAGGAAACGGAAGGAGCACGCTATTTCTATCAAGATTATTCTTCCCACCGCTTTCATTCGGCATACTGACGGGCAGAAGCAGTTAGCATCTGACGCGGCGAATTTGCCCGCCCTGATTGTGGATATCGACACTAACTTTCCCGCGCTATCGACGCAGATCAAGGACGAGTCCGGCAAACTGAGGCGGTTCATCAATATTTATGTCAACGACGAAGATATCCGGTTTCTGGGCGGCGACACTTACGCGTTTCAGGATGGAGATGAGGTTATGCTAATCCCGTCGATTGCGGGGGGATAACAAGACAAGAACTGCACCGCATAAGGTGCAACGGTTGGCTAATTAGCCAAGCCTCAAATATTTGAGGAAAATCAAGCTGCATGCAACGTAAAAGAAACTTTGGCGCTCTCATGGCTTGAATGTATTGTGGTCTGCAGTCTGAGTTGTGTGCAGTTTTTGACTCGGCAAGGTGCATCACTAGACCATATAAGCCAAGAAAGAAGGTTCCATGTTCCTAATTCTCGCAGTCGTTCTCGTTGTTCTATGGCTCGGTGGTTTCACGCTGTTCCATGTCGCCGGTTGGTTCATTCACCTGCTTCTGATCTTCGCGGTCATCTCGATCATCATGCACTTCATCGGTGGAAGACGCGCAGTCTAGGCTTCCCCAGAATTTAGATGGTCTGCTAATCAGTCAGACAGAAAAGCCGGAATCTCATTTCGAGATATCCGGCACCTTTCTTTTTTTACGACTGTGATTATTGATGCGCGTTCGGTTGGGGTACTGGCACTACCGGTGGGATCACGTTGGCGAGTGCTTCCGGCGTCTCTTCGGCTAGCGCGGTGAGCTTTTCTTCGAGCGCTATCTGCAGCACTTCGTCCATCTCTTCGACAAAATGCAGCTTCATGGTGGATTTGATGAGGTCTGGAAGATCGGCAAGATCTTTGCGATTGGCTGCCGGTAGTATGGCCTCAAAGACGCCCGCGCGATGGGCAGCGAGGAGCTTCTCCTTAAGACCGCCGATCGCCAACACTTTACCGCGGAGGGTAATTTCTCCGGTCATGGCGATGTCGCGACGGACTTTGATCTTGGTCAACGCACTGGCCAGACCGGTAGCGATGGTGATCCCGGCAGACGGGCCGTCCTTGGGGGTTGCACCCTCTGGGACGTGGACGTGGATATCGACATTACGATAGAAGTCGCGCGAGAGACCGAGATGGGCGGCACGGGAGCGGGTGTAGCTCAGTGCTGCTTCAGCGGACTCCTTCATCACGTCGCCAAGCTGACCAGTGGCGGTCATCTTGCCCTTGCCGTCGAGGACCTGAACTTCAGTTTGGAGGATCACGCCGCCGACTGCAGTCCAGGCAAGGCCGGTAACGAGACCGACTTCGCTCTTCTTATGGACTTCTGAGTCGGTGAAACGCGGAACACCGAGAAGTTTTTCCAAGGTCTCGCCAGTCACGACTTCCTTGGCGGCTACGCCGTCTTCCGGCTTGTGCTGAACCACCTTACGTGCGACTTTCCGGTTTACATTGCCGATCTCGCGTTCCAGGTTACGGACGCCAGCCTCGCGGGTGTAGCCACGAATGATCGCTTTGAGAGCTGAGTCTTCGAACTCGATCTGGTTTGAAGTGAGGCCGTTGCCCTCAAGCTGTTTTTTGACTAGATACTGTTTTGCGATCTCGAGCTTTTCGATCTCGGTATAGCCGGAGAGCCGAATGATTTCCATGCGGTCCTGCAGCGGTCCGGGAATGGTGTCAAGCACGTTTGCAGTGGCAACGAAGAGGACCTGGGAGAGGTCGTATTCAACGTCCAGATAATGATCCTGGAAGGCCTTATTTTGTTCGGGATCAAGGACTTCCAATAGGGCACTTGCCGGATCGCCGCGGAAGTCGGCAGCCATCTTATCGATTTCGTCCAGCATGAAGACCGGGTTCTTGGTACCGGCTTTTTTCATCGACTGGATGATCTGTCCGGGAAGGGCACCGATATAGGTGCGACGGTGGCCGCGGATCTCAGCTTCATCGCGCACGCCGCCGAGAGACATACGGACGAAGCGGCGTCCGGTGGCCTTGGCAATTGACTGGCCAAGGGACGTCTTACCAACGCCCGGAGGCCCAACGAAGCAAAGAATTGAGCCTTTGGGGTTCTTGACGAGCTGACGAACGGCCAGAAATTCGAGGATACGCTCCTTGATCTTGTCGAGGCCGTAATGATCCTGATTGAGGATTTGTTCTGCGTGCTCGATAGAGCGAATTTCTTTAGAACGCTTCTTCCACGGCACCGCGAGGAGCCAGTCCAGATAATTTCTAGAGACTGTCGACTCTGCGGACATGGGAGGCATAGCTTCCATCTTTTTAAGCTCAAGAAGGCTCTTTTCGAGAACGTCCTTGGGCATACCGGCAGTTTCGATTTTCTTCTTCAGCTCGTCGAATTCAGACTTTTCACCCCGACCCAGTTCCTTTTGGATCGCCTTGATCTTCTCGTTGAGGTAATACTCTTTTTGCGCTTTTTCCATCTGGCGCTTGACGCGACTTTGGACGGTGCGGTCAATGTTAAGCTTTTCGATGGCGACGTCGAGGACATCCGCTATTTTAGCAAGGCGTAGTTCGGGATCAAAGACGTCAAGGAGTTCCTGTTTCTCTTCGATAGAGAGTTGCAGGCTGGCGGCAATGGTGTCGGCGAGCTTTGCGGGCTCGTCGCCCCGGACGCTGGCTGAGATGGATTCCTGGTTCAGGCTCTGCTGCAGCTTGACGTACTGCTCAAACAAAGTGTGGACCCGCTGCATCATGGTCTCGACCTGCGGAGTCATTTCGAGCGAGGTTTTGCCGGTACGGACCGTGGCGACAAAGAAGCCGTCTTCATCGTTGACTTCGATGGCGCGAGCACGCTCGACGCCTTCGACGAGTACTTTGATATTGCCATCCGGCATCTTGACGCTCTGAACGATATTTCCGATGGTGCCAGTTTCATAGATCTCGTCGGCGCTGGGCTCATCGATGGAAGCATCGTGCTGGGTGGCAAGGAAAATACGCCGGTCACCGGTCAAGGCTTCTTCAAGGGCGCGAACACTGGACTCGCGCCCGACCACGAAAGGGGTCATCATGTGCGGAAATATGACCATGTCCCGGATCGGCATCATGGGCAATTTGCGAACGTCACGGCTCAGAACTTCATCATTGAATGTTGTCATGTCTCTCCTGAGTTTAGACGTTACGTTAGGGCCAAGGATTCATCCCGCGCTTTCCGCGTTGACGTGATTGTAAAGTGTTCGGATTCGTGACGCATCCTGCCTGTGCAAAGCCAGGCAGGGATGCGGAGGCGCCACAATAATTTTGACAGTGGTGATGCGGTAGGAGAGGCGCCACACCGATCAGAGCGGACGAAGGTAGGAAGATGAGGCGCGCTAGTTGAAACTACGGAGCGCCTCATCCTGTACAGGGATGCTCGGTTATCCGGCCTTTTCCAAAAGCATAGGAAGGGTAAGGGAATGCTTCTTCACCATCTCGGCGGTAATTGAGAGTTCCTTCACTTTCTTGTTGCCGGGAACGTAATACATTAAATCAAGCATGAGTTCTTCGAGGATCATGCGAAGACCGCGCGCACCGACCTTGCGCTGAAGGGCCTCGCGTGCGATCTCTCTTGCCGCTTCTTCAGTGAAGGTGACTTTTACGCCTTCGTAGTCAAAGAGCTTGATGTACTGCTTCAGGATGGCGTTTTTGGGCTTGGTCAAGATCTCGATGAGGGCGGTCTCGTCTAGTTCATCGAGGATCCCAAGAACCGGGAGACGGCCGACGAACTCGGGGATCAGGCCGTACTTTAGAAGGTCCTGAGGCTGGGCCTGGCTGAGGAGTTCAGAGTCCCGCTGTGCGCGTATTGGGGTGACTTCCCCGTCAGTGGTTTCGACTTCGCCTACGGTCTTGAAGCCGAGGGCTTTCTTGCCTATACGACGGCCGATGACCTTCTCCAGACCGACGAACGCTCCGCCGCAGATGAAGAGAATGTTGGTAGTGTCGACAGCGGTGAACTCCTGGTGAGGATGCTTGCGGCCGCCCTGAGGCGGAACGTTGGCGACGGTCCCTTCGAGGAGCTTGAGCAGAGCCTGCTGAACGCCTTCGCCGCTAACGTCGCGAGTAATGGAAGGATTCTCATCTTTGCGGCCAATCTTGTCAATTTCATCGATATAGATGATGCCTTGCTGTGCGCGGGTGACGTCGCCATCGGCAGCTTGCAGCAACTTGAGGATGATATTTTCTACGTCTTCGCCAACGTAGCCCGCTTCCGTTAGGGTCGTGGCGTCGACGATCGCGAAGGGAACGTCAAGCACTTTGGCAAGGGTCTGGGCGAGAAGGGTTTTGCCGGAGCCCGTGGGACCGACGAGCAGGATATTCGACTTGGCAAGCTCGACATCGTTGCCGCGGACTTTGTTCATCTGGATGCGCTTGTAGTGGTTGTAAACGGCAACGGCGAGCTTCTTTTTAGTCTGGTCCTGGCCGATGACGTACTCGTCGAGATAGCCACGAACTTCCTGCGGCTTGGGCAGGTGTGCGGGTGCGAGGCCGGGTGTAGCTTCGGAACGGTCATCTTCGAGGATCGAGTTACAGACGGCGACGCACTCATCGCAGATATACGCGCGCGGGTAGTCTGAAGGAGAACTGATAAGTTTTGCCACTGCGTCTTGCGACTTGTGGCAGAAAGAACAGCGGAGTGACTCGTCTGAGCCCCGTGATGTTTTCATAAATCCAGCAACCCCTGGGAACACCGTTCTTGATACACGCCTTAGTTTACACCGGAAAGCCTCTGAGATGCCCGACAGGACGTGGCATGGATGACTCGCGGGATGTCCACCATGTGGACATCCCGTACTAATAATTTCCTGAGTAGGCTGCAACTCGTCTTGACTGCAACGAAAGACGCCTCGACCGGATGGTCGAGGCGTCTGAATCGTTTTCAACTCGGCTAAACACGCGGCCGATCGATGATGTCATCGATGATGCCGTACTCCTTGGCTTGCGGAGCGGTCATGATGAAGTCACGTTCGACGTCGCGCTCGATCTGGGCGAGCGGCTGTCCAGTACTCTTGGCCATGAGTGTGTTGGTGATCTCGCGAATGCGCAGGATTTCGCGAGCATGAATGTCGATGTCGGTGGCCTGTCCGCTCAGCCCGCCCATGCTGGGCTGATGGATCAGGATACGTGAATTGGGCAGGGCAAAGCGCTTGCTTTTCTTGCCGGCCATTAGTAGGAAAGCACCCATGGAGGCGGCCTGCCCGATGCAGAACGTCACGACGTCGTTCTTGATGTACTGCATGGTGTCGTAGATGGCGAGCCCTGCGGTAATGGAACCGCCGGGAGAGTTGATGTACATCTGAATGTCCTTTTCCGGATCTTCGCCGGAGAGGAAGAGCATCTGCGCGATGATGACGTTAGCCACGTTGTCATCGATGGGTGTGCCCAGAAAGATGATGTTGTCACGCAGCAGGCGGCTGTAAATGTCGTAGGTCCGCTCGCCGCGGCTCGTCTGCTCGACTACATAAGGAATCAAACCCATCTGTTTCTCCTTGATTTTGGAAGCGGGTTAGAAATCTGCCTCTTGTTGTTTGTTGTCCGGGGCCGACGCTTACGGCGCCGGCCCCAGGTAAAACTACTTTGCCAGCTTCTCGTAGAGCACGGTACCAGTCTTCTCACGGCGCATCTGCTCGCGCATTCGCTCCATGGAGCCGTCCTTAGCCATGCGCTCGCGAAGAGAGTCCAACGGCTCCCGAGCCTGCAGGGAAGCCATGAGGAGCTCGCGCTCCATCTCGTCGTCGGTGACGTGAACACCTTCTGCCTCGGCAATACGATCGAGGATGAGCGAGGCCTTCACTTCGCCGACAGCCGAATCACGCTGAGCCGCACGCAGCCGCTGGAAGTCTAGCTTGCGCATGTCTTCCGCAGTCATGCCCTGCTGAGCGAGAGCACGAAGACCACGGTCGAGGCGGGCGTCGATCTGCTGCTGAACGAAGGTCTCGGGGACAGGGAACTGGTACTTGTCAATGAGTTCGTTCAGCATCTTTTCCTTGGCCTGGTTCTCGACGTTCTCTTTCTTGCGACCGTTGGCCATCTCGCGGAGTTTGGTCTCGAAGTCGCCCCAGGACTCGTAGTCGCCTAGCTGCTTGGCAAACTCTTCGTCCTTCTCGGGGTAGGTCTTCTTCTTGAGCGCCTTAACGGTGACGTCGTATTTTACGGTCTGGCCGGCCAGCTTGGACTCGCCAAAGTTTTCGGGATAGGTGACTTCAAAGTCCATCTCCTGCCCGACCTTGCGGCCGCGGAGAGCATCCGTGAAGGCTGGCAGGGTGTTGGTTCCGCCGACTTCGATGAGGATGTCTTCGCCGGTAATCTCCTCGTTGTCTTCTGCTGCGGACTCTTCGCCTACGGTCTGCGCGAGTGGCTGAATGACGCCCTTGAACTCGATCTCGGCCCAATCGCCGTCTACGAGTTCGCGGTCCTCTTCAACGGGCTCGACGGTGCCGTGAGCATCCATCACACGCGCCAGTTCGGCGTCGTATTCTGGGTCGGTCAGGATGGTGTCAGGCTTCTCGACCGTTACGGAGTCATAGCCTGCGATGTCGAACTCGGGAAGCACTTCGAAGGCGGCCTTGAACTGCAACGGCTGGCCATCGACGAGCATCAGGTTTGTCAGTTGCGGCTGCGAAACAGGGCTTAGCTTCTGCTCGATAATCGTCTGACGGAAGCGCTCGGAGACAAGCTCGTCCAGAACCTCCTGACGAACTTCCTTGGCGAAGCGATTCTTGATGACGGTTTCTGGCACCTTGCCAACGCGAAAGCCGGGGATCCGTGCTAGGCGCTGATATTTTTTGACGACGGTCCGGAAGGCCTTTGAGACAGTGTCGGCGTCCACTTCGACGGCAACTTCACGCATGAGTTCCGGGTTGAGCGTGGGCTGGGCATCGTGGGAGTGGTCGTGCCCATCGTGAGTGTGAACTTCATGGTCATGGGTGTGATCGTGGGCCTGCGCAAGCGCCTGGTCGTGCGTTTGATCAACGGACGGCTGCGATTCAGCCGTGTTCTCTGTCTCAATTGTTTCGTTCGGGGTCAAAGTCATGCCTTCTTGGGCGCGTCAAAATGTCGCTATGCCCGGTGTAGTGGACAAGTCAGCGGCCATCGCCTCCTCTCCACTGTACGTTTCATCGATGTGCAGGGTCAAACCAGAAGGGCCTGCCGCGAGGTTATCGTTTCATAATGGAAAAGATTTCCAGGCGAACCTTCCACTCCAGCGACTGACCAGGAGCAAGGGTTGCGATGCTTCCACCCTCTTCTCCGTTCCATTCCTTGCCCAGTGCGTCATCGTAATTTGTCTGCATGCCGAGAGAGATATAGCGGGCCCCGGCAGGCGCGGTAATACGCAGAGCCTTGATGCTCGGGGAGACGGCGGTCATGCGCAGCCCGAAACCGTTGGCGGGGTCGCGTAGTTCGACGGCGGAACCGGTATCGAGCAGAGCAGGCTTGAGGGAGATGAGAGTCTCATCGATTGAGTCCGAACCAAGCTCTGCCGGGTGTCCCATGAACCTGCCCAGCGCATTGCCGGGTGGAATGGTACGACCGGATGGAATGCCCTTGGCACGGTCCACAATTTCGAGGCGCTCCCCGTTGGGCAAGCGAAGTTCGACAGCTTCACGGTTTCCGTTAGGCATGATGAAGCGGGGGTGCCAGCCGATACCCATAGGCTCCGGTTGATCGCCTATATTCTTCGCCACTACAGTAATTTCGAGGATGCGGGGTCCGAGTTGAGTTGTTACCGTGACATTCGTTCGACCAGGCCAGTGGCCGTCGAAGTTCGTGCCTTTGAACTCTCCAATGACGGTGGCGCCGGTAGGTTGCGGGGTCACCTGTGTCGAGTCGGCGCCCTGCGTAGCGATGAGGCCGCCTTCGGCTACACCTTGACGTTCCGATGGATCACGCGGAACGGAGATAGTGTGGCCTCTCCATATTGTGGTCAGCGAGGTGCCGAGTGGCGAGATGAGACCTGTAACGACTCCGCCCCAAGGTAGTTCCAATGCGCCGTTATTGTCGTTTACCCCCTGCCGAGGGCCGGAACCGGTATCTGCAAGGGTCGCCACGGAGGGCGCGAGGAGGAGCGGCACTTCACCGCGATTGGGCATGGAGGCGGTGATTTGGAGGATGCCCATGCCCAGACCTGGCAAGATTGTTGCGGAGAGAAACTCTGGCATGTTGCTGCCCGGAGTTTCGGCTCGGGTAAGAATGATGGCTTCAGATCCACCGGGACGTGGTCCGGCGACGACTGCTCCCGTCTGTTCACCTTTAATCTCGCGCTTGACCTTGGAGAAACGGCCGTAAATATGCAAATACCACAGGGCGCTGGGGATCAGAATGAGGGCAGCGATAATGAGTCCGGGTAATGCACTGGATCGACGAAGACCTCGAGGGAAGACGCCTTCCCAGATACGGGCAAGCCATTGCTTGAACAGGTTCACATACATCCGGCCAATCCGCTGCTCTTCCAAATTTGTCCTCTTTTCCGGGGGGTGCTTCTATTTACTACGCGAATGGCTGGTGTCCGCGGACGCAGCTTACCCCGTTTACGCAACACTCTACTATTTCTACCCTAAGGGCGACATATCATCGAGGTGTGGCTACCGTACAGATAAAGAATATTCCTGTCCTTCCCCCGGCGCTGGCCCAAGTGCACCAGGACATCGTGGACTGCGAGCGTTGCCCCCGGCTTCGGACCTATTGTGAAACGATTGGAACTGTCCGGAGAAGGGCTTATCTTGACCAGACCTATTGGGCACGGCCCGTGCCGGGGTTCGGAGATCCGCGGGCCCGCTTACTGATTCTGGGGCTGGCGCCGGGTGCTCATGGAGCTAACCGGACCGGGCGACCCTTCACCGGGGATGGATCCGGCGACTTCATGTTTCCGGTATTGAACGACTTTGGATTTGCATCGAAACGGCAGGCAGTCAATCGGGAAGACGGTCTCAGGCTGAAGGATGCGTGGATCGCCTCCGTTGTGCGGTGTGCACCGCCCGGAGATAAGCCCGCCCCGGATGAGATTCGCAACTGCTCAAGCCATCTTGCGGGTGAGATTGCTGCTCTCTTGAGGATAAAAGTGGTGGTTTGCCTGGGAAAGATTGCCTGGGATGGATATCTGGCCTATCTCTTGCTGCAGGGCGTGATCAAGCGCAGGTCTGCTTATGCGTTTGCTCATGGGGCGGAGTTTGTGCTGCCGAATGGGCTCCATATGCTGGGTTGCTACCATCCGTCGCTGCGCAACACAAACACCGGCCGCTTGAATGCCACTATGTTCGGCCGGGTGTTTGGGCGGGCGCGCGAGTTGGCTGGGCTGGATAAAACCTAACGATATTGTTTTGGGCCGAGGGCGATGAGGAATTAGGCCCGTTTCGAAGTGGCCTAGTTCTTGATCCATCCTGCACCCGAGGTCGTTGGTTGAGATAGACGCGAGGCTACGGCACTTGCACTTCATTTTATTGTGCACATGCGTTTCAGGAGCCTAGCGTTTGACGCAAGATGTAATGGATTCTTTGGTGCATCTCTGACTAAATATTGCCCATGTCGAGCTTACCCAGAAGGTGGCGGTAGGAGATTCGCGTGGGGTCTGAACAGGTCGCCGGTACGGGTTGAAATGTATTGGAAGTAAGGGATTTGCGAACGACGCGGGAGTAGGGGGCTGACCTTCGCTACCTTTTGAAGGGAGAGCAGTCATGGCTCACAGGCTGGAGGTGTATTTCATGACAAGCCATCATTGGTAATACTTTGCTTCGGCGTTTTACACGAAGTAGCCAAGCAGGAAGAAACACAGCTTGCCGCAAGGAAATGGCGGAGAGTTGGACTCTCCGCCATTTGTTAGTTTGCCGGGCTAGACCGTTGTGAGGGCCAGTCCTGCGAGCTTATCTTCAGAATCGCCATGAAGCGGACGGTAGAAGAGTGAGTTATTTTCAAGGTAAACTTCGAGGAAGGCTGGACGCTCCTTGATGCCGCCGGCGATCAGAGCCTCCGAGAGAGGATCTTCGACAAAGCGCTGAAGAGCCCTACGCAGCGGTCTGGCTCCGTAGGAGCGGTCGGCAGCCGTCTTTTGCAGGATGTAGCGTTTTGCGTCGTCGTTGACGGAGAGGGTGATCGACTTGTGGACAAGATTCAGGTTCAACTGTTGTACCAGTAGCTCCAGAATCTGCATCAAGTCGGCCTCGCTGAGGCTGGTGAAGATGATGACCTCATCGAGACGGTTGAGGAACTCGGGATTGAAGGTCCGCTTGACCTCACCCTTTACAAGCTCTTCCATCTTATCAAGCACCATGTTGGCGTCGCTGGACTGAAAGCCCAAGCCTTGCTGCTTTTGCAGGTGCTTGGCACCAATGTTCGACGTCATGACGATGATGGTGTTCTTGAAGTCCACCGTATTGCCGAGACCGTCGGTCAACTGGCCGTCTTCAAAGACTTGTAGGAGCAAGTTGTAGACATCCGGGTGAGCTTTTTCAATCTCGTCCAGTAGAACGACAGAGTATGGGTTCCGCTTGACGCGCTCGGTGAGTTGGCCGCCCTCTTCATATCCGACATAACCCGGAGGCGAGCCGATGAGCTTGGAGACGGAGTGTTTCTCCATGAACTCCGACATATCGAAGCGGATAAGCGACTTTTCCGAACCGAAAAGGAACTGGGCCAGGGTCCGTGCCATCTCGGTCTTGCCGACGCCGGTGGGCCCGAGGAAGAGGAACGAGCCAATTGGACGCGCCGGGTTCTTGAGGCCTGCACGGGAGCGGCGGATCGCACGGGCGAGTGCGGAGATCGCCTTATCCTGCGAAATGACGCGCTTGTGCAACTCTTCTTCAACACGAAGCAGGCGCTGCATCTCCTCTTCCTTGAGAGAAGTCATGGGCACGCCTGTCCAACGGCTGACCACATCCTCAATATCTTCCCGTGTAACGATCCCGGCGGAAGAGTCGTCGAGATGGTATTTGTCGCGGAGGGCGCGGAGATTTTCCCGCTCTTTACGCTCCTCGTCCGAGTAAAAGCGCGCTTTCTCAAACTCGTGATTCGCAATCGCGTTTTCCATGCGGTGCACGATGAACTTGATGCGCTTTTGAACTTCGGTGAGTTCTTCCGGGAGAGAGGTCTGACGTAGCTTTACGCGGGCACCGGCCTCATCAATAAGGTCGATGGCTTTATCCGGGAGGAACCGGTCTGGAATGTAACGGCTGGAGTGAGAAACGGAGAACTGGATCGCGTCGTCGGTATAGCTGACGGCATGAAATTTCTCGTATTTCTCTTTAATGCCCATAATAATCTTTACGGCGTCTTCTTCATTGGGTGGTGGGACTTTGACGGCCTGGAATCGCCGTTCCAAAGAGCGGTCTTTCTCAATCGACTTGCGATATTCCGCAGGGGTCGTGGCGCCGATACACTGGATCTCGCCACGGCTTAGCGCGGGCTTGAGGATGTTGGCTGCGTCGAGTGAACCTTCCGCCGATCCAGCGCCCACAAGGGTGTGGATCTCGTCGATGAAGACGATAGAATTCTGGTTCTCCATCAATTCCTTCATGATGGTTTTTAGGCGCTCCTCAAATTGTCCGCGGTATTTGGTGCCGGCGACGATGAGCGAGAGATCAAGCGCCAGGACACGCTTGTCGGCCAGGAAGCTGGGGACTTCACCATCGGCGATCTTTTGCGCCAGGCCTTCAACGATAGCGGTTTTACCGACGCCGGGCTCACCGATGAGGACGGGATTGTTCTTGGTGCGGCGGCAAAGAATCTGGATCACACGATCAACTTCCGTGTCGCGCCCGACGAGCGGATCAAGTTGTTGATCCATGGCGCTTTGAGTCAGGTCGCGTGAGAACTCCGCAAGCATGGACTGCTCGTTGCGCCCGGACTTCTGGGCAGCAGCGGGTTTTTCCTGGGTGGTGCGCTGAAGTTCTTCCCGAATCGCGGGCAGGCGGAGGCCGCGTTCCTGGAGTATCTCCGCGGCGAAGCACTTCTCTTCGCGTAGCAGCCCGAGCAAAAGATGTTCAGTGCCGATGTGCTTGTGTGAGAGCCTTTCCGCTTCTTCAGCGGCATAAGCGAGCACACGTTTGCACTCATTCGAAAGGGGAAGGTCGACCGAAGTCGAGACCTTTTCACGAACGGTTGTGTGGCCTTCAATCTGCTTTCTTATTGATTCCACAGACGCGTGCGAGCGCAGGAAGCGATTTGTCAGCGCCTTATCCTCCCGCAACAGGCCGAGCAACAAGTGCTCGGTCTCGATGTAAGGCGACCCGAATTGACTGGCCTCATAGCGTGCGAAAAAGATCACGCGCCTCGCCTTCTCTGTATAACGTTCGAACATGCTCCCCCTTGAAAAACCCAGCGTCCACCAAGTTTCTCTAGTATATTGCCCTGACCCATGCAGGTAAAACACCAATAAAAGCTGCGTCAACAGTAACAGCGATAATTGTTAGACGCCGCATGTTGAAAACCGGTGCAGAAACGCCGGAGCTGACAGCATATGCGGCCGAGCCGGTGGGTAAAGCTTTTGGTTTATAGACTCGAGGTGGAGAATATTGGGTTTAGGCGAAGGCCGCGCAGGCTGCATTTTCATCGGGATGGAGGCTTGTGTACTTCGTGATGCCGACCATCGTGAAAACCTTGGCAAAGTGCGGGGTGAGCCCAAAAGTCTGAATGGTCTGGCCGCGCTTGCTAGCCGCGAGCATCAGCTGGATGACGAGGGCGATGCCGCTGGAGTTCAGGTACTCGACCCGGGAAAAATCAAGCAGGATTCGGCTGGCATCGTCGCCGAGACCTTGGTAGGTCCCTAAAACGGCTGTTTGGGACGCGCTGGTGATGTCGCCACTGAATCGCATGACCATGACAGGACCGGTCGCGCAGACCACCTGTTCTACCTTGACTTTTGTGCACTGTTCCATAAGTTAACTCCAAGCTTGGGCTAAATGGCTGTCCTGCGCAGGTGAATGACCATGCGGGTGTAGCTGCCACTGGGCGGGGAACTAACCCACTCGGCTTCGTCTACGAGTGCCTGAATGAGAAAGATACCCATGCCACGTGCGGCTTGTTCGCCGTGCATCTTCTTGTCAATGTCCGGAGCGGTGATGACGCCCTTGGGACCTTCACCCGTGTCCGTTACCTTGACTTCAAGGGAATCGGCGTCCAGCGAAAGGATGACTCCAACAATGAGTGCTTCGTCCAGGCGATTTCCATGTTCCATGGCATTAATGCAGGCCTCGGCGACCGCGGTCTTCAGATCCTCCACGCGTTCGTCCGCAAAGCCCATGAGTTTGGCCACGCTGGCGGCCGTGCCCATCGCGACTTTTTCATAACCCAGCCGTGAGGGCAGGCGAAGCTCGATCGTGCTCAGAGTCTTTCCCTTCAATTCAGCCTCCCCGATGCGTAGAACTGCCTGCGGCGACTGACAGTAGAGTAGCAGCACCCAACGATCAAACATTACCTCTTTCGAGCCAAGTAGCAGGAAAGACAACGAGTTAGGAACCGATGTTTGCGGCGCGGAGAGACTGCGTTCACGTGCAGGTTGCGGGCGGAGCCAGCGGGCTAATCCCAGTACAAGCAAGGTTAGCCCCTTAACCGGTAGTTCGATTCAGGCCCAGAGCCACCCCTCAAAGCGCCTATATTGCCTACGGCCGTGCCCATGAATTCATCCAATCTGGCTTCATCCACCCTGGCTTCATCCGATTAGGGTAGTACCACTTGAGAGCTACTTGAGCTTACCCATCACTTCTGAAGTTCATGTGTGATTTCGTGCCTTCGCGCAAGGTTGGTTTGAAGCAGGTAACA
>JAYVZP010000072.1:0-79192 GCA_043783275.1 Rhodanobacteraceae bacterium
TTTTGGGGCCTCCGGCGACACCGTTACGACCATGCGTGAAGACCGCAAGGTGTCTCCAACTTCCGTATTGGCAGCAGTCCATCCTGACGCGGACGGGGGTGCGATGATGCCGTAGCCGGGCGCCGCCAGCGCATCTTCGCGTCGCAGGCTCAAACTGATCCGAACGATGTTGGGCCCGTAAGGCTCAACCTGAATTGTGGCTTCGCCGCGATTCAAAATGAGTTGCGCTGAACAGACCCCCGACCCACCAAGGACGAGGCCCAGCAGACCCAGTATGGTGCCAACTCGAAAATCGATCACGCGTCGCGGTACAGGCAAGACAGATAATCCTCCGAAGGTTGATCGCAATACCTAAGAGAGTAAGTGGAACTTCGAAGAGGTGTCTATGCAATAAATGGTCAACACCAAAAGGCAACGCCTGGGCATGAGCCTGGACGTTGCGTAAGAGGTCTGTAGAGAAGCGCTGAGACGTCGTAAGTTCCTAGAATCCGACGGGATCGAGGCGATAGCCCACCGATGGCTCGCTGCCGACATAGCGCCGCCCATCGGGACCCTCTATCTTCTCTCGGAGCTGCGCCATCAATAGGTGCAGCTGCTCTGGCTGCTGAGCGCCAGCGGGTCCGCAGACCGTCCGCAGCAGCTGCTTGTGCGTCATCACCTGACGAGGATGGCGAGCCAGCACAAGCAGCAAATCAAACTCCTGCGGAGTCAGGTGAATGTGAACGTTTCGGATCGAGACGGAATGCGCCGTTACATCAATCGTGAAGTCGCCCTCGGTGATGTTGAAAACCGCAGGCTCGCTCTTCGCCACCTTGCGGAGATGTGCGCGCACCCGGGCCAGCAACTCCTGCATGCTGAAGGGCTTGGTGATGTAATCGTCCGCACCCTGATCCAATGCTGTCACTTTCGTGGCTTCCTGATCGCGAACAGAGAGCACGATGATTGGGGTGTTGGAGTGACGCCGTATCGCACGTGTCAGTTCCAGTCCATCCATCACGGGCATGGAAAGATCGGTAATGATGAGGTCCGGCGGTGACTCCAGAAAACGCTCCAGGGCCTCGGCTCCATGTTTCGCCACAATCACTTCATATCCGCTGCTCTGCAGGGACATACGGAGCACGCGTGTGATCTGCGGTTCGTCATCGACGACGAGAATTCGCATGCTCAGCGAGCCTCCTGCGTGACGATATGCAGATCGACATGCGGCGCTTCCGACGTAAACCTTTGGATTGCCAGGAAGTACAGATACTTTCTCAATCCCTTGAGCGCGGACCGCCCAAAGATTACCTGGGTGATGCGATTCTCGGTCGCGAACGTAGCCGTCGCCCTGGCGATTGGCCCGCTCTTGAGCGTGACGATGTGCGCGCTCAGGTTCCTGGCGAAGGAGATATTTGCCTCCAGACTCCGTCTGCGTTCCTCGCTTTTGTCGGAGTCTGCCTCTACATGCACGACATAAAACTCCGCGTTTAAGCCATGCGAAAGTCGCGCTCCCCGTGCGATCAAATCGCGCGCCCCGGGACTTGCGCTGATGCAGACGGCAACCTTTTCAGCGACAGACCAGTGCCCACCCAGATTCTTGCGCTTCACATAATCGTCCAGCGTCTGGTCGACAGCGCGGGTGACCCGCTGCAATGCCATCTCTCGCAGAGCGATCAGATTTCCGCGTCGAAAGAAGTTTGCGAGTGAACGTTCCACTCGTTCCAGAGGATAAATATCGCCGCGCCGCATACGTGTGACCAGCGCCTCCGGGGTGAGATCGCTGATAACGATTTCGTCAGCCCGATTCAAAACCCAATCGGGAACCGTCTCACGTACCGTGACACCGGTCAGGCTTTGCACCCTTGGCGTCAGGCTTTCGAGATGCTGGATGTTGATCGTCGAAATGACATCGATCCCCGCCTCTAGCAGCAAAAGAACGTCCTCGTAGCGCTTTACGTTGCGGCTGCCCTCAACATTGGTGTGTGCAAGTTCATCAACCAGTGCCACGCTCGGCTTGCGCTCCAGAATGGCATCGACGTCCATCTCCGTAAAGATGGTGCCCTTGTAATCGATCTGGCGAGTAGGTAAGTGGTCCAGCTTGACCGCGAGTTCGGCCGTCCCAACTCGTTTATGGGTCTCAACGACGCCAACCACCACGTCTTCGCCGCGACTCTTGCGTCGGATCCCTTCGCTCAACATGCTGAAGGTCTTGCCGACTCCCGGCGCATAACCGAGGAAAATCTTCAGCCGCCCGCGCCGCACCTCCGGATCGTTATAAGCAAGCCACTCTTCCGGTGATTTCCGGCCTACTCGATCCGTCGGAATCTTCTGCTTACTCGCCATAATCGTAGAATCTCAGTGTGAACTCTCAGCGCATCGTTTCGCTCGCTCGCTGGTCAATTGGCACGGTAGCTCTAGCCGGAATTGTAACCGTCTATCAGCGTTGGCTCCACGTCAACCCAACAACAGTAGCCCTTACCCTCCTGCTCTTTATCCTTGTCCTTGCGTCGAAGTGGGGACTCCGTTATGCCGTTGCGGCATCGATCGGCGCGACCGTTTGCTACAACTACTACTTCCTGCCGCCGGTCGGCACCTTTACCGTCGCTGACCCACAGAACTGGCTTGCCCTGCTTGCTTTTCTTGTCACGGCTGTCATCGCAAGCCGGCTCTCCGATCGTATTAGGGAAGAGGCTTTGCAGGCCCGCAGCCGCCAGGGCGAAGTTGAAGTCCTGTTTCAACTAAGCCGTGAATTGCTCCAGACGGACCAGGTGGCAGATCTCATCAACGCCGTTCCCGGCTCCATCGTTCGAGTTTCGGGCGCCTCTGCCGTTCTGCTCTTTCTTGCTGAAGGCCAGCGCGTCTATCGCTCAGGGATGACGAGCATCCCGTTTGTACCGGCTGAAGATTTGCTCGAGTTGATCGCTTTGCCGGCTCCGTCGCATCTTAAGGACGGCCTTCGTATCGCCATCCCGCTCCGTGCTGGAGTCAAGCCTCGCGGAGTTTTGATCCTTGAAGGAGTTCATCTTTCCGACGACACCTTCGATGCCATTGGCGGTCTCGTCTCTGTCGCAATCGACCGTGCCCAGGCTTTGGAAGAGTTGACGCGTGGCGAAGCCGCCAAGGAGAGCGACCGCCTTCGTGGGGTCATGCTGGATTCCATCACGCACGAACTGCGCACGCCTCTTACATCCATCAAGGCCGCCGTCACCACGTTGCTCTCGTCGGAGACCCTCAACAGCGACGATACGCACGAGTTACTCACCGTAATCAATGAAGAGAGCGACCGGCTCAATCATCTTGTCGGGCAGGCGGTCGAGATGGCTCGGCTCGATACCCGCGAGATCAACATGCGCATCTCGCCACAGACCGTCTCCAGCCTTCTGGACAGCATCCAGGCAGAGTGTTCCGGCTTTGTCTCCAACCGCGACCTTCGCATCCAGATTCCTGACGGATTGCCGTGTGTGCTGGCAGACCTCGTGTGGATCCGCAAGGTTCTCTGCAATCTCCTCGATAACGCAGCGAAGTACTCGCCGGCGGAGCGGCCCATCAAGATCAGCCTGGAGCAGAAGGGGTCCGAAGTGGAAATAAGCGTCGCGGATCGCGGCATTGGTATCGACTCCATGGAACAGCCGATGATCTTCGACAAGTTTTATCGCAGCCAATCGCAGATTGAGCGCATTCCGGGCACGGGCATGGGCCTCGCCATTAGCCGTGCCATTTTGGAGGCGCACGGCGGAAAAATCTCCGTGACCAGCCAGCTTGGGCAAGGGTCCGTATTCACTTTTTCGCTTGCCGTCGCCGAGGATGAAGCTACTCGCGGATAATCTTCACAAAGATGCCATCCGGCAGCGTCGCCCCACCCAGCAGGTGAACTGCACCATCTTTGGTGAAGCCGCGTAGCATCGTGGGCGTCTCTGTCGCGTTGCGAACCGGCGTCGAAGCCGGTCGAGACGAAGCTGCCTGTGAAGGCGCAGAGGCTGTAATCCTGGGCCGCAGCGGAAGGGAATCAACCGTTGTTGTGGCCGGCACTCGCTTCATCCCTCGATCCATTGCTTGATTCGCAAGCGCATCGGCTTCCTTGTTTTTATGCCGAAGCGCGTGCGAGATCTCAAATTTTTCCAACTTTGCAATCCGGTTACGCGCCTCCTGCCATAGCGGTTTCAGGTCGGGTGAGTTCACCTTGTACTTGCCCTGGATCTGCTTGACCATCAGCTCGGAGTCGGAGACCAGCTTCACCCAAGGCCGATTGTTTGTAATAACCCAATCCAGCACGGCAAGCAGCCCGGAGTATTCCGCATAGTTGTTGGTTCGTACGCCCAAAAATTCAGAAAGTTCGGCGATGGTCTGGCCCTTGTCGTCGGTAATGACGGCGCCGTAGCCGGATGGCCCGGGATTGCCACGGGAGCCGCCGTCGCAGTGGGCATGGACGTAAGGTGGATCGGGGAAGAGAGACATGATCTGAGTTTATTCGGTCTGCAGACAATCTTCGGCTCACCTTTGCACGCATGGTTACCTTTTTTGCCCAACACGGTCTATCTCTTAAGGTCTGATCTCTGTCTCCGGAGTCCGAAAACTTATGGCAGCAAACACGTTGGCTTTGGGTATGCAGGGAGAGTTGTCGCCGGTCATGGCCGCACTGAGCCGTCCGGGTCTGGGGTCGCTGGCAGGCGTAGACTCATCTGCAGTGGCCAAGGCAGTGACACATTCGGGAACCCGCAATGGCGGCAAGCTGACGCAGGCGCAGATGGACGCGCGCGCCCAGCAGCGGGTAGAAGACGACGAACTGATCCGGCAGGCCCAGCGCGGCGAACGCAGGTCGTTCGATGCCCTGGTGAGACGCTATGACCAAAGCGTGCTCCGCCTCGCGCTCCACATGCTTGGAAACGAGCAGGACGCGCAGGACGTGCACCAGGATGCGTTCGTCAAGGCTTATCGCCATCTGGGTAACTTCCGTTTCGAATGCTCGTTCTACACCTGGCTCTATCGCATTGTTACCAACTTGTGTCTGGACCAGTTGCGTCGGCGCAAGTCGCGGAGGGAAGACCCCGCAACCGTGCTTGACTCCAGCGGTGACGAGATGGACCTGATGGCGAACATCACCGACACCCGCGCCATGGCGAACCCTGGTCGTGAACTCGACCGCAAGGTGATGGGCGAACAGATTGCGGCGGCGCTGGACAAGTTGACGCCCCGCGAACGCACGGTATTCGAGCTCAAGCATTACCAGGGGCTCAAACTCAGAACGATTGGTGAGATGTTGAGCACTACGGAAGAGACCGCAAAAAATACCCTTTTCCGCGCAACACGCAAGCTTCGGATGAATCTCGCCGACTTGAAAGGTCTTTAGCAGGAAGAAGCGTCAAGTCAGAGAAAGTTGTGTTCTGCAGGGCTTACCGGGCAAAGACCTGGAAGAGGCGTAAATACCAAAATTATGAGGCTGGACGAGGCGAAAGCAATGAACTGTGATGGTGCAAGAGATGGAATCATCCTGGCGGCTTATGGAGAGCTTCCGGACGAAGAAGCAGCGGGACTGGAGCAGCACCTTTCGACATGTGAGGGCTGTTTCGATGAATTCAAACACATGCGCACGCTCGATGGTGCGATGGCTGCAAACCCGGTGCTCGAGCCCAACCCCAACCTTTTGGCCCAGAGCCGCATGCGCCTCGATGAAGCGCTCGACGCGATTCCCCGACATGGTTTTCTGTCCCGTCTTCGATTCAACACTGCGGCCTGGCTGGGGCACCTCCAAAGCGCACCCGCACTCGCCACGTTGCTTGTAGGTGTCGGCTTTCTTGGGGGTAACTTTACCTATCGCTACCAGATTGCGCACCAGCCCAAACCCGCCCCTACGGTCATCCTTTCGAACGCCACGGGTGGCGGAGTCTCCGCTGTCTCCAGCATCTTGCCGCTCCCTGGAGATATGGTCCAGGTCAGCTATGATCGCGTCGTTCCGGAGATGGCGCAGGGCTCGCTGGACGATCCACAGATTCGCCAACTCCTGATGGTTGGCATGCGCTCCGGCGGATCGAACTCCGTGCGTGTCGATTCCGTCGCGCTGCTCGCGAACGAGTGCAGAGTCGGACACGGATGCAAGCTGGAAGCCGATGGCACGGGCATCCGCGCCGCCCTTCTGACCAGCCTGCGGACCGACAAGAATCCTGGCGTGCGGCTGAAGGTGCTGGAAGGTCTGCAGCCTTACGTCAGCCAGGATGAACACGTTCGCGATGCCGTCGCACAGGCTCTGCTGAACGACGCCAGCCCTCTGGTCCGGACCAAAGCAATCGCCATGCTGGAGCCGGTGCAATCCGACACCAGCGTGCGCCAGGTTCTGCGTACCGTGTCGACCACGGATAACAATCCCTACATTCGGACAGTCAGTACACAAGCGCTTGAAGGTTCATCCTCAATCCAGTAGCCGTTTCCTGCGCACAGTACATGAGGTTCCTGCGGTGATGAATATGCAGTATGGGTATGGGCTGGTCTTGTTGTCGCTCTCGCTCGGACTCAGCCATAGAGCACATGCGGTGCACGTCTCCCTCGGCCCTGGCCAGCACGGTAACGTAGCGCATGCTGCCCAGGGCTACCTGGGGATCGACGTCCGCGACATTCCAGAGGAGCACCTTGCTTTACTCCACCTCCGCGAGGCTCGGGGCGCCGAAATTATCCGCGTCGACCACGACGGGCCCGCCGGCAAGATGGGCCTCCGCGAGCGGGACGTCGTCGTCCAGATGAACGGCATCAGCATCGACGGCGAAGAACAAATGCGTCGCCTCCTCCGCGAATCCGCACCCGGTCGGACAGTCATGCTCGTGATCAGCCGCGACGGCCAGCAGATGACCCTTACAGCCCAGATGGCGGACCGCAGCCAGGTGGAGAAGGAGGCCTGGGAGCAGCACCTCGTCTCCCCGGCTGGCCCGCAGGCGCCCTCCACTGGCTTGCCTTCCGAGGAGTCTTTTGCTTCCACCGGTACCCCCTCAGCAGCGGCTCCTACCTCGCGTTACGGTAAAAGCTTCATTGGCACTCTCCTTATGAGCCCGTCCTACACCGGTGCGATGATGGAGGTGATGGGACCACAACTGGCCCAGTTCTTTGGCGTCGAAGGCAGAACCGGCTTGCTGGTCCGAAGCGTCGAGAACAATAGCCCGGCAGCCCGGGCAGGCATGAAGGCGGGCGATGTTGTGGTACACGCCAACACTCGCACCGTCGCCACCATGAGCGATTGGGCCAAGACCCTTCGCGAAGCCAAGGGCCGTCCGGTATCAGTTATCGTCCTCCGCGACAAGCAGGAGAAGACCCTCACTTTAACGCCTGACGGCAAAAAGCGGTCCGAGCTGGAACTTCCACTTGAGCCAGCTCCAACCATTCGTCTCGCGTCTCTGACCGAGCTGTAACCGCCGCATTTATACTTGGGACACCATGGCTGAAGTAAAGAGTACGGCGCCTGTGCGTCGAAAGATGACCTCGGGGCGACGCATCAAGTCCATCACTCGGAAGATACGCGAGCTGGCCTCTATCGGATCCGCCCTTGCCTCGACGGGCCACCCCTACATGGCGCACATCGTGCCGATGCGCCGTTGCAACCTTGCCTGCACTTACTGCAATGAGTTCGATGACCACTCTGACGCCGTTCCTATTGAAGAGATGGAGCGCCGCATCGACGAGCTTGGACGGCTTGGCACGTCTGTTATCACTATCTCCGGCGGCGAGCCGCTGCTCCATCCGGACCTTGACCGCGTCATCGCGCGCATCCGCAAGACCGGCGCGATTGCCGGCATGATCACCAACGGGTATCTGCTGATGCCCGACCGCATCGAGCGCCTGAACCGCGCCGGCCTCGACCACATGCAGATTTCGATCGACAACGTCATGCCGGATGACGTTTCGAAGAAAAGCCTCAAAGTCCTCGATGCGAAGCTTAAGATGCTGGCAGAGCATGCAGACTTCCATGTCAACATCAACTCCGTCGTCGGTGGTGGCGTAGCCAATCCCGGAGATGCGCTGACGGTCAGCGAGCGGGCCCTGGGTCTGGGATTCTCCTCGACCATCGGCATCATCCACGACGGCTCGGGCCAGCTCAAGCCCCTCGGCGAAGCCGAACGCACTGTGTGGGACAAGGTTCGTAAGCTCACGCGCCGCAGCTACTCGCGCTTCAATCACTTCCAGGAAGCCATAGCCAACGGCCAGCCGAACAACTGGCGCTGCCGGGCCGGTGCCCGCTATATCTATATCTGCGAGCTTGGGCTGGTCCACTACTGCTCCCAGCAGCGCGGCTACCCGGGCGTTCCGCTCGCCGAATACAAGACCGCCGACGTCAAGCGCGAATTCCTCACCGAAAAAAGCTGCGCTCCCAACTGCACTATCAGCTGCGTCCACCAGGTAAGCTACATTGACCACTGGCGCGCACCGCAGAGGGCCCAATTCACACCACCCGGCGCCAAGCATGAGTCGCCAGAACTCGTGCAGATACGCTAACGATCATCCTTGCATCTAATCCGAAAGGTGATCACGATGCGTGGAATTCGAGCAGCTTATTGGCTTATGGCAGCAGGATTGTCGCTTGGTGCAGCTCTTTCATCCGCTCAGACAACAACAAACCCCCAGCCGACCGCGGCAACATCCACCAAAAAAGCGAAAACGCACCACAAGCGCGCCACGAGTCGAACCCAGGTCGTGCGAATGGAAAGCGCTCCAGCCGACTCCAGCAGCCCCGCCCCGGTCACTCAGGATGAGCAACAGCGCGCCGCAGATCAAAGTCTTCTCCAACGGCAACAAGCCCAGTCCGCAAACGCCCAAAAGGTAAACGATCAACAGGTTCAGGCGGCCCAGAAGCAGTTTGACAAGGCTCAGCGTGAGCAACGTATTCAGGACGCCCCTGGCCCGGCGCAGACAGGCGTTGTCCCTTCATCCGGTGTTCCCACAACTCAGACCAATCCCGAGCAAAGAATTCAGGATGCTCCGGGCCCTGCCGAGACATTGCCGCAGCCTCGGCCCATGGCGCCGTCTCCTCCTCAAAACTGAGTTGCTCTAATGCATCGCAGGATGCCGCACGGGGACGATAAAAGCCCGCCTCCTGAAGGCGGGCTTTTATCGTCTGACGGTGAAGTTATGCCTCTGCAGCAGGGGTTAGATCAGCGGGATTCGACGATGGATTGCTTTCCGCTGGGGCGGCCGTGGTTTGCACAGATGCTGCAACCTGCGGTGCTGGGCTTACCGCACTCGGCGGTGCGGGCTTTTTTACAGCCGGGGGCTGCTGGATCTCAGCTTTCTTGGATGGTGCCAGAATCGCATGCAACGTCGTGCCTTCCATGCGGGGCATAAATTCAACCAGCCCGGAGTCGCCAATGTCCAGAATCAGACGATTGATGATCTTGTAGCCAAGGTCGCGGTGAGCCATCTGGCGTCCTTTGAAGCGTAGGGAAGCCTTGACCTTGTCGCCATCGCCGAGAAAGCGCACAGCCATATTCTTTTTTGTTTGGTAGTCGTGCTCGTCCACGGTTACGGAGAACTTGACTTCCTTGATTACGATAACCTTCTGCTTCTTGCGCGCAGCGCGGTCTGACTTATCTTTTTCGTACAGGTATTTGCCGTAATCCTGAATCTTGCAGACCGGCGGCACGGCATTCGGAGAGATCTCAACGAGGTCCAGTGTCTTCTCGCGGGCCATCTTCAGGGCTTCGAATGGGGCCATTACGCCCAGCTGCTCGCCATTCTCGTCAATGACACGGACTTCGCGAGCGCGAATACGCTCATTGGTGCGGATAAAGGATTTCGCGGAACGCTTATCAATCGGTGGAATAATCTGCCTCCACAGCGGACCCCGTGGGTTCGCCATGCACATTGGGGTTGTTTCGACGTAACGTCGCGTTCAACAGCCGGGGGAAGCCGTAAAGACAAGTATAGCAGGAGCCTGAAAATAGAGTATTCCTTGAGGGCTAAGTCAGTCGCAGCGATCCTTGTGATTCGGTCCAATGGAATCCGATTTTATCCGCGCGGTTGCAGGTTTCTGCTTCTGCGTGGATGATGATAGGCGACACCATTCCTTTAAGCAGATTTCAGGGTCTCCAAGGAGAAATTAATGAAGCGCCGAATTTTGCTGGTTGACGATGAAGTTGCCGTCTTGCTGACTTTGAAAGCCGTGCTGGAGATCAGCGGATTCGACGTGGAAATGGCCTCCAGCGCGCGTGAAGCCAAGAGCAAGCTCAAGCTGCGCGAATTTGAAATGGTCATAACCGACATGCGTATGGAGTCCGAGGAATCCGGGCGCGAGGTCATCGTCGCCGCCCGTACCGCACCCTACCATCCTGCGGTCGCCCTGCTCACCGCTTTCCCGGTAGCAGACGACGACTGGCAGGATATGGGCGCCGACAAGATGCTGGTCAAACCGATGCAGACCCGCATGCTTATCCAATCCATTGAAAAGCTGCTGGACGGACACCAGGCCAAGCTGAAGAAACTTGAATTGGGCGGCATCGAAGCTGGTCTTGCAGCTGCTTTCGCAGCCGGCATGGCGGCCAGCACGGCCCAGTCTCGACCGGCAAGGAAAGCCGCGGTCAAAGCCGTAGGCGCCAAGCGAGCTACTGTCGTCAAGAAAGCTGCCACCAAGAAGTCCGCGGCCAATCCGGCACTTGCGAAGAAGGCCGAGCCCAAAAAGTCTTCATCAAGAAAGACGCTTCTGGCAAAGTAAACCTCGGGTCGCACGCCGTGTTGACAGAGCCTCTCGCTATCTAATCCGCGAGAGGCTCTGGCTCGTTACCGAGGTGTATGCGTCTTGATGCACTGCCGCAAAGCAAGGTTGATGTCCAACGCCTTGGTCACACCGGAGTCCAGCATGCCAAGCCAGTTGCTTGCGGGCTCTTTCAAGTCTGCCGTAGAGAGTAAGTAGCTTGTCTGGACAATAATCTCAAGCGCGTTCGAAAGGTCATGCGCAAGCTTGCGAATCTCCAAGGCAAGTTCTTCCGGAATAAACTCGGAGGGATGCATCGTAGACTTACTGGTTTGCGGATTGGCCATTTGTCTCAAAGTACCTCTCTGGCTTCGCCTGCCCCGACCTGCAGATGACAGCAATCCAAGTGTAAGTCAGTCAAACCTTCAATTGACAGCCGAGCTGCATTTTGCGAAGATTGCGGTTAGGAATGCTCTCCCCGGTGATGCAAAAGGGGATCGATTCTTTGCCTGGTTGTACAGCAGTGCCGTAGTGGCGGAATTGGCAGACGCGCGTGGTTCAGGTCCACGTACTCGCAAGGGTGTGGGGGTTCGAGTCCCTTCTTCGGCACCAGATTTCTTCAGAAATGACCCCTCTGTCCATTTGCCGAGGGGTCTTTTCATGCAACCAACCCAGTCGTCCGCAGTTGCTCAGACGACCAGAGGACACCCGGAAGCCATGCCCACGCATCTTGAGAACATCATGTCGCATACGTTGGTTCGCATGCTTGACCGCAAAGCGGCCACGGGGATCGGCGTGCTCGAACGTAAGGCTGCTACCCACACGCCCAGGGGTTTCACCGCGTCGCTTCGGTCCGTGGCGACCAAGGGACCGGCGGTCATCGCAGAACTGAAACGCGCTTCGCCCTCCAAGGGCATCCTTCGCGAGAACTATCAACCGGCCGAGATCGCCCAGGGCTACGCTGATGCCGGGGCCGCTGCAATCTCCGTGCTGACCGATGAAGACTTCTTCAAGGGCTCACTCGATCACCTGTCCCAGGTGTCGCAAACGGTCAACATTCCAGTTCTCCGCAAGGACTTCATCCTGGACCCGTTCCAGATCCTCGAGGCACGTGCAGCGGGTGCCGATGCCATTCTGCTGATCGTCGCCGCCCATACCGACGCTACTCTCGCGGAACTCAACGCCTTCGCCCGGCAACTCAATCTGGACGTGCTCTGCGAGGTTCACGACGGCGAAGAGCTGGACCGCGCCGTTCAACTGGGCTTTGAAGTCATCGGCGTCAACTGCCGCGACCTCAAGACGCTACTCGTCGATCCCATGCGCCACATGAACCTCGCGCTTTCGCTCCCGGCCAACGTCGTGCGGGTCGCCGAAAGCGGGATTCGCGGGCCCGAGGATATCCAACACCTGCTCCAGGCCGGATACGACGCATTCCTCGTCGGCGAGACACTCATGCGCCATGCTGACCCTGGGGCGGCTCTCGCGCAACTCACAACCATTCCTTCGGCCCCCAGGCTCTAGCCCATGTGGGTAAAGATCTGCGCCAACACGAACCTTTCGGACGCTCTCGCCGCCATCGACCTCGGTGCCGACGCTTTGGGATTTGTCTTCGCTCGCAGCCCACGCCAGGTGACCGCAGCACAGGTTGGACTTATGGCGGAGGCCCTGCCCGCTGGCGTGGAACGGGTAGGCGTGTTCGGGGAGGGCACGGCTGAGGACATTGCTGCGGTTGCGTGCGAAGCCCGCTTGACAGCCGTGCAACTTCACGGTGGCATCTCCGCGTCGGGGTTCACCTTGTCGCGCCAGCTCGGTCACCTGATGGGCTCAGGTATCTCGATTATCCAGACCGTGCACTGGCCAGTCGGCGACGATGTTGCGCAGGATGAGGTTGCAGAGCGGGTTGCAGCACAACTAGCCGCTGTGATCGCCGCGGGTTCAGGGAATCGCGTTCTTGTCGACGCTAAAGTGGGAGCCATCTCAGGAGGCACTGGCCGCACGTTCAACTGGGAGGTGGCGAAGTTGGTTCTACACAGCCAAAAAGATCTGAAGATCGTCGTGGCCGGTGGCCTGCGACCCGAAAACGTTGCGCAAGCCATTCATGCATTGGACCCCTGGGGAGTGGATGTCGCCAGCGGAGTGGAGCGTGAGCCAGGTTTCAAGGACCGCGTAAAACTGCAGAAGTTCATTAAGAATGCCCGGGGAGAGTAGACGCTCAACCCGGGCGAAAAGTAGTGGCTCGTGATCCAAAGCAGCCTAATGATGCGCTACCGAGCTATGCGAGTGGTCCTGTGGGGTCCGGTCATGGAACGGGTTTGGACGCACATGAGCAACAGAGGTGCGTACCGGATGTGCGAGGGCGATGGTCGGACTAAAAGCTAAGGCCAGGGCCGCGAGAGTCTTCAGGTTGTTGAACATGGTTTTCATGAATTCCTCCGGTCTGCTCCTTCTGACGCGCAGGGAGGCAGGTCGGATTCACGAATAATTCTGCGCATTACACGGCCTCCACATTCCGCAATACAACTTGCAGAGGATGGAGGCTGGCTGATAGGCGTGCTTCGAGTTTAGCGAGGGTACTCGTTGCGCTCGCGGGTTCGGACGCCACGCTTCACGCGCACATGATTGGCCACAGCGCCGCCGCCAGCACCCAGAGCGCCGCCGATCAGGGCACCTTTACCGCCGCCAAGAAGGCCGCCTACAAGTGCGCCTCCGGCCGCTGAGCCGACTACTACCTTTGCACCCGAGTGGTGTTGGTGATCATGCGCGCGTTGAGAAGCGACGGCCCGGCGGTGACGCTCGGCCGAGGAGTACTGGGCGGTGCCGGTGAGAGGAACAGCAAGGAGAGAGGCGAGCATAAGACCAGATAACAGTTTTTGAACGTTCATTGGTTGGCCCCGTGGTGTCTGCAATACATACCGCTGAGCAGTAAGATGCACTTTTTTGCATATTTGCGGAACGTAACTCTACAAATCTCCGAAAACCTCGGTTGCTACTCCTCCCGCGGCGGTTTGGACCCTTTTTTCGGACGAGAAGTGTTCTCCTCTAGACACTTCTCTGACACCGAAACAGGGTTCGACATTTCTTTCGCCGCAGCCCTTGTAAACGCACGATATAACCGCGGAACATCGACACGGCCCTGACGCAACTCAGCCTTGATCGCCGCATGCATGGCGGAGAGTAGCGGGTCGCGGAGCTCGTTCAGGAGCCGGTCGATGTAGAGATACGGCATGGGTTACCTGGAACCTTTGATGAGAACTCCACCCTTGACCACCGTATCAATGTGCTCGAGCACTTCAATATGATCCAGTGGATTGGTGGGAACAGCAACGAGGTCAGCAAAGTGACCGGCAGTAAGCTCTCCCACATCAGCCGTGCGGCCAATCAGGTCTGCAGCAGAGATCGTCGCGGACTGGATCGCCTCTGCAGGCGTCATGCCGTACATCACCATGTAGTGGAACTGTTTCGCATTGTCGCCATGCGGGTAGACGCCTTCATCGGTGCCAAACGCCATCTTGACGCCAGCTGCATGCGCCTTGCGGAAGTTATCGCGCTGCTTCTGGCCGACGCCCTTCTCCTTGAGCAGCATCTCCTTCGGCATGCCCAGCTTCGGGCCTTCCTGCAAGATGTAGTCGTCGTCGTAGATGTCCATCACAAAATAAGTTCCATGCTGCTTGGCCAGCGCGATGCCCTCATCGTCCACCAGTGAGGCATGCTCGATCGAGTCCACACCCGCCATAATCGACCACTTGATCGACTGCGCCCCATGGGCATGCGCGGCAATCTTGCGGCCTGCGAGATGTGCCGTTTCGGCCGCAACCTTCAGCTCCTCCAGCGTGTACTGAGGCGCCCCAGGCTGGTCGCCCTTGGAGAGCACGCCTCCGGACGCAGAAATCTTGATCACGTCCACCGTGTACTTCACCTGCTCCCGAATCGTCTTGCGTAGCTCATCCGCGCCATCGGCGATTGAATAGTCGCGCTTGTCCGGGAACATCTCAACCCGTGTCTGCGGCGAGTAGTTATTCAAATCTCCATGCCCTCCCGTGATTGAAAGGATCGGCCCGGAAGCTACTATGCGCGGACCGGGTATGTAGCCCGCATTGATGTTGTTGCGCAGATCTACTGCCAGAAAGGGAGCGGAGCCCACATCTCGAACCGTCGTAAAACCAGCCTCCAGCGTCTTCTTTGCATTGACGACACCCGCAATTGCAGAGTCGAAGGGCGTGTACCGAAACGCATCGATCTCTTCGTAGCGATCGGCCCGCGCGCCAAGGTGGGTATGGCAGTCGATCAGGCCTGGAAGAACGTATTCCTTGGACAGGTCCAGCACCTGAGCTCCTGCCGGCGTGCTAAAGGACGCAGGCTCAACGGACACAATGCGGCTATCTGAAACAACCAGTGTCACATTGTCGCGGAAATGTCCGGACGCAGCATCGAACAGATGTCCGGCGCGAATGTAGCTGGTCACGGGTTTGGCCTCTGTAGAGGACTGGGCAAGGGCGGGAACGGCAAAGAGCAGGACAGTGGAAGCAAGACCGTGAATGCGCAAAAGTGTATGACCTCTCATATAACTGTCTTTTTCATCTTAGTGGGTACGAGCATAAACCCATTCAGCAAACCCACAAACCACCGTGAAGTGAATCCTCCTATTGCAGCGACGCATCGTACGTGCAGGAGAAATTCATGGAATACAGGCAGCTTGGACGATCGGGATTAAAAGTGCCGGAGCTGTGCTTTGGCACCGGAACGCTGGGCACCAGTGGCGAGTTCTTTGAAGCGTGGGCCAGCACCTCGGAGGTGGAGACAGACCGCCTTATCGGAATCTGCATGGATGCTGGATTGAACTTCTTCGACTCAGCAGACATCTACTCCAACGGTGGCAGCGAAGTTGCACTCGGCAAGGCCCTCGCCAAGCACAAGCGCGAAGACGTACTCATCTCCACCAAGGCCACGTTCCGCCTCGGCGAAGGTCCTAATGATGTCGGATCCAGCCGCTATCATCTCGTGCAGTCGCTGGAGCGCAGCCTCAAGCGCCTGAACACAGACTACGTCGACGTCTACCATCTGCATGCGTTCGACGCGACAACGCCCGTCGAAGAGACGCTTAACACGCTGGACAAGATGATTCGCGAGGGTAAGGTTCGTTATATCGCATGCTCCAACTTTTCCGGCTGGCACTTGATGAAATCTCTCAGCGTGAGTGAACGCTACGGATGGGCGCGTTACGTCGGCCACCAGGTCTATTACTCGCTCGTCGGCCGCGATTACGAGTGGGAGTTGATGCCGCTCGCGCTCGATCAGGGTGTAGGTGCACTCGTCTGGTCGCCGCTTGGATGGGGACGCCTGACCGGTAAGATTCGCCGTGGCGCCGGCATCCCGAAGGACAGCCGTCTGAACACGCAGGTTGTCGTGGACGCAGGCCCACAGGTCACCGAAGAGTACCTCTACGACGTCGTCGACGCTCTCGATGAAGTCGCTAAAGAGACTGGCAAGACGGTTCCCCAGATCGCTCTGAACTGGCTTCTCGGACGCCCTACCGTGTCGACGCTCATCATCGGCGCCCGCAACGAAGATCAACTCCGTGCCAATCTCGGCGCCACCGGATGGAAGCTTACGCCGGATCAGATAGCAAAGCTCGACAAGGCAAGCGCACAGCCTAGACCCTATCCCTACTGGCATCAAGCACAATTTGGCGAACGCAACCCCAGCCCTGTCTAGCCTGATCCGGACGGGGCGGGCCAACTCCATTCGGCCCGCTCCGCTCGGATATGCGTTCGCGAACATCCCGCCCACCGCGACCCATGAACGGGGTAGACCGCCCCAGCCCCGCTAATTTATCCCTTACGAGACGAGAATGCCCAGCTAAAGCTAGCTGGGCATTCTCGTCTCCGACACGCTTGCCATCCAGCCAGCTTTAGTGCATCGCCGGCCCGTCCGACGCCGGCTTGATCTTCCCGATCAGCAACACCAGCGGAATCATCAGCGTGCAGAACACGGCAAGCACGGCTACGATATCCAGATACGCAAGCATGGCAGCCTGTCGATGGAGCATGCCGTAGATGTAGGCCTGTGCGTTATGGACCCCGCCAATGCCCGGACCTCCACCAAAACCAAGTCCGCCGCTGTTGCCGCCGGCACCGCCCATTGCTCCGCGTAGCTGGTTGACCGCACTGTCAAATCCTCGGCTCCCCGGGGTCATATTTCGCACCATGTAAGCCTGATGCTTTTGCGATCCGCGGCTCAGCATCGTGGCCACAAACGCCGTGCCCACAGACCCGCCGATATTGCGTGCCAGGTTAGTCAGCCCTGCAACGTCGTTGTTCTCACTACGTGCGACCCCGGTGTAACTGATCGTATTGATAGGTATGAAGAGGAAGGCCAGCCCGGATGCCTGATAGATGCGGACCCACATGATGTATCTGAAGCTCGAATCCAACGACAGCGTGTGCATCAGCGCCAGTGAGGTAGCCAGGATGAAGAAGCCGAAACAGATCAGCCATCGTGGGTCTACCCGGCCAATGAGAAAGCCCACCACAGGCATCATCATCATGATGCAGATGCCGCCGGGGGAGATGACAAGCCCCGCCAGCCCTGCCGTATACCCCAGCAAAGTCTGCACAAATTGTGGAATGAGCACCGTCGTCGCATAGAGCGAGAAGCCCAGTACGAACATCAGCACAAAGGGGATCGTGAAAGTCCTCCGTTTGAAGAGCGTCAGGTTCAGAATCGGGCGGTTGCCGACCCTCAGCTGGTAAAGCTCCCAGAAGATCAGCGTCACCAGCGAAGCAATACACATGCAGGTGAAGAATGTGATGACGTGAGACGAGAACCAATCATCTTCCTGGCCCTTGTCCAGCAGGAATTCCAACGATCCGAAACCTACGGCAAGCAGACCGAACCCAAACAAATCCAGCCTCAGGCCACCCTTCTTTGAAGCTCGAACCTCGCGTGTCACATGCGGTGGATCCTCCACCAGCTTGTTTGTCAGGAACAGCGAAAGCAGCGCAATCGGCACATTGATAAAGAAAATCCAGCGCCAGTTGTAATTATCCGTAATCCAGCCGCCTAGCGAAGGGCCAATCGCCGGCGCGCACACGACCGCAAGCCCGTAGAGCGCGAAAGCCTGCCCACGCTGCTTCGGCGTGAAGGTGTCCGCCAGAATCGCCTGTTCAGAAGGCGCAAGTCCACCGCCGCCTGCCCCCTGCAGCACGCGGCAGAAGATCAGGATTGGCAGAGAAGGGGCCAGTCCGCACAGCATCGACGACACCCCAAACAACACGACGCAGATCATGTAAAACTTTTTGCGCCCAATAAATGTCGTGAGGTAAGCAGAGGCGGGCAGAATGACTGCATTCGAAACGAGATAGCTCGTCAGAACCCACGTAGCTTCGTCCTGGGATGCACCCAACGAACCCGCAATATGGGGCAGAGCCACGTTCGCAATCGAGCTGTCCAGAACTTCCATGAACGTCGCTAACGTTACCGTCAGCGCGATGGCCCAGATGTTGGCCCTGGGCCGCCAGGCGGCGTCGGCTGCTAACTGCTCAGGACTGTCAAGCTCATGGTCAGTATCTTGATTTTGGAGGGTCGCGCCAGCGGCTGCCATGCTTGCTTTCTTCGATGCCTATTTTTCGATTAGACTACTAAAATTTTCCAATTGATTCACTTTAAGTCCCCAAAAGCCACGACTTTCCGATTGACGGCTTTATGAACTAGCATCGTGATTGCAGGAGAATGCTATGCACGCAGATCTGGAAAAATTGATGTCGTTGCAACGCCTGGACGCTGAGGCCAAACGGCTCCGCGACGAGATGGTCGCCCTCCCCAAACTGGTGGCCCAACTCGACGTTAAACACAAAGCCACCGCGGGCCAGCGTGCCGTCGTCCTGGACCTGATAGCGAAGGAAGAGGTCCTGCGCCGCCGTCAGGAGAGTGATGTCAAGGACAGGGAAGCCAAGATTGCACGCGTTCGCAAGCAGATGGATCTCGCCACGACTACCGTACAGGTCACTGCGTTTGAGCATGAAATTGCCTTTGCGCAGGGTGAAATCAGTAAGCTCGAAGATGCCGAACTTGAAAGCCTGGAGCGTACTGAAGGCCTGGAAGCCCAGAAACGCCTGGCCGACGAGGCCGTTGAAGCAGCCGCGACCAAGCACGAGTCGGAGCGCATCCGCTCGGTAACCGTTCTGGCAGCCGACAAACTTCTCCTCGCGCAGGTCGACGCCAGGCGACTGGAGCAACGCAAAACGATCGGTGAAGACGCTCTCTCGATCTACGACCGCATCTCCCGCGCCAAGGGAACCGGCATCGCCGAAGCAGTCGGGCAAAAGTGCTCGGCCTGTCAGATGATGGTGCGCCCGCAGCGCTGGAACGATCTCCGCGACCGTGACAACAATGAAATGATGACCTGCGAAAGCTGCGGCCGCCTACTTTATTACGAACCCGCGCGAGACTCGCCACAACGTAAGGTCGTCGAGTTTGAAAGCATTGCCGCCCAGATCGTGAGGGGCGGATGATCTCATCACGCAAGCGCATCTGCGTCGATATGGATGAGGTTATGGCAGACGCAGTAGCGGAACAACTGCTGCGCTACAACCGCGACTTTTCCGAGTCCGTCACGGTCGCCGACCTGAAGGGCAAGTGGCTGTGGGACGTCGTCCATCACGAGCGTCACGCCGCGCTTGAGTCCTATTTGCGTTCCGAAGACTTCTTTGCCGTGCTCGAAGTCATGCCGGACTCGCAGCGTGTCATGCGCGCCCTGCAGGACAGGTACGAGGTCTTCATCGCCACCGCCGCCATGGAAGTTCCCACATCTTTTTTCGCAAAGTACGAGTGGCTCGGAACTCACTTTCCGTTTATCCCCGCCTCGCACATCGTCTTCTGCGGAGACAAATCAATCCTGAAGGCCGACTACCTCGTCGATGACAATCCCCGCCAACTTGCACGTTTCCACGGGGAAGGGATCCTTTACACATCACCGCACAATGTCAACGTAACCGGCTATCGGCGCGTGAAGAATTGGCTTGAAGTAGAAGAGCTGCTCCTGAAGTAGAAGAGCTGCTCCTGAAGTAGAAACTCTTCTCCTGAAGTAGAAATCCTGCGCGACCGTTAGTCCTTGCCCGCAAAAGCAAGCAGGCTGCCACCGCGCCGCTTCGCGCTATACATGGCTTCATCGGCAGCCCGGCGCAGGCCGTCGATGTCGTCCGCATCATCCGGCGATAATGCGATCCCAATCGAGATGCGCACGTCTACCGGATTGCCGTCAATCGAGATCGGCACGCTGGCCGCGGACATCATCGCCCCCGCAATAAAGCGCAAATGGTGCTCATCGTTCACACCGGCCAGCAGGGCAGTGAACTCATCACCACCCGTGCGTGCCAGGATATCCCGCGGGCTCATATGCCAGGAGAGACGCATCGCCAGCGCCCGCAGCAACTGGTCGCCCGCATTGTGGCCGAGCGTGTCGTTGATGGTCTTGAAGTTGTCTACGTCGATGACCAGGCAAGCGACGGTCGTCCTGTTGATCCGCGCATCTTCCATGGTGGCAATCAGGCGCTCCTCAAACAGCCTGCGATTCGGGAGATCCGTCAGCGGATCATGCATTGCCATGCGTTCCGCGCGGTGCAGATGCTCTTCCAGCAGCGTAAACATTATGCTGGCCGCCAGCAGGTATTGGGGCAGAGCAAGCAGAACATATTGTGGGTGGAATCCTGGGTATTTATGAGTCAGAAAGGCCAGCGTCGGGTAGGTGAGGCCCCACGCTGTAAATCCAATGACGGAAGCGATGACACCTATATTCCATCGCTTCGTCGAATGGATGAGCAGATAAGCACAACAAAGAAAGATTATGGTCAGCGTGCCGCTGACCATAATGCCAGGACTACGCCAGCAGAAAGGCAAGAGCAAAGCCGCACACGCCGCATAGGCAAGACTGACCACCACGAGGGCGCGACTCCGGCGCCGGCGGAAGATCAGCAAGTCCAGGCTAGGCACAAAGTACAGCGCGCCAACAGCAAAGTGCACCAAAGGCCAGGGACTTCCGATGACGAAGAGCATGGACTGCAGCAGGATTGGCAGGCCAATCTCCAGCATGACCACGCGGTTCACCGCGCGCACGGGCGTAGCGGAGCAAACCAGCAGAAAGCACAAACCGCAAAGGTCAACAGCCCACAGCGCAATTAACGAAGTTAGGGTGTGGCGAATACCAGTGGGTGCCCGGAAGGCGAGCGCAATGTAATGAACCAGCAGAAACGTCCATCCCGCAAAGCAGATATTGGTGTGCACCGCCGCTCGCCGCACCAGGGGACGAAAGGCGAGGACAAGCACTGCAAGCGCGAAAATATCGGGAAGAAGTGCGAGATCCACTGCGAATCCTCTTTTGGTTCCGGGACGCTACGCCAACTGTATCTACAAATTAGCACTTAGGGCATGGGACTTTGGTCGTACTCCATGCGGGGACCGTGTCCAAATGATGTCATGGCATAAAACCGTCCGCGACGATCCCTTCATTTACGCACAGATGCTGGAGGACACAGGCCTTCATCGATGAGTCAAATACGCTGGTACCCTTGCGCATATGCCTTTGATACTCGCCGCCGTCCGCACCGGCCATGACCCCGTCGGCAAGCTGCCTGAAGCCGCCTTCCACCATTGGCTGGAAGGCCAGCTCACCTGCCCCAAATGCGATGCGACCTACAATCTTGTATGCGACTACAACGCCTCGGTCGGCCGATTCTTCGAAGAAGAGTCTCGCCGCCTGATCATGCTGCTGCGCAAGGCCATCTTCCTCGGCCACGGCAACGGACATCGCGTTACCCACTTTGAAACCTCCGGCGTCGCCGTGAAGAGCTTTCCCGACGCCCAGGTTGACCCAAAAGTAGAGAAGATACTGGAGCCTAAACCGTTCCCCCAGCTCCCACGCAACCCCACCATCCATTAGCGTGGCGTGCCTTCGTTGATTCCCCCGGCTGTCACCCTCAGCGGAAACCCGTAGGCTGGAGATAGTTATGGCCAAAAAGAAACTACGCATCGGCATCCTGTTCGGAGGCCGCTCCGGCGAGCACGAAGTCTCGCTGCTCTCCGCTAACTCCATTCTGAAAGCGATCGACCGCAGGAAGTACGAGGTCGTCCCTATCGGCATCTCCAAGGCGGGCCAGTGGCTCGGCGGCGAATACGCCCAGGCGCTCCTGGCGGGCGAAACTACGGCAGCTCCCCTGCAGCTTGCCGCCTGCTCGGAGTTTATTCACCAGTCGTCCGCCTTCACGGGCTCGCTGGATGTTATCTTTCCGGTTCTGCATGGGACGTTTGGTGAGGATGGCACCATCCAGGGGCTGCTGGAGCTTGCCGACCTCGCTTATGTCGGGTCGGGCGTGCTTGGTTCTTCTGCGGGCATGGATAAAGATGCGATGAAGAAGCTGTTTGCCGCAGCGGGATTGCCGCAGACGCCACACGTCACACTTCTGCGCTCGGAGTGGCGAGCTGACCCGAAGCGCTGCCAGCGGACAATAGAGAAGGCTTTGCAGTATCCCTTGTTCGTCAAGCCGGCAAATCTGGGCTCCTCTGTTGGGATTTCAAAGGTTCATGAACGCTCAGAACTGGCCACTGCGATGGATCTTGCCGCGTCGTTTGATCGCAAACTGGTCATTGAGCAGGGGGTTGGGGGGCCGGGTGCAAAGCCGCGGGAGTTGGAGGTTGCGGTGCTCGGTAATGATGCTCCGGAGGCTTCGGTTGTTGGCGAAATTGTGCCTGCGAAGGAGTTTTACGACTACGAGGCGAAGTACCAGCTCAGCGGTCCGGATGAGAGTTTGTCGATCATTCCGGCGAAGCTGACGGCGGCGGAGCAAAAACAGATCCGCACGATGGCGCTGGCTGCTTTCCGGGCATGTGATTGTGCTGGTCTGGCGCGGGTCGACTTCTTGATGGAGCCCGCCGGCAAGGGGTCCAGGCGACGCATCTATCTCAACGAGATTAATACGATGCCCGGATTTACGAGCATTTCGATGTATCCGAAGCTTTGGGGGGCTTCGGGGTTGAAGTACAAGGATTTGATTGACCGCTTGATTGGGCTGGCGCTGGAGCGTTATGCGGAGAAGCTGGATACGGCGTTCAGCAAGGACTAGGGGGTGGGGTGGGGTACCCTCTATCCCCTAGCTAAGTGCAATGGAGTCGTGAAATTTGCGCAGCAGCGCAATGAATGGGCCACCGGAACTGGCTCGGCGTAAGACTTACGGGTAGATGCGGTTCAGGGTTCTTGCGAAGGGGATGGTTTCGCGGACGTGGTCCAGGCCGCAGATCCAGGCGACTACGCGCTCGATGCCCATGCCGAAGCCGGCGTGAGGGACGGAGCCGTATTTGCGGAGGTCGAGATACCACTGGAAGGCGGCGAGCGGGAGGCCGTGTTCTTCGATGCGGGATTTGAGGAGGTCGTAGTCGTCGACGCGCTGGGAGCCGCCGATGATTTCGCCGTAGCCTTCCGGCGCGAGGACGTCGACGCAAAGGGCCTTGGTGGGATCCTCAGGGTCGGGCTGCATGTAGAAGGCTTTGATGGCCGAAGGATAACGGTGGACCATGACGGGCTTGTCGAACTGGGAGGAGATATAAGTCTCGTCGGGTGAGCCGAAGTCGTCACCGTAGACGTGGCGGTTCTCCACGAGGCCTTTCTGGAAGGCGTCCTCGAGCATGGCATGGGCTTCATCGTAGGAGAGACGGGGGAAGGTATTGCGGGGCGACGAGGCCGTGGCTGCGCCGGATGGAGACAAAGACTGCGGCGCGTGGCAGAGGCCGGCTCCGACGTCAGCTGCGACGGCGGACTCGTCGGCGTCGCTGACGGTTTGAGAGGGGATTGTGCCGGGTGCGGGGGCGATGACGGCTTCGAGCTTCGAGACATCGCGGCCGATGACCTTGAGGTCGCCGCGGTGCTTCTTGAGGACCTCGGCGACGATGAAGCTCAGGTAGTTTTCGGCAAGCTGGAGCAGGTCTTCAAGCCCGGCGAAGGCCATTTCGGGTTCGACCATCCAGAACTCGGTGAGGTGGCGGCGGGTCTTGGATTTCTCTGCGCGGAAGGTGGGGCCGAAGGAGTAGACCTTGCCGAGGGCGAGGGCGGTTGCTTCAATATAGAGCTGGCCGGACTGGGTGAGGTAGGCCTTGTCGTTATCGAAGTAGTCCATCTCGAAGAGCTCGGAGGTGCCTTCACAAGCGTTGGGCGTGAGGATGGGTGGGTCGGTGCGGATGAAGCCGTTATTGTCGAAATACTCGGCTGCTGCGCGCATGATGGTGGCGCGGACGCGGAGGATGGCGGACTGGCGGGGTGTGCGAATCCAGAGGTGGCGATGCTCCATGAGGAAGTCGACGCCGTGCTCTTTGAGGGATATGGGGAAGGGACTTTCGTCGGGGACGCGCTGCAGGACTTCGAGGGCTTCCACGTCCAGCTCGAAGCCGGAGGGCGCACGGACGTCGGCGCGGACCTTGCCCGTCACGCGGACGGAGGACTCCAGCGTGAGGTTTTTCAGAGTTTCAAAGAGTTCTTCCGATACGGCGGCCTTGGGGACGATGCCCTGGATGGTGCCGGTTCCATCGCGAAAGATGGGGAAGAGCAGTTTGCCGGAGGCGCGCAGGTTATACAGCCAGCCCTGGAGCGTAACGCTTTGTCCTTCATGGGCGGCGAGTGTGGCGATGGTGGCGACGGGAGATGTCGAAATGAGAGGAGTGGCACTGAAGGTCGGGGTCATGAGCTTCTTTAGTTTACGCCGTAAGAGCAACGAGCACGAAAATGGCCCGGCTCCCACTGAGGGCAGTCGGGCCGGAAGGCTGGGTCATGTTACTTGGCGGATGCAGCCGGAGTTGCGGCGGCGGTTGGCTGAGCGGGGAGTGCCGGAGCGGGCTCGATCGCGGCATAGACGCCGATGAAGCCAGTGGCTCCAAAGGTCGGGTTGGGCGCCAGGGCGGTGGCAAGGTCAGGGGTCTGGAAGAAGTTGTCGAGCGCGCTGACGAACATGGGGTTGAACGAAAAGTAGATGTTGTTGGTGTGAATGGGACCGTAGGCAAGAGGTCCAAATGCGTTGCCGGAGATTACGAGGAAGATAATCTGGCGATATTGGAAGACGCCATTCTGCCAGATGGCTGCAGAGATGAAGGGGGTCTTGCCAACATTTACGAAGCTCAACTCCTTGAGCTGCATGAGGTTGTTACCGGACTGGAAGTCAACCGAGCCGTCGAACTGAGAGACACCATTGCCGTTGTCTAGGTCCAGAGTCCCACCGATGAGGGGGAAACCGATGTAGCCGGAGCCGGAGCCATCGTTGTTGTAGCCGCTCAGGTTCAGCGAGATGCCATGAGCGTCAAGAGCCTGGGCGATCGACCCGCTCATCCCAAAGTACATGCCGCCTTCGGTTGCAACGGCTGTCGCCCCCTGGGCGGAAGCTGTTGCTGCGATGAGAGCGAAGAGGCAGAGAGATAGGATATTTTTCAGGCGCATGGCCAGAATCTTATAACACTCCAACGGCCTGCGGGATACCTGTTCGTGCTGAATCTTTTGGTCAGCGACTGGACGCATTTTTGAGGGCCCATTTTCCAGGAGTGCCATTCGTCAAGGCATGGGTCGATAGGTCGAATGTAGTAAACCTGCCGCTATCAGGGGCGCATGTCTTTACCGGGATGGTCCTCAGTTCCGCCCCTCTTCGGAGTCAGACCGTGGCTCAGGAGGATTCAGCGACGCGACCTCCTGCAACCGAATCGATTCCGAGATAACTTCGCGTGCCATGCGGGTGACGGCCTCGGGCGTGGCCGCCTCGACGTCTGCGATCTCCAGCATGAGCGGAGTTTCAGAGGGGAAGGAACGGGCTAGCGCGTAGGTGGCTTGCCAGTCGATTGTGCCGCGCGCGGCGGAAGGTGGACGCTCCGTGCCGCTGGCGGGCCAAAGATGCTGATCGATCAACGCGCCCTGGCGTCCGGCGTTATCGCTTAGGTGGATTTCAGCGATGCGGGGGCGTAGAGACTCAAGCGCAGGCGCAATGCCGGCTTCGTCCAGATGCGCGTGGGCGACGTCGAAGCAGATGCCGCAGGAATCGAAGTGTCCGATACGCAGAATTGCGAGCAGGTGGGCGGGAGTGGCGATCTCGTTGGGAAGGTTTTCCAGCAGGAGGCGAACGCCGAGGGGTGCAGCAAAGGCTTTGAGATGCTCGATGGCAGTGAGGGCGTACTCGAAGGTGTAGTCGGACCAGTGCGCCTCTTCCATGGCGGGCGGCAGGCCGAGATGAAGGACGCAGGTGGAGAAGGGAATATGCTCGGCGGATTCGAGCGCGCGCTTGATCTCTTCCATGGCCTCGATGCGGACAGCCTTGTTGGCGGAGACGAGATTGATGTCAGGCGAGGAGTGCCGGGAGAAGTAATTGCCGCTGGAGACAGGCGTGTGGAGTGTGGGGAGGACGTCGTTGGAGCGGAACCATGCGGCCAGGTCGCGGACCTGGGGACGATCGGTGTAGTTGAAGTGGTGACGGCCAGCGAAGAGCTCGATGACGCGAACGCCGGAGTTGGCGAGAGCGCTCAGGAGACTGGGGGTGAGACGCTGAGGGAAGAAAATTTTAGTGGAGAGGCCAAAGTTCATCTTGATTCAGGCTACAGGAATGGGAGCGTGATGCGAGATGGACCGCAACCGTAGATTCCTTCGCTTCGCTACGAAATGACAACGAGAAAGTGTTAATAGGAGGAGGCTTTGCCGTAGGCTCGGCGGGAATCGTGCCCGCCCTGGAGTTTGCCGGTTATGGGATCGACGGCGATGAGTTCGCTATCGCCCCACACGCCGGGATTCTTCTCGTCTGCCGCATTGGCTTGCGAGACCTTGTACCCCATCGTCCGCATGGCTTCAACCGTGTCTCGGGGGAAGGCTTTTTCGAAGTCGAGCACGTCGGGTAGGTACTGGTGGTGGAAGCGCGGGGCGTCGGCGGCTTGCTGGATGGTGAGACCGTTGACGAGGGTGCTGAGGAGATCGTTGATAACGGTGGTGATGATGGTTGAGCCGCCAGGGGTGCCCAGGACAAGTAAAAGCTTTGCGGGCCTGCCGGGCAGGGCGTGGGTGGTGACGATGGTTGGGGTCATGGACGAAAGCGGGCGGTGGCCGGGTGCGATGGCATTGGCAGGCCCCTGAATGAGGCCGAACATGTTTGGAGTTCCGGGCTTGGACGAGAAGTCGTCCATCTCGTTATTAAGGAGGAAGCCGAGGCCTTCCGCGGTGGCGCCGCAGCCGAAGAGGCCGTTGAGGGTATAGGTGGTGGAGACGGCGTTGCCGTCGGAGTCGACGATGCTGTAGTGGGTGGTCTGGGTGGACTCTTTGAATGGGGTGATGGCGGGCGGCGCGGGCAGAAAGCCGGCAGGGCGTTTGAGCTGAGTGGAGGGCGAGGGAGCGTCTTTCAGGATGCTGGCGCGCCATGCGTCGGCATACTTTGTGGAAGCCATCTGGACTAGCGGCATGGTGTTGTAGTCGGGGTCGCCCAGGTAGTCGGCGCGGTCCATGTAGGCGCGGCGGAAGGCTTCCGCGATGAGGTGAATCTGGGCGGGGGAGCGATCGGCGCCGAGGGCCGGGAGGTCGTACCCAGCCAGGATGTTGAGGGTTTCGAGCAGCACAATGCCGCCGGAAGATGGCGGCGGCGAGGTGATGACGTCGTAGGTCTGGCCGTGAGTCTTGAAGGTGCCTGTGAGGGGCTTGCGGTCGACGACCTTGTAGGCGGCAAGGTCTGCTTGCGTGAGCAGACCGCCGTGGGTCCGGACGGATTCGGCGAGTTGCGCGGCCATCTTGCCCGTGTAGAACTCGTTCGGACTGGCGGCTATGCGCTTGAGCGTGGCGGCAAGGTCGGGCTGGGTGAAGGTGTCGCCGGCGGAGTAGAAATTACCATCGCGCTGGAAGATGCGTTTGGACTCCGGGAATTTGGTCAGGTTGCTGGCGTGGAGGGCGCGGGCCTCTTCCGCAGAGAGGACATAGCCCTTGGCGGCGAGGGCGATTGCAGGGGCCATGTCCTGCGCCAGGGTCAGCTTGCCGAAGTGTTGTTGAGCGTAGGCCAGGCCAGCAACCGATCCGGGGACGCCGATGGCTTTGTAGCCGAGGGTGGAGAGGCCGGGGACGACGTTCTTCTCGGCGTCGAGGTACATGTCGGCGGTGGCGGCGCCGGGAGCGCGCTCGCGATAGTCGAGGAAGTGGTTTACGCCGGTGTGGTTGCGGATGAGCATGAAGCCTCCGCCGCCGAGGTTGCCCGCCTGGGGGAGCACGACGGCGAGGGCGAAACCTACGGCCACGGCTGCATCGATGGCGTTGCCGCCCTGCTGGAGGATCGCAAGCCCGGCGTCCGATGCGTCATGGTGAATCGAGACGACCATGGCATGACGCTCATGCGTTTTCGCGGAAGCTGGATGCTGCGCGGCGAAAGAGAGAGTAGGTGCGAGCAGAGCGCCTGCAACGAGGGCAACGATAGGCTTGACGGTGGCGAGCATTGAAATCTCCGTGACGATTTCCTGAAGGATAACTGACGCTTGGCGATGTCACGCAATCGTCCTAGATGTGTTGCCAGATGTATTGTCCACTCCTGAATTTCGACAAACGTATATGAGCGATCCAGCCAACCGGAAATTTGCAGTTTGTGTGTACGGCAAGCTCAACGCGATCGACGATACAAGAGTCATGTTTTCGCGCGCGAAGATCTAAAACTAAAAAAGGCACCTCCATCGCGAGATGGAGGTGCCTTTTTTAGTGTCTGAAACGGGTTAGGCTGCGGGGGTTGCTACGACTACGTCGGGGGCATCGCTCTTGATCGTTACCTTGACATGAGCGGTGACCTCGCGGTGCAGTTTGATGGGGACGTGGAACTCGCCGAGCTGCTTGAGGGGCTCTTCGAGCGCAATCTTGCGACGGTCGATGGTGTAGCCCTGCAGCTCAAGCTGGTGCGCGATGTCGCCCGAGGTGACGGAGCCGAAGAGATGGTCGTTCTCGCCGACTTTGCGCTCAAAGGTAATTTCCACCTGGGAAAGCGTGCGTGCGAGCTCGTCCGACTGAGCTTTTTCCTTGGCGGACTTGCGGATGGCGGAACCCTTCATCTGCTCAATCACGGCCTTGTTGGCAGTGGTGGCTTCGATGGCAAGCTTGCCAGGCAGGAGGTAGTTGCGTCCGTAGCCGTCTGCGACCTTAACCACGTCTCCGCGGTGGCCGAGCTTCTGGACATCTTCTTTCAGAATGACTTCCATGTTGCGTCTCCAATGTTCTTGCGCGGGTTTATGAACCGTCCGCGAGGGCTAGGTTAGAAGCGGGCGGCGAAGGCGAGCAGGGCGATGTTGCGCGACTGCTTGATGGCAAGCGACAGGCGGCGCTGGTGCGTGGTGCAAACACCGGTCAGGCGACGCGGAACGATCTTGCCACGCTCTGCAACGAAGCCTTGAAGCAGGCGAACATCGCGGTAGCTGATGGCATCAATCTTTTCCGTGCAGAACTTGCAAACCTTCTTGCGGCGGAAGAACTTGCGTCCGCCGGGGCCGCCAGGGCCGCCGCCGGTGCGAGGTGCGCCGCCAGGACCACCGGGGCCGCCGGCAGGGCGCGGTGGACGCGGAGTGTAGGTGGAAGGAGTGGATGGGCCCGAGGACGCGGGGGCGGCCGTCTGCTCGGATGCTGCGTTGGTGGTTTCGTCAGCCATTGTGATTCCTCTCAAGTGTTCTGGTCCTGCCCTGCGCTCCAGACTCGCTGTGGAGTCCGTGGATGATTTAGAAGCGCGGGAAAGACGGGGTAGTACGTTATGCGGCTCCGGTCGGTTGGAGTCGCAAAAGATTAGGCCGTGGTCTCAACTGAAGGCGTCTCAACCGAAGGCGTCTCGACCGAAGCTGCTTCAGTCGCGGGCGGCTCGGCGGTTTCGGGGGTGACGACGGGTGCCTCGGCAGGAGTGTCCACGGGTGCGGCAGCTGGGTGAGCCGGAGCGGAAGGCTGCTGGACGGGAATCGCGCTGCGCTTGACGTGAGTGTCGCGGTGCGCCTTGATCTTGGCGAGACGCTTCTCTTCTTCGTCCATGCGGACCGTGATGAACTTGATGACCTGCTCGGAGACGCGGAGGCGACGCTCGATTTCAGCCATCAGAGAGCCGGGTGCGGTAACGGTGAGGAGAACATAGAAGCCATCGTTGAACTTGCGGACGGTGTATGCGAGCCGGCGACGGCCCATCTTCTCGGTCGAACGGATCTCTCCACCGCCGTCGGTAACGTTCTTCTGAAAGCCTTCGACCAGCTTGTCGAGGTCTGCTTCTTCAACGTCGGGACGGATGATGAACATGATTTCGTAAGTGCGATTCATTGGCTCTACTTCTTTCTGCGAAGTTCTGCTTCGCACCGTGCTGCCGTAGGACGTGGCAACAACGGTTTGGAAATCTGTTGCATTTGCTACTTCACCGGTTCGGCGTCGGAAGGTTCTCCGTTGACCTTGCGGTTGAACTCATTCATGGCTTTTTTTACGCCATCTTTGAAAATCATCTCGACTGCGCGCATGGCGTCGTCAAGGACCAAATCCAGCTCCTGTAACTGCATTTTGCGAAACGGAGACAGCAGAAAATCCCTGCCGCCTGCCTTGATCTCTCGCCCGGTCTCGGTAGGCGGTTTGCCGACTCCGATACGAACGCGAATCCATTCCTCCGTGCCCAGCGCACTCAGGATCGACTTGATCCCATTATGCCCTCCAGCCGAGCCTCGCTCGCGAATGCGAATCTGACCCAATGGAATGGCAAGTTCGTCGTAGAAGACGATCAAATCATTGGCTGGCGTACCCAGCTCTAGTTCCTGCAGAAGTGCTGCTACTGAAAGCCCGCTGAGGTTCACAAAGGTCTCCGGTTTGGCCAGAAGTACATCCTGGCCGGCCAAAGTGGTGCGTGCCGTGAGCGCCTTGCCTCGACGATTCGTGACCGAGACTCCGCAGACTTGAGCAATCCGATCGATTGCGAGAAAGCCTGCGTTGTGCGGCGTGAACTGATATTCGATTCCGGGATTTCCTAGACCGACAATCAGCTTCACAGCGCTTCCTTCAAAGAGCATTTCCGGGTGCCCCTGTCATCGTAAAAGGGGCACCCGACTTGTCCAGGTTACTTCTTTTTAGGTGCGGCCTTGGCGTCGGCAGCAGGGGCAGCAGCAACTTCGCCCTTGCCCTTCTTGGCAACTTCGGGCTCGGCAACTACGGGCGCGATCACGTCGGCCGCAGCCTCTTCCTTAATAATGGTGACGTGGGCTACGAGCGCTGTGTCATCGCCCAGAAACTTGATCGAACCGGAGTGCGGCAGGTCCGAGATGTGGATGGCGCCGTAAAGCTCGAGCTCGCTGACGTCGATGTCAAGGTGATCCGGAATGTCGGAAGGGAGGCATTCGATTTCGACTTCGCGCAGAACCTGATCGAGGATTCCGCCGGAGTTCTTTACGCCTACCGGAATGCCCGAGAGCAGCACGGGAACCGAGACGCGCATGGCTTTGTTCATCGCGATGCGTTTGAAGTCGATGTGCAGGAGCTTGCCTTTGATCGGCTCGTGCTGCCAGTCAACGATCATGGCCTTGACCAGGGCAGAGCCTTCAACGCTCAAATCGAAGATCGTGTTGTGACCGGCTTCCGAGTGCAGAATCTTGGTGACGACCCTGGGGTCTACGGTGACGGCAACAGCGTCCTGTCCGGCGCCATAGACGACGGCGGGAATCTTGCCTGCAACGCGAACGCGGCGTGCGTGGTTTTTGTTGAACTTGCCGGTGCGGGGGGTTGCGATGACTGCGTCAAACTTCTGGGATGCCATGTAATTTCCTTTCGGGCACGAAAGACAGTTGCTAGCGAGTAGTGGTTCAGGCCACTCCTGGTCACTGCTACTGTTTCGCTCCGTTTGCGGCTGGGCCACTGGTTAGTGTTGCGTGATGCTGCGATCGGCTAAAACGATTATGTGTGGACTAACCACAAACCGCTTCTGACTAACCACTGCCTTAGCTGAACAGCGTCGAAACGCTGGTCTCCATGTGGATACTTTCAATTGCGCGGCCAAGCAGCCCGGCGATGGAAAGCACCTTGATCTTGTCTACCTTCAGCGCTTCCTCACGAAGCGGAATCGTGTTGGAAACGATGAGTTCCTTCAGCGGCGACTTCGCGATGTTCTCAACCGCGGGGCCTGAAAGCACAGCATGAGACGCGCAGGCATAAACCTCCCTGGCTCCCTGGGCAAGCAACGCATCAACAGTCTTGACGAGCGTGCCAGCTGTGTCGACGATGTCATCCAAAATGAGGCAGGTTCTGCCTTCCACATCACCGATGACATTCATCACTTCACTGATGTTCATGTCGGTGCGCCGTTTATCGACGATGGCCAACGGAACGTCAAGCTTTTTGGCGAAGAATCTCGCCCGTTCTACTCCCCCTGCATCCGGACTGACGACGGTCAAATTGGGCAGGTTGAGTTCTCGGAAGTAACCCACCAGCACAGGGCTGGCAAACAGATGGTCGACCGGGATATTGAAGAAGCCTTGAATCTGTGCGGCGTGGAGATCGACGAGGAGGGCGCGATTGGCGCCGGCGGTCGTCAAAAGATCCGCGACGAGCTTGCTGCTGATAGCGACGCGCGGCCGGTCCTTGCGGTCCTGCCGGGCGTAACCGTAGTACGGCATTACGACCGTGATGCGCGCAGCGGAAGCCCGCTTGAGCGCATCGATCATGATAAGAAGTTCCATCAGGTGCTGGTCGACCGGGCGGCATGTCGGCTGGATCACGAATACATCCGCGCCGCGAACGTTTTCCAGCAATTGAAAGTGAATCTCTCCGTCGGCGAATCGTTGTATCCGGGTTTCACCCAGAGGTACGCCAACGAAGCGGCAAACCTCTTCTGCGAGCGGTTTGTTTGCTTCGCCGCAAAAGATTTTGAAGCGCTTCGCCTCGCTCAACCGGCCTGAACGTTTGCGTTCCGGGCCGGCCTTTGCGGAGGCTCCTTGCGGAGATGTTGCAGATTGCGCGACGTCCATCGCTGCGGTTGTGCCCGCAAGCATTTGTTCGTCACGTGCTAAATCAGGGGGAAGAACCACAGCTGTGTCTTGTTTGCTCACGTCTGAAACTCCTCAGGTTGGTTGACCTTGGGCGGTTCCTGCTGGTTTATGTCTATCTCCGGCTGGTTGGCCGGTACTTCTTGCGAGGTAAAAGACGTTGGTTCTTTCCAAATTCCTTGCTAAAGGACTGCATGTACTAGCGCGTTGTTTCCGCGAGAAGTGCAAATGCTTTCTACTGCCGCGATCTGGCCGGAGGTTGCACCGACATCAGAAAGCATCAATAACCCTGTTTCACTGCAGTTCACCGATGCTGCCCGGTGAACCCTGGACTTGAGCGATAAAGCTCATCGATCGACCGTCTGAGTTCCTAGCCTTATTTGGCTGGGCGACTAGGATTCGAACCTAGACTAGATGCTCCAAAGGCACCTGACCTACCGTTAGTCGATCGCCCAGTAATTGCCCGGATTGTCATCACTTCTGCAAGTAAAAGAAGTTCAGGTCCGGGAAAAATCACTCTGCGAACATCCTGCTCCAGTACAGAGGTCGGGGCAAGGTCGAAGTGACAAGTGCCTGAACGCCATGTTGCTGAAGCCTTTGTTGAGCGGCATACGCGTCAGTCTTGGTCCGGTAAAAGCCGAACAAGGCGGAGCCTGAGCCAGAGAGCGCGGCATAAATTGCCGGATTCTGAACTTCCGAGGATCCCATCAGATGTCGCTTGATTTCACGCAGGAGGGGATACTGAAGAAAGACGACCGTTTCAAAGTCGTTTTCAATCCCGGTGCGGACAAGCGCGAGAAGGGAGTTCTCGGCCAGATCAATCTCGAAACCGCTCGTGGCTTGACTTCTGAGATCAGAAGCAAATGCCGTGTGATGTTGCTCACGAGAGAGCCCATGCAAGTTCTCAGGGCTGTCCTGCTTGTCGCTAACTATCAGCGACGCAAGACTCGGATCAGGAAAGATACCGGAGGCGCCGGACTTTTCGTTTGACTTCTCACAGGAGAAGACGGACGCATAAGTACGACTCAACTTTGCAAGTGTATCCCGGATGGGAGCATTGTGCAAATCAGGGTTGAAACGTTTATCCCAGTCGCGGAATGCCTGCGGTGTGGAAACCCCACGTCCGGGCAGCGCGATCACGCACGGAATCTCCGTCGAACCACCAAGGCTTACGTCCGCAACTGCCGTTACCACCTGCCCGCGGTCCGAACCCAGCACGGATCCGCCTATCAGAAACAGAGGCACATCCGACCCCACCTCAGCCGCCATGGCCAGCCGGATGTCTCTCGGAATCTTGAGATCAAGCTCTTTTTCCAAGCCAATCAGCGCCGCCGCCGCGTTGGCCGAGCCAGCCCCCATACCCCCCTGAATCGGAAGGTTCTTCTGGATATGAATCGTCACAACGGCACGTTGACCAAACTGCCCCAGAGCCTTGTTCACCATCTTCCAGACTGTATTACGAGCGTCAAGAGGCACGCGCGGATCGCTGCACGTCAGGGTAATGCGTGTCTCCGCAGCCGACACGGCCGATACGGTCAGCAGGTCGTGGAGCGCAAGCGTCTGGTAAAGCGTCGACAAAGCGTGAAAGCCGTCCGGACGCGGCGGCCCGATGGCCAAGCCGAGATTGATCTTTGAGTAGGAACGGACGACGGTCGGCATCTGGCTATTCTATGGGCGATGCTCAGTGAACCTGGCAACGGTTACTCGTACTTGAGCGTCTCGACCGGGTCCAGGCGCGCGGCTCGTGTGGCTGGCAGCATCCCGAAGAACACACCCACCATTACCGACGTGAACAGCGCAATCACCGCCGACCACGGGGACACCGGCAGTTTATAAGGCGTCAGGAAAGAGATCGAAAGCGGCAGTGCAAGGCCAATGATCGTGCCGATGAGCCCGCCGGAGAGCGAAAGAAAGACAGCCTCCGTCAGAAACTGCAGCCGAATCTCACGGCTGGTAGCCCCCAGCGCCTTGCGGATACCGATCTCGCGCGTCCGCGCCTGCACGTTGGCCAGCATCGAGTTCATGATGCCAACACCTGAGACCAGCAGGGTAAAGAACGCTGCGAAGACGAGAACTACCGTCAGCGCATTCGCAATCTTGGCCATTACACTCAGCACCTCGGTCAGCGTCTGCGCGTTATAAACGCTCGAAGCCCGGTGACGAGACTGAATGATCTTCAAGATTTTTATAGATGTCGGCTCGACCTGCGTGGAATCCGCAACAGTGAAAAAGATCTGCTTCAGGACGTCGGTGCCCTGAAAATACCTCGCCACGGAATACGGAATCAGCATGGTCTGGTTGGAAATCTCCGACTGCCCAAACGTCTCCGTGCCTTCCTTGAAGACGCCGATGATGACGAAAGGAATTCCTGAAACAGTGATGCTGTGCCCAACCGCAGCATCGGGTGAGCCAAAGAGCGCCGTCGCAAACGGCAGCACAATCACTGCTGCCTTGGTGTGTGAAGTGGCATCCTGATCGTCAAAGAAGCGCCCCGCCAGAATCTTGAGGTTACGCACCTGTTTATACTGCGGAGACACGCCCAGCAGCATCGTGTCCTTGGTAATGCCCGAACCCATGGAGACGCGGTCGTGAAACTCCAGCATCGGCGACGACGCAATGATGCCCGGAACCTGCTCGATGACCGCGGCCATATCCTCGCGGGTCATCGAGTCGGGTGAACTGGTGTTATCCGGCCCCGCCACGGTGCCGCCGACGTACTGCATCTCGATCATGTTGGGGCCAATGCCCGAGATCTGGTCCAACGCGTATTTTTTGCCGGTCAGCCCTACCGTTACCACCAGGATGATCGAAAACGATCCGACGATCATGCCGAGCATTGTGAGCAGAAATCGCACCTTGGAGGCGCGAAAGCTGTCGATAGCGAGGTTGATCGTCTCGCGCAACGCAATGGACGAGGTTGCGCTGGCCAGCGTCGCGTCGAAGCTGCTATACCCCTTTTCGCGAGTCACTACCGGATTGGAGGAGAGAGTACCCATCAGTTTGTCGTCTTCGATACTTTAGACTGCAGCAAGTATCGCAGCGGTTCAGCCTTTTCATCTCAGTATCGACGACCTTTACGGCGACCGGTCCTCAAAGATCAACAATCCCAGGACCTGAACTCGTGAAGTAACTTTGCACGACACAGCCAGCCGTACTAGACTTTCATCAGGAAGAGTGGCCGAGTGGTTGATGGCTCCAGTCTTGAAAACTGGCGTACCTGAAAAGGTATCGGGGGTTCGAATCCCTCCTCTTCCGCCATTCCCCTTATCCCCTCAGTTTCCAACGCCGTTACCGCATCAATCCCCAACAACGATAGGGTGTTCCACGCTAGAGACCGCTAAGGAGCGTTATCGAGCGTTAGCCCGGTATTCGTCAAAATGGCCGGATAGGAGTAACGGAATGGCTAAAGCGCAAAATAAAAGGTAACGGGGGTTCGGTTTCCACAGGAAGCCGCCAAGCTAACGGTGGGTGTTACGCTCCGCACATGTTCATTTTCGATCCGCCAAATCCGAGCCCCGAGTTCGTAGCACAGGTGACAAGCTGCTAGGAAACCTTTGAGAGGATCGTCGCCTTACACCCTGAAGACCCGGAAGGCAACCATCAATTGCGTGTAGCCGCCGCTGCCAGTTCACAGGCATTTGAACACTTCCGGGCTATTTTGATTCTTTGTAAGAGTCGCGTGGCAGACGGGAGTGCTATGGCGCTTTTCCGCCCACTCGTGGAGGCTGTTGTGCGAAGTGATTGGATTCTACGCTGCGCAACAGAGCAGGAGTTCACGGGCATCTGCAACCGAACTTGCAGCTTCCCTAAATTTAAGGTGATGGCAGACGCCCTTGACAAAGAACATGCCCGGTTTGACTATGCCAAAAAACCCTACTTCTCCAGTTTTACGGGTGACGCATTCTTCGTGATGAGCGGTTACGCTCACACCGGCGTCGAGCAATTAGTGCATCGGATCGACCCGGACGGCACAATTGGGCCAGCCTACAAGGAAAGTCATATGATTCGCCTTCTAAAGAAATCCAAGGAATTGACATTGCGGCACTTTGCTCTTTTGGCACATGCACGGGGCTTCGAGGACGTCACGAAAGAACTCCTAAACCTTCCAGTTGATTTCTGAGTTTTGCCCCGAGGTAGCCAACCTTCCCTTTTCCAGTCCTCACCTGACCAATCTATCCAAAATCAACCGAGCCAACGCCACGCTCTCCGAAACCACATTCAGGAGCCGGGGTGAAGACCGACTGATGTTCTCATCCCGCGCCAGCCGCACCGCTGCGATGATTGAGGCTGAAATCATCAAGGTGGAGGCGAAGCGGTCCTTGATGTGTTGCTCTTCTCCCTCCCCTTAGCTCTCTTCATGACCCCCATGCCTTCGAGTGTAGGCGAATAGAAAACGAAGATGTCCACAGGGGTCCGCGGGTTGCAGCCTAATCGTGTCACCCGTAAACTACCCCAGTTAGTTCATCAGAGGAAGCGACGCTACTGCCACGATTTCCAGATTACGAGGCTAACAACCTGCGCCGCCTACTAATCGCTGGTGATATCAGCGGAGCGTTGAGTCTCTATCAAACGTGGTGCCCGCCCACGGGAGGTAAAGTGTTTCAAGATATCGACCGTGCACACATTGACGGACTCTTTGCTGCTCGTCCTGCGGTACTTGCCAGTATGCCGTCGTCAGATTTCCGTCAAATACAAGTTGTCGTAGTAATGAGGCAGTTGCTTGGTCATGGGGGCCGACCGGAAAAGCTACTTCCGAGTTCATACCAGTGGCCAAGTCCGATGTCTTTTAAAGCTGCCTTGAACGCGATGCAGAGCAACTACAACTGGAATCGGGATCGGAGCCAGCTTCGAAGCTGGGGATGGAAGCCACTTTGGCAGTACCTGAAAACATGTGATCCCGAAACCTGTTCCGCTTGCGATGAGGCAAGGCGTTACCTCTACAATGACGATGATTTTCCGGGTTCTCCGATCCCTGGGTGCACGAACTCGATGGATGGTTGCCGGTGTCTAGCTATGGGGATGGACCCAAAGGATGGCCAGGCACTGATCGATTCAGGAAATTACGCATGTTCTTTTCAGCGCACTGATGGGGCCAGGGCGTCACTGCAGGTGGCCGCGGTCGCCTGTCGCCTTACCGTATCGTTCGCCGGTCATCGGTCCCCGTTGCTTTGTACGGATAGTTTGGAAGATGCTTTCTGCAACTCACTGTGCGCTGACGCGAGATAGTTAATCTCTGCCATGTGCCAGGCGCGGTCGGCTCCGAGCTGTTGTGCCGCACGCTCCAGCTCAGGATCAAGCGCTGACGGGGCTGGCCCACCGCGGACTGAGCGGATGGCGATGAAGTTTTCCGGATCCAGTGCCCTCTGAATCTCTTTGATCGAGATGCAAACTCCAGCAGCCTCTGAGCGTGCGTGCAGGTCCCGCGCAAGCGCAACCGTGTCGTCGCTGCTGGCAGCCTTCACGGCCGCGGCAACGATCGTGTGTGCGTGGTGAAAGGAGATACCGCAGGTGCGTACGAGTGTATCGGCCACTTCCGTCACCGTCAGGAAACTGGCGTTGGCGCGCGTCTTCATGTGATCCGTATTGAAGCTGGCTTCTGACAACGCACCCGCCAGTAGCGCAAGCGCGCGATGTCCATCGGTGAATGCAAGCGCGACAAGCGGCTGCAGGGAGTCCTCGCCATCATTCATGTCTGCGAACGGTGTATTGTGCAGCGAGCCAAGTATGGACTGCGCCTCCGTCAGCGCCCGGGAAGCGAGGATTCGCGAGTGCTCCAGCGGCACGGGGTTGCGCTTCTGCGGCATGATGCTGCTGGTCTGCACGTAGCCATCGGAGAGGCGCAGGAAATTAAACTCTGCCGTGGACCATAGCAGCATGTCCTGCGTAAAACGTCCGAGGCTTAGCATGGCTGTCGCGAGCACGCTGCATGCCTCCGCCACGTAATCGACGGCGGCAATGGCGCCGTAAGAATTGGTAACGAGGCCGCGAAAGCCGAGCAGCTTTTCCGTCTGGCTGCGGTCGATGGGGAAGCCTGTGGTGGTAATGGCGCAGGCACCCAACGGACTTCGATTGACGCGTGCATAGCAGCCGATCACGCGCTCCGCATCGCGCTCCAGCACTTCGATCATCGCCATCATGTAATGGCCCAGCGTCGTCGGCTGCGCAGGCTGATTGTGTGTATACGCGGGCATGATGGCAGCGCGGTACGTCTTCGCAATTTCTAATAGTGTGTTGCGCAACGCGAGCGAGGCCGCTAAAGTTTCGAGCAGGCGTTGCCGCAGCACCATCCGGTACATAGTCAGGTCAATGTCATTGCGCGAGCGTGCGGTGTGCAGGCGGCCCGCGTGTTCGTCGCCGGCGATCTCGGCAAGCTGCCGCTCCACCAGGAAGAAGAGATCTTCGACGGTGCCGTCATAAGCCACCGTGCTCAGTGCTTTCAGGTCGAGTGCATTTAACGCATGCAGGCAAGCTGCAGCGGTCTCGTGCGAGACGATACCCTGGGTGCGCAGCATAACCAGGTGCGCGTAGTCGATCTGGAGCAGAGCAGGCAAAAAAAGCCGTTGTGCATCCGCGAAGATGTGCGCGAGCACATGCTCCCGGTAAATGGGCGCGGGAAACTTCGATGCGGTAATGTTTGCTTCCATAGCTTGCGTTTTCTCGTATAACGACAGAAAAAAAGACGGTAAGCCCAAGCCGCACCGTCTCTTTTGTGGACGGATTTAGAACTCGATGCGCGCGCCAAACTGCAGAATGCGCGCTTCGAGTACGGAGCTGGTAGGCACCAGGGAGGGCTGCGTCGTGATACTGCCGGCAGCGTTGGTGGTGGCAGTGGTGTTGATGGAGGTGAAGTTGGAACGGTTGACGAAGTTGTTGGCTTCGACGAAGATTTGCGACTTCACACGTTCGAACAGGGTGGCGAAGGTACGGGTGTAGCGTGCATCCGCCTGGAAGATATTCGGGGTGCGAAGGGTGTTGCGGCCGACGAACAGGGGGCGCTGCTGGCCGACGGCCAGAGTGTCTCCATTCAGATTCCTGCCGGTCACAAGATTTTGCTGATCGCCGCTGCTGGCGTTGACCAGCACGGCCAGGTTGTTGTTCGCCACAAGCCCATTGAGATAGCGATTGGCGAAGTGTGTCTTCGGCTGATACACCGTGCGCAGGGTGAAAGAATTTGGACGGTTGATATAGCTATTGCTGCGGTCGCGCTTACGGTTGGTGGCATCGGAGATGAAGTTTGAGTTCTCGAAGCTTGTGGCCTCCGGCGCGTCAGAGATGGCGTGGGACCAGGTGTAGGACGCATTGAATTCCAAGCCACCCGTCATGCGGTGCGTGTAGTTTGTCACCAGCGCGTTGTAGCTGCTGTTGGCCCCGATATCGACAAAGCGGATGTTGTTGAAGGAAGGGTTATAGCGGGTCAAGCTGTTTACGGTGGAAGAGAACGCAGAACGACCATCGGCCAGCGGCGCCAGCGCGACGCCTGTTGCTGATACGCCGGGGATAACGTTGCTATTGCGCAGGAACTGGAGGTTGCGGCCGCTCGTCATGATGTACCCGATGGTCAATGCGTCGCTCTTGCTAAAAGCCTGTTCCACCTGAGCGTTGACATTCCACGTGTACTCGTTTTTAAAGCGCGAGGTGAGGGCATAGGGTGTCGGTGTGGGCAGGGAGGCGACCGGCACGTTGTTGAAGGTGTTTGGGAAGGATGGTGCTCCGACGGCGGTCGGACCGAGGGTCGCTATCAGGTTGCCCGTGTTGGTAAGGCCATTGCTGTACAGGGGGTTGTAGAAGCTGTTTGTCGGCGTAGCTTCATAGAAAATGCCACCGCTGAGGCGGACGACAGTGGAAGAGTTTGGCGTAAAGGCGAGGCCCAAGCGGGGTGAGAAATTTCCCATCGGCGTGCGGAACTTCTGCGTCTCTGGGAGCGGTGCGTTGACGAGTCCGTCCGGGGAGCGGTACTGGTCGTAGCGGACACCGTAGTTTGCAACAAGGCGCTTGGTGATCTGCCACGTGTCCTGGGCGAAAAGATCGAAGAAGACGGTCTGGTAACCGGCGCCGGGACGGCCGATAGATGCAGTCACATTGCTGTACGACTTGGTGTTCGTTCCATTGTTCGCAGCCGTGTAGTCCGCCAGGGTAGCAAACGTGAACTGGGTGTAGATATCGGCGAGTTGAGTGTCGTTATTTTTCTGGAAGCCGACGCCGACCTTGAAGGTGTGCCCTCCCCTGACGAGCGTTACGTTGTCAGAGAAGGAAGGGATCTTTTCCTGAAACTTGTCCCCTGAGCCGTTCGTTCCGCCGAAGTTTGCTACGCCGGAGATGGTTACCATGGGGCCGGCGCCCGTTGCGACGCCTGCAAAGTGCTGCTGGTTACGGTATGGCCAGGAGCCGCGGAATTCATTCAGCAATGTCGGCTTGAAGGTAGTAATCAACTGCGCGCCGATGATGTGGGCGCGGTCGCGGAAGTCAGCCTCTGCCGACTGCAGGAAGAGACCGCCGGCATTGGTGTTGAACGGGTAATCGTTGCGGAAGTAGTTGTAGCGCACAAAGAACGTGTTCTTTGAATTGATGTTGACGTCCAGGCGGGCATCGGCCCATTGGGCACGCTGCACCTGGGGAGCGGTGTTGAAGTCAGCCACCGGCACGCCAAGGGCGACCAGCGCCGCCTGGTTAGCCGCGGTGACCGTGACGGCTTGCGGGTTGCCGCGCTTCAGATGCTCATAAGCCCCGAAGAAAAACACACGATCCTTCACAATAGGCCCTCCAATACGGCCGGTCAGGTCGTCGACGTGAAGGTCTGGCTTGGGCTTGTAACCTGTGACGCCCGGGGTGCAATTCTGCAAAATAGGGCAGGAGCTGGCTGCCTTGGGTCTCCAGATATATTGCACTGCGCCATGCAGACTGTTGGTGCCGGCCGGGGTGATTACGTTGTAGATGATGCCAGCGGTATTGCCGAACTCGGCGCTGAAGGCATTGGAGATGGTCTGGACCGTATCGGTGTAGCTGTCGGAGATGGCGAACAGGCGCAGGCCGTAGCGATCGCTCTCCGTATCGACCATGCCATCAAGCTGATAGTTCACACGATCCACCAGGCCGTTGGTGTTGACTGTCCGAGGGATGCCGTTTTCCGCATTCGGATGGCCTGAGACGCCTGGTTGAAACAACATAAAATTATATGGATTGCGCGAGGTGAGAGGCAGATTCTGTGTTTCCGCAGAGGTGATGGTGCTGCTCAGGTCGGCGCGCGCGCTCTCGATGATTGGAGCCTGGCTATTGACCGTGATCTCGGTTGCAACCGAGCCGGCCTTCAGGACCTCATCGATCGTGCTGTCGGTTCCCGCTCCAATGCGGATGCCGTTCTGCATCAGCGGGGCGAAGGATGAGGAAGTGGCCGTGACCGAGTAGGTGCCGATGGGCAGGTTTGGAGCGATGTAACGGCCGTCGTTATCGGTGGTTATTTGTCTGACATATCCGTTGTCCGTGTTCTTCACAAGAACTACCGTGTTCGGTACGGGTGCGCCGGTAACGTCCGTGACCTGTCCGCGGATGGTGCCGTTGATGGACTGAGACTGTCCAAGGGCGGAGACGGCGGACAACGCCAGCGCGGTAGTCGCGAGGGAGCGAGATAGCTTCAACATAAGACCTCCAGAAAGTCGTACAGAGTGACGAACCATGCAAGGTGCTGCGTACGTGAAGATCTAACAGAGCAATTTCTGCTCTGCCGCCGCAAGAGATACGGACACGGCGCCGAAGAGTTGTGCACTGCTGCCAAGGGAAGAAGAGCGTAGCAACGGCAGGGCGAAATCGTTGTCCTGCAGATATAAGCTCGTAGCCGAGCAAAGCGCAGGATGAGATCCGACCCCACCACCCAGAACGACAAGTTCCGGGTTGTACATCAGCGCGATCATGCTCAGTGCGTCAGCCAGGATGCGCGCTGTGCTCTGCAGAATTTTGTCGGCACGCTTGTCGCCACGCTCGGCCAGATCGAAGATCTGTGGTGCACGAAGCTCGAGAAGATCGTCAGAGGCGGGGGCCCCATCCTGGCGCAGCAGCGTCTTCCAGCGAGTCTCAATACCCAGACCGCCTATGATGCGTTCCAACTGGCCGGTTTCCCGCATCAGGACGCGTTTCCGTGGCTCCCCGGTGACGGGCAGGTAGCCAACTTCTCCGGCAGACCAGGTTGCCCCGTGGTGAAGGGCTCCACGGAGAAAAATGCCCGCGCCCACGCCTGTTCCCATTGCCAGAAAAACAAAGTTGTCGACGCCGCCAGCTACACCTTCCGCGTGTTCGCCGACCGCGGCCAGGTTGGTGTCATTCTCAACCTCCGCGGAGATGGAAAGTTCTCGCTCCAGCAGCATGCGCAGGGGAACGTCGTTCCAGCCGGCCAGGTTCGGGGCTGCCAGCACGACACCGCGCTTGACGTCCGTGATGCCCGGTGCGCCCGCGGTCAGGTGAAGCACGCGGCCAGGGAGACCAGACTGCGCGACCATGTGATCCAGTCCCAGGTGCACCAGGCCCACGACTCCGCGTGGAGTCTTCTGCTGCTCTTCCATGTGGGTGTTCCACTCGGCCACAGGCTTGCCGTTCAGGTCTGCCAGCATCATGCGTATGCGTGTGCCGCCAATATCGACGCCTGCCACATAGCCGTACTGGGCATTAAAACGCAGCATCGACGGAGGACGTCCGCCGGAAGATGTTCCTTCTCCCAACTGTTCCACCAATCCATTCGCAATCAGGTTCGCCACTACCATGGACACCGTGGGTGCCGTCAGACCCGACATCCGCACAAGGTCAGCCTTGGAGCAGGGGCTGTTCATGCGCAGTAGACGTAACAGCAGCCGGTTATTGGAGATCCGCAGTTGTGCAGGGCGCGCAGCCTGAGTCGGCACGACAACACTCGCCGTGCCGCGGGGAAGGACAGGACCCTTCGCAGTTCGACGGCGGGTTGGGGTCACGCATCTGGTCATAGGCGATGAATGGTCATAACTGAAAGCTAGCAGGATTGTAAGGTTTACTTACAAAGTTCGTTTAAACTTAAAGAAAGTAATTTACAAAGGGGGCAGTAAATTTCGCCAGCGTAAACCGGCGGCACCTCACCTGCGACGGTCACCACGGAGTGAATTTTGCAAGGACGACAAATCGCAGTACTTCTAAAGCGCCTTTACGGCGGAAGATCAGTCGTGATTCTGTATGCCGTATTTGCCGCAGAAGTAATTGTTTTGGCTGCGGTTGTCCACGGGCAGACACCGCTTCCGGAACCCATGAAGATTCGCGTGGACGCTTCCTATGCCGAGCGGCTGCCGTTTGAGCGAGGGGCCGCTCGATCGGGTGAGAGCGAAATTCGCACCGGCCTCGTAGCGCGACTGTAGGCTCCAAAGCCTGGGGTGTTGCGCAGCACTTACTGAGTCACGCCGAAACATATCCAGACCGAGCTTGAATTTCCTCTATCATTCGCAAAATGGAAGGCGAAAAAACGATATTTATCAGTTGGTCCGGAGAAAAAAGTCTTGCCTTTGCGAAAGCTTTGAAAGACTGAATTCCCGATTGTATTCAAGCGGCGAAGCCATGGGTATCTTCGGACGGTATCCCAAAAGGTGCGCCATGGGGTAGGGGCCTCTCCCAGGCACTTCGAACGACATATTTCGGTATCTTTAGTCTGACTCCTACCAATCTGACAAATCCCTGGCACCTGTTCGAGGCGGGAGCTATTTCAAAGAAGCTGGACAGCCGGACTTGCACTATCTCCTTAGGAGACCTTCGCGACTATCTTCGGTTGGGGTGTAGGACCGAGCCGACTACCTGCCCGTGCATCAATCGTGGAATGGTCTCCCTCAGACCTGCCTGTCGCGGCAGATGACAACATGTCAACGCTCTTGCCTCTGTTCACGTCCATCGCAGAAAGGCAGACGGCCCGCTCTCGAATCGCGATATCAGGCCAATACGCGTTTCGAGCCCTGACCCGCCTCGATTTGATGCCCGGCGATTTTGCACCAACCGAGAAGTGCTTTTGGCAACAAGTGCTATTTCGAGATAATTGATGTTGAGTCGGGATTTCCGATAATGGATCGCAAGGATCTAATGCCAATCAAGGCTTATTACAGTGAAGCGGTATCTAGCTTCCTCAAGGATGACGACGAACGTATCCTCGGTGTTCTGACGCGGGAGCATCATCATGCCCTGGAAGAGCCGCAGCGTTGGGCATGGCTCCAACAGGTATCTATTCTCAAGACGGCCTTGGCTGAGCGACCAAACGGAAGAATATTTTTAGAGTTCTACATTCCTCGGATGGGTAAGCGAGCGGACGCCGTCCTGTTATTGGAAGGTATCGTCTTCCTCCTTGAGTTCAAGATTGGTGCTGCCGAACATTCAGCTAGTGCTTTTGACCAAGTTGAGGATTATGCCCTCGACCTGAAGAACTTCCATGAGGGCAGCCATTCCGTTGCGATTGTCCCGATATTGATCTCGACCCAGGCGAAGTCAAATCCGCTTTCTGAGCTGATTTTTGCGGATGATTTGGTTGCTAAGCCAATTGGGACAGACGCTGCGGGGCTCGCAAATCTGATCGACAGAATCCGCACCGAGCAGACCTTTCCAACTATCGACGTTGAAAGTTGGATAGCTAAGGGATATAAGCCGACCCCTACGATCATCCAGGCGGCTGAGATTCTGTATCAGACACACAGCGTCGTGGACATCTCGCGATCAGACGCCGACGCCGTGAACCTTGAAGAAACGAGTGCCAGCGTCAGTAAGGCAATCGATCAAGCTCGCGCAAATCACAGTAAGGCAATCTGCTTCGTGACGGGAGTCCCTGGTTCAGGGAAGACGCTAGCTGGCTTAAATATTGCGACGCGCCGCTCTGATGAACATACGGACGAACATGCTGTCTTCTTATCTGGTAACGGTCCGTTGGTTGATGTACTCCGTGAAGCACTCGCCCGCGATAAAGTTCGACGGGAGGGAGTCAAGAAGACGGTGGCTGAGCGTGAGGTGCGTAGCTTCATCCAAAATATCCATCACTTTCGAGATCAGTACGTCGGCAATAAGGACGTCCCAATCGAGAAGGTTGTAGTTTTCGATGAAGCTCAAAGGGCATGGACCCGCGAGCAGGCTTCATCCTTCATGCGGCGGAAACGCGGGCATCTTGACTTCGATATGTCAGAGCCGGAGTTTCTTATCGGTGTGATGGATCGCCATCCGGATTGGTGCACGATTGTCTGCTTGGTCGGTGGTGGCCAAGAGATTAACACGGGGGAGGCTGGCATCTCCGAATGGATCAGCGCTCTCAAATCTAAGTTTCCCAGCTGGGAAGTCCATGTGTCGCCACGCATCGCACTTCCTGAATACAGTTCGCAAAGCAAAGTGGAGGGGTTCTTGGCATCGCCAAGAGTTCACTTAAATGAACACCTTCATCTTGCCGTTTCGATGCGCTCATTTAGGGCAGAAGCGCTCTCCAGCTTTGTCGGTCATATTATCGATAACGAGCCGAAGGCAGCGCAAATTGCTTACAAGGCTATACAAGTGAATTATCCGATCTATTTGACTCGCGATCTTCATACTGCAAGAGGCTGGCTGCGTAATCGAGCTCGAGGAACTGAGCGATTCGGTTTGGTCGCATCTTCGGGAGCTCAGCGACTTCGCCCAGAAGGAATCTACATCAAGGCAGCCATTGAACCAGTGAACTGGTTTCTGAACGATAAAGCAGATGTCCGATCTTCTTATTACCTAGAGGATGTTGCCAGTGAGTTCGCGGTTCAAGGTCTAGAGCTGGACTGGTCCGGCGTATGTTGGGACGGAGATTTTCATCATTTTGGCGGGAATTGGATTTCTCAAGCCTTCAAGGGAACGAAGTGGCAGTCCGTGAAGGACGTGTCAAGGCGCCTTTATCTCAAGAATGCATATCGCGTAATTCTGACGCGAGCTCGGCAGGGGATGATCCTCTTCGTTCCAAGTGGAGACTCATCGGACCCCACACGTCCTCTGTCTTTTTACGATGGCACCTTCGAATATCTCCGCGCGTGCGGAATTCCAGTCCTGGGAGATATAACGAATCCTGATTAGTCGCAATCGGAGAGCCATACATTACCAAGAGTGCAAATTTTGCTTCAGTTGTTGGGAACGGATCAACGCACTCGCTGAGCTTGGGCGAGAGGCCGGGATCATTTCCGAAAGACACGCGTCTCATTAGAAATCATCCGTCAGGCCCGACCTCAAGGGAATCCCAACTGGATCGGGTTATCACTATGCAATTCGCAAGGTACCCGGTCCTGCTCATTTCAAGGCTTCGATAATGTGTGAAGCAACTGTGCGGTGCCGGTCATGCAAACCATAAATCCCAAAGAGCGCATGGTTTCCGACTACGTCGGGACAGGTGTCACCGTGCGCCTTCACCACAGGGCACCTTGCCGGGACCAGCTACGGAGTAGGAACAGCGTGTGAACCCAACCGTACGTGCGAGCTGCGAACTCGAGTACATGCGTCCATTCGCAACCACGCTCACCACTCGGCGAAGGTTTGAGATGTTATCCAGCGGATTGCCGTCGATCAGGACCAGGTCGGCGCGCTTGCCGGGTTCGATGCTGCCGGACTCCGCTTCAAGATGCATGGCACGCGCGCTGACGATGGTCGCCGCCTGAATCGCTTCCATCGGGGTGAATCCAGCCTGCACGTATAGCTCCAGCTCGCGATCCAGACCATAGCCGATGAGCCCGGTATCTGAGCCCGGCACAATCGTGATGCCGTCGTGATGAAGCGCGGCAACGACCTTCCGGCTGGTCTCCATATGCGTCCTGAACTTCTTCTCGTCGGTTGCAGAGTCGCTCGCGGCGCCACCCATCGCTCGGAACCTCGACGCCAGCGTAAAGGGGGCGGCGTTCACCCCCGGCTCAAAGCTCGCGACGTCGATCGAGTAGGGATGCCCGGCCATCTCGCCCCAGCCTTCGGTGGGATCGACCACAATATTGTGCTCCTTGAGCAGCGCAAGAAATGCCCTGGACTGCGGCGCTTTAAGGTCCAGCTTGTCATTCACCATCAGGGCGCGGGTAACGTATTGAAGGTGGTTGATTTGGTCCATGCCTTCGGCGATGCCCTCCGCAGTGGTGAGAGCCGCAGGCACATGCCCAGTCACTGTAAGGCCGCGCCTGTGCGCCTCGGCTGCGACCGCACGCAGCACCGTCGGCGAGAGCTGCGTATACACCTTGATCTGCTGAAAGTGCTGATCGGCATAGTCGTCAACCGCGGCGACTCCCTGCTCGGGCGTCTCTGCATGGACCGCCCCAAACCCCAGAACCGGATCGCTGTCGATCAGGCCGGCGAGAAGCAACTTCGGACCCAGAGCGTGGTGCTCATCGATTGCACGCCGGATCGTGGTGAGGAAGAGCAGCTCCCCGCCGCAGTCGCGCGCCGTCGTGACACCAGCGGCGAGCAGAGCCGGGCCAAACTCTACGCCGGAGTAGTGCGAGTGCATCTCCCATAAGCCGGGCAGCAGCGACTTGCCCTCGGCGTGAACGATCTTCAATCCTGCCGGAATCGCCAGCGCCGCGCCACCGACTGCAGCGATACGGTTATTGCGGATGATGACCGTCGCATTCTCAAGCGGCGCGGCCCCGGTGCCATCGATCAACCGCGCCCCCACGATGGCGAAGGTGTTCTGAGCCTCGACTTGAACTTCCCGTTGCAGGTCGGCCAGATCCAGCATCTCCTGACGCACGCCGGACCGCACCAGCGAGCCGGTAGCATCCGAGTACTCATCGAGGATCACCTCCTGCGGCAACCCTCCTGCGAAGGTCATAAGTGCTGCAACGCGGCCGGAGTCGTTCATCCACAGAATCTCGCGGCCGAACATCAGGTTCCTGACCGTGTAGCGTGCCAGCCGCACCATCTTGCCCTTGACCAGGAACGCCTCGTGGCCAACCAGCTTGATCTCCAGCGGCAGCGCCTGTGGGCTTGCGCGCAGAATCGGCAGACGCGCCGGCTGATGATGCGCGATCCAGTAGCGCATCATCGCCATCTGCACCGCTGCAGGCATGGAGGCGAAGCCGACAAAGGCGACTGCGGGCTTGGTGGTAGTGCGTGTGCCGGACGCCTCGTGAATCGTAGCGCTGATTCCTTTGATTTCAGTAAACGAAGCGACATCCCCGGAATGTTGTTCGAGTCTGATGGGAGCCGACTGCGGTCCAAGCTCAAGGGTCGCTACCGAAGTCCTCTTCATGCCACGGTCGTTGGTGGCGATGGTCGTGGTCAGGATCAGGCGGTGGTCGGGCTGCTCGCGGATGTCGTAGGACTCCGTTCCGATGGTATGCAGCAGCAGATGAACCAGGTAGGTGCCATGCTCAACCAGGATGCCGGAAGGGGCGAGATGCTGAGCCGATTGCGCTGGCGCCGTGACCGGGAGCAGAGCGAAAACCAGCGGAAAGAACATTGCAATGCGAAGAATGATCTGCATCTCAACAATGTACAAGCTCCCGTAGCGTAAGCTGGCGATCATGCGAATGCAAAAGAGTATGTGGGTGATAGCGGCGCTGCTAACGTGTGGAAGCACGTCACGCGCGCAGGACCCGATCGTCTATCCGTCATCCAGCGGAGCCCAGACCGAAACCGATGAGTACACCCGCTACGAGCTGCTCGCCCCCGAATCCGCCAGCTTCAAAATCTTCTACGAAGTAACCGCGACCACCGCCGGGGCAAAGTATTTTTACAACCCTATCCGCAAGGGCAGCGTTGCGACGGACGAGTCCGTGTTCGATGCCATGACCGGCAAGCCCATAGCCTTCGAGGTCGTTCACGGCACCGACGCCCGCAAAGACCCGCTGATGCCCAAGGCCGACCCCGACACCGACTACATCAAGGTAAAGCTCGCCCGTCCTGTACCCGAGCACGGACAAGGCCGCGTCCTCATCGTCAAGACCTACAAGGATGCGAAGAGCTACTACACCGAGGGCAACGCTATCGTCTTCAACCGCCCCCTCGGCATCCGCCGCAACAAGATCGTCCTGCCCTCGGGCTATGAGCTGACCGGCTGCACCGTGTCCTCGCAGATCCTCACCGAACCCGACGGACGCATCGCCGTCAGCTTTATGCATTCCGGTTCCGGCGAGGCTCCACTGGTACTGCACGCGGTAAAGGACGCACAGCCTGGAGCCACACCCCACGCCCCAAGCAACGCCAGGAGCTGGGAGTCGCCGTACCCGGGTCTGCCCGAGCGAGCCCGTCTCTCCGAGCGCGCTCACGAGGACCGCGACATCGTCTACTTCCTGCAGCAGCCCGAGACCCACGCCTTCTCCCTCTTCCATGACTACACCGAGACCCGCGCCGGCATCAGTGCCTACGCCAACGTCGTGCGCGAGGGCAGCAAAGCCTCCAACCCCTCGGCCTATGTACTCGACACCGGCGAGCAGCTCCCCACCAGGGCCATGACCGGCGCTACCATGCAGGCCGCCAGGTTCAACGCCGGTGAGGAGGTCGATGCCAAGGCCGACGTCGTCGTCATTCCCTTCGGTGCCGTCAAGCCCGGGGAGTCGTTACGCCTCCGCATCTCCGAGACCTACACCGCCCCCGTAAGCTACCGTCTCGACGGCGATGAACTCGTCTTCGAGCGTAGCCTGGGCCGTCCGCGCAACGCGGTCGTCCTGCCCAGCGGCTGGTATGCCACTGCCAGCGCCGTGCCCGCCACCGTGTCGCAACTTCCAGATGGCCGCGTCCGCCTCGACTACTGGGCTGACGCCCCCGAGGCCGCAGACGTGCTCCTGAAAGCGCGCAGACGTATTGTCCGTTAGCCCAGCCCACGCGGAACCAGGCCGCACCCGGTATCGTATGGTCTTTCCACGGAGAGTGCTTAGCGCTCTGTTCCCGTATTGCGCGCAAAGCTCGGGATACTCGAGATGCCGTCGAAATATATCGTCAGCACGACCGGGGACGTGCAAGATAAGACCTACTTTCTTTTGGAGGGTAGGTCTTTTTCGTGGTCCTGCCGACAAGAGGTCGCCACCGGTACATCCATGCCAAAGAGTGAAGTCGCTCCCGTGTGTGACATGCTGCTGCAGACGTATCTCGTAACGAAGGGCCGCAAATATCTTGACCCGGCGACGCCCTTCCTTGAGACGCTATTCGCCTACAACGGCCAGCAGCCGGACTATCATTTAAACGACCTCGACATATTCGTCCTTGGGATGACTTCTGGTTTGGCAAGGCCAAGCTCTACGCCGACACCTTCCCCCGGTATTGGAGCACTATCGACGAACTCGCCCGGACCGATCCCACTCACACCGCCCAGCTTCGACACGCGCCTGCCATATCAAGGCAGGGCGTTTCTACGACGCCTCGGGCAAACGATCAGGATTGGGTGCTGGTGCATTACCTGCTCCGCGCGAAGACCAAAGGGCCAAATGGCTCGATCAAATAATTTCACAGCGTCGTATGTCTGTTGCTTCCGGTGTGGAATTTACTTGCGAGGCTAGAATAGGCAGCGATGTCTAACGGAGCCTTGACCTGATGCGAAAGCTTGCCGTTCTCCTGACCTCCTGTGCTGTAGCCGCGACCTCCTATGCCGCTCCGGTTCGCCTCCGCACCAACGCGCTTGAAAGCCCGATCGGTATCGACACGCCGCACCCCACCTTCTCCTGGCGTAGCGATGCCAAGCGCGCTGACTGGATGCAGTCCGCCTACGAGATCCTGGTCGCGACAGATCCCGCAACCCTCAAGACCGGCAAGCCAGACGTCTGGGACTCCGGCCGCACCCTCTCCTCCGAGTCCGTCAATATTGCCTACGCGGGTCCCTCACTCAAGCCGCAGCAGCGCTACCTCTGGGCTGTCCGGGCATGGGACGAGCAGGGCAAGGAGACCACCTCCGCTCCCACCTGGTTCGAGACCGGCCTCGCGAACTGGCAAGCCCAGTGGATCGCCCGCAAAGACCCCACCTCCGAGGCCGAACTCTTGGCCATCCGCTGGCTCTGGCTTCCCGGTGCCGACGCCATGCACGTCTTCAATGGTTCCGTCGCACACTTTCGATACACCTTGCACCTTGACGCTGCGCCCTCCGCCGCCAGCCTGCACCTCGACGTCTGCGGCAAGTTCGTCGCGCACGTCAACGGCAAGGAAACCGGCCACCATGATCAATGGAGCGCCTTCGATCGCGAAGAGATCGCCTCTCTCCTTCATTCCGGAGACAACGAGATCGAGATCGATGCGGAGCCCAGTTCTGACAGTGACCCTAAAACCGGTTCTCCCGCCGCGCTGGCCGCATCCATTCACATCACCGATGTCTCTGGAGTCGAGCGCCGCATCGTGAGCGATAAGTCATGGCAGGCACGCTCCACCGGCACCGCCGCATGGCAGCCCGCTGCCGAGGTGGGTCCCATCTCTATGCGCTTCAGCACCGACGTAGACCGCCACGGCCGCATCCCAGGACCCGACCGCATCTCCACCGATGCTTCACTTCTTCGCAAGGATTTCTCGGTCCGCTCCGCTGTACGCTCTGCACGTCTCAGCATCACCGCGCTCGGAGCGTACCAGGCGTTTCTGAACGGCAAATCGGTCTCTCCCGCTGGCCTTCTTGCCCCCGGTTGGACCGACTTCCACAAACGCGTGCTGTACCAAACCTACGATGTCACTTCGCTGCTCAACAGCCGCTCCAACACGATCGGCGTCGAGCTTGGCGGCGGCTGGTACAGCTCGCCCTTGACCTGGATCGGCGTGCGCGACACCCCAGGGCAGAATCTCCTGCGCGCCCAGCTTGATCTGACGCTCGCGGACGGGACCCACCAGATCATCGCGACCGATCCGAGCTGGCTCACTGCCGCTGCCCCCGTTACCTTCTCCGAGATCTATGGCGGCGAATCCTACGACGCACGCCTTGCCCAACGCGACTGGAATATGCCCGGCTTCTCTGCATCCAGGTGGACCGCAGCGATCGCGAGCATGCCGCCCCACGCGAATCTTGCCCTTACCGCGCAGCCCGATCTTCCAATCCACACCACCATCACCCTACCCGCGAAGACCATCACCACCGTCGGTTCGAGCGCAATCTTCGACATGCAGCAGAACATGGTCGGTACCATTCGCATCCACGTGCGCGGCTCGCGTGGCTCGGTCGTAAAGCTGCGATTCGCCGAGCGCCTCAACCCCGACGGCAGCATCTACACCACGAATCTTCGCAACGCGGATGCCACCGACACCTACGCGCTCTCCGGATCCGGCGACGAAACCTGGCAGCCCGCTTTCACCTTCCATGGCTTCCGCTACGTCGAATTCACCACCCTTGGAGCACCCCTCGCCGCGCCGCCCACGCTCGCGACCGTCGAGGGCATCGTTTACAACTCCCTCCCTGCAATGCCATCCGTCCGCCTCTCCAGCTCCAGCAACATACTTAATAAAATGAATGAGCTGGGAGCCTGGGGCCAGCGCGGCAACTTCGTCTCCATTCCCACCGACTGCCCGCAGCGCGACGAGCGTCTCGGCTGGATGGGCGATGCCGGTGTTTTCTGGCGAACGGGTTCCTTCAACTTCGACATCGACGCCTTCACCCACAAGTTCATGCTCGACGTCACCGACGCCCAGACCGCCGCCGGTGCCTTTACCGACGTCTCCCCCAACGTCCTCGGCCCGAAGGTGGGCGCACCCGGCTGGGGCGATGCGGGTGTCTTCATCCCCTACGCCACCTGGCTGCAGTATGGCGATGTCGCCATCGTCGAGCAATCCTGGTCCGCCATGGAACGGTGGATGGCCTTCATCCTCAAAACCAACCCCGACTATCTCCGCCGCAACTCGCTGGGCAACAATTACGCCGATTGGCTCGCACCCGACCAACACACCCCCAAGGATCTGATTGCCACCGCCTACTGGGCACTCATCGCCCGCGAAATGGCGGAGATGGCCACGGCTCTTCACCGTCCCGGCGACGCTGCGAAGTATCAATCTCAGTACGATCACATCTCCACTGCGTATCGCGCCGCCTACGTCAAGCAGGATGGAAGCGTGGCGGGCGGAACTCAGACCAGTTACCTCGCCACCATCGCTAGCGGCATTGCGCCTGAGTCCCAGCGCGCGGCCATGGTCAAGAAGGCTGTCGAGGACATGGAAGCCCACGGCACTCATCTCACAACGGGCTTCCTGGGCACGCCGTTCCTGCTGTCCGTTCTCGATGAAAACGACCGCTCTGACATCGCCTTCAAACTTCTCCTCTCGGAGACGTACCCATCTTGGGGCTACATGGTGAAGAAGGGTGCAACCACCTGGTGGGAGCGCTGGAACGGAGACACAGGCGACCCCGGCATGAATTCCTATAACCACTATGCCTTCGGTTCGGTGATGGCCTGGGTCTATCGCCGCGCGGCCGGTATCGACACTGATTCCACCGGCCCCGGTTTCCACCACTTGACCATCCACCCGCACTTCGACGAGGCCTTGCCCAAACTCCACGTCGAGTACGACTCGGCCTACGGCACTGTCATTTCGGATTGGAAGCAGGTCGATAAAAAGTTCACCATCTCGATCCCGGCCAACACCTCGGCAACGGTCATCCTGCCCGGGGGGAAGACCGAAACCGTCGGTAGCGGCACCCACACCTACACCATCGAGAGATAGCAGGGAGAGCGAGAATAGGGCAATTGCAGGAGCCCGATCTCGACTGGGCGAAGATCATTTGTTGCAAAGTCGCCAATTCACTCATTCAGGGACACGGTACTTCCTCAACTGGAATCGAGCCTGACTTTCCCGTCGATCTTCGCAATCGTTTTCCTTGCTGGGTTTCTTGCGCCAAAGGTCTACGCCAAGATCAAGACTCATCACGGACCGCACCCACTGGACAACCTGCCAGTGGGTACGGCTCTTGTCCAGGATGCCGTACGCCATCAATGGGTCGATGCCACCCCCTCAGGAGAGGGTCTCATTAGGAGTTAACGCTTATGACTCAGGGGAAACGGGCGCAGGCTTCTTCGGCGCAGCGGACCTACATCTGGCGGCGTTCGAAGGCAGGAGAGTCATTACATGAGATTGGGCGCTCATCGCTGACTGATCGAGAAGAGATCTCCTGAGGCATTAACTCAGGTTCGTTGATTCGTGAGATTGCCACAAGCCGAGCCGAGCTGCCTTGACGGTTGAGTTGGAAGATCGCACGGCATGGTGGCCGTCCATGAGCCGTTACGGGAGATCGTTGTAAGGAGACTGACTTTGGACTGGTCGCCTGAACAGGTCTCCGCATGGTTTAGGCCCCCGTGTCCATGGATCCAGTTTGACCACAGGGAGCTATTTTATACGGGAGGCAACACCTTCCTACGGTTGCGTCTGGACCTAGTTCGTGTAGATGCGCACATAATCCACAAGCATTTCGGCAGGAAACAATGTGGACGAAGTTGGCGCGCCGGGATAACTGCCGCCTATCGCCAGGTTCAGAAGAATGAAGTTGGACTGGCCACCGTCAAAAGGCCAAATGGCGCCGGGGTATCCGGTTAGGCTGGCGGCACTGAAGGTGGCGTAGACGTTGGAAGGCGAGTCGACATAGTAAGCGACGGAGTTGGGGGTCCAGATCATGCCGTAGGTGTGCCAGGTTGCGGCTGTCTGTCCAGTGGGAAAATGGTACGGCGTCCCGATGGCCAAGCCAGTGAAGCCGGGGCCGTGGATGGAGCCCTGATTGAAATCAGGGACGGTGGCAGCGTTAACGCGCTCCATGACGTCCATCTCGCCACAAGCGGGCCAACTGACGGTAGCGATATTGTTTCCCATTAGCCAGCCGGCGGGCCAGAGGCCCTGGGCTTCAGGCAGCGAGGCGCGGAACTCAAGACGGCCGTACTGAAAGCTGAAGAGGCCTTGGGTCTTCATGCGGGCTGAGGTGTAGACGCCGGGAGTGGGCTGGCGGCCGACGACGTGGAGATAGTTGTCGGTGCCGACATACGCATTCGGGCTGGCCGCGCTGCAAGGCGACGAGGTTGAGCCGAAGGAACAGTAGTCTTCAAGCTCGGAGTTGCCCCAGCCGTTAGCACCTGTTTCGTAGCCCCAGATGGCGGGATTCGGAGCCGCATTAGCGCCGGTGGTATTGGTAAACTCATCGCTCCAGACAAGGGTACCGGCGGCAACGTTGACCGCGAGGGCCTTGGTCGTTACCCCGCTGTTGGTCATGCCGGATGAGATGCCGATGGCCTTGATGCTGGAGCTGGAGGTTACGAGGAAGGGGGCAAGGTACTGGGTGGAGGTGCTGGTGGGTGCGCTGCCGTCGGTCGTGTAGACGATGTTCGCGCCGGAGGTGGAGTCGGCGATAGAGACGATGACCGCGTTATTTTGTGCGGGCGTAGAGGTAATGGTGGGATTGGCGACCTGGCCGGTTCCGCCGCCGGCGCCGGTGAGAATGGGCGCCGAAGTAGTAGCGACTGCTCCGCCGCAACCCAATAGGGAGAGAGCCGCAAGGAAGACGAAGGACGCGTGGCGAGCAGACTTGAAGAGAAAGGAGGTGCTGGCGGTCGTCATGTGGGTTAGCCCCTGATTGAAATCTTAGAACTTAAATCGTAGCTATATTTGTACGGCCTGACTGCGGGTGTGACTACATCTGTTTTGTTACGGCCTTCCATTCGGGCAGCCCCGGATGGTTGAAGACGTTCATCACCCGATTCCAGCTGGGCGTTACCCTCCCTCATCCCATCCTCTGGGGGGCGCACAGGACCATCCAGGTTTACTCGGTATGAGCATCTGTCCATGTGATCCTTTTGTGGCAATCTCAATTTTTTGGAAGAGACACACGCCATGACAAGGCGATATGTTTTGCCATGCAGTCAAAGCTGCAAACAGAGCGGTTCTAGCCGGTGATCGAGATTAGTTGTTGATTGCAAAAGCACGGGTAGGAGCGAGCATACGAATCCCTCCTCGTTCGCCACAAATCTTTCCAGCGCGCCTTGCGTTAGGGGTCCGAATCAGCCACGCACGCTCTGCACAATCCCTTTGGCCCGCAGGCCCGCCTCGGCCTTACCGAAGTAATCCTCCACCGCCCCTTGTGTCCTGATCCATGCAATGTAGCGCGCGATGCCCTCTTCAATGGTTGTCCGCGGCTCATAGCCAACGGTGCGGATGCGGCTGATGTCTGAGATCAGGGAGCGAATCTCACCCGGCCTGAACTCACCCCGTGCCAGCGGCTCTATCTCGATTCCAAGCTGTTGCGCAATGATGCCCGCAAGATCGCGCACGCTGGTAGCGCGTCCACTTCCAACGTTGACCGGAAGTCCATCCAGCTTGTCCGTCGTCGCCACTAACAGATTTGCGCGCGCAATGTCTTCGACGAAGCACAAATCCCGTGTCTGGCCGCCATCTTCGTACATCACCGGAGGCAGATTATTTAGCAGGCGCGTACAGAAAATAGCAATCACGCCCGTATACGGATTGAACAGCGACTGCCGCGGCCCGTACGTGCACGAGTAACGCAGCGCCACGCTGGGTATGCCCGTTTGCTTGCCCCAGAGCAGCACCAGCCGCTCCTGGTCCACCTTGGTCAGCGCATAGACTGTCTCGCCGCCGCCCGGTGCCAACTCCGGCGTAGGAATTGAAAGGGTCGGCTTTCCGCACATCGGGCAGCGCACGGCAAAATCCCCGGCCTGCATTTGTTCGGAAGCACGGAGCGGTGGAAAAACATTTCCATGCTCCGGACAAGAGGCCGCACCCTCGCTGTACACCGCCTGCGAACTGGCGACAACCACCTTTTTGATGGGGAGTTGGTGGTCACGAATGATCTCCAGCATCTGCGCCGTTCCAAAGCTGTTGACCAGGACATACTTGGCCATCTCTGGCATGTAGCCGCCGTACGCGGCCTCGTGGAACACAACGTCGATATCGGTCAACGCGGACCGCATCGTCTCGTAGTCCTGGACGTTGCCTTGCCGGAACTCCGCAGCTGCATTAACCCAGACAGGCTTTCCGTGCTTGTGCGTCTGGGGCTCCAGGTTGTCGAGGATCCGAACGGTCCAGCCTTCCTCAATCAGAAGGTCGACGATATGGGACCCGATAAGACCTGCGCCACCTGTAACGAGAGCTCTCTTGCTGTGTTCCGCCATATTCCGTAACCGTATCTCAAATCATCGAACCCTTCAACGCGAAGACAGCGTCAGAACCGCTGCGACAGACTTTCTCAGGCTGTCCGCAGCGCTCGCGATGTCTTCTTCCGATGTGCTTTCGGACAGGGATAAGCGCACCGCGGTCTGCGCGACGGCCGGCGCAATCCCCATCGCAAGCAGGACCGGCGAGGGGTCGCTGCTGCCCGCCGCACATGCTGAACCGCTCGAACAAAGCACTCCGCGCTCCTGCATCTGTAGCAGCACCGCTTCGCCACTCGTGCCGGGAAAACAAAAAGATGCATGACCCGGCAGACGCTGCGTCGGATGCCCCGTAAGCACCGCCTGTGGAATCGAACCCAGCACCGCGCGAATCAACTCATCGCGAAGTCGCGTCAATCTGGTGGCACGTTGCTCGAGCGACCGCACTGTGAGTTCCATCGCTAGGGCCATCCCCACCACGCTCGCGACGTTCTCTGTCCCGGACCGGCGGCCGCGCTCCTGGCCCCCTCCATGAAGAAGCGGTTCCACTGGCACCGGGCTCCGCACAAACAGCAGGCCAACCCCCTTTGGCGCACCGACCTTATGGCCGGAGATGCTCAAGGCCTTTACCGGCAATCGCTGCACGTTGAGGTCGAACGTACTCGCAGCCTGCACGGCGTCGGTATGGAAGGGTACGCGATGCGCCGTGGCAATCCGCGCAAGTTCAGCCACCGGTTGAACGGTTCCCACTTCGTTATTTGCAAACATGATTGAAGCCAGTGTCGTGTCAGCTCGAAGCGCTCGCTCGAATGCCTCTGGGTCGACCAGGCCTTGGCCATCGACAGCCAGCTTGGTGATTTCAAAGCCATGATGCCGTCGCATGTAATCGCACGATTCCAGCACCGCTTCATGCTCAATCGCGCTCGTCACAATATGCCGACCACGCGGCGACGCAAGGGAAATTCCTTTGATCGCAAGGTTGTCCGCCTCCGTCCCGCCTGACGTAAATGTGATCTCACTCGCTCGGCAGCCAAGCACCCCTGCGATCCGTTTGCGTGCATCCGCAAGCGCCTTTGCGGCCTGCTCGCCCAAGGCATGATGACTGGACGGATTACCGAACTCCGCCGTCAGAAATGGCCGCATCGCCTCCAGGACCTCTCGTCGAATGGGCATGGTCGCGGCGGAGTCCAGGAAGATCATGACGTGGCGTCTACGTGATAATCCAGTCCAAGGTCAAGCGAGCGCACACTATGCGTCAGTGCGCCCACGGAGATGATGTCAACGCCGGTCCGTGCAATCTCCGCCACAGTCTCCAGCCGCACGGAGCCACTGGCTTCCACCAGCGCACGTCCTGCCACCTGGGCCACCCCGGCTCGTAGTTGTTCCACGGTAAAGTTATCCAGCATGATCGTGTCCACGGCCGCCGCAAGCACGGGCTCAATCTGATCTGCGCGGTCAACCTCGACTTCAAAATGAGCCGTATGAGGCAGCGTGGCTCGTGCCGCGCGCAGAGCCTCGGTCAGATCCCGCGAACCATTCTGCGTCAGTACCGCCAGGTGATTGTCCTTCGCCATGACTGCATCCGACAAAGAAAAGCGATGGTTGAACCCGCCTCCGCAGCGCACGGCATAGCGTTCAAACACACGCAGTCCGGGCGTCGTCTTGCGCGTGTCCACAATGCGCGCCCGGGTCCCGGCGGTTGCGCTCACGAATGCAGCCGTCATGGTTGCGATGCCGGACAGGCGCTGAACAAAATTCAGACCCACGCGCTCCGCCTGCAGGATCGCCCGGGCCGGCCCTTCGACCGTCGCCAACACGTCACCCTTGCTGAAGCCTTCGCCGTCGGCCTTGTGCATCGTAGTCTTCGTCGTCTTATCGGTCAGCGTCATCGCGGCGACGAATAACGGCCCTCCACTTAAAACACCGGTTTCGCGTGCCACAAGATCAGCGCGCATCCGGGCTGCGGAGGGGATAAACGTCTGCGAAGTCAGATCGCCCCACGGCGCATCTTCCAGCAAAGCCATCCGCACAATCCGTTCGATGCTCTCCGTACTCAGATCGCCTTGCATGCGCTCGCCCCTGTCCGGCCAATGATCTGTTGATGCTGGAAGCTGACCGAAGTTTCCGGAAAGTCTTTGCGGAAGTGGGCCCCGCGCGACTCACGCCGTTCCAGCGCAGACGTCACCAACACTCCTGCAATAGTAAGCAGATTCCGCGTCTCGAGAGCATGCACGCTGGTCCCGGAAGACTGCGCCGTACTCAGCCACGCCATCGCCTCACGCAGACCCCGCTCATTTCTATAGATGCCCGCGTGAGTCCACATAAGTTGCTGCAGATCCTTCCGCTTAATCTCTTCCCCATCCGCTTCATTGAGCGACCACGACAAATTCAGATTCGCCACCCAGTTCAGCACCGGCCAGTTTTGCAGCTTGACGCAGTTCTCGTCATCCAGCAGCAAATGCGCCGTCCGCCACGAAAACACAATGCTCTCCAGCAGAGAGTTCGAGGCCAGCCGATTAGCGCCGTGAACGCCCGTGCACGCCACTTCTCCCACCGCAAACAACCCTGGTATTGAAGTGCGTCCCCAGAGGTCTGTCTTTACCCCACCCATCCAATAATGGGCGGCAGGCGTTACCGGCACAGGCTGCTTCGACCAGTCGAGCCCCGCCTTGCGACATGCTGCATCGATCGTCGGAAAACGGCTGGTCAGAAACGCAGCACCCATGGAAGTCGCATCCAGCAGCACCGGCTGTCCACCCTGTGCCGCCATCTGTTCAGCAATACCGCGAGCGACCACGTCACGCGGAGCCAACTCGGCAGAAGGATGGACTCGTTGCATAAAGCGCTTGCCCTCTTTGTCCAGCAGCACCGCACCGTCTCCGCGCACTGCCTCCGACAAAAGGAAGTTGCCAGGGATCGCAAGCGCCGTCGGATGAAACTGATAGAACTCGACGTCTGCAAGCAGGGCACCCGCACGCAAAGCCATCGCCACGCCGTCACCGGTGGCGACCGTGGGGTTTGTCGTATAGGTAAACAACTGTCCCGCGCCGCCGCTTGCCAGCACAATCGCGTGTGCTGGCAGAAGCTCACGCGTCCCCGCCGTATTCAATATTTCAAGCGCCGCGACGCGTTTATCCTCAAGCACAATCTCACACGCAAACGTATTCTCAAACACCTGAACGCCAGCGCCGCGCACCGCGTTCACCAGCGCATTTTCAATCGCAAATCCTGTCGCATCGCCACCCGCATGCAGGACCCGAGCGTGCGAGTGAGCAGCCTCCAGTCCCCGCTGCAATTTCCCATTGCGCTGGTCAAACGCCACGCCCAGCGCAATCAAATCATGAATGCGCGCAGGCCCTTCAGCGCACAATACTTCCACCGCAGCAAGCTGGCTCAGCCCGGCACCGGCCTGCATCGTATCCGCAACGTGCTCCGCAACACTGTCATCGCTGGACATCGCCGCAGCGATACCCCCCTGCGCATACCGCGTATTGCTCTCGGAAAGCCTGGCCTTTGTAACCAGCGTCACCGCGTATTTCCGGCTCAACTCCAGCGCAGCAATCAGGCCCGCAATTCCACTCCCCACCACGATTATCTGCTTCATGCGCCGGCCACCGCTGCAACTGCAGGCTTCGCCATCAACATGCGCTCCAGCGCAAGCCGTGCCGGCTCCTGCACCACGTCCGGAATATTGATGCTGTTCAGCACTTCACCGCTCACCAGCGCTTCCAGAACCCACGCCAGGTAGCCCGGATGAATCCGGTACATGGTCGAACACGGGCATACCACCGGGTCGAGGCAAAAAATTGTCTTGTCCGGATGGTCGTTCGCGAGCCTCCGCACCAGGTTTATCTCCGTGCCCAGCGCAATAATCGCCCCTGTAGGGGCAGCCTCAATCGCCTTGCGAATATAGTCGGTCGAGCCCGCTTCATCGGCCGCATCCACAACTGCCATCGGGCACTCCGGATGCACAATGATCCGCACGCCCGGATACATCGCTCGCGCCGTCTCAATCTGACCCACGGTAAAGCGCACATGGACCGAGCAGAAACCATGCCACAAGATCACCTGCGAGTCACGCAAACCCTGTTCATCCACGCCGCCCATCTGCTTGCGCGGATTCCACAACGGCATTCGCTCCAGCGGAATCCCCATCGCCTTCGCCGTATTTCTGCCCAGATGCTGGTCCGGAAAAAACAGCACTCGCTGGCCGCGCTCGAACGCCCACTTCAACACCACATTCGCGTTCGATGAAGTGCAGACGATACCTCCATGCGCGCCACAAAACCCCTTCAAAGCTGCGGAAGAATTCATGTACGTCACCGGAATCACAGGCATACGACCGTCGGCATCCGGCTCGGTCCCGAACAACTCTTCAAGCTGTTCCCAGCACTCGGTCACGGAATCCAGGTCCGCCATATCCGCCATCGAGCAGCCCGCTGCCAGGTTGGGCAAAATCACTTGCTGGTTCTTGCCGGAGAGCATCCGCGCCGTCTCCGCCATAAAGTGCACGCCACAAAAAACGATCGTCTCCGCATCCGGTTTCGATCGCGTCACCTGCGCAAGCTGGAAGGAATCGCCGACAAAGTCCGCATACTTCACCACTTCATCGCGCTGATAAAAATGCCCGAGGATAAGAAGCCGATCTCCAAGCTCTCTCTTGGCCGCGATGATGCGTTGATCAAGTTCTTCCGGGCTCGCATCGCGATATACCTGCGGCAGCACCCCTTGTCGCGGAACGTCTGCGGGCACAAGGTCGCCCATGGAGGCACCCGGGCCATAGCTCGGCTCTTCCATGTCGAACGCCCACGGGGCGTCAGCCAATGCGGAGTTGCAAACCTTGAGTGGCGCACCGGTGAAGGCAGTCTCAGACAATCCTGACTGTTCGCCGATGCGAATCAACTGGATCAAACCATCTACGGAAGTCACAATCAATCTCCTGTACCAGTGCGCACGCTACGCCGTTGCGCCCAACCTCAAGGATATTCCTATGTGGCGCGACCTGGTAAGTCCGGGTGCAAAGCCACATTGCGGGTTATCAGCAGACTTCAAGCTTTCAGCCGTCCTGGCATGCAGGCCAACAGTGTTACGTTAGGCGTATACTCACGATGACCTGAATGCATCCGCAGATCGGAGCGTTACTGGAGAATGCAATGAGCATGAGAACCACGAGCAACACCCCACAGGCGCACACAACGCGGAAGACCGCTCAGACCCTCTGGAAAAAGAAGCGCGATGGCCAGCCCATCACCGCACTCACAGCCTACGATTACCCCACGGCCCGCCTCGTCGATGAGCAGGGAATGGATATCATCCTCGTGGGCGACTCCCTCGGCATGGCCGTTCTGGGCTATGAAAATACTCTCCCCGTTACTCTGGACGAGATGCTCCACCACGCCCGCGCCGTCAGCCGAGCCGCCCGCACCGCCTTTCTTGTCGGCGACATGCCCTTCGGCACGTACCAGGTGTCCATTGAAGATTCTCTCCGCAACGCCATCCGCTTCATCAAGGAAGCCGGAATGGCTGCCGTCAAAATCGAAGGCGGCGTCAGCCAGACAAAGCTTGTCGAGCGCCTGACCGCCGCAGAAATACCCGTTGTCGGACACATCGGCCTGACCCCGCAATCTCTGCATCGCATGGGTGGATACCGCGTCCAGGGCATCACCAACGCGGAGATGGATCGCCTCAGCTCCGATGCGATCGCCCTTCAGAAAGCCGGCTGCGTTCTTCTGGTGCTGGAAGGAATCCCGCGTGAACTTGGTGCCCGCATCACGCGGGAGCTCGACATCCCCATAATCGGCATCGGTGCCGGACCAGACTGCGACGGGCAGATCCTCGTATTCCACGATCTCTTCAATCTCTCCTTCTCCACCCCGGCTAAATTCGTTCGCCGTTTCGGAGACGCAGCCAGTCTCTTCCGCCAGGGTATCGCGGAGTACAGCGCATCGGTCGCTGACAGAAGCTTCCCCAACGACGCTGAAAGCTACCATCTACCCGGCTACAAATCGGCCCCCGCTGAGTCGGAAGCGCCCGCGCGCCTGACCTCCGCGGATCTGGTCAAGGCCTGACACCATGCTGATCGTCAAGAGCGTTGCAGAAGTGCGAGCGGCTGTCCTCAAGCTTCGCCGCCAACAGGGTCCGGACGCTACCCTCGCCCTCGTGCCTACCATGGGCGCCATCCACGAAGGACATCTCTCCCTCATGCGGGCCGCCAAACGCACCTGCAATTTAGTCGCGGCCTCCATCTTTGTAAACCCGCTTCAGTTCAGCGCAGGCGAGGATTTCGACAAATACCCGTGCCTCTTCGAAGCCGACAGCGCCCTGCTCGCAGCCGAAGGCATCGACCTGCTCTTCGTTCCCACGGAGCAGGAGATGTACCCACCCTCCGCGTCCACCATCGTAGAAGTGCAGGGAATCAGCGACCGTCTAGACGGAGTTTCGCGTCCCGGTCACTTTCGCGGAGTCGCAACGGTTGTCACCAAGCTGCTCAACATCGTCGCGCCGGATGTAGCCTACTTCGGACAAAAGGATGCCGCTCAAATTGCCGTCCTGCGCGCCCTGGTCCGCGATCTCAACATTCCGGTCCAACTCATAACCAGCCCAACAGTCCGCGAGCCCGACGGCCTCGCCCTGAGCTCCCGCAACCGCTACCTCTCCGTAGTTGAGCGCCAGCAGGCTCTCATCCTGCATCGCGCTATCCAGGCTGCACAGTCCCTTGTCGCCCGCGGAGAGATGCGGCGCGATACACTCCAGGCCGCGATGCTGGAAGTGTTCAGTACGGAACCAATGATCCGGGTCGACTACGCCGATGTGGTCGATCCGGACACCCTCGAACCGTTACAGCAGATCTCCGTAACTGCTCTCATCGCTGTCGCCGCTTGGGCTGGCACCACCAGGCTGATCGACAACTGCATCGTAAACGCGAGGCCCAATGGCTGAGAAAGTAACCGTCGGCGTATGCGGTGGGGTCGCAGCCTACAAGGCCGCGGAGCTTGTCCGCGCCCTCCAGGACAAGGGGCTCGATGTCCACGTCGTCATGACCCGCGCTGCCGAAGAGTTCGTCCGCCCGCTCACCTTCGCCTCCCTTACCGGCCACGAGGTCATCACCAGCCTGTGGTCCGAAGGACAGACTGACGCACGGATTAGCGCACCCAACGAAGGCGGCAGCGCTATCGAGCACATCGCCGAGGCCCAGTCCACCAATCTGCTCCTCGTCGCCCCCGCAACTGCCCACACCCTCGCAAAGTTTGCGCACGGCCTTGCCGACGATTTTCTCTCCACCCTCTACCTCGCCACTACGGCCCCCGTCATCGTCGCTCCGGCGATGAACGTCAACATGTGGAATCACCCCGCCACCCAGGCCAACATCGCTACCCTCCGCGCGCACCGGGTCCAGATCGTCGAGCCGGAAGATGGCTATCTCGCCTGCGGCATGACCGGCGGCGGCCGACTCGCCAACGTCCAGACCATCGCTGCAGCAGTCCTTCAGACGCTGCGCACGACTCACGACCTCGAGGGCGAAACCATTTTGATCACCGCCGGCGGCACCCGCGAGCCACTCGACCCCGTCCGTTTCCTCGGCAATCGTTCCAGCGGAAAAATGGCCTACGCTCTCGCCGAATCCGCCCTGCGACGCGGTGCCCACGTCATTCTGATCAGTGCACCAACAGCGCTCCCCATACCGGCAGGCTGCACCTACATCCCGGTCACGCAGTCCACAGAGATGCACGCCGCCGTTCTCCGCTATCTGCCCGAGGCCACGATCGTTATCGCTGCAGCCGCCGTTTCAGACTTCCGCGCAGCTACCGTCTCCGAGCAAAAAATCAAGCGCTCCGGCGCCTTCACCCTCACCCTTGAGCCTACGCAGGACATCGTCCGCGACGTCGTGCAGCACCGCCTCCCCGGAACTCTCGTCATCGCCTTCGCCGCCGAGACCGAAAATCTTCTCGACAACGCCCGCACCAAGCTCCAAAAAAAAGGAGCAGATGCAATCGTCGCCAACGATGTCTCGCGTCCGGGTCTGGGCTTCGAGTCCGACCACAACGCAGCCACCTTCCTCACCCCGCAAGGCTCCGTCGAACTCCCCGAAACCTCCAAGCAAATCCTCGCCGCCCGCATCCTCGATGAGGTCGAGAAGCTCCGCATCCCCATCCACCAGCCGCAGCCCGCCTAGTTTTTGCTGTCATTCCACCGGAACCTGCAGTTGCGGTCTCTAGCCAGGCGTACCCTACTTGCCATCTAGATCCAAAGAATAAAAATTGGCCGTGGACATCCGCGCCGTAACGATCGGCGAGTCATCCTGAGTCAACCCGGAAAAGAAGTAATCCACAATATCCGTCCCATCCAGATCCCCCAGCCCCGTCACCCGAACCAGATCACCGGTGGCCACGTTCACCTTGTAAATCGGCGTTCCCGCCTCCGCAAACGCATGGAAGAAGATCCACTTTCCATCATGCGACCAGGCTGGATCAGCCGCCGATCGCGCAGCCAGCGTCCGCCACGTCTTCGCCACGGTGTCGTATAGCCGAACCCCACTTTGATCCAGCGGCAGCGCCGCAATAAAACGTCCATCCGGCGACCAGCGCGGGCTGAACAACCCATCCGATCCCGGCAGCGTAGAAGCCTTGCGGGTCGCCACATCCACCGTAAAGATCGTCTTCGGCAGCTTTTCGATCGCCATCAACTCCGGCAGCCTGCCAATGACCAGGTTCTTCCCATCCGGAGAAAAATCCGGATCAGCCTCATTGCGATTCTCCGTCAGCAACAACTGCGATGTCCCACCCGAAACCGAAAGAATCGAAACCTTCCACGGCTCTCCCGGCATCCGTCCCATCACTGCAATCTGCTTGTCATCCGGCGACCAGTGCATCCGGAATACCTGCATCGGCGCAGTCGTCAACTGTAGCCGTTCCGACCCTTCCGCCCTGCTCCGCCACAGCGTCCCATCCGCCTGGTTAATCCACGCAATCCACTGTCCGTCGCGGGAAAACTCCGTCCGGCCCATCGTGCTGGAGTCCCTTCGCAGCGGCTTGAATGCCCGCGTCCCAGAGTCGTAGCGCAGCAGGTTGATCCGCGTATTCAGTCCCAGAAAAAAAATCTCATGTCCAGACCGTGAAGCCACCGGAGCCCGATAACTCAGCGGACCATTCGTCACGGCAAACGGATCTGGATGCAGCCACCGGTGCACGTTATCGATAGCCCAAAGATTACCCGTCGTCCCGCCCCGCGTAGCTTCAAACACATAAAATCGGCCGTCCGCCGTCCAGGTCCCGCAGCACGCACCTGTCTGATCGTTCCATCCCTTCAGGACTGGCCGCAGACCTGTCCCATCCCGCTTTATCTCCCACAACGTCGTCACATGAGTCAGCGGATCGAGCGATGTAAACCGCAGCAACTTGCCGTCCGGCGACCAACGTATCCAGAAGGCCCGCCCCGGAACATCCGCAAACTTCTTTACGTCTCCGCCATCCTGCTTCGCAACATACAAACTGCCGCCATTGCCAAACAGAACGTGTTCTCCATCCGGCATCCACGTCGCGTCATGCGCCAGAATATTCGGAATTCTCCGTGCCTCGCTGCCAAGCGTCGGCACCACCCACAACGCCGCCTCTGCCTGCGCTTCCAGGTGATTTCTTACCAACAGCTTCGATCCATCCGGCGAGATATCGCCAATTGCCGGCCCTGCAATCTCGCTCGGCAGGTCCAGCGCCGTGGTCTGTCCATCTGCGATCGAAACCTGCGAAAGCATCGCCGTACCGCCACGAATAATCGGCACAAACATCCGCGGCCCATCCGTCGCCATGGCCGGAAAGCTCTCCATATCCGGCGCCCCCGGCGATACCATCCCGGAATAAGTGATCTGGTTCAGCTTGTACGGAACCGGATGCTCCGCTGACCGATAGACAGCAAACCAACCCGCCCCGATCAGCCCCAGCACAACCGCCTCGGCCGCCAGCAACTTCGTCAGCCCACTGCGCAGATTCCATCGCAAACGCTCCTGCGGCGAGACCACCGCATCTATCGCGACCGCTTCCACCACCATGCTGTGCCCAGAGTGCCAATCCGACTCAATCTGCCCCACAGGCACAACTTCACTTGAAAGCGGAATTGCAATAGAAGTCTCAACGCGATGCGTGGGCGCAGGACCCTCCAGCATTCGCACCGGCGCAATAAATCGGTATCCCTTCCGCGCAATGGTCTCCACAAATCGAGGATTCTCGGCAACATCCCCCAACGCCTGCCGGATCTTATTCACCGCCGTACCCAGTGAATGATCGAAGTCGACTGTGGTCCCATCCCCCCACAACGTTGCCCGCAGTTCTTCGCGGCTCACAATCTCGTTGTGCCGTTCCAGCAACATGCGGAGCACTTCAAACGGCTGGCCCTGCAGCTTGATCCGCATTCCGGACTTGCGAAGTTCTGCAGACTGAAGGTCCGCCTCAAAAAGTCCGAACGTCACCTTGCTGCCGTATTGGAGATCTTGCGCTACGAGAGGCCTCTTTCCGGACGTCCTCTCGCTGCTGTAACCCGAGACCCGCCAAACTGAAGTAAATCACTACTCCGAAAGGCGGGTCAATGAGCAACAATTCATCTCATGAACTTAGCGCAGCTCATAAACAGCGAAACCATTCGCAGGTAGCTTCACCTTCACCTCCGTCCCAATTGCCGTCTCGCCTGTTGCTCCAAGCTTCCCCGACGCCGATCGGCACCCCTCCAATCCCGTTCCGCTGACCGGAATGGCCACCTCCCTCGCAGCCGTCCCCCGATTCATTACCACCAGCATCGCAGCGGCCCCTGCGGTACACGCCTTGCCCTTCGCATCCAGTGTCCGCACAAATCCGAACCCCGATTCGTCCGAGAGCACCGTCTGCATTACGCCAGTCTGCAACGCCGCTGACCCCGCTCGCAGCTTGCCCAGCGCCGAGACCCAGCCGTGCATCTCGTTCTCCGCCGTCGTGCGGCCCGCTGCAGTAAACGCGTTGTGCGTGTCTCCGGGGAATCCGCCTGGAAAGTCCCGCCGATTATCCGGATCTTCGCCACCCACCATATTTACTTCATCCCCGGCATAAAGCTGCGGAGTCCCGCGCATCGTCATCACCAGCCCCGTTGCAATCTGCAGCAGTGCCGGCGAGGCCCCGGGCTCATTCAAGAACCGCGGCTGATCATGATTGCCTACAAACGTCACCAACGCCTCCGGATGCGGATAAAGCCAGTCCTGCCGTAGCGTATCTTCCAGGTGCGACATAGGCTTACCTTTCAGCAGCACCTCTCGCAGCGTGTAGTACATCGGGTAGTCGAAAGGCGTCGTCAGATGCGTATCCGCACCCAGCAGTGTCCGCCCGCCAGCAAAAAACGCATTGATCGTAGGGTCGCCACCCGAAACCTCTCCAACCTCAGTCAGCTTCGGATACATCTTCGTCAGCGCCAACAGATACTCCTGCCAGAACGTCCGCTGCACGTATGGAAACGTATCAATCCGCAACCCGTCGATGCCAGCTTTCTCGATCCACCACATCATGTTTTCGGTCAGATACTGCGCCACCGCCGGATTCTGCTGGTTCATATCCGGCAAAATATTTACGAACCATCCATTCAAAGCATCATTCGATGACCGCTGCGGCGCATGCATATCCGTAATCGCATCGAACGATCCCTGCGACTCCACATGCTTCGCCTCCGACCCATGAAACCAGTCCGGCATCGGCGGATCATGCACCCATACATTCTTCTGTCCCACATGATTGGGCACATCGTCGAATACCAGCTTCATGTGACGCTTGTGCAGCGCGTCACTCAACTCACGATATTCGGACACCGTCCCCAGGTGCGGGTCGATTGCATACATATCCGTCGCACCGTAGCCGTGATAATCCGTGCTCTCAGGCGCATTCTCGATCACCGGCGTCAGCCAGACCGCGGTCACGCCCAGCTGCTGCAGGTAGTCCAGGTGATCGATCACTCCGCGCAAATCTCCGCCATGATAAGCCCGCGGATTCGTTCGGTCGTAGCTTCCAGGCGAACCAGCCGGAACATTATTTTTTGTATCCCCATCCGCAAACCGGTCCGGCATAATGCACATCATCACGTCCTTTGACGAGACGCCCGCCATTCCGTCGCCCGCCGCTCGCCGTGCCGAAAGCCTGTACTCAAACGCCGCCGCACCATCTTTATTCTTCGCCGTCACATGCAGCGTCCCAGCGCCCGCGGCATGCGTATTCAGCCAGACCATCGCCCAGTGCCCATTCTCTGAGCTCTCCGTCTTTACCACCCGCACACCCTTGCCCGCGACCGTAAACACCGCACCATGAAGCCCCGTCCCATGCACCAGTAGCATCGGGTCCGGCAGTGAAACAAACCAGTCCGGCGGGTCAACTTTAGCGATGGTCGGCTTTTGCGCCACAGCGTTCAAAGCAAGCAGGAGACCACCCAGAAGTGCAATCAGCGATCGAGAGTTGCGGCAAATTTGAGACATATTCCTCGTTCCTTTTCCTTGGAAAATAAAAATCGTGACTTCAAAAAAAAGAGCCGCACGGGGTAACCCGTACGGCTCTCGAAGGGTTGAAGCAATGAACTAGAACGTAAATCGTACCGCCATCTGCATCTGCCGTTCGGAGAACTGCCGCTGTCCATTCAGGCGGCCAAAGCCACCATCGTTGGCATTGAACGAACCCGACTGATACGGATTGCCGTCCTGCGGATTGCTGTCAGGATTCGTGAACTGCGGCGTATTGGTCACGTTGAAGACCTCTGCGCGCAACTCCGCGCCAACCCGCTCCGTCACATGCAGCGTCTTGAACAGCGAGACGTCGCCCTGTGCCAGCCCAGGTCCGAAAAACGCATTACGGCCAGTGTTGCCCTGCAGCCCCTTGGGCGCTGCAAATACTCCACGAATGTAGCCCTGCGTTACGCTATGCGGAAAGGAAATCGGACCAATCGCATCCGCACGCTGGCTGAATACGCCGCCATACGAAGGGTACGTGATCGAGAACGGAGTGCCCGTCTCAGCCTGTACCACTGTGTTCAACTGCCATCCACCAATCACCAGGTCCAAAGCACGATTGACGGCCGACGCAAACTTCTGACCGCGACCAAACGGCAGGTCATACACCGCGCTGGTCACGAAGACGTTACGCTGATCCAGCGACGAGTTGCCTTTGTTCAAGGAGTGATCGTAGAAGTACAGCTGGCTCACCGCGTAGAAGCCCAGGTAGCCATCCGAATTGTCAGTGTTGTGCGACCACGTATACGAGCTGGTGAAAAGCAGCCCCTTTACAGCGCGGTAATTCAACTGTGCCTGTAGTGAGTTGTAGTGCGAAAGACCGTCGTTCTGGTTGTACACGACCTGCCCCAGTTTCGGGAACAGCTGCGTGTTCCTACCTGCAACGCCGGGCAGATAGTTGTAGTTGTAGCCCGTCGCAAGGTGCGTGGACTTGTTGCCCACGTAACCAACCGTAAACACGGTGCTGTTGCCCAACTGCTGCTGCACCTGCAGGTTGTACTGCTGCACGTCGCTGGTCTTCTCAGTGGAGTTCACTGCGAAAACATTCGCTCCTACAGGTGGATTGGTCCTGTCGAAGTTCGGATAGCCTGGCAGCGGAAGCGCACCGGTTGCAACTGCGTTGCCGTTGGCCGTATTCAGGTAGGTGCCCTGTGCAGCCTGTCCGGTAAAGCCGATGCGGTAGCCCTGCTGCGCCGTGTAGCTTACAGATCCACCAAACGGAACCTGCTGTCCAAGCTGGTTATCGATGCCGCCGCGATCCTGGAAGTAGAAGATTCCGTATCCGCCGCGCAGGATCGTTCTACCGGTCCCGAACACGTCATACGCAAATCCAAACCGCGGTGCCACGTTGGCGTAGTTGTTATTGATGATCGACGTCGGGACGCCGTTCTGACCTGCCAGCTTGATGAACCCGGTATTCGGATCCAGCGCTGCCTGCCGGTTGTGCTGTTCAGTCGGGTAGGTAATGACTTCATAGCGAACGCCCAGGTTCAGGGTCAGCCGGTTGGTCAGCTTCCAGTCATCCTGCACAAAGCCGCCAATTTCATAGTTGCGCGTGCCAAAGAAGCCATTCTGCGCACCAATGCTGTAGTTGTCGACAAAGCCGGTTAGCATCTCGGCTTCTTCAAAGCCCGTGAAGTCGCCATTGGCAAACTGGAAGAAGCCCTTACCCGAAATCGGACGGAAGAACGCAACGTCACGACGGATGCCGCTGGCACCGATCTTGAAGCTGTGGTGACCGCGAACGTAGGTCACAGCATCGTTGATTTCATAGGTGTTTTCCGGCACCGCGTAACGGCCGTAGTCGCCCGTGTACTCAATCTTGCCGTAGCCACCGATCAGCGCGCCGCCGCCCAGATTGCTGTTGCGGTTCGCATTCACGATCCCCAGGTTTGCCGAGATCGGCGCGCCAGAGAAGACGGGGTTGTTGGTAAACGTGTAGCGGTTGTAACCAGCACGCAGCTCGTTCAGCAGGTTCGGCGAAAACGTGTGCGTCTCACCCAGTGCATAGCCGCGGCCATGAACCGTGTTTTCTCCGGACGCAAAACCCGCAGGCAACGCTGTCAGGCGCGACGTACGTGTAAACGCGGAGTTGTCATACGTGAAACGCGCAAACAAACGGTCGCTCGCCAGGGGCGAGTAATCCAGACGCGAGTCAAACGTGTTGAAGTGCCGGATGTCGCTGCGGATCGCACGAAAGTTAGCCTGCGTTCCGTTGTTCGTTCCTGCAATGTTGGGCAGGTCGTACGCATTCAAATACTTCACCGCGGCCGGATTCAAACGGCCCGTCGGAATGACGTTGCCCGCGAACTGCGCACACGTGGTCGGATCGAAGATAGCGCCGCTGTCAGCAAGCAGCGGACCGCTTCCGGTATCGTTGCCAAAGTTGAACTGGTTCTGCGATGTCACGATGCGGCCAGAGTCAAGCTTATAAGCCGCGCAACCGGTCGTCGCACCCGCAGAGGGCAAAGTGGTAATACCAGTTCCAAGCAGTGACGCAAAGTTACCCGTGCGCATCTGAGCCGTAGGAACGTTGATTACTTCCGCATTCAACGGCTGGTTCTCGCGAACACCTTGGTAGTCGCCAAAGAGAAATAGCTTGTCTTTGATAATCGGCAAGCCCAGCGACGCCCCGAAAGTATTCCGTTTGAACGGAACCGGCTTGCTGAAGCCGTTGCGGAACTGGTAAGTCGGGTTTGCATCGAACAGAGACGAACGGGCAAACTCAAATGCCGATCCGTGGATCTGATTGGTGCCCGACTTGATCGTGCTCTGAATCACCGCGCCGCCCGCCCGGCCAAACTCCGCAGGCGCCGTGCTGGTGTTAATGCGGAACTCCTGAGTGCCATCCAGGTTCGTAAAGAACTCCAGGGTGTTTACCAGGGACTCGTTGTTGTCGATGCCGTCCAGAATGAAGTTGTTAGCCTGTGGACGAAGTCCGTTGGTCGAAAGCGATCCGCCACCGGAAGAGTTGTTGCGGAACGTCTCCGCATCGCCATTCACGCCGGAAGCCGAGTTGCCATACTGTCCGCGGGTCACGCCCGGGGTCAGCAGGGCCAGACCGGTAAAGTTACGGCCGTTCAACGGCAACTCAGTCACCTGGCGGCCTACGATCGTCTCCCCAAGCGAGGACGTATCGGCATCCACCAGCGGAGCCGCGCTCGTTACTTCCACTGTCGTGCTCTCGCTTCCGGCAGAAAGCTTGAACTGCAGAGCCTGTGTCTGCGAAACCGAAAGTACAAACCTCTGAGTCTGACTTGCGAAGCCAGCCATCTTGACGTCGGTCTTATAAGGACCGATCGGAAGTGCGTTGACGGTAAAGGTACCGTCGCCATTTGAAACCACCGTAACTACCGAGTTGGTAGCAGTATTCGTGACGGTCACGGCAGCGCCCGGAACGAACGCTCCGGTACTGTCCTGAATCGTACCCTGAATACGGGCGGTGTCGGTTTGGGCCGAGGCGACCGAAAGGCTTCCCGCCGCAGTCAGGAACGAACCCGAGAGGGCCACTCCCAAAAACGTGGAAGGCCAGAATCCGGCGCGTTGACCGAAAGAGCGCTTGAACAGTTGCATTGGTTACTGCCTCCTGAATCGAAACTGTCTACCAAATCCCGTTCGCCCTGCGTACACGCTGCGAGCCAATCGGGGTTTGGAACGAAGCCGAGTCTCTTCCTCCGAAACAACGATTGACCATCCACCAGACTACTTCTGCGTCTCTATTGAGCGTAAACAGGTAACACATTTGTTCTTAGCGCTTTATAAGCGTAGGCCCATCGGGTTTTCGACCCACTTTCCAGTTCGTGAGTCCTCGGGGCACCCGTTTCCGGGATGCTAGTCTGTATCTGTTCAGGTTGGCCTTCATCTCTGGCAACCCAAGGTGGACCACGTGGCAATCGTTGCAGGAGTCGATTTCGGAACCCTCAGCGTGCGCGTCACGCTGCTTGATAGCGTGCGCGGACGACTCGGCACAGCCTCGGCCCTTTACCCACTGCATCGGCGCCGGGACGACCCGGACTACGCCACCCAGTCCCATGATGACCAGATGGCCGCCCTCGTCCAGGCCACGCACGATGTCCTCAGAGAGACCGGGATCCCCGGCTCCGACGTGGTCGCTCTGGCTTTGGACACCACCGGGTCGAGCGTCATCTTCGTCGACGCGTGTATGAAGCCGCTCGACGAATACATGCTTTGGTGCGACCACCGCGCCCACAAGGAGGCCCGGGAGATCACCGAACTTGCCCATGCCGAAGGACTCGAAGCGATCGAATGGTGCGGCGGCGTCTACTCGCACGAATGGGGCTTCGCCAAGCTTCTTTATTGGCTCCGCCATAATCCGGAGAAACGCTCGCTCTTTATGTCGGCTTTCGAACATTGCGACATGGTCGCGGCAACCCTGATCGGGATCACCGACCCCGCGCTAGCCCCCCGCAGCGTCTGCGCTATGGGCCATAAGTGGATGTGGAATCCGAAGTGGGGCGGCCTGCCACCCCAGGATTTCCTTTCCAGGCTGGATCCACTCTTTGACGGCATCTGCGATAAGCTGGCTGGAAATTACAAGAACTCAAGCCAGATAGCCGGTCAGCTTAGCACTTTCTGGGCGTCCAGGATGAATCTGAATCCGGGAATCCCCATCCCCGTCGGAGCCTTCGACGCCCACTGGGACGCCATCGGCGCCGGTTGCCGCGTAGGCGACGTCGTCAACGTCGTAGGGACTTCCACCTGCATCATCGCCATGGCCCAGAAAACTGAACTGGTCCCCGGTGTGTGCGGCGTCGTTCCCGGTAGCGTACACCCCGATTTCACTGGGATTGAGGCGGGTCTCTCCGCTACCGGAGACATCTTCGAAGCTATCGCTCGCCGTGCCGGAACTGACATAAAGGGCCTGTCCGAGGGCCTTGAGAGCTACCTCCCAGGCCAGACCGGACTCCTGCGCCTTTCCTGGGACAACGGCGACCGCACCGTGCTGGTCAACCCGAATCTGGGCGGCGTCACGCTGGGCTGGAACCTCATCCACACCGCCCAGGACGAGCTTTTTGCAGCAATTGAAGGTACCGCCTTCCACACCCGTATCATCCTCGAACGTATGGCAGAGCATGGTGTTCCGGTCCAAAGAGTTATCAACGCTGGCGGAATTCCCCAGAACAACGCCGTTTTGAATCAGGTCTATGCCGATGTGCTCGGGAAGCCCGTCCTGGTGCCAGATGGCATTCCCACCAGTCTCGGCTCCGGAATCTTCGCCCTCGTCGCTGCCGGAGTCTTTCCCACGATTGAGGAAGCGCAGGCAAAGCTATGCCTTCCCTTCAAGACTTACCAGCCCAACCCAGGCGCCGTAGTTCTCTACAATCAGCTGTATAACCTTTACCGTAAAGTCTATTTCGCACTTGGTCAGCAATCTGCCGAACCAGTCGCATTAGGAGATGTGCTGCCGGAATTGCGTCGTTTGGCAACTCAGGCGCGCCTGGCTCCATGACTGAATCTCTGCTCCAAATCGACAATCTGACCATCGCATTCGGTGATCGCAAGGTCGTTGACGGTATCTCGTTTCAGATAGCGCCGGGTGAGACGCTCGGTCTGGTGGGTGAGTCGGGATCGGGAAAATCAGCTACTTCCCTCGCAATTTTGCGTTTATTGCCCCCCACCGCGCGTGTCACCGGCAGTATTTCGCTCGCGGGCCGGTCGCTTCTGCCGCTCCCCCAGGAATACATGCGTCGTGTCCGTGGGCAGGGGATCGCCATGATCTTTCAGGAGCCCATGACCGCCCTGAATCCCGTAATGCGTATCGGCCGCCAGATTGCCGAGTCGCTTCTTGCACATAACGCCAGTCTGCCCCGGCAGCATGTCACCGAGCGTGTGCTGGCCGCGATGCGCGAGGTGGGCCTGCCCACGCCAGAGGCCCGAATTGATGACTATCCCCATCAATTCTCCGGCGGCCAGCGGCAGCGCATTCTCATCGCAATGGCGCTGATTAACCGCCCCCGGCTGCTTATTGCGGATGAACCAACGACCGCGCTCGATGTGACGGTCCAGGCCCAGATTCTTGATCTTCTGCGGACCCTTCGTCGCACGCATAACCTGTCCATGCTGTTTATTTCGCACGATCTGGCGGTCGTCGCGCAAATTGCAGATAAGGTCGCGGTGATGCAGCACGGGCATCTCGTCGAGCAGGCGCCGACGGATGAGCTCTTTCGCTCGCCCCAGCATCCCTACACGCGCAGGCTGCTTGCCAGCGCCCCGACAATGCACACGGACCGGAACATCCCACTCGCAACCCTCGGCTGGACGCCATCTTTACTAAAACCGGCTTCACCCCTGCGATAATCGTAAAGCGATGCGCGCTCTGATTCTGTCCGATATCCATGCAAACCTGGAAGCTCTGGAGGCCGTCCTCAGCGCCGCCGAAGGTCAGTGGGACGAGTTGTGGAACCTGGGCGACCTCGTCGGCTATGGTGGCAGCCCTAACCAGGTGATTGACCGGGTGGTCCCGCTACAGGCGTTGGTGGTCCGCGGGAATCATGATCGTGTGTGCTGTGGTCTAACCTCCCCGAACGGATTCAACCCGGTCGCGCGCGCGGCTGCGCTCTGGACTCGGGCCGAACTTACAGAAGCGCACACGGAGTGGCTGAAGGCAGCCCTGCAAGGCCCGCTGCAGCCGAAGTGCGAAGGTGTAACGTGCGCACACGGCTCGCCACTGGATGAAGACCAGTACATCCTGAACATGCGCGATGCGTGGGCTCCTCTGCAGCAGATGCCGACGCCTGTCACCTTCTTTGGCCACACGCACATCCAGGGTGGCTTCGCGCAGAAGGATAACAACTGGCATGAGCTGCGGCCACAGTTTGCGGCGGGCGATAAAAATGCCGCGCAGAGTTGGACGCTGACCCTGGAGCCGGGTACACGGCATCTCATTAACCCCGGCTCCGTGGGCCAACCGCGCGACTACGATTGGCGGGCGGCGTTTGCCGTGTTCGACTCAGAGGCACGCGAGATTACGTATCACCGCGTGCCGTACGACCTCGTCGCGAGCCAGGGGCACATCCTGATGGCAGGACTGCCGGAGCGGCTCGCGGTGCGCCTTCGCGAAGGGCGCTAGTCGCGCTGAAGTTCTAATTGAGTGCCCAGTTCTTCCCACTGGTTCAGCAGTTCAGCATGTTCGAGGCGCAGGTGATCCAGGTTGGCGGACGCCTTTTGCTGGTCTTCCGCGTTCGTGAAGACGGCCAGTCTGGCCTCTGCCTCAGCGATGCGGCGCTCCCACTCGGCGATAGCCTCTTCGGTGGCCGAGACCTCGTCTTCAAGAAGCTTAAGTTTGATGGGGTTCAGCTTCTTGACTACTGGCTTCTTTTCTTCAACGATTGAATTTGTAACTGGAACGGTCACAGATGCGACCGAAGAAAAACTTGTAACTGCGGCCGTTACTTTCTCCGGGCCACCCTGTTTGCGCCAGAGGTAATCCTCGTAATTGCCGGGGTAGATGTGGACGCGGCGGTCTTCCACTTCGAAGACGCGAGTAGCCAATCCGTCAATGAAATACCGGTCATGCGAGACAAAAAGTACTGTGCCAGAGAACTTGCGGATCGCGTCCAGCAGCACGTCCTTGGCGCGTAGATCCAGGTGATTCGTAGGCTCGTCCAGCAACAGCATGTTGGCTGGGGAGACCAGCATCTTCGCCATCGCGTAGCGATTCCGCTCCCCCCCGCTCAGCACTCCAAGTTGCTTGAACACGTCGTCGCCCGAGAACATGAAGCAGCCAAGGAGGCTGCGAAGTTCAACGACCGGCACCTTGGAAGCGGTGCCCGCGATATCGTCGAGCATCTTGGCGTTGCCGTCCAGGACCTTGTACTGGTCCTGCGCAAAGTAGTCTGCGAGTACGTTGTGGCCCAGTTTGATCTCGCCCGACGTGGGTTCCTCCAGGCCGCTCAACATGCGGATGAGTGTAGATTTACCCGCGCCGTTGGCACCCACAAGGGCGATGCGGTCCCCACGATCAATCTGGAAGCTGACGTCTTCCAGAACGCGCTTGATACCGCCATGGGGAGTCGGGTACGACTTCGAAAGATGTGAAACCTCAATGACGGTGCGGCCGCTGGCCGGTGGCTGAGGAATGGTGAAGTGTATGGTCGCTTCGTCCTCAGGGACGACGATGCGCTCGATCTTTTCCAGCTCCTTGATGCGGGACTGGACCTGCTTGGCCTTCGTGGCCTGGGCGCGGAAGCGATTGATGAACGCTTCAAGGGCTTCGATCCGGTCGCGCTGGTTCTTGTAAGCGTTCAGTAGTTGCGTCTTGCGCTCTTCCTTTTGAACGATAAATTTCTCGTAGCCGCCAGTGTAAAAATGCGCGTGCTTATTCCAGACTTCAACCGTCTTGCCTACGGTGACGTCGAGAAAGTAGCGGTCATGCGAAATCAGAACGAAGGCGTGCTCGTAGTTGCGCAGATAGTCTTCGAGCCAGTTGCGAGTTTCGAGGTCCAGGTGGTTCGTCGGTTCGTCCAGCAGCAGAAGCGAGGGCTTTTCAAGCAGCAGTTTGGCCAGCGCGATCCGCATCTGCCAGCCACCGGAGAACTCTTCCGTGCGCCGCTCCCAATCTTCTTTAGCAAACCCGAGTCCGCCGAGCACGGTGCCAACCTGGTAGTCGAGCGTGTAAATGTCGTGCGTGTGGAGCACGTCCATAATGTGCGAGTAGCGGTCCGCTGCGACCTGGTAGGCAGGAGAGCCAGGCTTCAGATCGCTCAGAGAGCCGGTCAGGATTTCGGCCTCCGCCTCCATGTTGCGGAGTTCGTCAAAGACGCTGAGACACTCTTCAAACACGGTTTTGCCGCGCATGGCCAGGCCGTCCTGCGGAAGGTAGCCGAGGGTCATGCCCTTGGTGCGGGAGATAGCGCCATAGTCGACGGACTCGATGCCGGCGAGGATTTTAAGCAGCGTTGACTTGCCAGTACCATTGCCACCCACAAGGCCGGTGCGTTCGTCGGGCGTGATGAGCCAGTTGACGTCTTCAAAGAGGAGCTTTGTGCCGAATCGTTTGCCGGCGCCGGAGAGTTGTAGCATCTC